>NZ_JBVHQD010000014.1:0-132035 GCF_055567595.1 Streptomyces sp. NPDC026515
TGGTACTGCAGGGGGGACCCTGTGGGAGAGTAGGACACCGCCGAACAAATTTTGGGAAAGGCCCACGCCATATGGCGTGGGCCTTTTCGCGTTTACGGGCCTTTCGAATCCGCGCAGATTCGTGTGGGCCAGCGTCGATTTACATCGGAATTGGGGCAGGCCCCGGGAAGGGCCCGCCCCGGAGTGTCAGAGCCGGCCCGCCGCTTTCAGGGCCAGATACGCGTCGGCCAGTGCGGGAGCCAGATCTTCAGGCGTCGCGTCCACAACCGTGACACCGTGCCGGCGGAGTTGTTCTGCCGTGCGGTGCCGTTCGCTCTGCGCCTGTGCCGCTGCCGCCGCCTCGTACACCGCGTCGGCGTTTCCGCGTGCCGTCGCCATTCGGGCGACGTGCGGATCGGCCACGGAAGCGAGCAGAACCGTATGGCGTTGGGTCAGTTGGGAGAGCACCGGAAGCAGACCCTGTTCGACCGGGGCCGCGTCCAGCGTCGTCAGAAGGACGATCAGGGAACGGCGCGGGGCCGTACGAAGCGCCGTGGCCGTGAGTCCGCGCGCATCCGTTTCGACGAGTTCGGGCTCCAGCGTCGCCATCGCGTTGACCAGGGACGGGAGGACGTCGCCTGCGGCGCGGCCCTGGACCAGCGCACGGACTCGACGGTCGTAGGCGAGCAGATCCACGCGGTCGCCCGCGCGTGAGGCGAGGGCGCCGAGGAGGAGTGCCGCGTCCATCGAGGCGTCCAGGCGTGGGGCGTCGCCGACGCGGCCGGCGGAGGTGCGGCCGGTGTCGAGGACCAGCAGGATGTGCCGGTCGCGTTCGGGACGCCAGGTGCGTACGGCGACCGCCGACTGCCGGGCCGTGGCTCGCCAGTCGATGGAGCGGGTGTCGTCGCCGGGGACGTACTCCCGGAGGCTGTCGAACTCGGTGCCCTCGCCGCGAGTCAGGACGCTGGTACGGCCGTCGAGTTCACGCAGTCGGGCGAGTTTCGAGGGCAGGTGCTTGCGGCTGGTGAAGGGGGGCAGGACCCGTACGGTCCAGGGCACTTGGTGGCCGCTCTGGCGGGAGAACAGGCCCAGGGGGCCGTAGGAGCGGATCGTGACGCGGTCTGCCTGACGGTCGCCGCGGCGCGTTGGCCGCAGGCGGGTCGTCACGCGTCGGCGTTCGCCCGGTGGGACGGTGAGTCGGTGCCGCGAAGCCTCGATCTCGGTGCCGGCCTGCCAGCTGCTGGGCGGCCAGCCGTCCCGGAGCCGGGCCCGGAGTGTGCGTCGGGACGGGTTGGTCACGGTCAGGGTGATGTCGGCGGTCTCGCCAAGACGCGCTGACGTGTCGCCGGAGCGGGTCAGCACGAGGCGTCGTACCGGAGCCGCCCAGGCGAAGTCGCAGGCGCACGCGAGGGCCAGCGGGCCGTTGACGGCGAGGATGCCCGTCCAACCGGGTTCCCAGATGCCGACGGGGATCGATCCGATGGCCGCCAGGAGGGCGGCGCGTCCGGTGAGGGGCATCAGCGGGGGACCGGGACGTGGGCGAGGATCGCGTTGATGACGGAGTCGGCCGTCACACCCTCCATCTCGGCTTCGGGACGGAGCTGGACGCGGTGGCGGAGGGTGGGCAGGGCGAGGGCTTTGACGTCGTCGGGGATGACGTAGTCACGGCCGGTCAGCCAGGCCCATGCGCGTGAGGTGGCCAGCAGGGCGGTCGCGCCGCGCGGGGACACGCCGAGCGTGAGGGACGGCGACTCGCGGGTGGCACGGCAGATGTCCACGACGTAGGCGGTGATCTCGGGGGAGACGCTCGTCTTGGCGACCGCGGCGCGGGCGGCTTCGAGGTCGGCGGGGCCCGCCACGGGGCGTACGCCGGCGGCGCGCAGGTCGCGCGGGTTGAAGCCCTCGGCGTGGCGGGTGAGGACGTCGATCTCGTCCTGGCGGGAGGGGAGGGGGATCGTCAGCTTGAGGAGGAAGCGGTCGAGTTGGGCTTCGGGCAGGGGGTACGTGCCCTCGTACTCGACGGGGTTCTGGGTGGCGGCGACCAGGAAGGGTTCGGGGAGCGGGCGGGGCGTGCCGTCGACCGTGACCTGTCGTTCCTCCATGGCTTCGAGGAGGGACGACTGGGTCTTGGGCGGAGTGCGGTTGATCTCGTCCGCGAGGAGGAGGTTGGTGAAGACCGGTCCGGCCTGGAAGGAGAACTCGGCGGTGCGGGTGTCGTAGACGAGGGAGCCCGTGATGTCGCTCGGCATGAGATCGGGGGTGAACTGGACGCGTTTGGTCTCCAGTTCGAGCGCGGAGGCGAGGGCGCGCACGAGCAACGTTTTCGCGACTCCGGGGACTCCTTCAAGTAGTACGTGTCCGCGGCAGAGGAGAGCGACGACGAGGCCGGTCACGGCGGGGTCCTGGCCGACCACGGCTTTGGCGATCTCGGCGCGCAGGGCCTCCAGGGAGGCACGTGCGTCGGCCGGGTTCCCGGTGGTCCCGGCGGTGTCAGTGGTCGGGTCCATCATGGACGGCGTACCTCTCTTTCGAGGGCGTCGAGTTGGTCGGTGAGGGCGATGAGGGCCGCGTCGTCGCCGGGCGGCGGTCCGAAGAGGAGGGAGTGCAGGGCCTGGCCGTCGCCGTGGAGGTGGGCGGAGAGGGCGGGGAGCAGAGCCTCGGGAGCGTCCGCCTGGGAGACGGGGACGCCGACGAGGGGGGCAAGGCGGGTGCGTGCGGTGGAGCGAAGAGCGGCGGCCGCGCGGTCGCGGGCGTTGGCTTTGCGGTAGAGGCGGGCGCGGCCTTCGACGGTTTCGGAGGCGCGGATCGCGACGGGGAGTTTCTCGGCTACAAGGGGGCCGAGTCGGCGTGCCCGCCAGAAGGCGGCGAGGGCCGCGGCGAAGAAGAGCTGGAGTGTGCCCCAGAGCCAGCCCGAGGGGAGCAGGTCGAACAAGGACTTCTGGTCGCCCGTGCCGGCGGCCGAGGAGTCGGAGAGCGAGGGGAGGTACCAGACCAGATGGCGGCGGGAACCGAGGAGCTGGAGGGCGAGCGAGGCGTTGCCCTGGTCGTCGAGGCGGTCGTTGAGCAGGATGTCGGGCGCGCCGAGGACGATGGTGTCCCCGCCCCCGGAGGCGGCGGGGACGCGGATGAGCGTGGCCAGACGCTGGCTCGGGTAGCAGGAATCGGCGTCGAGGTGGGTGGTGGTGTAGCGGATGCCGCCGGTGTCGGCACTGCCCGCGCGACGGGCCTCGGCCAGGCCGCAGTGCGGGTCCAGGGTGGACCTCAGGCTGGTGGCGGGGTCGGCGGTGACGCCGGGGGCGAGTCGTTCGACGGACCTGCTGCCGGCTGCGACCAGGATCGTGCGGCCGCCCGATCCGGCGGTCGACGCCCGCAGCCGGGACTGCTGCCCCGGGGTGAGCAGGTCGGGGACGGCGACGAGCAGGGTGGTGTCGCGGTCGGCCGCGGCGCGGGCCTCGGCCAGGGTGGTGACCACGCGGGTGGACACGCCCCGGTCGGCGAGGAGTTCCGCGACGGCGCGGCTGCCGTAGGGGTCGACGGAGCGGGGGTCGAGGTCGCCGTGCCTGCTGTCGGAGCGGACGACGGCGATGGCGACGGCACCGGCGAGCAGGAGCACCACGGCGAGGACGATGCCCCGGGTCCGGGTCCACACCTGGCGGGTGGTGGGCGCGGTGGTGGTGGGCGGAAGGGCTACGCCGTTGGTCATTCGGCGGCCCCCTGGCGGGTGTTGTGGGCGGTGCTCCGGGTGTTGCTCGCGAGTGTCGGTCTGGTGCGTTCCAGGTCTCGGTCGAGTTCCGTGATGCGCTCGTACGACGCCTGGGTCGCCCTGCGGCCGCCGTACGTCACGTCGTCGAACTCCCGGGCGGCGGTACGCAGCCGGTCCTGGTGGGCGGGCAGGACGCGGCCGGCCTGGGCGGCGGCCTCGTCGGCGGTGCGGCCGGGGCGGAGGTCGAGCAGGGCACGTTCCTCCAGGGCGCGGACGACAGCACGCATGCGTTCCTGGAGGGCCTGGTTCCAGTGGCCCTGGGCGGCGTGTGCCTCGGCGGACGCGCGATGGTCGGCGGCGCTGCGGGGGCGGTCGTCGAACAGGGCCGCGGCGGAGGCGGGTTGGCGGCGTGGGGTGCCCAGGCGCCACCACAGGGCGCCGATGACGGCGAGGACGGCCAGCACCACGACGACGAGGCCCAGCGTGCCTCCGGGCGTCGCGGACGAGGCGGCCGAGAGCAGGCGGCCGACCCAGTCCAGGAAGGCGTTCAGGGCACGCTGGAACAGCCCCGGGTCGTTCTGGTGGTACATGCGCTTGGACAGCTCGTGCCGTGCCGCCTCCCGTGCGGGGTCGCGCGGGATGGTCACGGGCGGTTCGTCGCCCGAACCGGCCGACAACAGCAGGGCCCGTGCCCGCAGCAGGGCCGCGGGCACCGCTGTGAGTACTCCCCCCGTCGGACTCACCGCATCAGCTCCCCGGGACGGTGCCGGGGGTGCTGGTGCCGTAGTTCTCGACACCGGCGGCGCGGGCCAGTTCGAGGTCGAGGGCCTCGCGCCGGATGCGCTGGTCGATGTAGAGGAGCACGGTGACGCCCGCGTTGATCGGGAAGGTGAGCATCGAGCCGATCACCGAGCCGATGCCGCTGATGATGAGGAACGTCCAGCCGACGTTGGTGTTCGTGCTCTCGAGGAAGCCGGAGAAACCGTCGCCGCTGATGAGGGCCGCGCCTACGGCGAAGGGGATCACGGCGATCGAGGAGACGATGTTGGCGATGATCGTCGCCAGGACCTGGATGCCGAAGACCCGCCACCAGGAGCCGCGGACGAGCTTGGCGGAGCGTCCCAGCGACTTCGTGATGCTCTGCTTCTCCAGCATCAGGGAGGGAGAGGCCAGGGAGAAGCGGATCATCAGCCACAGGGTGACGATGCCGCCCGCGAGGAGGCCCACGATGAGCAGTGCGGCGATGGCGCCGCCGGGGCCGCCGGCGATCGCGACGACGATGCCGGGCAGAGCGCCGACGAGCAGGACGCCGACCGCGATGAGTCCCAGCAGGACGATGAGGCCGAACAACTTGCTGACCTGGGGGCGGGCATCGCGCCAGGCTTCGCCCGTGGTCACGGACCTGCCGAGTACGGCGCGGCTGGTGACGGTGGTCAGCAGGGCCGTCGCGATGATGGTGCCGACCAGCGAGATCAGCAGGACGGCGCCCGAGCTGACCATGACCTCGCCGGCGGCGCGGGACACCTCGCTGAGGGAGGCGCTCGGGTCGTTGAGGGTGTCGGTGGTCTCGGTGTCGTTGAGGACGAGGCCCTGGAGGAGGATCACGGCGACCTGGGTGACGACGGCGACCGTCAGCGAGATGCCGAGGACCGTGCGCCAGTAGGTGCGCATGGTGGAGACGGCACCGTCGAGGATCTCGCCGACGCCGAGCGGGCGCAGTGGGATCACGCCGGGCTTGGCGGCGGGCGGGGGACCGCCCCAGCCGCCGCCCCAGGCTCCGTAGCCGCCGGGCGGACCGTAGCCGCCAGGCCCCCCCGGGCCGCCGTAGCCTCCGTAACCGCCGCCGGGGGGCCGGCCGCCCCAGCCGGGGCCGGGCGGTGGTGGCGGCGGTGCCTGGCCCGGTGCCGGAGCGCCGGTGGGCGCGGACCACTGGCCGGGCGGGGGCTGGTCCTTGGACCACTTCGAGTCGGAGCCCTGTGGGTCCGTACCCGGCTGGTCGGTGGGCTGCTCGGCAGGGCCTGCGGGAACGGGGCGGTCGGCAGGGGCGGACGCGCCGGGTTCCCGCCCGTCGGACGGGGCGGATCCGGGCGAGGCCCAGCCCGGAGTGTCGTTCATCGAAGCTCCTTCACGGTGCCCGTCCGCGGTCGCGGTGGCAGGTTGGCTGCCATCGTGCCATGGGGTGGTCACCCAGTGACCTGCCGCGGTACAGGCTCCGCACCTTCAATTGTCCGCCGGATACGGGGCAGACTGACGGCATGGCTGATCAGTACGCGCAAACCGGCGAGGACAAGCGGCCGACAGGAATGCCCGTGATCCGTTGGGAGGAGCCGCCCGAGGGCCCCGTGGTGGTCCTTCTTGACCAGACCAGACTGCCGGCCGAGGAGGTCGAGCTGGTGTGCACGGACGCGTCGGCACTGGTCGAGGCGATCCGGACGCTCGCGGTGCGCGGGGCGCCGCTGCTCGGGATAGCGGGGGCGTACGGCGTCGCGCTCGCCGCCGTGCGGGGTTTCGACGTGGACGAGGCCGCGGTGGCGCTGGAGGGTGCCCGGCCCACGGCCGTGAATCTCTCCGTCGGGGTGCGCAGGGCCGTTTCGGCGTACCGGTCGGCTCTGGCCAAGAGCGGTGACTCCGGGGCTGCGGCCGTGGCGGCGCTGGTCGCGGCGCGGGCGGTGCACCGGGAGGATGCCGAGGCCAGCGCCCGGATGGCCGGGCACGGACTGGCGCTGCTGGACGAGTTGCTGCCGGGCGGAGGACACCGGATCCTCACCCACTGCAACACCGGATCGCTGGTGTCGGGGGGCGAGGGAACGGCGTTCGCGGTGGCCCTCCAGGCGCACCGGGCGGGGCGGCTGCGGCGGCTGTGGGTGGACGAAACGCGTCCGTTGCTGCAGGGCGCTCGCCTGACGGCCTACGAGGCGGCTCGCAGCGGCATGGCTTACACCTTGCTCACCGACAACGCGGCCGGTTCGCTGTTCGCGGCGGGGGAAGTGGACGCGGTGCTGATCGGGGCGGACCGGATCGCGGCCGACGGATCGGTGGCGAACAAGGTGGGGAGCTATCCGCTCGCGGTGCTCGCGCGGTACCACCACGTGCCGTTCATCGTGGTGGCGCCGTTGACGACGGTGGATCCGGAGACGCCGGACGGGGCGTCCATCGAGGTCGAACAGCGCCCTGGATACGAGGTGACCGAGGTCACAGCTCCGCACGCGCCGGTGACGGGAGCGGGAGGCGGGATTCCGGTGGCGCCCCTGGGGACCCAGGCGTACAACCCGGCGTTCGACGTGACGCCGCCGGAGCTCGTGACGGCGATCGTCACCGAGGAAGGCGCCGTTTCGCCCGTGACGGCTGAGGCGCTCGCCGAGCTCTGCGCCAGGCCACGCCAGGTGACGTTCAGCTGATGGGATGACGTCGGATCGACCACCGGAAGTGCCCCCTTCACCTGCGGCGATTCGTAGGTGAAGGGGGCGTCGACGGCCAGGGCTGACGAGGTGACGCCATGGCGGCCGGCGTCGAGGTGCATCGAGCGGTGCGGGGACTCAGTCTTCGTCGTCCGGCGAGGAGCCCGGGCGGACGGGGGCAGACAGTGACGCTCCAGTACGGCTAAGGTCACAGGCCGGTGACCCTGGTCACCTGCGCAACCTTCACTGTTATGAGAATGGGATGATGTCGTTTATGAAGGGACGAGTCCTTGTCGTCGACGACGACACCGCACTGGCCGAGATGCTCGGCATCGTGTTGCGTGGTGAAGGTTTTGAGCCGTCTTTCGTAGCCGACGGCGACAAGGCGCTGGCCGCTTTCCGTGAGACCAAGCCCGATCTGGTGCTGCTGGACCTGATGCTGCCCGGGCGGGACGGTATCGAGGTGTGCCGTCTGATCAGGGCGGAGTCCGGGGTGCCGATCGTGATGCTCACGGCGAAGAGTGACACCGTCGATGTGGTCGTGGGCCTGGAGTCGGGCGCGGACGACTACATCGTGAAGCCGTTCAAGCCGAAGGAGCTGGTCGCCCGGATCCGGGCGAGGCTGCGGAGGTCCGAGGAGCCGGCGCCGGAGCAGCTCGCCATAGGTGACCTGGTCATCGACGTGGCCGGACACTCGGTGAAGCGGGACGGGCAGTCCATCGCGCTGACCCCGCTGGAGTTCGACCTGCTGGTCGCGCTCGCCCGCAAGCCGTGGCAGGTGTTCACCCGTGAGGTGCTCCTGGAGCAGGTCTGGGGCTACCGGCACGCGGCGGACACCCGTCTGGTCAACGTTCACGTCCAGCGGCTGCGCTCCAAGGTCGAGAAGGACCCGGAGCGGCCGGAGATCGTGGTGACCGTCCGCGGTGTCGGGTACAAGGCCGGACCGAGCTGACGTGTCCGGGGACAGTGCCGCTTCGGCCCCCGGCCGGTCCGGGGACCGTCCGGAGCGGCCTGTCGGCGGAAAGAGGCCCGGTTCGCGCCGGCGGCTGCTCTTCGAGGGCGGGCTGCTGCAGGGCGGGGTCCAGGGCAGTCCGGTGCTGCGGCTCTTCATGCGCTGGGTGCGCCGGCCGCTGCTGCCGGTCATGCGGCTGTGGCGGCGCAACATCCAGCTCAAGGTCGTCGTCACGACCCTGCTGATGTCGCTGGGTGTCGTTCTGCTGCTCGGGTTCGTCGTCATCGGGCAGGTGCGCAACGGCCTGTTGGACGCCAAGGTGAAGGCCTCGCAGAGCCAGGCCACCGGCGGGTTCGCGGTGGCCAAGCAGAAGGCCGACGAGGCCGCGACCGGCACCGGTGACACGGCCGTGTCACCGGACGGACGGCAGTCGCAGAACCTCACCCCGTGGATGAGCGACCTCGTCGAGTCCCTCTCCAGCGGCGGCCAGGGCGCCTTCGACGTGGTGACGCTGCCCGCGGGCGACAACAGCGGCGGCGGACGCGGTCCGCGCGCCTCCGGGCAGGTCGACCCGACGTCCAGCGTGCCCGACGACCTGCGCGCGCGGATCAACGGCACCATGACGGCCGCGCAGAGCTACACCCGGATCGTCTACAAGGACAGCGACAAGGAGTCGCAGCCCGCCCTGGTCATCGGCAAGCAGGTCAACGACCCGAACGGCGACCCGTACGAGCTGTACTACCTCTTCCCGCTCACCCAGGAGGAGAAGTCCCTCAGCCTGGTCAAGGGCACCCTCGCGACCGCCGGGCTCTTCGTCGTCGTCCTGCTCGGAGCCATCGCCTGGCTGGTGGTGCGGCAGGTCGTCACGCCGGTGCGGATGGCGGCCGGGATCGCCGAGCGGCTGTCCGCCGGACGGCTCCAGGAACGGATGAAGGTCACCGGCGAGGACGACATCGCGCGCCTCGGCGAGGCCTTCAACAAGATGGCGCAGAACCTCCAGCTGAAGATCCAGCAGCTGGAGGACCTGTCGCGGATGCAGCGCCGGTTCGTGTCGGACGTGTCGCACGAGTTGCGCACGCCGTTGACGACCGTGCGGATGGCGGCCGACGTCATCCACGAGGCACGGGAGGACTTCGACCCGGTGACCGCGCGGTCCGCGGAGCTTCTCGCCGACCAGCTGGACCGGTTCGAGTCGCTCCTCGCCGACCTGCTGGAGATCAGCCGCTTCGACGCGGGCGCGGCGGCCCTGGAGGCCGAGCCGATAGACCTCAGGGAGGTCGTACGGCGGGTGGTCAGCGGCGCGGCGCCGCTCGCGGAGCGCAAGGGCACCCACATACGCGTGCTCGGCGACCTGCAGCCCGTGGTCGCCGAGGCGGACGCCCGGCGCCTGGAACGGGTGCTGCGCAACCTGGTCGTCAACGCCGTGGAGCACGGGGAGGGCAAGGACGTCGTCGTCAAGCTGGCCTCGGCCGGCGGAGCGGTCGCGATCGCGGTGCGTGACTACGGCGTCGGGCTCAAGCCCGGCGAGGCGACCCGGGTCTTCAGCCGCTTCTGGCGCGCGGACCCGGCACGCGCGCGTACCACCGGCGGTACCGGCCTGGGGCTGTCGATCGCCCTGGAGGACGCACGGCTGCACGGCGGCTGGCTGCAGGCGTGGGGGGAGCCTGGCGGTGGGTCGCAGTTCCGGCTGACGCTGCCGAGGACGGCTGACGAGCCGCTGCGGGGCTCGCCGATACCCCTGGAACCCAAGGACTCCCGGCGCAACCGGGGGCTCAGCGACGCAGGTCTGCCGAGCGGCGGCGAGGGCAAGCGGGCGACCGTGCCGGTGCAGGCCGGTGGCGGGCAGGGGGCGGCGCTCGCTCCCATGGCGCAGCGGATGGCCGGCGTGGCCCCGACCGCCGACCCGACCGCGTTGCCCGGTAACGGCGCACGGGTGGTACCCCGGCCCAACGGGGGCGCACGGCGCCAGGAGGGCACGCCGGGGACCGGTCCGGCGGACGACGGGAGCGTCGGCGGGTCGGACGAGTCGAACAAGCCAGGGGAGGCATTTCGTGGTCGCTGACCGCGAGGGGAGCGCGCGGCCCCGACCGGCGCGCGTGGTGGCGTACGCCGCCTGCGGGGCCGTACTGCTGGCGGGCTGTGCCTCCATGCCGGACAGCGGCGACCTGCGGGATGTCGAGTCCACGCCACGGCAGGACACGCAGGTGCGGGTGTTCGCCATGCCGCCGCAGCAGGACGCCTCCTCCACCGAGATCGTCCAGGGCTTCCTGGAAGCTCTGACCAGCGACGATCCTCGCTACGACACGGCGCGCAAGTATCTGAGCACGGCCGCGGCGAAGACCTGGCGGCCGGAGTCGCAGGCGACGGTACTGGCGAACGGGCCGAGCATCCAGACGGACCCGCGGCCGGCGGGCCGGGAGGGCACGGACAGCATCACCTACTCGCTGCAGGGCAGCCGGGTGGCCACCGTCGACGCGCAGCAGGCGTACGCACCCGCCGCCGGCACGTACGAGCGGACGGTGCATCTGACGAAGGACGCCAAGAGCGGGCAGTGGCGGATCGACTCGCTGCCGCAGGGCGTCGTGATGGGCAAGTCCGACTTCCAGCGCAACTACACGTCCGTCAACAAGTACTACTTTGCCTTGGGCACGTCGGCCGGGGAGACCGGGCAGCCGGTGGCGGTCGCCGACCCGGTCTTCGTCCGCAGCCGGGTGGATCCGACGACCCAGCTGGTGCGTTCGCTGATCAACGGCCCCACCACCTGGCTCGGCCCGGTGGTCCGGTCGAGTTTCCCGACGGGTACGGCGCTCAAGAAGGGCGTGTCCGGGCTGACTCCGGACGACCAGAACCAGGTCACCGTGCCACTGAACGTCAAGGCGTCCCGGATCGGTTCGGCCAAGTGCACCGAGATGGCGGCCCAGTTGCTGTTCACCCTGCGGAACCTGACGCCCACCGTGGACTCGGTCGCGCTGCAGTCCGTGAGCGGTGGCCGGATGTGCGACGTCACCGAGGACCAGGCCGAGGCCACCGCCTGGCGGCCGTCCGCCAAGCGGCCCGACTACCTGTACTTCCTCGACAGCAAGCACCGGCTGGTGCGGATGACGACCGGCGGTACCGGCACCAGTGCGGTCGCCGTGCCGGGCCCGTTCGGGGCGGGCACCAAGTCCCTGCGGTCGGTGGCGGTCGCCCGTGACGAGCGGAACGCGGCCGGGGTCACCAGCGACGGCAAGTCGCTGTACGTGACCTCGCTCGCGTCGGACGGTTCGCTCGGCGACGCGGTGCTGACCAGCCACGGAGCGACCGAGGACGACCGGCTGACGGCGCCGAGCTGGGACGCCCGGGGCGACCTGTGGGTGGCCGACCGGGATCCCGCCAAGCCGCAGCTGTACATGCTGGCGCAGGGCGTCGGTCAGCCGACGGCGGTGCAGGTACCCGAGCTGAGCGGCCGCATCAAGGACGTGCGGGTGGCCGCCGACGGGGTGCGGATCGCGCTCGTCGTGGAGAAGGACGGCAAGCAGTCGCTGCTCGTGGGCCGGATCGAGCGCACCAAGTCCGATGATCAGCAGGAGGTCTCGGTCCTGGAACTGCGTTCCGCCACCCCTGGCTCCGAGGAGGTCACCGCGATGTCCTGGGCCGGGGACAGTCAGCTCGTGGTGGTCGGGCGTGAGCAGGGCGGAGTGCAGCAGACGCGGTACGTCCAGGTCGACGGCTCCACGCCGGACGGGCCGGCGCCCGCAGCCCTCACGGGTGTCCTGGCGATCGCCGCGTCCGAGGACGACCGGGTGCCGCTGGTGGCCCGCTCGCAGGACGACGGGATCGTCCGGCTGCCGTCGGGGGCGCAGTGGCAGAAGGTGGTCAAGGACGGTTCGGCACCGGTCTATCCGGGCTGAGCCCGCAGCCGGTGCGGGAGCGGCCGTCCCGGCCCGGCGTGGAGCCGGCGGGGCGGCCGTTTCCGGGTCCGCCACCGGCCTCCTGACCGTGCTGGACGCGTTGTGGTGACCCCGTCGTGGTGACCCCCGTCGTGGTGACCCGTCGCGGCGACGCGTTGTGCGTGGCGCACGGAGTTGTCCACAGGCAGTTGTCCACAGGGGTGGCCGGTACGGCCGGCCGTGGGCACAGTGGGCGCATGCGGGGGTGGTGGCAGGACCTCACCGACCTGGTGCTCCCGGCCGAGTGCGGAGGCTGTGGGACGCCTCGCACGGTGCTCTGTGCCGAGTGCCGTGCCGCCCTGAGCGGGGCCGCACCGCGCCGGGTGCGACCGGTGCCGGAGCCGCTCGGGCTGCCGCCGGTGTACGCGGCGGCGCCTTACGCGGACGAGGTACGGGCGGCTCTCCTCGCCCACAAGGAACGGGGCGCGCTGGCGCTCGCCGGGGCCCTCGGTGCGGCTCTTGCGGGAGCGGTGCGGGCCGGGCTGCGGGAGAGCCGGACGGGCCGGACCGTCAGGATCGTGTCGTCCTGGGCCGACGGCTCGACGGGCCGCGCGCAGAGCGCGGCCGGCGGCGCCGGAGGCGAGCCGGGGGGCCTGACGGCCGGGGTCGGTGACGGGGGCGGCGGTGCCCGGGGCGGCAGGCCCGTGCTTCTCGTGCCGGTGCCCTCCGCGCCGTGGGCCGTGCGGGCGCGGGGACACGATCCGGTGCGCCGGATCGCCCTCGCGGCGGCCGCGGAGCTGCGGCGTGGAGGGACCTCGGTGCGGGTCGTCCCGGTGCTGCGGCAGCGGCGGGCCGTGGCCGATCAGGCGGACCTCAACTCCCGGCAGCGGCTGGCGAACATCGACGGCGCGCTGGAGGTGCCGGCCGGCGCCGCCCGGCTGCTCGGGGGCGGCCGTGTCGTCCTCGTGGACGACCTCGTCACGACCGGCGCCACCCTCACGGAGGCGGCCCGTGCGGTACGGGAGGTGACGGGGTCCGAAGGGGCAGGAGAAGAGACAACGGCTGTGTATCGGCGCGCGGCTTGGGAAGGAAGTGAGGAACGGATCGCCGGACCGAGGGAAGAACGAGCGAAGTGGACGCGGGACGCACCGGGAATGGCCGAGGGGAACGCCCTCACGTGGCCGATCCGCGCGGTTGTGGTCGCGGCCGCACCGGATTCTTTCGAAATGAACCGGAACTGACTGCTAACGCTCATCGTTGCAGGTAGTGACCGGGTCAATTCACCTGAATGGAGGTACGCATCAGTAGAGGGTGACGACATCCGTCCGGGCGAGATATGTTCGGTTGTGAGGGAGAAAGCCGCAGGCCGTGCCTCCCGTATCCGAATGCCGTGCCGCGCGTTTTCCGCAATCATCGCGGTGCTGGGGTGCAGATCTTGCCCATGGGGGAGGAGGAGGTGAAGTCGCCGAGTCCGAGGCTCCGGGGATCACCGGAGCCGGGTGCAAAAAGGGAGATGCTCCGCCAGTGGAGCGGAGCGCTCCGGGAACGGAGTTCTGCGTGGACATCGTCGTCAAGGGCCGCAAGACCGAGGTGCCCGAGCGGTTCCGCAAGCACGTGGCCGAGAAGCTGAAGCTGGAGAAGATCCAGAAGCTCGACGGCAAGGTGATCAGCCTGGACGTCGAGGTGTCCAAGGAGCCCAACCCCCGACAGGCCGACCGTTGCGACCGAGTGGAGATCACGCTCCGCTCCCGCGGTCCGGTGATCCGGGCGGAGGCAGCGGCCAGCGACCCGTACGCGGCACTCGACCTGGCGGCGGAGAAGCTGGACGCGCGGCTGCGCAAGCAGCACGACAAGCGGTTCTCGCGCCGTGGCGCACAGCGGATCCCGGCCGCCGAGGTCGCCGACCATGTCCCGGACGCGGCGACGCTCAACGGGAACGGCAACCCCGTTCCGGCGGAAGAGCCCGACGGTGTGCCCACCAAGAAGATGGGTTCGCTGGAGGTGAAGGGCGAAGGGCCCCTCATCGTCCGCGAGAAGACCCACGTCGCCTCCCCGATGAGCCTCGACCAGGCCCTGTACGAGATGGAACTGGTCGGACACGACTTCTACCTGTTCGTCGACTCCGAGACGAAGGAGCCGAGCGTCGTCTACCGGCGGCACGCTTACGACTACGGCGTCATCCACCTCAGCACCGACCCGATGGTCGCCCAGGCGCAACCCCCGGCGGCGGGCGGCACACTGGGCGGCTGACCCGCCCGCCCGGTAACCGAGCCTGTGCCCCTGGAAGCGTGTGTGCGCCCCCGGGGGCACCGGTGTGCGACCACTTCGCGCCCCGCTCTGTCTCCGCGTTGTCGCCCGGGCATGGAATCATGGCCGCAACGGTCCAACCGGTGGGCCGCTGCCTTGGGTTGGCGATGGCACAGCACCACAGGCCACAGCCTTCAGGGGGAGGAACGATGGCGGACAGCTTCGGACCGTTGCAGGATGATGCCGACGGCGGCGTCGTCCTGAGCCCGGACGCGGGGGGCGCTTCGCGCAAGGAGCCGATCAGAGTCCTTGTCGTGGACGACCATGCCCTCTTCCGCCGCGGTCTGGAGATCGTGCTCGCCGCCGAGGAGGACATCCAGGTCGTCGGAGAGGCGGGCGACGGGGCCGAGGCCGTCGACAAGGCCGCCGACCTGCTCCCGGACATCGTGCTCATGGACGTCCGGATGCCCAAGCGCGGTGGTATCGAGGCCTGCACCTCCATCAAGGAGGTCGCGCCCAGCGCCAAGATCATCATGCTGACGATCAGCGACGAAGAGGCCGATCTCTACGAAGCGATCAAGGCGGGTGCGACCGGCTACCTCCTCAAGGAGATCTCGACGGACGAGGTGGCCACCGCCATTCGCGCGGTGGCCGACGGGCAGTCCCAGATCAGCCCGTCCATGGCGTCGAAACTCCTCACCGAGTTCAAGTCGATGATCCAGCGCACCGACGAGCGCCGGCTGGTGCCGGCGCCCCGGCTGACCGACCGTGAACTCGAAGTGCTCAAACTCGTCGCCACGGGCATGAACAACCGCGATATCGCGAAGGAGTTGTTCATCTCCGAGAACACCGTGAAGAACCACGTGCGCAACATCCTGGAGAAGCTGCAGCTGCACTCCAGGATGGAGGCGGTGGTCTACGCGATGCGGGAGAAGATCCTGGAGATCCGCTGAGGCGGGCGACGCCGGTCAGCGCAGCGCGGCAGTCAGCGCGCGGGTGACCTCCCGGACGAGCGGCTCACGCAGCTCCGGAGCGTCCACGCGCTCCACCCGCACCGTCGTGCAGTTCACCCAGCTCGCCGCCTCGACGAGGGCCTCGGCCACCGCCGGAAGGGCCTTCGGGCCGTCCAGCGTGACCTGGCGTGCCACCAGGACACCCCCCGTCTCGCGCGCCGGATCGACCCGGCCCACCAGGCGGCCGCCGGCCAGCACCGGCATCGCGTAGTAGCCGTACACCCGCTTCGGCTTCGGAACGTACGCCTCCAGGCGATGGGTGAAGCCGAAGATCCGCTCCGTGCGTGCCCGGTCCCAGATCAGGGAGTCGAAGGGGGAGAGCAGGGTCGTACGGTGCCGTCCGCGCGGCGGCGTGGCCAGGGCCGACGGGTCCGCCCAGGCGGGCTTGGACCAGCCCTCGACGTCGACCGGGACCAGGCCCGAGTCGGCGATCACCGCGTCGACCTGCTCGCCCTTGAGCCGGTGGTAGTCGGCGATGTCCGCGCGCGTCCCGACGCCCAGTGACTGCCCGGCCAGCCGGACCAGGCGGCGCAGGCACTCGGTGTCGTCCAGATCGTCGTGCAGCAACGTGCCCGGGACCGCGCGCTCGGCGAGGTCGTACACCCGCTTCCAGCCGCGCCGCTGGACGCACACCACCTCGCCGTACATCAGCGCACGCTCCACCGCGACCTTGGTGCCGGACCAGTCCCACCACTCACTGGTCTTCTTCGCGCCGCCCAACTCCGTGGCGGTCAGCGGGCCTTCGGTGCGCAGCTGCTTGATGACCTGGTCGTAGGCGCCCTCGGGCAGCTCGTGGCCCCAGTGCGGGCGGTCGCGGTAGGCGCGGCGGCGGAAGGCGAAGTGCGGCCACTCCTCGACGGGCAGGATGCAGGCCGCGTGCGACCAGTACTCGAACGCGTGCGTGTCGGTCCAGTAGGCGGCATCGACCGTCTTGCGGCCGACGGCGCCGAGACGGGCGTACGGGATGAGCTCGTGGGAGCGGGCGAGGACCGAGATGGTGTCGAGCTGGACCGCGCCGAGGTGGCGGAGCACGCCCCGGACGCCCGAGCGGCGGTCGGGGGCGCCGAGGAAACCCTGTGCCCTCAGGGCGATACGGCGGGCTTCGTCCGCCGAGAGGGCGGCGGTGGGGCGCGGGAGGGTCGTCATGGCTCGGACGATAGAGGGTGGCACTGACAGTCCGGTGCGACCTGCGGTCTCATCCCTGGGAAGGGGCCGGCAGATAGGGCGCGGCCGAGGGCAGGCCCAGGTCCGACGGCAGCAGGGAACCCACCCAGCAGTCGCGTCGCACACCCTTGTTGTTGAGGGCGGAGCGAAGGGTGCCCTCGATGGTGAACCCGGCGCGTTCCGCGACCGCGCGGGATCCGTGGTTGCCGACCTCGGCACGCCACTCGACGCGGTCCATCGCCAACCGGGTGAAACCCCAGCGCGCGGCCGTGAGGGTGGCCTCGGTGACGTAGCCGCGGCGGCGGTACTCCCTGGCGGCCCAGAAACCCACCTCGGCCGTCCCCAGGGAGCGCATGGTCAGGGCGAGCATCCCGGCCAGCTCACCCGTCGGCAGGAAGACGCCGAAGGTGAACATCGAACCCTCGGACCAGCCGTCGGGGACCAGCTGCTCCGTGAAACTCCGGGCGTGTTCCGGCAGGTAGGGCGAGGGAATCGTGGTCCAGCGCTGGATGTCCGGGTCCTGCACGGCCGTGTACACCGCTTCGGTGTCCTGAGGACCTACCGTCCGCAGCAGCAGACGGGCGGTGGAGAGCGTGACGGGTTCCATCGGCCGATTCTGCTCGGCCCGGCGCCCGGCACGCCATACCTTTCACGGCTCGTGGCCGAGTGATCACGGTTCGCGCAATTCCTCGGCTGATGCGGCACTATCCATACGCTCCGGCCGTTGTCCCCTGATGAAGCGGCGAAGAAGCGGAATCAGACTCGGCGACACCACCCAGTACAACCGAATGCCCACCCGGAGAAGTCACACGAAGGGGGCTCGCGGAGCCCTCTGAAAAGCGGCGGACGGCCGTCGGGCCGCCAGGCCTCCCGGCGCGGCCGGGTCCTCGCATACGATGGCCGTTGCTCAGTACGTCCAATCGAAACCGACCGTCCCAGGCCCGACCGGCAAGGAGACAAACCCCCGTGTCCGTCCTCTCGAAGATCATGCGTGCAGGCGAAGGCAAGATCCTGCGCAAGCTGCACCGCATCGCGGACCAGGTCAACTCCATCGAAGAGGACTTCGTCGACCTCTCCGACGCCGAGCTGCGGGCCCTCACCGATGAGTACAAGCAGCGTTACGCCGACGGAGAGAGCCTCGACGACCTGCTCCCCGAGGCGTTCGCCACCGTCCGCGAGGCCGCCAAGCGCGCCCTCGGGCAGCGTCACTACGACGTGCAGATCATGGGTGGCGCCGCCCTGCACCTCGGCTACGTGGCCGAGATGAAGACCGGTGAGGGCAAGACCCTCGTCGGCACCCTGCCCGCGTACCTGAACGCGCTGTCGGGCAAGGGCGTCCACCTCATCACGGTCAACGACTACCTGGCCGAGCGCGACTCCGAGATGATGGGCCGCGTCCACAAGTTCCTGGGCCTGAACGTCGGCTGCATCCTCGCCAACATGTCGCCGGCCCAGCGCCGCGAGCAGTACGCGGCGGACATCACGTACGGCACGAACAACGAGTTCGGCTTCGACTACCTGCGCGACAACATGGCCTGGTCCCAGGACGAGCTCGTCCAGCGCGGCCACAACTTCGCCATCGTCGACGAGGTCGACTCCATCCTGGTCGACGAGGCCCGTACGCCGCTGATCATCTCCGGCCCGGCCGACCAGGCCACCAAGTGGTACGGCGACTTCGCCAAGCTGGTCCTGCGCCTGAAGAAGGGTGAGGCCGGCAACCCGCTCAAGGGCGTCGAGGAGACCGGCGACTACGAGGTCGACGAGAAGAAGCGCACGGTCGCCATCCACGAGTCCGGCGTCTCCAAGGTCGAGGACTGGCTGGGCATCGACAACCTCTACGAGTCGGTGAACACGCCTCTGGTGGGCTACCTGAACAACGCCATCAAGGCGAAGGAGCTCTTCAAGAAGGACAAGGACTACGTCGTCATGGACGGCGAAGTCATGATCGTCGACGAGCACACCGGCCGTATCCTCGCCGGCCGCCGCTACAACGAGGGCATGCACCAGGCGATCGAGGCGAAGGAAGGGGTGGACATCAAGGACGAGAACCAGACCCTCGCCACGATCACCCTGCAGAACTTCTTCCGCCTCTACAAGCGCCACGACCACAGCGGCAAGGAACAGCCCGGCCTGTCCGGCATGACCGGTACGGCCATGACCGAGGCCGCGGAGTTCCACCAGATCTACAAGCTCGGCGTGGTCCCGATCCCGACGAACAGGCCGATGGTCCGCAAGGACCAGTCGGACCTGATCTACCGCACCGAGGTCGCCAAGTTCGAGGCGGTCGTCGACGACATCGCGGAGAAGCACGAGAAGGGCCAGCCGATCCTCGTCGGCACGACCTCCGTCGAGAAGTCGGAGTACCTCTCGCAGCAGCTCTCCAAGCGCGGCATCCAGCACGAGGTGCTCAACGCCAAGCAGCACGAGCGTGAGGCGTCGATCGTCGCTCAGGCCGGCCGCAGGGGCGCCGTGACGGTGGCCACCAACATGGCCGGCCGTGGTACCGACATCAAGCTCGGCGGTAACCCGGACGACCTCGCCGAGGCGGAGCTGCGCCAGCGCGGCCTCGACCCCGAGGAGCACATCGAGGAGTGGGCGCAGGCCCTGCCCGCCGCCCTGGAGAAGGCCGAGCGCGCGGTCAAGGCCGAGTTCGAAGAGGTCAAGGACCTCGGCGGCCTCTACGTCCTGGGTACCGAGCGGCACGAGTCGCGCCGGATCGACAACCAGCTGCGCGGTCGTTCCGGCCGTCAGGGCGACCCCGGTGAGTCCCGCTTCTACCTCTCTCTCGGCGACGACCTGATGCGCCTGTTCAAGGCCCAGATGGTCGAGCGCGTGATGTCCATGGCCAACGTGCCGGACGACGTGCCGATCGAGAACAAGATGGTCACCCGCGCGATCGCGTCCGCACAGTCGCAGGTCGAGCAGCAGAACTTCGAGACGCGCAAGAACGTCCTGAAGTACGACGAGGTGCTCAACCGCCAGCGTGAGGTCATCTATGGCGAGCGCCGCCGCGTCCTGGAGGGCGAGGACCTGCAGGAGCAGATCCAGCACTTCATGGACGACACGATCGACGCGTACGTCGGTGCGGAGACCGCGGAGGGCTTCCCGGAGGACTGGGACCTCGACCGTCTGTGGGGCGCCTTCAAGCAGCTCTACCCGGTCAAGGTGACCATCGAGGAGCTGGAGGAGGCGGCCGGCGACCGGGCCGGTCTGACCGCCGAGTACATCTCCGAGTCCATCAAGGACGACATCCACGAGCAGTACGCGTCGCGTGAGGCGCAGCTCGGCTCCGAGATCATGCGCGAGCTGGAGCGCCGGGTCGTGCTCTCGGTCCTCGACCGCAAGTGGCGCGAGCACCTCTACGAGATGGACTACCTCCAGGAGGGCATCGGCCTGCGCGCGATGGCCCAGAAGGACCCCCTGGTGGAGTACCAGCGCGAGGGCTTCGACATGTTCACCGCGATGATGGACGGCATCAAGGAGGAGTCCGTCGGCTACCTGTTCAACCTGGAGGTCCAGGTCGAGCAGCAGGTCGAGGAGGTCCCGGTCGAGGACGCCCAGGCGGTCACGGAGGGCGTCCAGGACGCGGTGCCGGCCCAGGCGGGCTCGCGTCCCGAGATCCGTGCGAAGGGCCTGGAGGCGCCGCAGCGGCGGGGCATGCACTTCTCCGCGGCCACGGTGGACGGCGAGGGCGGCATCGTCGAGGGCGACTTCGACTACGACGACGAGCCGGCCCGCTCCGAGGCGGACGGTCTCACCCGTGCCGAGCGCCGCAAGCAGGCGAAGGGCAGCCGCCGCCGCCGGAAGTGACGGCAGCGACCGCACCGATCAGGGCCGGCCACCCCACAGGGGTCCGGCCCTTCGGTCTGTGACCCGCGGAGCCCGTGCCGTCCCAGGCCCGGCGCGCGGAGGCGACCCCTCACGAACCGGGCCTTCCCGCGCCGCCCCGGTTTCCGGGCGGGCGGCCCCCGGGCTAGTCGCCGCGGGCTGCGCGGGGACCGCCCAGTTCGATCGCGGTGCAGCGCCAGCGCAGGTCCTGGCTCTGTTCCAGACGGAAGGCCATGGCGCGCAGCTGGCTGCCCGCGGAGATGCGGGCGAACACCTCCAGGGCGCCGGCGCGGGGGACGTAGTAGCCGATGTCGTGGACGACGGGGTCGGTGCCGCGGGTGCGCAGGGGGCCGCGCTCGGCGAGGCGGGCCAGGTCGTCGTAGGCGGGGCCCGCCGTGTGCCGGAGCATCCAGTGGACGGGGCGGCGGCCGCTGAGGACCGCCAGCAGACGCTCCGCGAACAGGTCGGTGGGGCGAGGGCTCGGCGGGGCCGCCGGAGGCGTCAGCGGCCTGCGGGAGGACGCCCCCGGGCGGCGGGAGTCGCGGCGGCCGGGCGGGCGGGTGCCCGGGCGGAGCTGGGCGGTCCTGGTCATGACCTTGTTCATGGGGGATCCCCGTTCGGCGGGCCCGATGGGTACCGGGCGGTAACTTGCGGTCGGGGATCTTGTACGGGGGCCGGGTCGGCGGCGGCAAGGCGGTGACGGTCCGTGTCGGAGTCCCGGAGAGTTCACCTATCCGAGTGATCAGGGGCGGGGTAAGCCCTTTGGGCGGGCGGCGGTACCGGGTGAATCGCGGGGCGCGGGGTGGACGGCCCCGGCGGCAGCGCCCGGGCCCCGATAGGGGACGCCCGCACGTATCCTTAAGGCCCTCCGGGAGGCTCCGCGGCCTTCGGGAGCCGCAGTGTCGAAGAGTCCGGAAGAGAGCGGCCAGTCATGCGCGTCTACGTCCCCCTGACCCTCCCCGGGCTCGCCGAGGCGCACAAGACGGGGGAGCTGAGGACCGGCCCGTTCGTCGCCTACGCCGTCACGCCCGCGCTGCGCGAGTGGTACCTCTCCGACGACCTGGAGGAACTGGAGTACGCCGCGCTGAACCGGGCCGCGCTCGCCTCCCTGCGGCTGCTCGCGGCGGACCCGGGAGCGCTGCGGCGCCGGGTCGTGGTCGCCGTGGACGTCCCCGACGGCACGGCGGCGGCCGACCCCGACCGCGGACTCGACCCGGCGGCACTGGGCGAGGTGCGGGTGGCCGGGACGGTGGCGCTGGCCAAGGCGGCCGCGGTGCACGTCGACTCCGACGACGCGGAGGAGGACGTGGCGGCGGCGGCCGGGGCGCTCGCGGCGGCGGACGGCGGGGACGACGACGCGCAGTTCGTCGTGGACGGGGCCGAGGACCACGAACTGCTCTGGTACGCCACGCAGGAGATCCCGAACCTGGTGGGGCACGGCGGCTGACCGGGGCCCTGCGGGGCCGACAGGGTTCAGTCGAACAGCTGTGACCTGCGATGACGTGCCGCATGTCTTGATTGTCAGTCGCGGCGGGTAGCGTTTTCGGCATGGGGAAGCACGGAAACGCGCACATCGTCTGGGACTGGAACGGAACACTGTTCCACGACAACGACGCGATCATCGGGGCGACGAACGCGGCATCGGCCGAGCTGGGCCTGGCGCCGATCACACTGGAGCAGTACCGGGCGCTGTACTGCGTGCCGGTGCCGAAGTTCTACGAGCGGCTGATGGGGCGGCTGCCGACCGGGGCCGAGTGGGAGGTCATGGACGAGATCTTCCACCGGTACTACGCCGAGCACCGGACCCTGTGCGGGCTGACCGACGGGGCGGCCGAGCTGCTGGCCGGGTGGCGTTCGGCCGGCGGGAGCCAGTCCCTGCTGAGCATGTACGTGCATGACGAGCTCGTGCCGTTGGTGCGGGGGTTCGGGATCGAGCCGCACTTCATACGGGTCGAGGGGCGGGTCGGGCCGTCCGGGGGCAGCAAGGCCGAGCACATGGTGCGGCATCTGCGGTCGTTGGGACAGGTGCAGCCCGGGCGGACCGTGGTGATCGGGGACGCGGCGGACGACGCGGTGGCCGCGCATGCCGTGGGCGCGAAGGCGGTGCTGTACACCGGCGGGTCGCACGGCAGGGCGAGCCTGGAGGAGGTCGGGGTACCGGTCGTGGACTCACTGGCGGAGGCGGTCCAGGAGGCGCAGCGGCTGGTGGCCTGACCGCCGCGAAGTACAGGGGCGGTCTCGCTTCCCGGCACCGGAAGGATGCCGCCCCGGCACGGCGCGCTGTGCAGAACGTCAAAGTTCGACCCCCTGTTTTGTACACATACGGCTCATGACGACCCCCGGGTGAGGGGCGATAGCCTTGGTGGCGTGATCAGCGCGATAGTTCGCGGGGGCATCGAAGCCCCTGCCCTGCGCCCGGTGAGCACGGAACACCTCCGTGACCGGGCGGCGGTCGCTGGTCTTCGCGGGCGGAGGGCACCCGAAACAGCCCTGGTGACGGCGGAGCCGAGAGGCACGTCACACCCTCGGGGCATGTCGAGAATGGCCGAATCCCCCCCGCTCGTCTCACCCTGCGGCATAGCGTCGGAGCAGACCGGAGACCCCGGCCGTGGCGTCGAGCCGCAGGGGGAAGAGCCCGTACTTCCTTCTACGTCACGCAATGGCGCGCGACAGGAGCCAGAGGACAATGCAGACCAAGCTGGACGAAGCCAAAGCCGAGCTGCTCGAACGGGCCGCCCGGGTAGCTGAGAACAGCCCGGCAGGGGGGCACCTACCGACTGGGACGACGGGGACGGCGGACAAGGAGTCCGTGTTCACGTTCCTTCAGCGCTACTACCTGCACACCGCGCCCGAGGACCTCGCCGACCGCGACCCGGTCGACGTCTTCGGCGCAGCCGTCTCGCACTTCCGTCTCGCCGAGACCCGTCCGCAAGGCACCGCGAACGTCCGGGTCCACACCCCGACCGTCGAGGAGAACGGGTGGACCTGCAGCCACTCCGTGGTGGAGGTCGTCACCGACGACATGCCCTTCCTCGTCGACTCGGTCACCAATGAGCTGACCCGGCAGGGGCGCGGCATCCATGTCGTCATCCACCCTCAGTTCGTGGTCCGCCGCGATCTGACCGGCAAGCTGATCGAGAGGCTGCCGGCCCCGGCCGTCGGCGAGGAACTGCCGCACGACGCGCACATCGAGTCCTGGATCCACGTCGAGATCGACCGCGAGACCGACCGCGCCGACCTCAAGCAGATCACCGCCGATCTGATGCGGGTGCTGTCCGACGTCCGCGAGGCCGTCGAGGACTGGGAGAAGATGCGGGAGGCGGCGGTGCGTATCGCCGAGGGCCTCGGCGCCGAACCGGTCCCCGGCGACCTGCCCCGCCCCGAGGTCGAGGAGGCCCGCGAGCTGCTGCGCTGGCTGGCCGCCGACCACTTCACCTTCCTCGGGTTCCGCGAGTACCAGCTGCGTGAGGACGACTCGCTGGGCGCCGTGCCCGGTACCGGGCTCGGCATCCTGCGCTCGGACCCGCCGCACGCCGGCGAGGAGGGCCACCCGGTCAGCCCCTCCTTCGAGCGGCTCCCGGCCGACGCGCGCGCCAAGGCCCGTGAGCACAAGCTCCTCGTCCTGACCAAGGCGAACAGCAGGGCGACCGTGCACCGGCCGTCGTACCTGGACTACATCGGTGTCAAGAAGTTCGACGCGGACGGCAACGTCGTCGGCGAGCGCCGCTTCCTGGGGCTGTTCTCGTCCGCCGCCTACACCGAGTCGGTGCGCCGGGTGCCCGTCATCCGCCGCAAGGTCGACGCGGTGCTGGAGCGGGCCGGCTTCTCGCCCAACAGCCACGACGGCCGCGACCTGCTCCAGATCATGGAGACCTTCCCGCGCGACGAGCTGTTCCAGACCCCGGTCCCCGAGCTGGAGTCGATCGTCACGAGCGTCCTCTACCTCCAGGAACGCCGGCGGCTCCGCCTCTACCTGCGCCAGGACGAGTACGGCCGTTACTACTCGGCCATCGTCTACCTCCCCCGGGACCGCTACACCACCGGTGTCCGGCTGCGGATCATCGACATCCTGAAGGAGGAGCTCGGCGGCACCAACGTCGACTTCACGGCCTGGAACACCGAGTCGATCCTCTCCCGGCTGCACTTCGTCGTACGCGTCCCGCAGGGCACCGAGCTGCCCGAGCTGTCCGACGCCGACAAGGACCGCATCGAGGCCCGCCTGGTCGAGGCGGCCCGTTCCTGGGCGGACGGCTTCGCCGAGGCGCTCAACGCCGAGTGCGGCGAGGAGCGCGCGGCCGAGCTGCAGCGCCGCTACACCAACTCCTTCCCCGAGGGCTACAAGGCCGACCACACCCCCCGCGCGGCGGTCGCCGACCTGGTCCACCTGGAGCGGCTCACCGAGGAGGCGGGCAACGACTTCGCGCTCAGCCTCTACGAGCCGGTGGGCGCCGCCCCCGACGAACGCCGCTTCAAGATCTACCGCAAGGGCGCGGCGATCTCCCTGTCGGCGGTGCTGCCGGTACTGAACCGGCTGGGCGTCGAGGTGATCGACGAGCGGCCGTACGAACTGCGGTGCGCGGACCGGACGACCGCGTGGATCTACGACTTCGGCATGCGGATGCCGAAGACGGCCGGCGGCGGCAACGGCGACTACCTGGGTGACGACGGCCGTGAGCGGTTCCAGGACGCCTTCGCGGCGACCTGGACCGGCCTCGCGGAGAACGACGGCTTCAACGCGCTGGTGCTGAGCGCCGGGCTGAGCTGGCGGCAGGCGATGGTGCTGCGGGCGTACGCCAAGTACCTGCGGCAGGCCGGTTCCACGTTCAGCCAGGACTACATGGAGACGACACTCCGCCACAACGTCCACACCACCCGGCTGCTCGTCTCCCTCTTCGAGGCGCGGATGTCCCCGGACCGGCAGAAGGCCGGCCTGGAGCTCACCGACGCCCTCCACGAGGAGCTGGACGCCGCCCTCGACCAGGTGGCGAGCCTCGACGAGGACCGCATCCTGCGTTCCTTCCTGACCGTCATCAAGGCGACACTGCGCACCAACTTCTTCCAGGAGACGGTGGAGGGCGCCCCGCACACCTACGTCTCGATGAAGTTCGACCCGCAGGCCATCCCTGACCTCCCGGCGCCGCGCCCGGCGTTCGAGATCTGGGTGTACTCGCCGCGGGTCGAGGGCGTGCACCTGCGCTTCGGCAAGGTCGCGCGCGGCGGTCTGCGCTGGTCCGACCGGCGTGAGGACTTCCGGACCGAGATCCTCGGCCTGGTCAAGGCGCAGATGGTCAAGAACACCGTCATCGTGCCGGTCGGCGCCAAGGGCGGGTTCGTCGCCAAGCAGCTGCCGGACCCGGCGAAGGACCGGGACGCGTGGCTGGCGGAAGGCATCGCCAGCTACAGGACGTTCATCTCGGCGCTGCTCGACATCACCGACAACATGGTGGCCGGCGAGGTCGTGGCCCCGCAGGACGTGGTCCGGCACGACGAGGACGACACCTACCTGGTGGTCGCGGCCGACAAGGGCACGGCGACGTTCTCCGACATCGCCAACGAGGTCGCCGGCAGCTACAACTTCTGGCTCGGCGACGCCTTCGCCTCCGGAGGCTCCGCGGGCTACGACCACAAGGGCATGGGCATCACCGCGCGCGGTGCCTGGGAGTCCGTGAAGCGGCACTTCCGGGAGCTGGGCGTCGACACGCAGACCGAGGACTTCACCGTCGTCGGCATCGGTGACATGTCCGGCGACGTGTTCGGCAACGGCATGCTGCTCAGCGAGCACATCCGCCTGGTCGCCGCCTTCGATCACCGGCACATCTTCATCGACCCCACCCCGGACGCGGCCACCGGCTACGCGGAGCGCCGCCGTCTGTTCGAACTGCCCCGCTCCAGCTGGGGCGACTACAACACCGAACTGCTCTCGGCGGGCGGCGGGATCTTCCCGCGCAGCGCCAAGGCGATCCAGGTCAACGCTCATATCCGCGAGGCCCTCGGCATCGAGGAGAAGGTCGCCAAGCTGACCCCGGCCGAGCTGATGAAGGCGATCCTCAAGGCGCAGGTCGACCTGCTGTGGAACGGCGGCATCGGCACCTACGTCAAGGCGTCGACCGAGTCGAACGCGGACGTCGGCGACAAGGCCAACGACGCCATCCGGGTCGACGGCGCCGACCTGCGCGTCAAGGTCGTCGGCGAGGGCGGCAACCTGGGCCTGACCCAGCTCGGCCGGATCGAGTTCGCCCGGCAGGGCGGCAAGATCAACACCGATGCCATCGACAACAGCGCCGGCGTGGACACCTCCGACCACGAGGTGAACATCAAGATCCTGCTCAACGGCGTGGTCGCGGACGGCGACATGACGGTCAAGCAGCGCAACAAGCTGCTCGCCGAGATGACCGACGAGGTCGGCGCCCTGGTGCTGCGCAACAACTACGCGCAGAACGTGGCGATCGCCAACGCGCTGGCGCAGTCCAAGAACATGATCCACGCCCAGCAGCGGTTCATCCGCCACCTGGTCAGGGAGGGCCACCTCGACCGGGCGCTGGAGTTCCTGCCCACCGACCGCCAGATCCGCGAGCGGCTCGGCTCCGGGCATGGCCTGACCAGCCCGGAGACGGCCGTCCTGCTGGCGTACACGAAGATCACGGTCGCCGACGAGCTGCTGGCGACCACGCTGCCGGACGACCCGTACCTGAGCGGCCTGCTGCACGCCTACTTCCCGACGGCCCTGCGCGACCGGTTCGCCGCCGCGCTCGCCACCCACCCGCTGCGCCGCGAGATCACGACCACGGTCCTGGTCAACGACACGGTCAACACCGGCGGTACGACCTATCTGCACCGGCTGCGCGAGGAGACCGGGGCCTCCCTGGAGGAGATCGTCCGGGCGCAGACCGCGGCGCGGGCGATCTTCCGCTCCGCCCCGGTCTGGGACGCCGTCGAGGAGCTGGACAACAAGGTCGACGCGGCCGTCCAGACCCGGATCCGGCTGCACTCGCGCCGTCTGGTGGAGCGCGGCACCCGCTGGCTGCTCAACAACAGGCCGCAGCCGCTGCAGCTGCTGGAGAACGTCGACTTCTTCTCCGAGCGGGTCGAACAGGTCTGGCAGCAGATGCCCAAGCTGCTGCGCGGGGCGGACCTGGAGTGGTACCAGCACGTGTACGACGAGCTGTCCGCGGCAGGTGTCCCGGACGAGCTGGCGACGCGGGTGGCCGGTTTCTCCTCGGCCTTCCCGGCGCTGGACATCGTCTCGGTGGCCGACCGCATGGGCAAGGAGCCGCTGGACGTCGCCGAGGTCTACTACGACCTCGCCGACCGTCTCGGGGTCTCCCAGCTGATGGACCGGATCATCGAGCTTCCGCGTGACGACCGCTGGCAGTCGATGGCCCGCGCCTCCATCCGCGAGGACCTGTTCGCGGCCCACGCGATGCTCACCGCCGACGTGCTCGCCGCGGGCGACGGCACGGCCACGCCCGAGCAGCGCTACCAGACCTGGGAGCAGAAGAACGCCGCCATCCTGGGCCGGGCCCGGGCCACGCTGGAGGAGATCCGCGGCTCGGACTCCTTCGACCTGGCCAACCTGTCGGTGGCCATGCGGACGATGCGGACGCTGCTGCGCACGCACTCGTAGCCGCAGGAGCGTGGTCGAGGCGGTCGCGGTCGGCCGTCGTCGTACGACACGAAAGGGCGCCCCCGAGCCGGTGACGGCTCGGGGGCGCCTTCTTCCACGGCCGCTTCAGGAGGGCTGGGAGATCTTCGGGGCGTCGGCCTGCTTCGGCGGCGCGGCCTTGGGCTTCGGCCTGGCCTTCGTCTTGTCGGACTTGTCGCCGGTGAAGGCCTCGTACTCCGCGAGGACGTCCTCGGTCGGCCCGTCCATGCGCAGCACACCGCGCTCCAGCCACAGCGCCCGCTCGCAGGTGTCGCGGATGGACTTGTTGTTGTGGCTGACCAGGAACACCGTGCCGGCGTGCTGGCGCAGACCGCGGATGCGCTCCTCGGAACGCCTGCGGAAGGACGCGTCACCGGTGGCCAGGGCCTCGTCGATGAGCAGGACGTCGTGGTCCTTGGCGGCGGCGATGGAGAACCGCAGGCGGGCGCCCATGCCGGAGGAGTAGGTGCGCATCGGGAGGGTGATGAAGTCGCCCTTCTCGTTGATGCCGGAGAAGTCGACGATCTCCTGGTAGCGCTCCTTGATCTCCTCGCGGGACATGCCCATGGCGAGGCCGCCGAGGTAGACGTTCTTCTCGCCGGTCAGGTCGCCCATCAGGGCGGCGTTGACGCCGAGGAGGGAGGGCTGGCCGTCGGTGTAGATGGCGCCGTTCTCCACCGGGAGCAGACCGGCGACGGCCTTGAGCAGGGTGGACTTGCCGGAGCCGTTGGAGCCGATGAGGCCGATCGCCTCGCCCTTGTAGGCGACGAAGGAGACGTCCTTGACGGCGTGCACCTTGCGGACGCCGGCCGCCTTCTCGGCGTGCTTGCGGCGCAGCATGCGGTTGAGCGCGGCGGTCGCGGAACCCCGGCCGGCGCCGGTGCCGTTGACCCGGTAGACGATGTCGACGTGGTTGGCGACGACGGTGGGGATGCGGGTGTCGTTCAGGTTCTCAGCCACGGCCGTACGTCTCCTCAGCCTTCCAGAAGTAGATGAAGCCGCCGACGCCGACGACGAGGGCCCAGCCGGTCGCGACGACCCACACGTGGGCCGGCAGCTGGCTGGCGTGGAAGCTGTCGATCAGGGAGAAGCGCATCAGGTCGATGTAGACGGCGGACGGGTTGGCCTTGAGCACCGGTGCCACCCAGCTCGGCAGACCCTTGTGCCCGCTGGTCAGCTTGTCGATGCTCCACATGACGCCGGAGACGTACATCCAGGTGCGCAGCACGAACGGCATCAGCTGGGCGATGTCCGGGGTCTTGGCACCCATCCGGGCCATGATCAGTGACATGCCGGTGTTGAACGTGAACTGCAGGATCAGCGCCGGGACGGCGAGCAGCCAGGAGGCCGCGACCGGCACGCCGAAGCAGAGCAGGATGGCGATCAGCGCGCACATCGAGAACAGCAGCTGCTGGAGCTGCTGGAGGCAGAAGGAGATCGGGAGTGCGGCCCGCGGGAAGTGCAGCGCGCGGACGAGGCCGAGGTTGCCGGCGATGGCCCGGGTGCCGGTCATGATCGAGCTGGACGTGAACGTCCAGATGAACACGCCGGTGACCAGGAACGGGATGTAGTCCGGCACGCCCCTCTTGGTGTCGAGCAGGATGCCGAAGATGAAGTAGTACACCGCGGCGTTCAGCAGCGGGGTCATGATCTGCCACACCTGGCCGAGCTTCGCCTGGGCGTACTGGGCGGTGAGCTTGGCGGTGGCGAACGCGGTGATGAAGTGCCGTCGGGCCCACAGCTGACGGACGTACTGCGGCAGCGTGGGGCGGGCGCCGCTGACCGAGAGTCCGTGCCGGGCGGCGAGCGCCGCGAGGTCGTCCTCGGCCGTGACCGGGGTCGGGGGCGGTGTGTGGAGAACCTGGGTCACATCCGCTGCTTTCACTCGGGGGGGTGGGGGTGCGGCGTCCGGCTGGGGCCGGTCTCGTTCACCCGGCGTTTCCTTACGCTTCTCTTCACGTTTTCTTACGTCGGGACGGGACCGTATCGTCGCAACGGGAGCGTAGGCGGAGTTGGCGTCGGAACGCAACCGTTTCGTCGTCACGGACTGGTGTGCGCCGTAACACTCCCGAGGTCCGGGCGCGACCGATTCGTTGCGCGGGACGACTCGGGCTCGTGTTCGGTACGGCGGTGAGCTGGGAGGGGTTCGGCGCGGCGCGGTGCGGCGATCGAGTGGTACGTCTCGTCGGGACGCAACCGTTTCGTCGTTACGCCCCTATGCTGGGAGACATGACGACGAACGCCGAGGAGTCCCAGACGCGTCCGCGCCGACGAGCCCCCGCCGGGGCGGCCGTCCTCCGCGAGGACGTGACCGAGGCCATCCGGGCCGCCGTCTTCGAGGAACTCGCGGCGGTCGGGTACGCGCGGATGTCCATCGAGGGCATCGCGCGCCGCGCGGGCGTCGGCAAGACCGCCGTCTACCGCCGCTGGCGCTCCAAGCTGCACCTCGTCCTCGACGTCGTCTCGGCCCTCGCGGTGCTCGGCCTGCCCGTGCCCGACACCGGCTCCCTGGAGGGCGACCTGCGGCTCCTGTACGAGGTCACGTCCCGTGCGCTGCGCCACCCGGTCGCCTCGCAGATCATCCCGGACCTCCAGGCCGAGGCGGCCCGCAACCCGGAGATCGCCGAGGCCATGCAGAAGACGCTGCGCGAGGGCCAGGACGGGGTCGCCAGCAAGATCATCGAGGCGGCTCAGCGGCGCGGTGAACTCGCCGCGGGCCTCGACGACGACCTGGCCATGGACCTGATCTCCGGCCCGCTGTACTGGCGTTCGGTGGTGATCCGCACCCCCAAGCTGCCGAAGGGGTATCTGGCGGCGCTGGCCCGTGGCACCACGGAGGCGCTCAAGGCGCTGTGAACCACTCCGCCGGGGATGTCACAGACGTAAGCGCCGTCTCGTCGTAGGGGCGCAGGCATCCTCGAACAAGGAGTGGACGATGAACCTCACCCTGTGGATCGCCGCCGGACTGCTTGCCACGGTGGCCCTGACCGGTGGGATCAGCAAGACCTTCGTGCCCCGGGAGAAGCTGGCCGCGGCCCGCGGCGGGGGCTGGACCGCGGACGCGGGCACCGGCTTCGTCAAGGCGCTCGGGGTGCTGGAGCTCCTCGCCGCGGCGGGGCTGGTCCTGCCGGCGGCCGTCGGTGTCGCGCCGGTCCTGGTACCCGTGACGGCCGCCGCATGGGTCCTGCTGATGGCCGGTGCGATGATCACCCACGGCCGGCGCGGCGAGAGCGCGTTCGTGGCGCTGAACCTGGTCTATCTCGTGCTCGCGCTGGTCGTCGCGGCCGGCCGGTTCGGCCCCGGGTCCTTCTGACCGACCGGTTCACGGACGCGGGAGGAGGAAGACGGGGAGAGGGAGAGAGGGGGAGACGGTGGCGGACGGGGGAGCGGACCTGAACAGGACCGAGGAGTTCCAGGAGCTGCGCCCGCTGCTGTTCTCGATCGCGTACCGGATCCTGGGCAGTGTCGGCGAGGCGGAGGACGCGGTCCAGGAGAGCTGGCTGAGGTTCGAGGGCTCGCCGACGGAGGTCAGGTCACCGAAGGCGTTCCTGTCGGCGACGGTCACCCGGATCTCGGTCGACGTGCTGCGCTCGGCCCGCGTCCGGCGCGAGGAGTACGTCGGCCCGTGGTTCCCCGAGCCGCTGCTCGCCGACCCGTACGAGGATCCGGCGCGGTCGGCGGAGCTGGCCGACTCGTTGTCGATGGCGGCCCTGCTGCTCCTGGAGCGGCTCAGCCCGCTGGAGCGGGCCGTCTTCGTGCTGCGCGAGGTGTTCGACTTCGGCTTCCCCGAGGTCGCGTCGGCGGTCGGCCGCTCGGAGGCGGCGTGCCGTCAGCTCGTCGTACGGGCCCGGCGCCACATGGCCGAGGGCCGCCCCCGCTTCGAGGCGGACCGGAGGGAACGCGACGAACTGGCGTCACGCTTCTTCGAGGCCCTCCACGAAGGCGACCTGGGCGGTCTGCGGGACCTGCTCGCCGCCGATGTGTCCCTGGTCGGCGACAGCGGCGGCAAGGCCCCGAGGCTGGCCCGGACGGTCGTCGGCGCCCAGAACGTGGCCCGCCTCCTCGCGGCCGTCTTCCCGCTGCTGCCCCGGGTCGACGTGAGCTGTGAGCAGCACGAGGTCAACGGACAGCCGGGCGCGGTCTTCCGGGACCGCGACGGCAAGGTCCTCCAGACCTTCTCCCTGGACGTCCTCGACGGCCGGATCCAGGCGATCCGCGTGGTCCTCAACCCCGACAAGCTCACCCACGTGGGCCCGGTGGCGGACGCCTGGGCCGTCTCGGAGGAGCTCAGACGAGCCCGCCGCCCCGGGGACTGACCGCGCCCGCGCCCGCCCGGCCGCCGCGCCGGTGCCACCAGGTCCGCCGCCCGCGGCGCCCGCCCGCGGTATCCCGGCGGCGGCACGGGCAGTGCGTCCGTCAGGTTCGGGCCGCCTCCGGGTGGAGGCGGAGCCAGCCCTGCCAGGCCGAGGTGATCATGTCCTGGACGTCGTGTTTGGCCTTCCAGCCCAGTTCCGTGGCGATGCGGTCGGCGGAGGCGACCACGCTGGCCGGGTCGCCGGGGCGGCGCGCGGTGACGGCCGGGGGCCGGTCGTAGCCGGTGACCGTGTTGATGCGGTCGATCATCTCGCGGACCGAGACGCCCTCCCCGCGGCCGATGTTGAGGGTCAGCGCGCGGCCCGGCTCGGCCTGGAGGGCCCGGGCCGCCGCGACGTGGGCCTCGGCCAGGTCCACCACGTGGATGTAGTCGCGGATGCAGGTGCCGTCGGGCGTCGGGTAGTCGGCGCCGAAGATACGCGGCGGCGCGTTCTCCGTGAGTTTCTCGAAGACCATCGGGACGATGTTGAAGACGCCCACGTCGGCGAGTTCGGGGCGGGCCGCGCCGGCCACGTTGAAGTAGCGCAGCGAGGCCGTGGACAGGCCGGTGGCCCGGCCTGTCGCGCGGACCAGCCACTCACCCGCCAGCTTCGTCTCGCCGTACGGCGACATCGGCAGGCACGGCGTCTCCTCCGTCACCAGTTCGACGTCCGGCATGCCGTAGACCGCCGCGGAGGAGGAGAACACGAAGGACGGGACCCTCGCCTCCGTGACCGCCTGGAGCAGGACGCGCAGGCCTTCGACGTTCTCCCGGTAGTAGTGCAGGGGGCGCTCCACCGACTCGCCGACCTGCTTCTTCGCCGCCAGGTGGACGACCCCGGTCACCTCGTGCTCGGCCAGGACGCGCGCCACCTTCTCGCCGTCCAGCGTGGTGCCCACCACCAGCGGGACCTCCTCGGGCACGCGCTCGGCGACGCCGGTGGACAGATCGTCGTACACCACCGTCCGCTCGCCCGCCTCGGTCATCGCGCGCACGACGTGCGCCCCGATGTAACCGGCGCCGCCGGTGATGAGCCAGGTCATGGATGCCCGTCCCTCCGTCAGTCGACCGCGGTCTCCGTCAGCCCCGGTCACCCCTCAGTGAAGCAGGTGCGGCCGACAGCAGCGGACGGCCGGGGTGCCCGCTCGGGCCCGCGGGGGTGCGGACACCGGTCTCCGGGCGGCGGGTGGCGCGCCACAGACGGGTCAGGGAGAGGACGGCGGCGGTGGCCAGCAGGCCGTTGCGGGCGAGCATCAGCAGGCAGCCGGTCCAGGTGCCGTGCACGACCTCGGCGTAGAACGTCGGGTAGGCCACCGCGCTGAGCGCGGTCGCGGTCACGACCAGCGCGGCGACCGGGCGCTGGGTGGTGTGGCGGGAGGTCAGGCACACGGCGGTCAGGCCGAGCAGCCAGATCAGGTACTGGGGGCTGATCACCCGGCTGGTCACGGTGAAGAGGAGCACCGCGCTCAGCGCGGCGTCGTACGGGGTGGCCTCGGTCCAGTGCCGGGCCCGTACCCGCCACAGGAGCAGCAGCGCGAAGGCCACGGCGGTGAGCGCGAGGGAGGCGGTCGCGACCGCGTGCACCCGCGGGCCGACCAGCTCCATCGCGCCGTACTGGTAGCGGGTCGTGCCCCGCCAGCCGGCGTGCCGGGCGAGGCTGAGCGCGGTGCCGCCGAGGGACTCGACCTGCACGCCCCGGCCGCCCTGCTGGCGGAGGAAGGCGAGCGGGTTGCGGAAGGAGAGCAGGAACGCGGCGAGGGTCGCGGTCCCGGTCGCGGCCGCCCAGCTCCACGTCGTGCGTGTCGTACGCCCGCGCTCGACGCCCAGCAGGACCAGCGCGGGCCAGACCTTCACCAGCGCGCCCAGCGCGGCGAGCGCTCCGCACGCGCGTGTGGCTCGCCCGAGGGCCAGCAGGGAGAGCACCGCGAAGGCGGTGACCGCGACGTCGTAGCGCGCGAGGGGGAGATGCAGCAGGAGAGGGAGGGCGCCGGTCCACAGGGCCGCGCCCAGCAGGGTGCGGCCGGGGCGCAGACCCGCGCGCGTGAGCGCCGCCGTGATCAGCGCGTCGGTCGCCAGGGTGAGCGCCACGAACGCCTGGAAGTAGCTCAGCCCGGGCACCAGCCCCGGCGCGAGCAGCACGGCGCCGGCGCCCGGCGGGTACTGCCACAACGTGTCGTGCGCCGGGAACGCGCCCTGCGACAGGACGCCGTACCAGTGGAAGTACAGCCGCCACACTTCGCGCGCGACCGCTCCGTGTCCCAGGAGCCGCTCGTTGTTGTGGGCGAGGAGCCAAAGCATCAGCGCGCGTGTGGCGAGCCAGAGGCCGGCGAGGCAGAGGGGGCGCGCGAGGCGCGGCGCGCGCGGGGGGTGTTCGGTGCGCGCGGTGCGCAGGAGGCCCGGGAGTCGAACAGGCGGGGCGAACGGGGCGCGGGGGAGCGGGAAGTACGAGCGACGATTCATCAACCGCGAGCGTAAGCCGCGCGGATGGTGTATCCATGCCGATACGCCGTCATTACCCGGCAAAGGTTGGCTAATCGCAAAAGATCGGGCCGTGGTGAGTATCGGGCCTCTCGTAAAAGCGCATCCGCGGACGACGCGAACGACAGCAACCGGCCGGCCGGCTCCGTCGAGTCGGCCGAAGCCGTCGGGGGGACCCCCCGCCGGTCCGCCGGGCCGTGCGCGCCGTGCCGTCGTCGTGGCCGTCCCGGCCGCGGTGATGCTCGCGGTCGGCCTCTGGGGGCTGCACCGCGGCGGGATGTGGCGCGACGAGGCCGTCACCTACCAGGTCGCCCGGCGCACGGTGCCGCAGATCTGGCGGCTGCTGCACGGCGTGGACGCGGTGCACGGCCTGTACTACCTGCTGATGCACGTCGTCCTCGCCGTCGCCCCCGGGCGGCCGGGCGAGGTCGACCTCCGGCTGCCGTCGGTGTGCGCGGCGGCCGTCACCGCGGGCCTGGTGGCCGCGCTCGGCACCCATCTGGCCCGGCCGCGGGTCGGTCTGTGGGCCGGACTGATGTACGCGGTCACCCCGTTGGTCGGGCACTACGCGCAGGAGGGCCGCTCCTACGCCCTGGTCGCCGCGGGCGCGACCGGCGCGACCCTGCTGTTCGTACGGGCGGCGGGCGGAGCGGGAACCGGGACCGAGGGGGAGACCGCGGGACAGGCCGGAGGCGGGCGGCGGGCCTGGTGGTGGTACGGCGCCGTCCTCGGAGTCACCTGCTGGCTGCACGAGTTCGCGGTCCTGCTGCTGCTCGCGCACGCGGGAACGCTGGCGCTGGCCCGGTCGTCGGGAAGGGTGTGGCGGGGCTGGGGCTGCGCGGCCGGGGGCGTGGCGCTGACCCTGGTGCCGCTGGCCGTCGTCTCGCACGCGCAGTCGGCCCAGCTCGCGTGGCTGTGGGAGCCTGACCTGGAGACCGCGCAGGCGCTGCTGCGCCAGTACCTCGGACCGACCGACGGGGTGTACTGGGCGTGCCTCGCGCTCGGCCTGCTGGGGCTGACCCGGCTGGTGGGCCGGCGCGGCGAGGTGACCCTCGCGGCGGTGGCGCTGCCCCTCGCGGTGCTGCCACCGGTGGCGTTGATGCTGGCATCGCAGCTCACGCCGCTGTACGTCGACCGGTATGTGCTCTACGCGCTCACCGGTGCGCCCCTGCTGGTGGCGCTCGGCGCGGACCGGGTCGCCGGGGTGCTCGGCCGGCTCTGGCCGTACGGCACGGCGACCACGCCCAGGTCGCCCGCGCTCACCGTGGCCGGGGTCCTGGCACTCGTCCTCGCCTTCACCCACCAGGTGCCGCTGCTGCGGCACGACCGGGTGCCGGGCACCCGGCCCGACGACCTCGGGGCGGTCGCGGAGGCGGCGGCGCGCGTGCTGCGGCCCGGCGATCCCGTGCTGTACCTGCCGGCCCACGCGCGCGGGACGGAACTGGCCTATCCCGCCGGCTTCAAGGGCACCCGGGACCTCGCGCTGGCCGAACCGGCTCCGGAGTCGGGGACGTTGTACGGGGGCGAGGTCGCGGCGGCGACGCTGCGGCGCCGGCTGGCCGGAGTGGACGAGGTGTGGGCGGTGATGGAGAAGTACGCGCTGGTGAGCGGGTACCGGCCGCGGCTCGCCACGGAGCGGGCGAAACTCGCGGTGCTGAACCAGCAGTTCGTGCTGCGCGAGGAGATGGTGATCGACCGGATGGCGCTGCGGCTGTACGTGCGGCCGATCCGGGGCGGGCGGCCGGGCTGAGCGTCCGCCGCCGGCCGGCGGGACCAGCCGCGCCCGCCCGGCGTGGCCGCGGGGTGGTACGGCCCCGCACCCCCGGCGAGGCGCTTCAGCGCGCCGCCTCCTCCGAAGCCGCCGCGTCCAGCGCGCCCGTCAGCTGGTCCAGGCGGGTCTTCAGATCCCGTATGCCGTCCACGTCGAAGCCGGTCGCGGACATGATCCTGCGCGGCACCTCGAACGCCCGCTCCCGCAGGTCGGTGCCCTGCTCCGTCAGCCGTACCTCCACCGAGCGCTCGTCACGGGCGCTGCGCTCCCGGTGGACCAGGCCGGCCGCCTCCAGGCGCTTGAGCAGGGGTGACAGCGTGCCGGAGTCCAGGCGCAGGTGTTCGCCGAGCTTCTTGACCGGCAGGTCGCCCTGTTCCCACAGCACCAGCATCACCAGGTACTGGGGGTAGGTGAGCCCGAGGTCCTTGAGGATCACGCGGTAGACGCCGTTGAAGGCGCGGGACGCGGCGTGCAGGGAGAAGCAGATCTGGCGGTCCAGGCGGAGCCACTCCGCCTCGGGTGCGGGGGGCGGGGTCGTAGCGGTCATGGCTCAATGGTACCTCTTGCGAGTCATTTAGTTGTGCGCAATTTAATTGTGTGCTCTACTTGTGGTCGTGAGGGCGGCCGGAACGGAGCCGCCGCACCGAAACGTCGAGAGGGATGGTCTTCCATGGACGCGCTCTACACCGCAGCCGCCACCGCCACCGGCCGGGAGGGACGGGCGGTCAGCTCGGACGGGCAGCTGGACCTCGCGCTGGCGTTCCCGCCGGCGCTCGGCGGCAACGGCCAGGGCACCAACCCCGAGCAGCTCTTCGCCGCCGGCTACGCCGCCTGTTTCGCCAGCGCCCTCGGCGCCGTCGGCCGCCAGGCCAAGGTCGACACCGGCGAGATCTCCGTGACCGCCGAGGTCGGCATCGGCAAGGACGAGGCCGACGGCGGCTTCGCGCTCAAGGTCACCCTGCGCGTCGAACTCCCCGAGGAGCTCGCCAACGAGACCGGCGAGAAGCTGGTCCACCAGGCCCACGCGTTCTGCCCCTACTCCAAGGCCACCCGGGGCAACATCCCGGTCGAGCTCATCGTCGAGTAGCAGTCGGCGCAGCGGCCACCGGTACGTCCATCGTCCCGGTGAGCCGCGCGAGCACCTCCCCGGTCCGCCGGCTCCAGTCCACGACCACCGCATCCCCGGGCAGCCGCTCCCGCCGCGTCAGCAGCAGCCAGCGCACCCGGGAGCGGTGGTCGTGCGCGTCGGCCAGTTCGATCCCGTATCCGGGGAGCAGGTGTACGGCGTAGTAGGCGTCCGTGACCACCGGTTCCCCGCGGCCGATGTGCCGGGCCGCCCAGTCGTACGACGGCCAGCGCGGCGGCTGGACGAAGCCGACCGGGTCCAGTGAGCGCGGCACGACCGCGCCGGCCTGCGCGGTCAGGAAGCCCACGCAGATCCCGCCGGCCGCGGCCCAGCCGAGCGCCCGCCGCCACACCGGCCAGGGCCGCTCCGCCGCCAGCTCCACGGCGAGCGCGCACTGCGGCGCCAGGAGGGCGGGACCGAGCAGCTCGCCGAAACCGTGGCGGACGCCGTACCCGGCCAGCAGCGCCTGCACGGCGAACAGCAGGACGAGCGGATCACGCCGGACCACGGCCGGTCGCGCCGCCCGCCCCAGGGGGGCGGTTCGCCCGCTGTCCCGGCCCGCCGCCCCGGCCGCGTCCCGTGCCCGCAGCCACAGCGCCGGCACTCCGAGCAGCGCGAGCCAGCACTGGCCGATCACTGCGCCGTAGGCCCCGGACGCCCCGTAGCTCCCGTAGCTCTGCGGCAGCGCGTGCGCGGGTGTCCCGAAGGAGATCACCCCGGCCGCCACCGCGCCCAGCAGCGCCCACCGCCCCCACACCGCGCCCCGCCACCCCCGCTGCCACCCCGCCACGAACGCCACCGCCCCGGCCGCCGCCGCCACGCCGAGCACCGGGTCGACCAGGGCCACCACTGCGTACGGCACGCCGAGCGCCGCGTACCCGGACAGGCTGCGCAGGCCGCTCGGGCCGACGTAGCGCACCGGGCGCAGATCGCGGGCCCGGGCGCCGGTCAGCGCCCAGGACCAGAGGGTGAGACCGAGGGCGAAGGCGGACGGGTAGCCGAGGCTGCCGGTCAGCGGCAGCAGGGCCAGCGAGCCGCCGCCCCACCCCGGCCGGGTGCCCCAGAGGACGGACCCGAAGGCCAGCGCCAGCACCGGCGCCCAGGGGCGCGGGCTGAGGACCCGGACCAGTCGGCCGAGGCCGGTCAGCAGCACCAGCAGGTTCAGCGGGCCGCACACCCGCAGCAGCTGCCACCCGCTGAGCCCGGTCAGCCGCGCCACAGCATCCTGCGCGAGCACGTACGGGGACGCGCCGGCGTCCGCCAGGGCCGCTCGCACCCCCTCCACCGCCGCCGCGTGCTGTCCGGCCTCGCAGCACGGCGGCAGCCGCCAGTACGCCAGGGTCATCACCAGCCAGAACAGCAGGCCGAAGAACTGGTACGGGGTGAGTCTGCGGGCGCGGCCGCCGCGCAGGGCGGTGGCGCCGCGCGCGGCGCGCCGGACCAGGGCGCCGGTGCTCACCGGGGAGAAGGGACGGGGCGGACCATTTGCCGAGTGTTCCCGTCCGTCCCGGTGGCGTCCCGGCCGCTCCGCCGCCCGTCACCTCATCGAGTGAGCCTCCGACAGGCCCACGCCGTTCGGCCCGTCGAGTGACCCCTGCGGGGGAACCGGAACCACGCGGCCCACCAGCGGTTCGAGGAGCAGCGGTACCCCCATCACCGGCAGCAGCCAGGCCAGCACGATCAGCCGGTCGCCGCCGATGGTGATGTCCGGATGTCCGGCCTGGGTCAGGAACCCGGTGCCCGCGGCCGCCACCAGGAAGGCCCCGAAGGCCGGCCGCCGCCGCGCTCCCCACACCCCGGCCGCCAGCGCCGCCGGGAACAGCGGGGCCATCAGCTGCCGGCGCAGCCACTCCACCCAGAAGTCCCACTCCAGATGGAGGAACTCCGGCCAGGGCCGGACCCGGTCCGGCCGGGCGAAGTGGCCGGTCAGCAGGTCCTGCATGCTCTCCGCCTCGGAGGGATAGCGCAGCAGCCGGGCCAGCAGCAGGGTGCCGGCGACCGCCGCACAGCCCACCGCCGCGACCGCGGCGACTCCGCGCCCGGCAGCCCGGCCCAGCCGTCGCCGCCGTACGGCGACCGCCGCGCCCGCCCCGGCCAGGCACACCCCGAGGAACAGCGCCTGGGCGTGTTTCACGGTGAACAGCGCGACCAGCGCGCCCGCCACCAGGACCGCCCCCGCCCGGGCCCGCCCCGCGCCCGTCCGGCAGGTGAGGGCCAGTGCGCAGCCCCACACCGCGGTCAGGGTCAGCGCCAGCATCAGGCCCTCGGTCATCGGCCGCATCGCCGTCGTGCCCACCGGCAGGACGTAGTACAGGGCCTGTCCGGTCAGCGCGAGCGGCACCGGTACCGACAGCGTCCGCAGGACCAGGAAGGCCAGCACTCCGCCCGCGACCGTGACCAGCACACCCGCCAGCCACACCCCCCAGGTCACCCCCAACGCGGCGACGAACGGCAGCAGGAACAGCGGATAGCCGGGCCGCACCTCGAAGACGGCCCGCAGCCGGGGGCCAACGAACGGCACGATGTGCCCGTCCCCCTGACCGGCCGCCCACCGGGTCTCCACGCGCCGCAGCTCGTCCTCCCGGCACCGGGCGAAGACCCGCCCCGCCGGGCTCGGCGCATGGAAGCGCACCACGTTCACGCTCTGCGCGCGCGCCGCCTCCGAGGCCTGCCCCGCACACACCCAGTCGGCCGTCCGGACGGCCGCCTCCCGCTGGTCCGCCCCGCCCAGGGTCAGCGCGTAGGACACGTAGTTCTTGGAGTCGGGGGTGTCCCGGCCGGTGACGTCGGCGAGTTGCAGCACCGCGAAGACGGCGGCCAGGACCAGCACCCAGGTACGCGGTCTCATGTGGACGCCAGCAGGTCGTGACCCGGGGCAGGTTCCGGTACCCGCACGGCGGCGGCCGGCATCGGCTCACCGAGCAGCAGGGTCCTCACCACCCGTTCGGCGGCCCGTCCGTCGTCGAACTCGCAGAAACGGGAACGGAATCCGGCCCGCAGTCGCGCCGACTCCGCGTCCCGCCAGGCGCCCGAGGCGAACAGTGCGGCCAACTCCGGGTAGCTCAAGGACACATGGCCCGGCGCCTCGGCGGTGATGTCGAGGTAGGCGCCCCGGCTCGCGGTGAACGCGGCCCAGTCGTCGGCGTGCACGACGATCGGCCGGTCCAGGTTGGCGTAGTCGAACATGACGGAGGAGTAGTCGGTGACCAGCGCGTCCGCCGCCAGCAGCACCTGCTCCCCGTGCGGCTCGCCGGTCGCGTCGACCACGATCCCGCGCCGGTGCAGTTCCGCCAGGCCCGCCCCGCGCGCCGGACCGGTCGCCAGGGCGGGATGCAGCCGGACCACCAGGGTGTGGCCCTCGCCGAGATCGGCGGCGAACCGGGCCAGGTCGATCCGCTCGGCATGACCGCCCCGGACGTAGTCCCGGCGGGTCGGGGCGTAGAGCACGACCGTGTGGTCGGCGGGAATGCCGTACCGGGCCCGGAAGTCCGTGGGTCCGCCCTCGACCAGGACGTCGTTGCGCGGGCTGCCGGTGCGGGCCGAGGCGAAGTGGCAGGGGTAGGCCCGCTCCCACACCAGCTCGGAGTGGCGGTTGGCGACCAGGCTGTGGTCCCAGCGGTCGGCCCGGCGCAGCATCTGCGGCACGTCGAGGCCGAGCCGGGCGCCGGGCTTGTCCAGCAGGTCGGCGCCCAGGTACTTCAGCGGGGTGCCCCGGTGGGTGTGGATGTGCACGCTGCCGGGCCGTTTGACCAGCGCGCCGGGCCAGTTGACGTCGTTCACGAGGAACTTGGCGCGGGCCGTGAGCCGCCGGTACTCCGGGGAGTCCAGCAGCACGTGCTCCACGTCGGCGGGCAGCCCCGCCGCCACCTCCGCGTCCTTCACCACCCAGACGCCCCGCAGCTCCGGCGCGATCTCCCGGGCCTTGCGGTAGACGGCCGCGGGGTCGCCCCGCAGGCCCTGGTGCGAGGAGGCCGAGTACAGGACCAGGTGCTCGTCCGGCGCACGGTGGCCGGCCGCCCCGGTCAGCGCGCGCCGGGCCCGGGTGGCCGCCGCCCGTCGCACCCGCAGCGCCTGCCGGCCGCTCTCCCTGGCGATCCGCCCGGCCTGCTGCCGCAGCCGGTACGACGCGTACGAACCGCCCAGCACCCCGAGGCCGGCCCCCTCCGGCCGGTACGCCCGGTACAGCTCCGCCGTACGCCGGAAGAACTCGCCCTTGGCGGCGGGCGGCAGCCGGTCCGGCTTGGCGAGGATGTCCAGGCAGTGCTCGCCCATCTTGCGGTGCAGATAGGGCCGCCAACCGGCCAGCTCCGGGTGGGAGTCGACGTACTCGAAGACCCGTCGGTACTGGTCGTGGACGTCGAAGTGCTTACGGCTGGTGGTGGAGAGGATGTTGCCCTGGCGGCGCTGGCGGTAGTTCAGGCAGATCCGGTCGAGGGTGGCGATCCGGCCGGCGCCGAGCAGGACCGGGAAGGTCCATGGGGTGTCCTCGTAGTAGCCCGGGGGGAACCGGAAGCCGTTGTTCGCGACGAACTCATGCCGGTAGGCCTTGTTCCACACCACCATCAACAGGTCGAGGATCTCGGGGCGTTCGGCCGCGGTGAAGACGCCGTCGGTCGCGCTCAGCACCTCCGCGAGGGCGTTGCGCCGTGTGCCGCCCCACCAGTAGGTGCGCGCGTAGTCGAAGACCAGGACGTCCGGGTCGCCGGCCTCGGCCAGCCGGTCGGCGATCGCCCCCAGCGCGCCCGCGGTGAGGGTGTCGTCGCTGTCCAGGAAGAGCAGGTAGTCGCCGGTGGCGTAGGGGAGTCCGGCGTTGCGGGCCCGGCCGAGCCCGACGTTCTCGGGCAGGTGCAGGACCCGTACGCGCGGGTCGCGGGCCGCGTACTCGTCGAGGATCGCGCCGCTGCCGTCCGGAGAGCGGTCGTCGACGGCGATCACCTCGATGTCGCGGAAGGACTGCTCCAGGACCGAGTCGAGGCACTCGCGCAGAAAGCCCTGCACCCGGAAACAGGGCACGATCAGACTGAATCGGGGCACGGTCAGCTCCTCGTGAAAACGGTGGCGGCCGGGGCGGGCAGGCGTTCCGCCAGCGGGATCAGCGACGGGAGCGACTCCGGCGGCTGGCCGAGGAACACCCGGCGTACGACCCGTTCGGCGGCCAGGCCGTCGTCGAACTCGCAGAAACGGGCCCGGAACTCGTTCCGCAGCCGTGTGGACTCCGGGCTCCGGTGCGAGCCCTCGCGGAAGATCCGGCCCAGTTCGTCCGGGGTGCGGGCGACCGGGCCCGGCGGCTCGGCGGGCAGGTCGAAGTAGACGCCCCTTGTCTCCCGGTAGACCTCCCAGTCGTCGGCGTAGACGACGATCGGGCGGTCCAGGTTGGCGTAGTCGAACATGATGGAGGAGTAGTCGGTGATCAGCGCGTCCGCCGCGAGGCACACGTCCTCGACGCAGGGGTGCGCGGTGACGTCGATGACCCGGCCGGTGTCCGCGAGGGCTCCCCGGTCGTAGAAGTAGTGGGCGCGCAGGAGGACGACGACGTTCTCGCCGGCCTCCTCGCAGAACGCCTCCAGGTCGAGGCCGGGCTCGAAGCCGGTGTGGTGGTCGCGGTGGGTGGGGGCGTACAGCACGGCCGTCCTGCCGTCCGGGACGCCCAGGCTGCGACGGGCCCGCACCACGTCGTGGGCGGACGCCGTGTAGTAGACGTCGTTGCGCGGATAGCCGTACTCCAGGGCCTCGTAGGAGCCGGGGAAGGCGCGCTCCCAGGTCTGGGTGGAGTGGCGGTTGGCGGAGAGATTGAAGTCCCAGCGGTCGACGCGGCCGAGCAGTCTGGTGAAGCTGCCGGTCCGCGCCGCGACCACCGGGTACGTCGACTGGTCGACGCCCATCTTCTTCAGCGGGGTGCCGTGCTGCGTCTGGAGGTGCACGCTGCCGGGCCGCTTGACGACGCCCTCCGCGAAGTTGGCGTTGTTCACCAGGTACTTGGCGCGGGCCAGCACCTGCCAGTAGCGGCGGCTGCCGATCACCGCGTACTCGACGTCCGCGGGCACGGCGCCCTCCCGGCCCGGCTCGACCAGGAACACCGAGCGCAGCCAGGGCGCGAGTTGGCGGGCGGCGGCGTGGATCGCCGCCGGGTTGCAGGCGTAACCGCGCCCCCAGTAGGCGCAGTACACGACGAGGTCCTCGTCGAGCGGGCGGCGCAGGTCGAGGGCGTAGCGCAGCCGGGTGAGCGGCAGCCGCGGGCGGGGCAGCAGCCCGGCCGCCCGGGCCGCCGCCCGGTTGGCCCCGCGCAGCGCCAGGAACGCGGTGTACGCGCCCGCCGCGAGGAGCCGGTGCTGCACCCCGAGACTCCCGCCCGGCATCCGGAACCCGGCCGGCCGGTAGGTACGGTGCAGCGACCCCGCCCGCCGGAAGAACGCCCGGTGCCCGGACGGCAGCCGCTGCGGGCGGGCGGCCGTCCTCAGCACGGCCTCGAAGACCTGCTCGAACAGCGGCCGGGCCCGTTCGCCCGGAAGCCCCGCCGCCAGCGCCCGCGCCAGCACCAGCTCGACCTGGTCGAGGAGTTCGTGGTGGTGCGCACCGGGCAGGTTCAGCCTGCTGCCCTGCCGGCGCAGCCGGTGCCGTACGACGGCCGAACGCAGCACCGCGACCCGTTCGGCGGCGATTCCGGTCAGCCCGCCCCAGCCGACGTCCGTGAAGTGGCCGTCGGGGAACCGCAGCCGGCCGTCCGTGACAAAGGCGCGGCGCCAGGCCGCGCTCCACGCCGGCAGCGTCACCCCGGTCAGCGCGGGAGCCTCGGACGGGGCGAAGACGTCCTGCGGGGTCGCTGCCGGCAGCGTCGCCGGGGCGGCCGGCTCACCCTCCCACCAGGGCGCCCGCTCGTGCCCGAAGTACAGCACGTCCACGTCACCGGTCTCGGCCAGCCGTGCCGCCAGCCGCGCCAGCGCGCCCGGCATCAGAACGTCGTCGCCGTCGAGGAACAGCAGGTACGTCCCCTTCGCCGCCCGCATCCCGGTGTTGCGGGCCCCGCTCAGCCCGGCGGACGGCGGAGAGTGCACCGGGGCCACCCGGGAGTCCCGCTCGGCGTATCCGGCGGCGACCGCGGCGGCCGGGGCGTCGGGCGCGTCACAGACCGGGATCAGCTCCAGGTCGCCGAAGGACTGGGCGAGGACCGAGTCCAGCGCCTGGGACAGCCGGCCGGCGACCCCGTGGGAGGGGACGATGATGCTGAAGCGGGGCATGCTGCTCTTTCTCAGGTGTCCATGCGGCCCGGCCTTCCCGCCGGTCGCCAGGTGGACGGCCGCGACGGAGTGGGCCGCGAGGTGTTGGGGGGCATGAAGGAACTCCCTGGAAGGCAAACGGCGGTCAGCGGCTCTCGGTGACGGGCAGGTGGCCGGAAGGTTGCGGAACGGTGGCCGGTGGGTGGTCGTCCGGCTCCGGGGCCGCCGACGGAACGGGGTGCCGCTCGGCCAGCGGCACGACCTCCGGCAGCCCGGCCGTCTCGCCGAGCACCACATGCCGTACGACCCGCTCGGCGGCGCGTCCGTCGTCGTACCGGCAGAACCGCTCGCGGAACGCGGCGCGCAGCTGCGCGGAGCGGGAGCCGCTCCAGTGGCCGCCGGCGAAGATGTCGATCAGCTCGTCCTCGCTGCGGGCGACCGCGCCCGGCGGTGCGGAGGGCAGGTCGAAGTAGGTGCCGCGGGCCGCGTGGTAGGCGTCCCAGTCCTCGGTGTGCACGACGATCGGGCGGTCCAGGTTGGCGTAGTCGAACATGATCGACGAGTAGTCGGTGATCAGCGCGTCCGAGGCCAGGCAGAGGGACTCCACACTCGGGTGGCCGCTGACGTCGATCACCCGCGTCCCGGCCGGGAACGGGCCGCCGTGCCAGTAGTGGGCGCGGGCCAGGACCACGAAGCGCGGGCCGAGCCGGCGGACGATCCGGTCCAGGTCGAGCGCGGGGCGCTGGGTGCGCCGGTAGTCGCGGTGGGTGGGCGCGTACAGCAGCGCGACGGCGCCCTCGGGGACGCCGAGCGACTCGCGGATCCGGGTCACGTCGGCGGAAGTGGCCTGCTGGAAGACGTCGTTGCGGGGGTAGCCGTACTCGAGGGTGGTGTAGCCACCGGGGTAGACGCGCTCCCAGGTCAGGGTGGTGTGCCGGTTGGCGGACAGGAGGTAGTCCCACTTGTCCACGCCCCGCAGGAGCTCCTCGAAGTCCATGCCGGCGCCGGCCGCCGGACGTTCCTGGAGGTCGAGGCCCATGTGCTTGAGCGGGGTGCCGTGCTGGGTCTGCACGAACACCTGGCCGGCGCGTTTGCGCAGCCGCCGGTCGAAATTGACGTTGTTGACGAGGTACTTGGACCGGGCCAGGGCGGTCCAGTAGCCGAAGGTGCCCGGGCGCAGCCGGCGCGGGCCCGGCGGGACGGTGTGCTGGTGTTCGGGGCGGGCGATCCAGGCGGTGCGGATGTGCGGGGCGTGTCTGCGGAACGCGGCCTCCAGCGCGCCCGGGTTGCAGCTGTGGCCGCGGTTCCAGTAGGCGGCGAAGACCGCGCGATCGCGCAGCGGCAGACGCAGCTGGACCCGGTAGTGCAGCTGGAGGAGGGCCGAGCGCAGACCACGCGCGGACTTGACGGCGGCTTTGACCGTGCGGCGGCCCGCGGACTGCGCCAGCTGGAGGGCGCGGTAGGTGCGGTGCAGGCCGTGGTGGACGAGACCGTGGCGCAGCCGGGTCCGCATCGGCGGCGGGGTGCCCGCGGCCCGGTGGCGGCGGCAGTGGGCGCGGGCCCTGCGCAGGAACTCGGCGCGGGTGCCGCGGGGCAGCCGCTCCCGCCGGGTGAACACCGTCGAGAGGTGGTCGGTCATCCGCCGGAACAGCACCGGCCGCCAGTGGGCCAGTTCGGGCCGCTCCTCGATGAACGCGAAGACCCGGTCGTACTGGTCGAAGATGTCGAAGTGGCCGCGGCTGGCGGTGGAGAGGATGCTGCCCTGCCGCCGCTGCCGGTAGTGCACACAGACCCGGTCCAGGGTCGCGATCGTCCCGGCGGTCATCAGGACCGGGTAGGTCCAGGGGGTGTCCTCGTAGTAGCCGGGCGGGAAGGCGAAGCCGTGTTCGGCCACGAACTCCCGCCGGTACGCCTTGTTCCAGGCCACCATGAGGACGCGGAGGAGGCCTGGCCGGTCCTCCAGACGGAAGGGCGCCGGGCCCTGCTCGGTCAGGTGCGGCGCGGCCCTGTTGCGTTCCGCACGGCCCGTCCAGAAGGTCCGCGCGTAGTCGTGGACCAGCACGTCCGGCTCGCCGGTCTCCTTGAGCCGGTCGGCGATCGCCTGCAGCGCGTCGGGGGTGAGCGTGTCGTCGCTGTCCAGGAAGAGCAGGTAGTCGCCGCGCGCGAGCTCCATCCCGGCGTTGCGGGCACCGCCCAGGCCCCGGTTCGCCGGCAGGTGCACGGGGCGGACCCGCTCGTCGCGGGCCGCGTACTCGTCGATGATCGCGCCGCACGCGTCCGGTGAACGGTCGTCGACGGCGATCAGTTCCAGATCGGGATACGACTGCGAGAGCACCGAGTCCAGGCACTCGGACAGATACGCCTGGACCTTGTACGCGGGGACAATGACACTGAACCTGGGCAAGGGGGCATCCATCGGTCGGCGCGGGCGTTCTGCCCGGGAACGGCCAATGGAGTGATTCGGTTACGGTTCGCTACGGCATCCGGGTCACGTTCGGTGAACGGCGAAGGGCGAGCCGGTGACCGGCTCGCCCTTTCCGGTGTGCCTCGGGGGTTATTTGACCGCGCCCGCCATCACTCCCGTGACGAACTGGCGCTGGAACGCGAAGAACACCGCCAGCGGGATCACCATCGAGATGAAGGCGCCGGGCGCGAGCACGTCGACGTTGTTGCCGAACTGGCGGACCTGGGTCTGGAGCGCCACCGTGATCGGCTGGGTGCCCGACTTGGTGAACACCAGCGCGACCAGCATGTCGTTCCACACCCACAGGAACTGGAAGATGCCCAGGCTCGCGATCGCGGGCCCGCCCAGCGGCATCACCACCCGGGTGAACAGGCGCAGTTCACCGGCGCCGTCGAGGCGGGCCGCCTCCAGCAGCTCCCGCGGGATCTCCGCGAAGAAGTTCCGCAGCAGGAACACCGCGAACGGCAGACCGAAGCCGACATGGAAGAGGACCACCCCGAGGATCGTCCCGAACAGGCCGATCCTGCCGAAGAGTTCGGCGATCGGGATCAGCGCGACCTGGACGGGCACCACCAGCAGGCTGACCACGATCAGGAACCACCAGTCCCGGCCGGGGAACTCCATCCACGCGAACGCGTACCCGGCCAGCGCCCCGATGATCACGACCAGGACGGTCGCGGGGACGGTGATCAGGACCGTGTTCCACAGCGAGTGGGTGATGTCGCCGTTCTCCAGCAGGTTCTGGTAGCTGTCGAAGGTGAGCTGGGACGGCTTGGTGAACACCTGCCACCAGCCGCTCGCGCTCATGTCCTCCGGGGAACGCAGCGAGGAGGCGAGCAGCCCGATCGTCGGAACCAGCCAGAACAGCGCGACGACGATCAGGAAGACCCGGACCAGACCGCCGTTGATCTTCTCCAGCAGCCAGCTCATCGCCGCTCCTCCCGCCGCAGCCGACGTACGTTGAACCACATCACCGGGATGACCAGGAGCAGCAGGAACACCGCGATCGCGCTCGCGATGCCCGGCTGGCCCTCCGAGAAGCCCTTGCGGTACAGCTCCAGGGCGAGCACGTTCGCGTCGTCCTGCGAGGAGCCCGGCGCGATGATGTACACGAGGTCGAAGACCTTCAGCACGTTGATCATCAGGGTCACGGTGACCACCGCGAGGACCGGTGCGAGGAGCGGCACGGTGACCTTGCGGAACACCTGCCACTCGGTCGCCCCGTCGACCCGCGCCGCTTCGAGCAGCTCCCGGGGCACGCCCGCGAGCCCGGCCGCGATCAGCACCATCGCGAAGCCCGCCCACATCCAGATGTACGACCCGATGATGGCGGGCGTGACCAGGGACGGGCCGAGCCAGTCGACCCCGTTGTAGGGCTGCTTGAAATTGCTCGCGGGCAGCCGCAGCAGGGCTCCGTCGGCGGTGGCGGGCAGCGTGAAGGTGCCGTCGGCGGCGGCCTTGGCCGAGGCCACCACCTTGCCGTCCTTCACCGCCTCGACCCGCATCCCGTCGTAGCCGAGCTCGGACGGGTCGGGGGCGCCGAGCCGGCCGACGCCCTTGCCGCGGGTGAAGTCCTGCCAGGTGGCGCCGGTGATCTTCCCGGGATCGGGCTTCGCCGCCGCGGCCTTCTTCGCGCCGTCGGGCATCTGGTCGGGGGCGACGCCGACCAGGGGCAGGGTGACGGCCTGTCCGGTGTGGACGGCCGCCGTGGTGACGAAGCCGCCCTGGTCCGGCTTGAGCGGCGACTCGCGGCCCGGGTGGGCGTTCGGGAACGCCGAGGACTGGGCGAAGGTGTCGTGGACGCCGACCCAGACCGCGTTGGCGACGCCCTTGGACGGGTCCTGGTCGTAGACGAGCCGGAAGATGATCCCGGCGGCCAGCATCGAGATCGCCATCGGCATGAAGACGACCAGCTTGAACGCCGTGCCCCAGCGGATCTTCTCGGTCAGCACCGCGAAGATCAGACCGAGGGCGGTGGAGACCGTCGGCGCGAACACCACCCAGATGATGTTGTTCTTCAGGGCGGTGCGGATGCCGTCGTCCGTGAAGATCGCCCTGTAGTTGTCGAAGCCGGCGAATCCGTCGCCGTTGGCGTTGTAGAAGCTGCGGATCAGCGAGTACCCGATCGGGTAGACCACGAGCGCGCCGAGCAGTACCAGGGCGGGGAGCAGGAAGAGGACCGCCACCGTCCTGCGGGTGCCGGTCACGCTCTTGCGGCGGCCCGGTGGGGCGGGGGCCGTCGTAGCGGGTGCGGCCATCGCCGGGTCAGCTTCCGCTGCCGTAGGCGGCCGCAGCGTCCTTCTCCAGCTTCGCCTGGGTGCCCGCGACGTCCTTCGGGTTCTTCAGGAAGTCCTGGAGGTCCTTCCACTCGCCCTTGCCCGGAGTGCCGCCGAACGCCTGCGGGGCCTGGTCGGACATGTCGAAGCGGAAGTCGTCACCGGACGCGATCAGGGCCTTGGCGATGGTGCGCTGCACCTCGTTCGGGTACGCCGAGTTCGGCACGCTCTTGTTCGGGGAGAGATATCCGCCGAGCTTCGCCTGGATCGTCGCCGCGTCCGGGGAGGCCAGGAAGGCCGCCAGGGCCTGGGCCCCCTTGGAGTCCTTGAAGATGACGGCCGCGTCACCGCCGGAGACCACGGGTGCGGCGGAGCCGACCGCCGGGAACGGGAACACCTTGGCGCCCGTGCCCACCTTCGCCTTGGTCTCACCGATGTTGACCTGCACGAAGTCACCCTCGTAGACCATCCCGGCCTTCGGCTGGTCGCCGCCGGTGAAGGTCTGGGTGACCGAGGCCGGGAACTCCGTCTGCAGCGCGCCGTCCGCGCCGCCGGCGACATACCCCTTCTTGCCCCAGACCTGGGCGAGCGTGGTCAGGGCCTGCTTCACCGACGGGTCGGTCCACTTGATCTTGTGCTGGGCGAGCTGGTCGTACTTCTCCGGGCCCGCCTGGGAGAGGTAGACGTTCTCGAACCAGTCGGTCAGCGTCCAGCCGTCGGCGCCGCCGACCGAGAACGGCGTGACGCCCGAGTCGTACACCGTCTGCGCGGTCGTCAGCAGGTCCTGCCAGGTCTTGGGTTCCTTGGCGCCCGCGTTCTCGAAGACCGTGGTGTTGTACCAGATCAGCGACTTGTTGGCGGCCTTGTAGTAGACGCCGTACTGCTTGCCGCCGACCTTGCCGATGTCCTGCCAGCCCTGCGAGTAGTTCTTCTGCACTTCCTTGAGCGCGTCCGCGCCGAGCGGCTTCGCCCAGCCCTTCTGCACGGCCTGTTTGATCGCCCCGGGCTGCGGCAGCAGCGCGATGTCCGGCGGCTGACCGCCCGCGATCTTCGAGCCGAGGAAGTTGATGATCGGGTCCTGGGCGGGCACGAAGGTGACCTTCGCGCCGGTGCGCTTCTCGAACTCCGCCAGCACCTGCTTGAAGTTCTTCTGCTCCTGCCCGGTCCAGACGGCGGCCACCTCCAGCGTGGTGCCGTCCAGTTTCGGCAGGGTGAGGGTGGAACCGGACGTACTGGCGCTGCTCTCCGAGCCGTTGTCGTCCTTCTTGCCGTCGTCGCTGCCTCCGCACGCGGTGAGCACGAGGGCTCCCGCCAGGAGTGCGGCGACCGCGGTGACGGCCCTGCCGGTCCCGATGGTGTTGCTCATGGCGCGCATCACTTCCCCGTTCGTCGTTCCTCGTTGAACGTCAGAACTCTGTCCCGTGCGCTCCGGTGTACGCGGGGGCCGCCCGTGCGGCAAGGGTGCCTACAGGTGAGGGCCGGGGATCGTGATCGCCTCGTGATCAGTGGGCCCCCGGGGAGGCCTTCGCCACGGGCTTTTGCCACGGGCCTTCGCCACGGGCCTTTGCTCCGCGGTGCCTCGCTCCGCGTGCCCCGCTCCGTGTCTTCGCTACAGGAGCGAGGGCACCTCCGCCGCCGAGACCTCTCTGGCCGCTCTCTCCACCGCGCTCGCCAGCAGGGCCAGGTCCGTCGGACCGTTGCCCAGTTCCCGGACCGGGCGGCGGGTCGGGGGGTCGCCCATGCGAGGCCAGTCGAGGGGGACGACCGTGGGGCGCTGGGTCGCCGTGCGGGGGATGCGGCCGGTGACGCGGCCCGCCTGGAACGCCGTGACCCGGCCGTCCGGTGTGGTCAGGCGGCCGCGGCCCGGGGCAGGTTCGTCGGGTCCCGCGGCCGGTGGGTCCAGGGTGACGCGCAGGGTGGCCCGCCGGGCCGGTTCCGTCTCCGCCGTACGGCCGCCCGCACCGGCCGCCGCGATCAGGTGGACGCCGAGCCGGTCGCCCTCCTTCGCCACCGCCTCCAGCGCCCGCATCACGGAACCGGCGGCCGGCCGGCCCGGTGAGCCGAGGGCGGGGGAGACCAGGGCGTCCAGATCGTCGACCACCACGACCAGGCGCGGCAACGGCGGTGGCGCCTCGGTGCGTTGCCGGCCCGCGGCTCCTGCCGACGGGCGCAGCCGGATCGTGGAGCTGGGCGGTGCCTCTATGTCGGCGGCGCCCGGCGCGGCGGGGCGGCCGCGCTGGGCGACGATACGGCCCGAGATCTCCCGCTGGGCGTGCCAGTCGGTGAAGTCGGAGCGGCCGAGGAGTTCGGCCCGCCGTTTCAGTTCGGCACTCAGCGACTGTGCCAACTCCCGCATCCGGACCGGGTCGTTGACGCAGAGGTAGGTGGTCACGTGCGGTATGTCGGTGCACACCCGCAGGCCCTCGCCGAGCCCCGCGCCGGCGCCGGTGCCGACGCCGTCGCGGCCGTCGATCAGGACGATCCCGAGCCGGTCGGGGCGCTCGGCGGCGGCCAGCGAGGCGACCGCCGCCCGCAGCAGCTCCGTACGGCCGCTGCCGGGCGGGCCCTCGACCAGCAGGTGCGGTCCCTCGGTCACCAGGTCGGCGCCGAGCGGGCCGCGCGGTCCGGCTCCCAGGACGGCCCGGGCCCGGCCGCCCAGCGACTCCGTGTCGTCGGCCGCGTCCGCCCAACGGGCCATCAGCGACGCCGGGGTGGCCCGCGCCAGCCCCAGCTCGTCCAGCAGCCGGGCGGACTGGGGCAGCGGGGCGGCCACCCGGGTGTGCCGGTCTTCTGCCGGGCCGTCGGGGCGGAGCGGGGCCAGCGCCCGCGCGAACCGCTCGGCCCAGGCGGGGGAGACCGCGTCCACCGCGGCCAGGGTGCCGGGGCCGAGAGGTCCGGCCGCGTCGGTGCGGGCCACCCGCAGCAGATGCAGTGCCGTCGCCACGTCCCCGCTGAGCAGGGCCACGGCACCGCACTCCCGGAACGTCGGCGTGACCGCGCACGCCGCCTGGTAGGTCTGGTCGACCGGCGAGGTGGGCGAGGTGGGCGCCGTCTCCGCCAGGCAGATCACATGCACTCCGGCGCGCGGTCCGGCGACCGTCAGCCGCGCCACCGCGTCACGCAGCGCGGAGCCGCCGGGATCGCCGTCCACGACGACGACCGTGTAGGGCCCCGGGAAACCCCTGCCGCGGTCGCCGGCGCCGAGGTCGTCGCGGGCCCAGGAGGGGCGGTGGGCGTCCTCGGCGGGCGCGGTGTCCGTGGCCGTACCGGCCAGGTCGGGGCGGTCGGACGGGGTGGCCGGCCGACGGGGCGCGGACAGGTCCTCCACCCTGCGGAGCAGTTCCTCCACGCGGGCGGCGGCCTGTTCGCGGTCGTAGGCGAGCAGGAGGCGACAGTCCTGGCCGTGCCCGGGACGCACGTGCGGGAGCCAGCCGAGCCAGGACCACTCGGCCGTGCGCTCCTCCAGGGGGCGGGCCCGGTCCGCGCTGATCAGCACGATCTCCAGCAGGTCGGGGGAGTGCAGCGCGGCGAGCTGGGCCAGTGCCGCGCGGGCGAGGCCGGCGAGGCGGGTGCGCGGGCCGGCGAGACCGAGGGCACCGGCCTCGCGCAGGTCGGCGGTGACCGGCACGGCGGGGAGCAGCCCCTGGCCCCCGGGCGCCGCGCGGTCCGCGGTGCCGAGCCGGACCGTGAGCGTCTCCGGGTGTCCGGGGCCGCGCTCCCAGAGACGGGGGCCGGGGCCGAGCGCGGTCAGCAGCAGGGCGGCGGGGTCCGGCCAGGTCTCGGGCTGGGCCGGGACACCGGCCGGCGCCGTGCCGCCGGCCCCGGTCGCGGGCTCCGCGTCAGCGGCCGGCAGGGGCTCACCGCGCCCGCCGGCCAGCCGCCGCGCCCAGGCTCCGAGCCCGCCGCGCCTGCGGGCGGTCTCGGGGAGGTCGGGGGCGTCGGTGCCGCGGAGGGGGGTGCCTTTGCGTCTCGCGGAGGGGGCGGGCTCGCCGGTGGGGTCGCCGTCCGGGGCGGGACGGTGGTCCGCTGCCGCCGGGTGACCGAGGGCGGCGGGACCGCTCCCGCCGCTGCGTGCGCCGGGGCCGCCGAGGGCCCCGGAGCGGCCGCCGTGGGTGTCGCCGGAACGTTGCACGGGGGCGGGCCGGCCCGTGCCGGTGAGGCGTTCCGTGGCGGTGGAGCCCTGTGGGCCGCCGGAGTGCCACGCGGGGGCGGAGCCGCCGCGCGGACCGGACGGTCCACCGTGCTGTCCGGCCGACGAGGTCGGCTCGTGCCGGACCCCGGCCACCGGAGATCCCTCGTCGAACCGGGCGTCGGCCCGCGGCCCGCCGCCCTGAGCGGTCCCGGCCGGCGGAACCCCGCCGCCCCGCTCGGCCTGCGGCGTGCCACCGCCCCGGCTCTCGATGCTCGGCGCCTCCCCCTGCGCGGGTACCACCGGCGGCTCCACCGGCCCGTGCTCCTGGCCCCCGGCCGCTCCGCCCGAGGCCGCCGCGCCGTAGGCGTGATGGGTGCGGCCCGCGGGGCCGGTGGCGGCCGTGGCCGCCCCGTGCGCGGAGCCCGCCGCACGGCCGGCGCCGGCTGCCGCGGGACCACCGCTGACGTCGTCGTCCGGGTCCGGGTCCGCGAGCAGCACCCGTACGCAGCCCTCCCCGTCCGGTGCCGTGCCCACCCGGGCTCCCGGTCCCCCGGACGGCGTAAGCCGCAGGGCCGATTCCCCGATGCGCAGAAGCGCTCCCGGGGCGAGCCTGACCGGGCGGTCGGTGATCCGGGTGCCGTCCAGTGCCGTGCCGTTGGTGGAGTGCAGGTCGGCGACCGAGACGTGGCCGTCGGCGCCGACCGTGACCGCGCAGTGCAGCCGGGAGACGTCCGGGTCGTCGAGCGGGACGTCGGCGTCGGCGGAGCGGCCGACGGTGATCTGGCCGCCGTGCAGCAGGTGCACCCCGCCCGCGTCCGGACCGGCGATCACATGCAGCTGGGCCGGCGCGTCGTCCAGCTCGGGATGCGGCTCGGGGGCGACGGGCGCGCCCAGGGACAGCACGGCGCCGTCGACCAGCGGGGGCTCGCCCAGGATCCGGCGGCGGGCGTCCAGCCGCTCCGTCCCCGCGTACAGCACGACCGGGGCTCCGCTGGTCTCCCGGCCGCCCGGACCGCCGTCACCGGTGACCGCCGAGGCCAGTGCGGAGGCCACCGCCGCGAGATCCGTGCCCACGGGCGCCGTCACCAGCACGTCCCGGCTCAGGATCCGGCCCCGCTGCGCGGCAGGGCCCAGCGGTTCTACGACGGTCAGCCGGATCTGCATCGCCGTCAGCGGTCCCTTCTGCGCGGGCGCGGAATTCCCCCCACCGCCACGCGCACGTCGGCCAGTTCTGCTGTCGCACGCATCCTCGCACCTGCCACTGACAACGCGCCCACGCCCCGATGGTAAGTGATCTTGATTGGTCAGCTCTGCCCCCAAAAGTGCCTGACCAATACCGTGCCGACGATCACTTGAGATCGGTCACGTCCGGACCCGGCAACCGACGGACCGAAGTGAGCGTCTTTCCCTCGAACAAGTGCGGGAACGCCAACGTATGGGCATACGTGCGGAACACCTGCCGGCCGCCTGCCGGGCAGGGGAGAGCAGAGCCGGACGACAGCCGGTGTCGGGGACCACGGCACTACAGTGGGTGGGACACAAGAACCGGACACACCAGCAAGCAGCAGGGAGCGGATGACGTGCGGCCGGTAGGCAGCAAGTACCTCCTGGAGGAGCCGCTCGGACGCGGCGCCACCGGTACCGTCTGGCGTGCCCGCCAGCGGGAGACCGCGGGCGCCGAGGCGGCCGTGCCCGGCCAGCCCGGGGAGACCGTCGCGATCAAGGTCCTCAAGGAAGAGCTCGCGAGCGACCCCGACATCGTGATGCGGTTCCTGCGGGAGCGCTCCGTGCTGCTCCGGCTGACCCACCCGAACATCGTCCGGGTCCGTGACCTGGTCGTCGAGGGCGATCTGCTGGCCCTGGTCATGGACCTCGTCGAGGGCCCCGACCTGCATCGCTACCTGCGCGAGAACGGCCCGTTCTCGCCGGTCGCCGCCGCACTGCTGACCGCCCAGATCGCCGACGCCCTCGCCGCCAGCCACGCCGACGGCGTCGTGCACCGCGACCTGAAGCCCGCCAACGTGCTGCTCCAGCAGTACAACGGCCAGATGCACCCGCTGCTGACCGACTTCGGCATCGCCCGGCTCGCCGACTCCCCGGGGCTGACCCGCACCCACGAGTTCGTCGGCACGCCCGCGTACGTGGCGCCGGAGTCCGCGGAGGGGCGCCCGCAGACCTCGGCCGTCGACGTCTACGGCGCCGGCATCCTGCTGTACGAGCTGGTCACCGGCCGCCCGCCGTTCTCCGGCGGCAGCGCCCTCGAAGTCCTCCACCAGCACCTCAGCGCCGAGCCGCGCCGCCCGTCCACCGTTCCCGACCCGCTGTGGACGGTCATAGAGCGCTGCCTGCGCAAGAACCCCGACGACCGGCCCAGCGCCGAGAACCTCGCCCGCGGCCTGCGCGTCGTAGCCGAGGGCGTCGGCGTGCACGCGAACTCCGCGCAGATCGCCGCCGCCGAGGGGGTGGGCGCGCTGCTGGCCCCCGACCCGGCGCCCACCGCCGTACCGGGGTCGGCCGACCCCACGCAGGTGCTGCCGAACACCGGCGCGCCCGCCGGAACGTACGACCCGAACGCGGTGACCAGCTTCCTCCCGCACACCGGCGGCCCGACGGGCGCCGCCGACCCGACCGCCGTGCTGCCGAACACCGGCGCCGCGGACCCGACGGCCGTCATGCCCCAGGGGCAGCCCGGCCAGCAGCAGCCGGAGCAGCCGCACCCCTGGCAGACCCAGCTCCGCGCGGCCCGCGACCGCAACGAGCAGACGCAGGTCCAGTACCTCGACCCGAACGAGGACCCGCTGCGCCGCCGTCCGCAGCGCCAGGTGGCCCGGCCGCAGCAGCAGCCGCCCCGCCAGGCCCCGCAGCAGCAGCCGGTACGGCGGCCGCAGCCGCGCGGGCAGCAGGGTGGCGGATACGGCCAGCAGCAGGGCGGGTACGGCCAGCAGCCCGCCGGGTACGGGCACCAGCCGCAGCAGTACGCGCCGCAGCAGCAACCCCAGCGACCGCAGCAGCGCTATGCGCCGCCCCCGGCCGCCCCCGCCGAGCCGCAGCGGGCCGCACGCGAGCCGCGGCAGCGCGGTGCCAACCCGATGAAGATCCCCGGGCTCGGCTGTCTCAAGGGCTGCCTGTTCATGATCGTCGTCCTGTTCGTCGCGGGCTGGCTGATCTGGGACCTGACCCCGCTGCACACATGGGTGGGTGAAGGCAGGGGTTACTGGAGCCAGCTGAAGGACTGGTCGAAGTCGGTCGGTGACTTCTTCGACAGCGTGGGCGGCGGCAACTGACCGCGAGTTTGGGTATTTGTCGACACCCGGCGGGTGATTTCCGCCTCCCTGGTGAAGGTTGGCTCCTCGGACGCGTACTTTTGTCGGCAACACGCGTCTGTAGGAGCAGCCTTGGCACGGAAGATCGGCAGCCGGTACACCGCCAACCAGATCCTGGGGCGGGGCAGCGCCGGCACGGTGTGGCTGGGCGAGGGGCCGGAAGGGCCCGTCGCCATCAAGCTGCTGCGCGAGGATCTCGCGTCCGACGAGGAGCTGGTGGGCCGCTTCGTACAGGAGCGCACGGCCCTCCTGGGCCTTGAGCACCCCAACGTGGTGTCCGTCCGCGACCTCGTCGTCGACGGCAACGACCTGGCACTCGTGATGGACCTGGTCCGCGGCACCGACCTGCGCACCCGCCTGGAGCGGGAGCGGCGTCTGGCGCCCGAGGCCGCGGTGGCGATCGTCGCGGACGTCGCGGACGGGCTGGCGGCGGCGCACGCGGCCGGCGTGGTCCACCGGGACGTGAAGCCGGAGAACGTCCTGCTCGACATGCAGGGCCCGCTCGGCCCCGGCGGTGCCCACCCCGCCCTGCTGACCGACTTCGGCGTGGCGAAGCTGATCGACTCCCCTAAGCGGACCCGCGCCACGAAGATCATCGGCACCCCGGACTACCTGGCGCCGGAGATCGTCGAGGGCCTGCCGCCCCGCGCCTCGGTGGACATCTACGCCCTCGCGACGGTCCTGTACGAGCTGCTCGCGGGCTTCACCCCGTTCGGCGGCGGCCACCCCGGGGCGGTCCTGCGCCGGCACGTGACCGAGACCGTCGTGCCCCTCCCCGGCATCCCCGAGGAGCTCTGGCAGCTGCTCGTGCAGTGCCTGGCCAAGGCGCCCGCCTCCCGGCTGCGCGCCTCCGAGCTGGCCGCCCGGCTGCGGGAGCAGCTGCCGACGCTGGCGGGGATGCCGCCGCTGGACGTCGACGAGCCGGACACGGAGGCGTCGGAGGAGGCGGCCGAGGAGACCGCCGCCCCGGCCGCCGAGGAGCAGCGGGTACGGCGCCGGGGAGCCGTCTCCCTGGTGCCGGGCGCCAAGCCGGACTCCAACCGGGACACGCACACGTCGATGCGGGTGCCCGGGCCGGACGAGCTGGCGGGCGGCGCACGGGGCACCGCCAGGGCCCCGAGGGCGTCCGGGGCGCCGAGGCCCGGCTCGGCCCGGCACAAGGCGGCGGCCCGGCGGCGCCGGGTGACGCTGGGCGTGGCCGGGGTCGTACTGGCGGCCGCGGTGGGCGCCGGCACCTGGCTCGCCACCTCCGGCGACGACTCCCCGCCCCAGGACACCCACAGCACGTCGACCCCGTGACCGTCCCGGGACCTCCGGGCGCGCGTGGCAGGGGCGCGGGCCGGAGTACTCCGGGCGCCCGTCGGGGGCGCCCGGTTCCGTGTGGCAGGCATCGTTTTCGTCCGCTCCTCGCCTCGCCGGGGTCGGGCGGGGCGAGGCAGGGCGGCGGTGGGCGGGCGCTGTGTGCCTGGCGGAGCCGTTACGCTGGGAGGCGTGGCAGTCGTCGATGTATCCGAAGAGCTCAAGTCCCTCTCCTCGACCATGGAGTCGATCGAGGCCGTTCTGGACCTCGACAAGCTGAGGGCAGACATCGCCGTGCTCGAGGAGCAGGCGGCCGCGCCGTCCCTGTGGGACAACCCGGACGAGGCGCAGAAGATCACCAGCAAGCTCTCCCACCTCCAGGCCGAGGTCAGGAAGGCGGAGGCGCTGCGCGGGCGGATCGACGATCTCGCGGTGCTCTTCGAGATGGCCGAGGAGGAGGACGACCCGGACACCCGTGCCGAGGCCGACTCCGAGCTCGCCGCCGTCCGGAAGGCGCTCGACGAGATGGAGGTGCGGACGCTGCTCAGCGGGGAGTACGACTCCCGCGAGGCGCTCGTGAACATCCGTGCGGAAGCGGGTGGCGTCGACGCCGCGGACTTCGCCGAGAAGCTGCAGCGGATGTACCTGCGCTGGGCGGAGCAGAAGGGCTACAAGACCGAGGTCTACGAGACGTCGTACGCGGAAGAGGCCGGCATCAAGTCGACCACCTTCGCCGTGCAGGTGCCGTACGCCTACGGGACGCTCTCGGTCGAGCAGGGCACCCACCGCCTGGTGCGGATCTCGCCCTACGACAACCAGGGGCGCCGCCAGACCTCCTTCGCGGGCGTGGAAGTCCTCCCCGTCGTCGAGACGACCGACCACATCGAGATCGACGAGTCCGAGCTGCGGGTGGACGTGTACCGGTCCTCCGGGCCCGGCGGGCAGGGCGTCAACACCACCGACTCCGCGGTACGCCTCACGCACATCCCCACCGGCATCGTCGTCTCCTGCCAGAACGAGCGGTCGCAGATCCAGAACAAGGCGACCGCGATGAACGTCCTCCAGGCCAAGCTTCTGGAGCGGCGCAGGCAGGAGGAACAGGCCAGGATGGACGCCCTCAAGGGCGACGGCGGCAACTCCTGGGGCAACCAGATGCGTTCGTACGTCCTGCACCCGTACCAGATGGTCAAGGACCTGCGTACGGAGTTCGAGGTCGGCAACCCCGAGGCCGTCTTCAACGGCGAGATCGACGGCTTCCTGGAGGCCGGAATTCGCTGGCGCAAGCAGCAGGAGAAGTAACTTTGTCGACTTGCCCATGGTGAGTCGGCCGATTCGGCAACTGCCGCCCCAGGGGCGGCAGTTGCCGTGTATCCGGGCCGTGCCAGGGGTGTCGCCAAGATTTACATCACACTCACAGGCTTCAACTCCCCGCATTCGGCGCGCAACTGGACATCGCGCCCGCAACGGCCTTGACGTTGCTTTGAAAAATGGGAAGGGTGAAGCGTGGCATGCGTATCTCTGGGGCGCATGAGAACCGGGGGGCTTGCGCATCCGCAGCTACCTCCGTAGAGCACACAGCCCCAGCGCGGCCGACCTGACATTCAGCTACTGGGGGTAGCAACCAGATGACCAAGAAGACACGGATCCGGGTCGCGCGGATAGCCGCCTGCGCCGTGATCGCCGCCGGCGCCTCGCTGACCGCGGCCGGCGCGGCCTCCGCCCTCTCCATCGGCGTCGAGGCCAACCAGGACGGCGTTACCGCCACCGTCAACACCGCCGACGACCCGACCGAGATCCCGACCGGCCCGGCCACCAGCGAGCCGCCCACGAGTGAGCCGCCCACGAGCGAGCCGCCCACCAGCGAGCCGCCCGTGAGCGAGCCGCCGTCCGAGTCCTCCGAGCCCTCGGACGAGCCCACCCAGCCCACCGACGAGCCCACCGAGCCGACGGAGGAGCCGAGCGACAACCCGACCGACGGCAGCGGCACGGGCAGCAACGGCGGCGGCAACAACACCGGCACCGACGGCAACTCCGGCACCTCCGCTCAGGAGGAGGGCTCCTCCTCCCTGACCGACACCGGTTCGGACACCACGAACACCCAGGCCCAGGGTGGCGGCGACCAGCTCGCCGAGACCGGTGCCGCGCAGACCGGCTTCCTGATCGCCGGTGCCGCCACGATGATCGCCGGCGGTATCGGCTTCCGCATCCTGCCGCGCCTCATGGGCGGCCGCGGCGGCGCCGCGGCCTGACGGTAGCCGGGCGCTCACGGAGCGCCCGTCACGTAGGGCGAAGGGCCCGGAGCGGTTGCTCCGGGCCCTTCGATCGCTTGTCGTGCGCTTCCGCGGGGCGCTGTGGTGCGCCTTGCCGCGCGCGGCGTCGTGATGTCCGCTACGCGGTCTGGTGCGCGAGCAGTGCCACCGCGGCGATCAGCACCGCCAGCAGTCCGATCAGCGCCATCGGGTTCAGTCCGCCCAGGAAGTTCTCCTGCTGCAGGCGCTGGCGGTTGGCGCGGCACACGGGGCACCGGCCTTCGCTCACGGGCGCCGCGCAGTTCGCGCACACCAACCGGTCGTACGTCATGCGCTCGCCCTCCTTGCACCGGCCATTACCTACACAACGCTCAGCGGAACTAGAACGTTCCCCCTCCACTGTGCCAGGTTCCTCCGGAAAGGGCGCGGCCGTCCGCGGACCTCGCCCCGGCGTTCCGGAAAGATTGCCCCGGAACAAAACCGCACAAGCCTCACCCAACCGTGACCGGAGCCTGCGCTTCCTCACCCGACTCGCGTATGGTCACGCTCATCTACCCCCGGCGACCCGTGGTGCATCCGTGATCCGATTCGACAACGTCTCCAAGGTCTACCCCAAGCAGACCCGCCCCGCACTCAGGGAAGTGTCCCTGGAAGTGGAGAAGGGCGAGTTCGTGTTCCTCGTGGGGTCCTCCGGCTCCGGAAAGTCCACCTTCCTGCGGCTGATCCTCCGCGAGGAGCGATGCAGCCACGGCCAGGTGCACGTGCTGGGCAAGGACCTCGCCCGTCTCTCCAACTGGAAGGTGCCGCAGATGCGCCGCCAGCTCGGGACGGTCTTCCAGGACTTCCGCCTGCTGCCCAACAAGACGGTCGCCGAGAACGTGGCCTTCGCCCAGGAGGTGATCGGCAAGTCCAAGGGCGAGATCCGCAAGTCCGTGCCCCAGGTGCTCGACCTCGTCGGGCTCGGCGGCAAGGAGGACCGGATGCCCGGCGAGCTGTCCGGTGGTGAGCAGCAGCGCGTGGCCATCGCGCGCGCCTTCGTGAACCGTCCCAAGCTGCTGATCGCGGACGAGCCCACGGGTAACCTCGACCCGCAGACCTCGGTCGGCATCATGAAGCTGCTCGACCGCATCAACCGCACCGGCACCACCGTGGTGATGGCCACCCACGACCAGAACATCGTGGACCAGATGCGCAAGCGCGTCATCGAGCTGGAGAAGGGCCTCCTCGTCCGCGACCAGGCCCGCGGCGTCTACGGCTACCAGCACTGACCGCCCCCGACCCCGCAGACGTCCACGGAAAGGCATAACCCGACGCCATGCGCGCCCAGTTCGTACTGTCGGAGATCGGTGTCGGTCTCCGCCGCAATCTGACGATGACCTTCGCGGTCGTCGTCTCGGTCGCCCTGTCCCTGGCGCTCTTCGGTGGCTCGCTCCTGATGAGCGACCAGGTCAACACCATGAAGGGCTACTGGTACGACAAGGTCAACGTCTCGATCTTCCTCTGCAACAAGAGCGACGCCGAGTCCGACCCCAACTGCGCCAAGGGCGCGGTCACCGACGACCAGAGGAAGCAGATCCAGGCGGACCTCGGCAAGATGTCGGTGGTCGAGAAGGTCACCTACGAGTCGCAGGACCAGGCGTACAAGCACTACAAGGAGCAGTTCGGCGACTCTCCGCTGGCGGACTCCCTCACGCCGGACCAGATGCAGGAGTCGTACCGGATCAAGTTGAAGGACCCGCAGAAGTACCAGGTGGTCGCGACGGCGTTCGACGGCCGTGACGGCGTCCAGTCCGTCCAGGACCAGAAGGGCATCCTGGACAACCTCTTCGGCCTGCTCAACGGCATGAACTGGGCGGCCCGCATGGTCATGGCCCTGATGCTGGTGGTCGCCCTGATGCTGATCGTCAACACGGTGCGCGTCTCCGCGTTCAGCCGTAGGCGCGAGACCGGCATCATGCGCCTGGTCGGCGCCTCCGGCTTCTACATCCAGGCCCCGTTCATCGCGGAGGCCGCCGTCGCCGGCCTGATCGGCGGCACGGTCGCCTGCGGATTCCTGGTGGTCGCCCGCTACTTCATCATCGACCACGGCCTGGCCCTCTCCCAGAAGCTGAATCTGATCAACTTCATCGGCTGGGACGCGGTGTTGACCAAGCTCCCGCTCATCCTCGCAACAAGCCTTCTGATGCCCGCGCTTGCGGCGTTCTTCGCGTTGCGCAAGTACCTGAAGGTGTGACGCATGCCAAGAGGGTCGTACGGGCAAGCGTCCGTGCGGCCCTCTCGGCTTGTCCTAGACTCACCGGCATGTCAGGCCGAGAGCTGTTCTGCCAGCCCCGCCGGGTTCGCCGGGTGGCGGCTCTGACGTTGGTGTTCGCAGGGCTGCTGGTGACCGGGGCGGCCACCGGGGCGTTTCCCGATCCGGGCCAGGCCGAGCGGAAGACGCCGGGCGGAACCGCTCGCCCGGCCGCCGGCCACGACGATGTCGCGAAGGCCGCCGCCGAGGCGATGGCCGACGGCAAGTCGCCCATGGAGGCGGCGGAGCGGGCCGTGAGCCGCAGCGGGGACCGGTGGGCCGCGGTCTACTCCGAGGGTGAGTACCAGGAGTTCGAGGAAGCGCTCGACGGGCAGTACACCGGCGTCGGGCTGTGGGCCCGGCGGGAGCGGGACGGCCGGATCGAGGTGACCAAGGTGCAGGCCGGGTCGCCCGCCGCCACCGCCGGCATCAGGAAGGGCGACCGGCTGCGCAGGATCGACGGGTCGGACGTCGACGGGCGGCCCGTCACCGACGTCGTCTCGTTACTGCGCGGCGACGCCACCGACGCCCGCGTCGGTACGGCCGTCACGCTCGGCCTGGAACGCGGCACGCACGCGTGGACCGAGACCCTGCGCCGGGCACTGCTGTCCACCGACTCGGTGACCGTCCGCAAGCTGTCCGCCGGGATCACCGTCATCAGGATCTCCGCCTTCACCAAGGGCTCCGGGGAACTCGTCCGGGAGGCCGTCCGGCAGGCTCCCGCCGGCGCCGGGATCGTCCTCGACCTGCGCGGCAACTCCGGCGGCCTGGTCAGCGAGGCCGTCACCGCCGCCTCCGCCTTCCTCGACGGCGGCCTGGTCGCCACCTACGACGTGGACGGCTCGCAGCGCGCCCTGCACGCCGACGCCGGCGGCGACACCGCGAGACCCCTGGTCGCACTGGTCGACGGCGGCACGATGAGCGCGGCCGAGATGCTCACGGGCGCCCTCCAGGACCGCGGCCGCGCGGTCGTCCTCGGCTCCCGCACCTTCGGCAAGGGCTCCGTCCAGATGCCCACCCGGCTCCCCGACGGCTCGGTCGCCGAACTCACCGTCGGCCACTACCGGACCCCCTGCGGCCACACCGTCGACGGCCGGGGCATCACCCCCGACCTGGAGGTGTCCAGCGGGGCGCTGGAGCGGGCTGAGACGGTCCTCAGCGGCCTCGGCGACCCGTCGTAGCCAAATCCGCTTCCCTCGCACCCCCTCCGTGGTGCGAAAATGGAGAGCACTATGGCCAAGGGAATGTACGTACCGAAAGAGTCCCAGCAGAAGCAGCAGGGGACGGCCGCCAAAGCCAGGGACGGCGAGAAGGGCGGCAAGCGCAAGATCGTCGCGCAGAACAAGAAGGCGCGGCACGACTACGCGATCATCGACACCTACGAGGCCGGCATCGTGCTGTCCGGCACCGAGGTGAAGTCGCTGCGTCAGGGCCGCACCTCACTGACCGACGGCTTCGTGCAGATCGACGGGAACGAGGCGTGGCTGCACAACGCCCACATCCCTGAGTACAGCCAGGGCACCTGGACCAACCACTCGGTGCGCCGCAAGCGCAAGCTGCTGCTGCACCGGGAGGAGATCGACAAGCTGGAGTCCAAGTCCCAGGAGACGGGCCACACGATCGTGCCGCTCGCCATCTACTTCAAGGACGGCCGGGCCAAGGCGGAGATCGCGCTCGCCCGGGGCAAGAAGGAGTACGACAAGCGGCAGACCCTGCGCGCGCAGCAGGACCGGCGGGAGTCGGACCGGGCGATCGCGGCGGCGAAGCGGAAGCAGCGGGGCGCGTAGGGCGGGACACCGCCGGAATACGGTGGCCACGTCGCTCGTTGTTCACGTACGATGGCACTGCACCTCACAGCAGGTGCGCACCCTCCCCGGAGGGGTTTGAAAACACAACATGGGGATGATCGGTTTCGACAGCGGCTGTCGAAGCAGGGGAAGCGTGTCGAGGAAGCGACAATGATCTCGTTAACCATATGTCGCAACCAATAATCGCCAATTCCAAGAGCGATTCCCGCGCCTTCGCCCTCGCTGCCTAATAAGCAGTGAGTGAAGGCCCTAACGGGTGTCAGACCGGGGATGTTCCCGACCCGGACCCTGGCATAATCTAGGGGACTAAACCATTCGGCCCGGTCGCGGGGTCGAATGGGAAATCAAACAGTGACTGGGCCCGTCGGCGACTTGTTCGCGTGATTGCCGGGGCCGAGAAAATCACAGCGAACTGCACACGGAGAAGCCCTGATTCTGCACCGTTGGACGCGGGTTCGATTCCCGCCATCTCCACCAGTGCAGGCTTCGGTCTGCACAGGTCAACCCCTGTTGAACGGCGCCTTCCTTCGGGAAGGCGCCGTTTTTTTCGTGCCCTCAAGCCCGTCGGGGTGCGGTGCTCGTGCGGTTCGTCAGCCGGGGGGCGAGCAGGGTCGCATCCGGTACGTCCGGGTCGCCGTCGAGCTTGCGCATGAGTAACTCCGTCGCCCGTTCGCCCAGTTCGGCGGTGGGCAGGGTGACCGAGGTGACCGGGACACGGAGCCCGGCGGCGAGTTCGTCCGGGCAGATCGCGGTGACCGACAGATCGGCGGGGACCCGCAGGCCCAGCTGCTCGAAGGCGTCGATCAGCGGCTCCAGCACCGCCTCGTTGTGGACGACGACCCCCGTCAGCGCCGGCTCTTCCCGCAGCAGCCGCTCGGCGACCCGCCGGGCCGCCCCCGGCGTGGCCTCGCAGGGGTGGACGCGGGACGCCATCCCGTAGCGGTCGGCGGCGGCCGTGAAGCCCTGGACCACCCGCTGGGCGAACGCCGTCTCCCGGACGTACACCTCCGGCGGCGAGCCGACCAGCGCCACCACCCGGTGGCCGAGCTCCGCCAGCCGTTCCACGCACCGCTCACCGGCCGCCCGGAAGTCCAGGTCGACGCAGGTCAGCCCCTCGGCGGCGGCCGGGAAGCCGATCAGCACCGACGGCCGCTCCAGCTCGCGCAGCAGCGGCAGCCGGGAGTCGTGCAGCTGGACGTCCATCACGATCAGCGCGTCCACCAGGGCCGTGTCGGCGACCCGGCGCAGCCCCTCCTCTCCCTCCTCCTGGGTCAGGAGCAGCACGTCGTGGTCGTAGCGGCGGGCCGTCGTCACCACCGGCACCGCGAACTGCATGACGACCGGGACGTGGATGCCGGTGCGCAGCGGGATCACCAGGGCCAGCACGTTGGAGCGGCTGCTGGCCAGGGCGCGGGCGCCGGCGTGCGGGCGGTATCCCAGCTCGTGGATGGACGCCTCGATCCGGCGCCGGGTCTCCTCCGAGATCGGGCGCTTGCCGCTGAGCGCGTAGGACACCGTGCTGGGGGAGACACCGGCGTGCCGGGCCACGTCGGTGATCTTCACCATCAGCCCAGCTCCAGGGAGAGGAACCCGGTGCCGGCCGCCGCCCGCGCCGTCCGCTCCCCGGCCGCCAGCTGCCACGCCGCCGCCGGATCGCCGCACGAGGCCCGCAGGGTGTCCCCCTCGCGGACGACCGTGAAGACGACGTCCCCGACCGGGACCGTGACCCGGGCGCCGCGCGCCAGGCCGTACGCCCGCAGCGTGACCCCGTCCGCATGGTCGTAGTCCGGACGGTCCGCCACCGCGCCGACCGGGATCACCGCCCCCGGCCGCACCAGCAGCGGCACGCTCAGGAAGCCGTGCCGTTCACGCACCCAGCGCGGACCGGACACCGTCTCCCCGGTCGAAAAGCTCGTCCAGTCCCCCTCGGGAACGTAGTACGCGACCTCCCCCTCGTCGCTGAACACCGGCGCCACCAGCAGATCCGGGCCCAGCATGTACTGCCGTTCCAGATGGGCGCACCCGGGATCGTCCGGGAACTCCAGGACCATCGCCCGCATCATCGGCACACCCTCGGCGGCGGCGGTGCGCGCGGCCCCGTACAGGTAGGGCATCAGGCTCAGCTTCAGCCGGGTGAAGTGCCGCAGCACGTCGACCGACTCCTCGTCGAAGAGCCAGGGGACGCGGTAGGAGGAGCTGCCGTGCAGCCGGCTGTGGGAGGAGAGCAGCCCGAAGGCCAGCCAGCGCTTGAACAGGGCCGGCGAGGGCGTGCCCTCGAAGCCGCCGATGTCATGGCTCCAGTAGCCGAACCCGGACAGGCCGAGCGAGAGCCCGCCGCGCAGCGACTCGGCCATCGACTCGTAGGTGGCTTCGCAGTCGCCGCCCCAGTGCACGGGGAACTGCTGGCTCCCGGCCGTCGCCGACCGCGCGAAGACCACCGCCTCCCCCTCGCCCCGGTGCTTGCGCAGCACCTCGAAGACGGTGCGGTTGTAGAGGTGGGTGTAGTAGTTGTGCATCCGCTCCGGGTCCGAGCCGTCGGACCAGGCCACGTCCACCGGCACCCGCTCCCCGAAGTCGGTCTTGAAGCAGTCGACGCCCTGGTCGAGCACGGCCTCCAGCTTGGCCGCGTACCAGTCGCGGGCCGCCGGCGACGTGAAGTCCACCAGCGCCATCCCCGGCTGCCACAGATCCCACTGCCACACGCTCCCGTCCGGCCGCCGCAGCAGGTGTCCCAGCTCCCTGCCCTCGGCGAACAGCGGCGAGCGCTGCGCGATGTACGGATTGATCCACACGCACACCCGCAGCCCCCGCTCGTGCAGCCGCGTCAGCATCCCCTCCGGGTCCGGGAAGACCCGCGGGTCCCACCGGAAGTCGCACCAGTTGAACTCCCGCATCCAGAAGCAGTCGAAGTGGAACACGGAGAGCGGGAGTTCTCGCTCCCGCATGCCGTCGATGAAGGACGTCACCGTCTTCTCGTCGTACGACGTGGTGAAGGAGGTGGAGAGCCACAGGCCGAAGGACCAGGCGGGCGGGAGCGCCGGGCGGCCGGTGAGGGCGGTGTACCTGCGCAGGATGTCCTTCGGGGTCGGTCCGTGGATGACGTAGTACGTCAGCTGCTGGGACTCCACGCTGAACTGGACCCGGGAGACGGCCTCCGAGCCGACCTCGAAGGACACCTTTCCCGGGTGGTCGACGAAGACGCCGTACCCCGCGTCGGTCAGGTAGAAGGGGGTGTTCTTGTAGGCCTGTTCGGTGGCCGTGCCGCCGTCGGCGTTCCAGACGTCGACGACCTGCCCGTTCTTGACCAGCGGGCCGAAGCGTTCGCCGAGGCCGTACACGGAGGTTCCGACACCGAGGCCGAGCTGCTCGCGCAGGTAGTGGGCACCGGTCGTGGTGTCCCGCATGATCCCCATGCCCTTGGAGCCGCTGGAGGTGAGGGTGCGGCCCCCGGAGAGGAAGTCGAGTCGCCAGGGCGCGGTCCGGCGCACCCGCAGCGTCAGCGACCCGGAGGTCAGGGTCACGTACTCGTCGTCGTACGACACCTGCGAGGCGACGTCCGTCCTGCGCAGCTCGAACTGGGGGCCGCGTGGCCGCTCGCCCTCGAAGTGGGTGAAGGTGACGCCAATGACGTCGGGCATCGGGGTGTGCGCGCTGATCGTCACGACCGGTCCCCTCAGCAGGTCGCCGCGGTGCCGGATGGGCTGGGTCGGCGCGTGGATCTCCAGCGCGGAGTCCGCGGCGCTGACGTCGAGGACCTCGACCGGATGGGCCGCGGTGACGCCCTCCCGCAGCAGCCAGTAGCCGTCGGTGAACTTCACTCACGTACCTCCTACTTGACGGCGCCCACGGCGATGCCGCGGGTGAGCGTGCGCTGGAAGACGAGGAAGAAGACGATGGCCGGGAGGACGCCGAGCAGGGCGGCCGCGTTGGTCATCGTGGCGTCCATCAGGCGCTGGCCCTGGAGGACGCCGAGGGCGACGGACACCGTCTGGTTGTCGTTGGAGATCAGCATGACCAGCGGGAGCAGGAACTCGTTCCAGGTCCAGATGAAGAAGAAGACCAGGAGCACGCCGAGGGTCGGACGGCTGACGGGGACGACGATCCGGACCAGGATCTGCCACTTGTTCGCGCCGTCGATCCGGGCCGCCTCGACGATCTCGCGCGGGAACCGGCCGAGGACGGCGGAGAGCAGATACGTGCCGAACGCCGACTGGAGCACCGTGAACACGATGATCACGCTGAGCCTGGTGTCGTACAGACCCGCCTGCTTGCTCAGGTAGTAGAGCGGATAGACCAGCGCCTCCTGCGGCAGCATGTTGGCGAGGACGAAGAAGGCGAGCACCCAGGTGCGGCCCCGGACCCGGCCGATGCCGATCGCGTACGCGTTGAGGAGGGACAGGGCGGTGGCGAGCACGGCGACCGAGCCGCTGATGAGCACCGAGTTGACCAGCTTCCGGCTGTAGTCGACCCGCTGCCAGAAGTCCTCCAGGCCGTCCAGGTAGAGGCCGTGCGGGAGGCTCAGCGGCCCGTTCTGCGCGTACTCCGCCGGGGACTTGACCGCGTTCATCGTCACGATCAGGAACGGGACGATCATGAAGAGCGCGCCGAGGCAGAGGGCGAGGAGGACGGGGTAACGGCGTAGCGCGGTCATTCAGGGCTCTCCGTCCTCGGTGCGGTCCTGCAGCTTCAGACCGGTCAGGGCCAGGGCCAGGATGATCACCGTGAGGACCGTGGAGATCGCCGAGCCGTAGCCGACCTGGGTCTTCTCGAAGAACGTGGTGAAGGAGAAGTAGGAGGGCACGTCGGTGGCGCCGCCCGGGCCGCCCTTGGTCAGCACGTACACCGCGCCGAAGACCTTGAGCGCGGCGATCGTGCACCAGGTCAGGACGACGTACACCTCGGGCCCGAGCTGTGGCAGCGTGATGTGCCCGAAGCGCCGCCACCAGCCGGCGCCGTCCAGCTCGGCCGCCTCGTACAGCTGCGGGTCGACGCGTCCGAGCCCGGCCATGAAGACGACCAGCGGAAAGCCGATCTGCACCCAGACCAGCACGCCCATCACGGTGTAGAGGGCGAAGTCCGGGTCGCCGAGCCAGTCCCGCTGCCAGGAGCCGAGCCCGATCGCCTTCAGCAGTGCGTTGAGGGTGCCGTCGTCCGGGGCCAGGATCCAGCTCCATACGATGCCGGCCACCGCCACCGGCAGCACCTGGGGGAGGTAGAAGCAGGCGCGCAGGACGGCGGCGGTCCGGGTGCCGAAGTGCTTGCCGACGTAGTCGAACAGGGCGGCGGCCAGGACCAGTCCGAGGGCCGTCGGAAGCAGGGCCATCGCGACGACCATGAAGAGGCTGTGCCGGAAGGACGCCCAGAACTCGGAATCGTGCAGCAGCTCACGGTAGTTGGCGAGCCCCGACCAGTGCGGGCCGCCCACGCCCTGCCAGTCGGTGAAACCCGTGCCCGTGTTCATCAGGAACGGGATGACGACGACCGCGAGGAAGGCGAGGGCGCCGGGGAGGAGGAAGAGGGCGTAGGAGTCCCGGCGCACCCTCACTTGGTGCCCTTGTCGTACGCCGTCTGGAGGTTGCTCAGGTAGGCGTCCGGTTTCTCGCTCCCGGTGATCAGCTTCTGGGTCTCGGAGACGAGGGTGTCGTAGAAGCCGGCGACCGGCCAGTCCGGGTAGAAGGCGAGGCCGTCGCGGCCGGACAGGGTGTTGAAGTCGGCGATGAGCTGCTTGGACCTGGCGTCCGTGATCGCGCTCGGGTCGGCCGCGACCGGGACTCCGCCCTTGTTGCCGAGCAGGTTCTGGATCTTCTTCGACATGGTGATGTCGATGAAGTCGTAGGCGAGATCCTTGTTCTTCGAGTTCTTCGGGACCACCCAGAGGTTTCCGCCGGAGCCGAGGGTGAGGTCCGAGCCGGGCCACAGCAGGCTGCCCCAGTCGAACGAGGCCTCGGACTGGAAGCGGCCGTACCACCAGCTGCCGGAGAACAGGATCGGCGCCTTGCCCTGGATGAAGGAGACCCCGGCCTGCTCGGCGGTGGTACCGCTGGACGTCTTCGCGATGTATCCCTTCTTCACCCAGTCGGCGAAGGTGTCCGCGGCGTACGTCCAGGCGCTGTCATGGAAGTCGACCTTGCCCTGGTACAGCTCGTAGGCGTCGACCCACGAGCGGTCGGCCTTCGACAGGGCCAGCTGGTACAGGTACTGCTGGGCCAGGTACTCGGAGCCCGCGTTGGCGAGCGGGGTGACCTTGTGCGCGGCGAACTCGGCCATCGCCGCCGTCAGGTCGTCGAACGTCTTCGGCTCGGCGATCCCGTACTTCTCGAACAGGTCCTTGTTGTAGTAAACCATCGTGTACTCGGCGTAGTTGGGCACTCCGTACCAGTTGCCCGAGCCCATGACGCCGTCGGCGTCGTACTGGCTGGTGGTGCGCACGCCCGCGCTGAGCTTCTTGTCCCAGCCGCGCTTCGTCGCCTCGGCGGTCAGATCGGTGAGGAGTCCCTGCTTGGAGAGGAGTCCCGCCGTCGCGTTGCCCTTGTTGTACTCCATGATGTCGGGGGCGTCGGAGGAGTTCAGGACCATCTGCGCGGTCTTCTGGATCTGCTCGAAGCTCTTCTCCTCGTACTTCACCTTCACGTCCGGGTGGGACGCCTCGAACTCCTTGATGGCCTCGTTCCAGGCGACGCCCATCGCGCTGGTCGGGCCCTCGTAGTGCCACAGTCGCAGGGTCTTCCCGTCGGACGTGCTGCCGCCCGAGCCGCCGCAGGAGGCCAGCAGCAGTGATCCGGAGAGGATCACCGCCGCGGCCGCCGTCCGTCGTCGTGCCGTCGACATCCAGTACCTCCGGGGGAGTCGGATGGATGGTGCTGATCCCGCGTCGAATCGGTTCGATGCGAGACGTCGAAGCGCTTCGACGATGGAAGGTAGGTGCGGGCCGGGTGGTCGTCAATGGGTGCGGCGGGAATTGAGGGAAGCGGTTCGACTCATCGCGCCGGCCATGCGGCTGGCCGTGTGGACGAGAAGGGCGGTGACGGCCGCCGAGGCCGGGGCGGCGAAGGCGGCCGTCGGAGAGACGTGTTCCGCCGCCCAGCCGCCGGCCGCCGAGCCGGCCGCGACGCCGGTCAGCAGAGCGGTCACCACCAGACTCATCCCCTCGTTGAGACGGCCCTCGGGCGTGCGGTCCTGGACCAGGGTCATCGCGGTCACCATGGTCGGCGCGGTCGCCATGCCGGCCACCAGCAGGGCGGCCGCCAGCGCCCAGAGGCTGCCGGCGGTGCGGGCCGCGAGCAGGGGGAGGAACATCAGGGCAGCCATCGACGACAGGCAGACCGGCAGCCGCCGTCCGGCCGGTCCGGTCGGCCTGAGCGCCCCGTACACCAGCCCCGCCGCGCAGGAGCCGGCCGCCTGGAGGGCGAGGACCGCACCGGCCGCCGAACGGTGGCCCTGGGCGTCGGCGTAGGCGATCGTGACGACCTCCATCGAGCCGAACACCGCGCCGGTGGCGACGAAGCAGGCCAGGAGGGAGGGGATGAACAGGGGTCCCTTCCCGGCGCGGAGGGGCCGGGGCGGTGGTTCGGTGGCCCGCTGGGCGGTGAACAGCAGCATGCCGGACAGCAGCAGGACCGCGCCGGCCAGCGTGCCCGCCTCCGGGAAGAACGTGCCGGTCAGGAAGGCCGCCAGTACCGGCCCGAGCATGAAGCACAGTTCGTCGGCGGCCTGTTCGAAGGAGTTCGCGGTGTGCAGGGCGTCCGGGTCCGACCGCAGCAGGTGGGCCCAGCGGGCGCGGGACATGCCGCCGAGGTTGGGAGTGGTGGCGGTGGCCGCGTAGGCGGCGAACAGGGTCCAGTCCGGGGCGCCGAAGCGGACGCACAGCAGCAGGGCGAGGCTGCCGAGCACCGCGGTGACGGTGGCGGGCAGGGCGATCCGCGCCTGGCCGTACCGGTCGACGAGCCGTGCCACCCACGGCCCGGCCACCCCGGTCGCGGCCAGACCGGTCGCGGTGACGGCGCCGGCGAGGGCGTACGAGCCTCGGGCGCCGGCGATCATCACGACCGCGCTGACGCTGAACATGCCCATGGGCAGCCGGGCCAGCAGATTCCCGGCGGTGAAGGCGCGGGTGCCGGGGAGGGCGAAGAGGCGGCGGTAGGGACCGGGCGGGCGTGAGCGGTTGCGGGTGCCGGTGCGCGGACTGAGGTCGACGGTGACGAGGGTGTCGGCGGTGACGGTGTGGAGGAGGTGCGGGCGGGGCCCCGGGGGAGCCGGTTCGGTCGGATGCGGCATGTCCCTCACCGTCGCGCAGAGCCGATCAAGGGGTCCAACACCTGCTCGGTGCCGATTCACGCACCTGTGTTGTAAGTTCGCGTGATGTCAGCGCCCACCCACATCGATCCCCGGTTGCTGCGGGTCTTCGTCACCGTCGCCGAGGAACTGCACTTCACCCGCGCCGCCACCCGGCTGTACGTCGCCCAGCAGGCCCTGAGCCGTGACGTGCGGCGACTGGAGCGGGAGTTGGGTGCCGAGCTGTTCCTGCGCACCACCCGGCAGGTCGCCCTGACCGCCGACGGCGCCCGGCTGCTGCCCTACGCCCGCCGGGCGCTGGCCGCCCAGGACGCGCTGCTCGCCGCGTTCGGGCAGGCACGGCCGCTGCTGGTGGACCTGAACTCGCCCGGTCTGGAGACCGGTCGCCGGGTGCTGTACCGGGCCCGCGAACTCGCTCCCGACGGCGAACTGATGGCCCGCTACGAGAGCGGGCTGACCGGAGCGGCGGCCGAACTCCTCGCCGGGCGGCTCGACGCGTCCTTCGGGCGGTTCGCGGGACTGGATCCGGCGCTGCGCTCCGGGCTCGAACAACAGCCCGTCAGGTTCGAACGCATGGCCGTAATTCTCCCCTCCGATCACCGGCTCGCGGGCCTGGCGGAGGTGCCGCTGGCCGCGCTGGCGGGCGAGACGGTGTACGCCGGCGCGGGGAACGAGCGCACGCTGGAATGGACTGACCTGGCCTTCTGTCTCTTCGAGGGGCGCGATGTCGCGGTCGCGCCGCCGCTGCCGCTGGCCGTCGGCGAGGAGGAGTTCGAGCGCATCATGGCCAAGAACCGGAATCCGATCCTCGCGGTAGTGGGGTTTCCGGCCATACCTGGAACGGTCGCGCGGCCCCTCGTCGATCCCGTCCCTTTGTCGCCGGTGTCGCTCGTGTGGCGAAAGGGGCTGGTCCATCCAGGAGTGGACGCGCTGCGGCGGGCGGCCGCGGAGATCGCCCGCGCGGAGGGCTGGCTTCAGCGGCCGTCCGACGGATGGATTCCAGCCAGTGATCAAGAGGTGATGGACGACCACAAATGACACATCGGAAACACCGCTTCGCCCCGTGCGCTAGCTTCGTGGCCCCGAGCGCGAAGAGCTAGAAGGGGGCGTTCGGATACGGGTGGGGGCCCGGATCCGATGACGTGTGCTCGGGTTCGTCAGCGCGCCCGGAACAGTCCCATGGGGGGATACGCGCGCGTGAAGAATTGGCGAGAAGAGACCCAACCCGAGTTGCCGCGAGTGGCTCTGGACGCCCGGGACGTGCCGCTGACGGGAGGAGACCCACCGGAGGCGGCACCCCGGCCCGCCGACGGCTCCGGGGCGGCCGGCCTGAGCGAGGCGGCGGGCTTAAGCGGGGCGGCCGGCCTGAGCGAGGCGACCGCGGCGACCGAGGTGCTGCCGGTCGGCGCGCTGCGGGATCCGTGGGGCGTGGTCCCCGCCGACATGGCGCGCGGGGGCCCGGCCGGTGTGCGGGACCCGTTCACCGGCCGGGACCCGTTCACCGGCCGGGGCCCGGACCGGGCGGCGCCCGGCCCGGACGACGTCGGTGTGGTGCGGATGCGTCCGACCGGTGCGGCGGAGGCCTCCGACGTGCCGGTCTTCGTCGACGAGTCGGGACGCCGCAGCCGCCGGTTCCGCAGGATCGGGATGGCCGTCGGCCTCGCCTGCGCGGTCTACGCGGTGGTCATCGTCGTCACCCTGCTGTCGGGCAGTTCCGACGCGCCCTGGCTGCCGGTGCCCGGCCAGCACCACGACCGCCCGGCCGGCACGGTCGACGACTCGCCGCGGCCCGCGCGGTCCGTCCCGGCACCGGGGGACGGCGGGCCGGTGGCCGGCCCCGCCGTGAGCGGTGCCGGTGCCACCCCGTCGGGCCGCGTCTCCTCCCCGTCGCCCGGGGCGGGGAAGAAGGGAGCCGGCCGGCCGAGCGTGTCGGCGTCCGCGCGGCCGACGTCGTCCGCCGGGACGACGGGCTCCCCGCCGAAGCCCGCGTCGTCGTCCGTGGCACCCTCGCCGTCCGCCTCCGTACCCGCGTCGCAGTCCCCGGCCCCGCCCGCGTCGTCGGCGCCGCCCTCGCCCAGCGAGTCGGCCGCCCCGACCGGCGGCCCGGTCGCGCAGGGCGCGGCCCCGCGGACCGGCACCTCTTCCGCCCCTGTCCTGTGATGCCGCCCCGCACCCGCGGCCGTACCGGCAGCCGTACCCGGTCCGGCGCCGGCACCCGGACCCGCTCCGGCGCCCGCTCCCGTCGTCGCGGGGCCGCCTCCGCACCGCCCGCCGACGGGGCCCGGCGCCGCCGCCTGTCCATGCGCCTGACGCTGCCCGTGCTGGTCCTCGTCGCCGTGATGGCGATGCTGATGCTGAGCGGCTACGTGCACAGCGAGATCCTCGCCGACCACCGCGTCCGCCCCGAGGCCGCCTCCGACCGGGTCCCGGAGAAGATCCTGGACGGCGGCCCGGTCATCGACACCCGGGGCGGCCGTACGACGTCCCTGCGCATCCCCGACCACCGCCTGGTCCTCACCTTCGACGACGGCCCCGACCCGACCTGGACCCCGAAGGTCCTGGACGTCCTGAGGAAGTACCACGTGCACGCCGTCTTCTTCGTCACCGGCACCATGACCTCGCGCTGTCCGCGGCTGGTCCGGCGCATGGTGGCCGAGGGCCACGAGGTCGGCGTGCACACCTTCAGCCACCCCGACCTGACATACCAGTCGGACAGGCGCATCGACTGGGAGCTGTCCCAGACCCAGCTGGCGATCACCGGCGCGGCCGGCATCCGGACGTCCCTGTTCCGGCCGCCGTACTCCTCCTTCGCCGACGCGATGGACAACCGTTCCTGGCCGGTGACGCGGTACATCGGCAGCCGCGGCTACATCACGGTCGTCAACAACACGGACAGCGAGGACTGGCGCAAGCCGGGCGTCGGCACCATCGTCCGCAACGCGACCCCGCACGGCGGCAAGGGCGCCATCGTCCTGATGCACGACTCGGGCGGCGACCGCCACCAGACGGTCCAGGCCCTGGACCGCCTCATCCCCCGACTCCAGCGCGGTGGCTACACGTTCGGCAACCTCACCGAGGCCCTGAACGCGCCGAGCGCCCACACCCCGGTCACCGGCCCCGACCTCTGGCAGGGCACGGCCTGGATCTCCCTGGTCCAGGCGGCGGACGGCGTCACCGACGTGCTGGTGGCCGGCCTCGCGGTGGTCGGCGCGGCGGTGCTGGCCCGGTTCGCCCTGATGCTCTGGCTCTCCTTCGCGCACGCCCGCAGGGTCCGCCGCAAGGGCTTCCGGTGGGGCCGGCCGGTGACGGAGCCGGTCTCCGTCCTGGTCCCCGCCTACAACGAGGCCAAGTGCATCGAGAACACGGTCCGTTCACTGACCGCGAGCGAGCACCCGATCGAGATCCTCGTCGTCGACGACGGTTCGACGGACGGCACGGCGGGAATCGTGGAGGACCTGGGCCTGCCCGACGTCCGGGTGATCCGCCAGGTGAACGCGGGCAAGCCCGCCGCCCTCAACCGGGGCCTGGCCAACGCCCGTCACGACATCGTCGTGATGATGGACGGCGACACGGTCTTCGAACCGGCCACGGTACGGGAGCTGGTCCAGCCCTTCGGTGATCCCGCGGTCGGCGCGGTCGCCGGCAACGCCAAGGTCGGCAACCGGGACTCGCTGATCGGCGCCTGGCAGCACATCGAGTACGTGATGGGCTTCAACCTGGACCGCCGGATGTACGACGTGCTGCGCTGCATGCCGACGATCCCCGGCGCGGTCGGCGCGTTCCGCCGGACCGCCCTGGAACGGGTCGGCGGCATGAGCGACGACACCCTCGCGGAGGACACCGACATCACGATGGCCATCCACCGCGACGGCTGGCGCGTGGTGTACGCCGAGCGGGCCCGGGCCTGGACCGAGGCCCCGGAGTCCGTCTCCCAGCTCTGGTCCCAGCGCTACCGCTGGTCCTACGGCACCATGCAGGCGATCTGGAAACACCGCGGGGCGCTCCTCGACCGGGGACCGTCGGGACGTTTCGGCCGGGTCGGCCTCCCCCTCGTGTCCCTCTTCACGGTGGTGGCCCCGCTCCTCGCCCCGCTGATCGACGCGTTCCTCCTCTACGGCATCGTCTTCGGCCCGACGCAGAAGACCATCGGCGCCTGGCTCGGCGTACTGGCCGTGCAGGCGGTCTGCGCCGCCTACGCCTTCCGCCTGGACCGCGAACGCATGACCCACCTGGTCTCGCTCCCCCTGCAGCAGATCCTCTACCGCCAGCTGATGTACGTCGTGCTCCTCCAGTCCTGGATCACGGCCCTCACCGGTGGCCGGCTGCGCTGGCAGAAGCTGCGGCGCACGGGCGTGGTGGAGGCACCGGGCGGCGGCGTCGACCAGGCGAGAGGGAGGCAGTCGGCATGACTCAGGCCGAGACCGCACCCGTCGGAACGCGGACGCCCGGACCCGCCCGGGACCGCTACCTGGACCTGCTCCGCTTTTTCGCCCTGTTCCGCGTGGTGGTCTACCACCTGTTCGGCTGGCCCTGGCTGACCATTCTCTTCCCCTCCATGGGCGTGATGTTCGCGCTGGCGGGCTCGCTGATGGCCCGCAGCCTGAGCCGTCCGGCGGCAAACGTGGTCAAGGGCAGGCTCCGCCGGCTCCTGCCGCCGCTGTGGCTGTTCAGCGTGGTCCTGCTGACGCTGCTGCTCTCGGCCGGCTGGCACCCGCTGCGGGACCCCGACGTCGGCGGCGGCTGGGCCGGCTGGGCCCGGCTGGCCGACTACTTCCTCCCGGTCGGCGCCCCGCCGTACCCCGAACACCTGGGCTCGGCCTCGGGGCTGCTGGACGACACCTGGGGGGAACAGGCAGCGGGACCGCTGTGGTACCTGCGCGCCTACCTCTGGTTCGTGGTCCTGTCCCCGCTCCTCCTGCGGGCGTTCCGCAGGGCCCCGCTGCCGACGGTGCTGGCGCCGCTGGCACTGACGGCGGTGGTGGGCACGGGGCTGGTCACGATCCCCGGCGAGACGGGCGACGCGGTGACGGACTTCGCGGTGTTCGGTGGCTGCTGGATCCTCGGCTTCGCCCACCATGAGGGGGTCCTGGCACGCGTCCCGCGCTACGCGGCGGTCTCGCTGTCCTGCCTGCTGATGGCGGCGGGCCTGTGGTGGGCGTCGGGTCACCCGGGCCCCGAGGGCTGGGACCTGAACGACATTCCCCTGGCGCAGGCCTGCTGGTCGTTCGGGGCCGTGGTGGTGCTGCTCCAGTACTCCCCGTCCTGGCGGGAGCTGCCGGGCCGTCTGCGCCGCTGGGACAGACCGATCACCCTCGCCAACAACCGCGCGGTGACGATCTACCTCTGGCACAACATGCTGATCATGGCGACGTTCCCGCTCCTCGACGCGGCCTACGGCCTGCCGTTCATGCAGTCGGACCGGGCGGCGTCCCTGCTGGACTCGACGTACGGCTTCTGGACGTTCGTGGCGGTCTGGCCCCTGCTGGCGGTGGCGGTCGTGGCCTGCGGATGGGTGGAGGACGTGGCGGCGGGACGGCGGCCGCGGGTGTGGCCGGACGGCGCACGACGCGGACGGTCCCGCCGACGGGCACCGTGACGGTCAGGCCGGCCGTCACGAGGTCCCCCTCGCGTACGCCCCGTCAACAACCCTGTGCACACGTGAAGCTACGGCGCCTGCCCGGTCGAGGCGAGGAGTGCTGTGCGGATCTGTCGTCCCCGCAGGCGGTCCGGGCCGGCAGGCAGGCCTTTGCGGGGGCCAACTCAGGGTCGCGGTGATGTCACGGGACGGCACCAAAGCCGTGAGGGGGGCGTTGAGTTGCCTGACTATCATCCGGCATGCGCGTTTCGTGCGGTCGGGGTGCAGCAAATCGCTCTGGTGCGTTCCGGATGGATCCCGATACCGTATTCGCTGCTTCGCAGACCTCAACCGCCCCACCAGGAGCCCACCGTGACCCGCCGTTCCCGCCTGCTCACGACAGCCGCCGCCGGTGTGGCCGCCGCACTGCTCCTTGCCGGGTGCGGCGGGGGCGACGACGACAACGCCAAGTCGAAGGACAAGATCGCGGGAGCGGACACGGGGGCGTCGGCTTCGGCTTCGCCGAGTGCTTCGGCCTCGGCGGCTGAATCGGGGCGACCGAAGATCACGTTGCCGTCGGACGTGACGGACAACTATGCGGACTGGAAGACGGGCGATGCCACGAAGGACGCGGTTCTTGCAGACACAGCTGCCCGGATCGACGCGACGAACGACGCCATTCTGCGTGGCGACACCGGCGCACCCGGCCTCTCCTTCTACTACCGGGACAAGGCTCTGAGTGATGCCGTTGCGTGGGTGCAGGCGTATCTGGATGCCAACATGTCGTTCACGGGCGCTACCCGTTATTACGCACCCAAGGTGACGATGTCCGGCAAGGCGACCGCATCCGTTGTCTATTGCTCGGACGAGAGCAAGGGATTCAACAAGAACCGTAAGACCGGCAAGGTCGACAGGAGTTCGTCGGACCAGAGCCCTTACGTCCTGTACAACACGCGTCTTGAGAAGAATGACAAAGGTGTGTGGCAGACCAGCAATCTGATTTCCAAGCGGGGGGACAAAACATGCAGCGCGTAAGGAGATGGGGACGGGGTCTCGCGCTCGCCGGGCTGTCCGCCCTGTGCTTCTCGGGCATCCCGGGAACGGCACTGGCCTACGGGCCGGGTGATGGACAGGGGAGTCCTCCCCCGGGGCCCTCTGGGAATTCGGATGGCAAGGGCAACATTTCCGCGACCGCCGGCGCCGTCGTCTACGATCTTTCCAAGAACGGCTCCGGGGCGTCGGTCGGCGCGGTGACATCTACTACGACCTGGACCCCGCCGGCCTGTTACTACGCGCCCAAGTACTCACCTGATGCGCTTGAGGCCTACCTGACACCCATCTGGGGTGCCGACTCGACGGGCTACGAGTGGGATGCGGAGCAGCGCGACCGCTACGTCAACGGGAAGCCCTACAAGGACTTCAACAAGGACAAGGCCGACAAGGGTTATTGGTGGGACTCGTACGTCACGAAGGGCCGCGAGGGAGATCCCGCCGCGCTCGACTGCACGAAGCCGATCTTCTGGGTGGACACAGGTGATGCCCCACCGGCGGACGTACCTCAGGCGATCACCCCGGAGATCCTCGCCCAACTCGCCTACAACGAGATCAGGGTCCCCAGTACGAAGGTGACCCTGGCCCCTGCCGACAAGACGAAGGTCAACCTTCCCACCTGGGCCTGGCTGGACGGTGCCGAGTTCAAGCCGGTCTCCGTCACCGCGTCGGTTCCCGTGCTGGGCATCAGCGCGACGACCACCGCCACCCCGTACTCCCTCAAGATCGACCCCGGTACACCGGACGCGGTGACGTATCCCGCCTCGGGAGTCTGCGAGTTCAGGGGCGGCAGCATCGGTGAGGCCTACGCCAAGGGCAAGGCCGACGAGACGCCACCCTGTGGGGTGAAGTACCTGCGGTCCTCGGGTACGGGTTCGTACCCGCTCAAGGCCACGATCACCTGGAAGATCAGCTGGACGGGTACGGGAACGCCGGGCGGAGACCTGCCCGACGGCGCCTTCGGGGCCACCCAGGATGTCACGGTGCAGGAGATCCAGTCCGTCAACCGATGAGAGACATTGGGTGCCGTGCCTGAACGAACGAACGTCAATGGAGAACAGGCGGTACGCCAGGCACCGGCTTTCGGGCTGGTCACGCCCGCGGACTGGTACCGCGTTCCGCTGCAGCCGCCGGACCGGCGAGCGGCCTCGATCAGTGCCCTGATTCGACGGCAGTTCGCCGGGGTGGACGATCAGCCTGTACTGCGCCGCAAGACGGAAGACCAGCTCAGTGGTGCTGCCGAGGCGGGGGCCGAGCGAGGGGGCCTGGTGCTCTATCTGTCGTTCCTGGAAGCGGCAGGAATCCCTCTCTCTGCGTCACTGCTGGTGTCCTGCCTCGACGAGAAGTTCGACAGTCTCGATGCGGTGGCGGTACTCAGCGGATCCGGTGAGGTCGAACCGGTGATGCTGCCCGCAGCGGGGCGGGCGGCCCGATTGCTGCGTCGTGAGCGCACCAAGGAGTCACGTCGGCTGGGATCTGAGTTCCAGGACACGATCGTGGAGTACTTCGTACCGGTTCCGGGCGGCGACAAGGTGCTGATGTTGGCGTTCAGTACGCCGTTGGAGCCGATCGGGGACGCCATGGTGGAGCTGTTCGATGCGGTCGCGGCAACCTTGCGCTGGCGGCACGGGGATGAGGAGATGACAGGGGTACGGGCGTGAGCGAGAAGCTCAGGGTTTCGACGGACGACCTCCGTACTGCCGGGGCGGGCTTGCGGTCGGTGGCGACGGAATTCGAGGGGCTCGACAGACTCATGGATTTCTACGACCGCCGTACGGTGGGTCACAAAGTCCTGCATGAGCGACTGCAGGACTTCTCCGACGGTTGGGACGACAACCGCAAGAAGATGGTCAAGGAGATCCAGGGACTCGGTCAGCTTGCCCACGAAGCGGGCAAGGCCTACACGGAGTTGGACACGGCGCTGTACAACGCGCTGGTGGGCAAGGGGCAGAACAAGTGAGCCGCCCGGCGGACCACAGATGGGAAGTACTGGGCGAAAGCGGCGATCCCGTGCCGGGCGACGTCCACGAGATGGAAGCACTCTCACGTAGGTTCGAGGCCACGGCGAAGACCATCTCCGAAACCGTCGTGGCTCTCCGTCGTCTAGGAAATCTGGACAGCTGGGACTCCGACGCGGGACGCGCGTTCGCCGACAAGGCGAACGACACTGCGCAAACAGTGAGCAAGGCGCACGACCGCTACGCCGACGCGGGTGCGGCCCTCAAGGAGTACTACACCGATCTGGAGAGCATCCAGGGTGACGCGGACCGACTGCTCACGCAGGCAGAACAGCAGCGTGACGATCTTTCCGCGGCCCGGTCCGAGGCAGACGACCTTCCCAAAGGCGCCGACCAAGGCAGGCAGGACAAGCTCGATAAAAAGGTGAGCGACCTCCAGGACGGACTGGACGACCTCCGGGACAGACTGGCAGCGGTGAAGTCCCGCCATGAGTCCGCGGGGAACAAGGCGGCCCAGCGCATTCACGACACGACTCATGGTGACGGACTCAACGACTCGTGGTTGGACGACCTGCGGGATTCTCTGACCTGGGCCGCCAATGCCGCGGGTGCCATTGCCGCGGTGTGTGGGGTGGTGTCACTGCTCGTTGGCTGGATCCCTGTCATTGGGCAGGCGATCGCCGGTGTCCTCGGGACCGTAGCGCTGGTGATGACCGTGATCTCGCTTGCCTGTCACCTGTTGCTCGCCATCAACGGGGACGGGTCCTGGGCCGATGTGGCCATGGACGTCCTGGGGCTTGCGACCTTCGGCATCGGCCGTGTCTTCTCGGCGGGGTCGAAGCTCGCTGCCACGGTCGGGCGTAGCCGTGTATGGACCGCCGCCACGCAGTACGTCCGTGCTTGGAACCCAACGCTCGGTACGGCGGCGAGACGAGCACTGGTGATCGAGATGGTCGGCCAGCGCGCGGGCGCGGTCCCGGCTGCCGCCCTCCCCGAGGTGTCGTTCGCCGCCGCGTTCAAAGGGCTGAAAGGCTCCTTCGTGGACGACTTGGGTGTCGTCCGGAGCAACTGGCGGGATCTGTTCAAGGTCGGAGACAACGTGGCCGCGGCCCGTAACGCGTACAACTCGGCAGGGATGCGCGGCCTGGCCAGCATGTATGTGGGACCGGGCATGGTGGACGAACTCGGCCGTATGAGGAACGTGTCCTCCTCGGACCTCGACTTCATCGGCGCACCCGATGCCTTCAAGAAAGCCCTGTCCTACAACGCCTGGGCCCTGGGGGCGACCGGCATCGGAGCCACGTCCGACACCAACAGCTTCCTCGGGTTGTGGAGCGATGACCCGCACATTGATGTGACAGGCCCCGATGCCGCGCTGACCGGAAAGTGAGCTCCATGGGGACGGCTGAGAACTGGCGCGAGTGTCGGGTCGTATTGCCTCCGTCGGCGAACTGGCTGGTTCTCGATCTGGCGCGCCGGGACCCGGAAACATGGGCACATGAGGTCTCCGAACAGCACATCGACGGTGCATCCGCCCCGGAGCGGTGTGGCCCTTTCGCTGAGGATCTGCTGTGGTACTGGGGCGCCGCCGTACGCCAACGCGCGGTGTGCGCGGCACTGCTGGCCCCGCCCGCCGGAGAGGTCATGGCCAGCTACACCGTGCGGGAGGTGAAGGCGCCTCCGGAGGCCTTGAGCATGGACGTGCTCAGAGCCGAGATGGCCCGCGCGGAAGGTCCCTTCTTCGGGCAGCCTGTGCTCACCGGAGTCGAACTCCCTCTGGGGCCGGCACTGCGTGTCCATCGCTTCGAACCGACCGGGCCCGATATCGGCGGCAGCGCGATCCTGGAAGGCGTGGCTCATTACGTGCTACCCCGGGACTACCCGACGCTCCTGGAATGCCGGCTCTTGTGGACGACGCTGGGATTGGGTGAGGAACTGGGACGTCTCGCCGACGAATTGGCGCGTTCAGTCCGCCTGCTGTGAATCAGCCCGGTGACGCGACCCGAGGCGGTCTCCCACGACCCCTCGTAGGCCCAGTTTTTCCCACGGAACCATGGCCAGCGGCATCCAACTGAAACCGAGGGCGAACACAGCCACAAGGGTGGTGACACCCTGAGGCAGGAGCCATCCCACTTGAGACGCGATGACCGACACGATCAGGAGATAGACACCGAAGACCAGGAGAGCGAGCACCTTGAGCAGAGCCGAGCCCGGGCCGACCGGCGGGTCCTGGTCACTGCCCCGCACCATCCCGAACAAAATCATCGGGAGTGTCAGTCCGATGACACCACCCGCTCCGATGCCGCCGACCACCAGAGCGGTGTGTCCGTGGTCAGGCACCACGGACGTGAACGGAGACGTGTCCGTCAACCCGTCCATGAACGCGACGCCCGCGAAGGCCCCGAGTGTCATCGTGGCCAGGACGACGACCGCCCCCACCCCGAACAGAATGTTCCCGAGGAGAGAGCGCTGAGGGCGTTGTCCCGCGGAGCCCTGTGTCCTCGACGCGTCGGGCATAAGCTCTCCCATTTCCCTGTGGGGTTCGGTAGAGGATACCGAGTGGCAGCCTCCCGCTGAGAGCGTCGCGCGCCCCCGACCTCTCACCCGACCTCTCACCCGGTCTCCCACCAGGGTGAGAGCAACGTTCCCTTCCGGTCACCCGCAGCCACGGGGCGGAAACGACGCCTCCCTACCTTCGTGGCCTAGTCACTCGTAACAGACCGAGCACGCGGAGCACCGTGGAGGCGTCATGACAGCCCCTGCCCCTACCCCACGCAGTCGCTGGATCCAGGAGTGGGATCCGGAGGACGAGACGTTCTGGAACGCGACCGGCGAGAAGGTGGCCCGCCGGAATCTGGTCTTCTCCGTCCTCTCCGAGCACATCGGGTTCTCGATCTGGACGATGTGGTCCGTGCTGGTGCTGTTCATGGGCCCGGAGTACGGGCTCACGCCCGCCGACAAGTTCCTGCTGACGTCGATGGTCACCCTGGTCGGCGCGGTCGTCCGGGTGCCGTACACCTTCGCCGTCGCCCTCTTCGGCGGCCGGAACTGGACCATCGTCTCCGCGGGTCTCCTCCTCGTCCCCACGGTCGCCGCCTTCGCCGTGATGAAGCCGGGGACGTCCTTCGGCACGTTCCTGCTCGTCGGGCTGCTGGCCGGTATCGGCGGTGGCAACTTCGCGTCGAGCATGACCAACATCAACGCCTTCTTCCCGCTGCGGAAGAAGGGCTGGGCGCTCGGACTCAACGCCGGCGGCGGCAACATCGGCGTGCCCGTCATCCAGCTCGTCGCGCTCGCGATCATCGGGGCCGGCGGCGGGCCGCGGGTGCTGCTCGCGATCTACATTCCGCTCATCCTCGCCGCCGCCGTCCTCGCCGCGCTCTTCATGGACAACCTCGCCACCGTGAGGAACGACACCGGCGCCGCGATCGACGCGGCCAAGGACGCGCACACCTGGATCATGTCCTTCCTCTACGTAGGGACGTTCGGGTCGTTCATCGGGTACGCGTTCGCCTTCGGGCAGGTGCTCCAGGTCCAGTTCGGGCGTACCCCGCTGCAGGCCGCCTACCTCACCTTCATCGGCCCGCTGCTCGGCTCCCTGATCCGGCCCTTCGGCGGCCGGCTCGCCGACACGTACGGCGGGGCGAAGATCACCCTGTGGAACTACGTCGGCATGGCCGCCGCGACCGCGCTCCTCGTCGTCGCCAGCGTCGACAAGTCGCTCCCCTTCTTCGTCACCGTCTTCGTCGTGCTGTTCGCGCTCAGCGGGCTCGGCAACGGGTCGACGTACAAGATGATCCCCGGCATCTTCCAGGCCAAGGCCCTCGCCAAGGGCTTCACCGGGGAGGAGGCGGTGGCCCACGGGCGGCGGCTGTCCGGGGCGTCCATGGGGCTCATCGGGGCCGTCGGCGCGCTCGGCGGCGTCGGGATCAACCTCGCCTTCCGGCAGTCCTTCCTCTCCTACGGCTCCGGCACCGCCGCCTTCGTCGCCTTCCTGGTCTTCTACGGCCTCTGCTTCGCCGTGACCTGGGCCGTATACCTTCACCGGACCGTCCCCGAGGGGCACCCCGCGACCGCCACCGAGGCAAAGGCGCAGCTCAGCTACGCCGAGGTGTGACGTAACACTGGTGACACGGAGCCGAACCGAGCCTGTCACGCGCCGTTGACAGGCTCGTCCGGCATGCGGGCCAGCTAGGAGAGCAGCCATGGACGAGGAACAGCAGCGGCCGGAACCCGGCGCGCCCGGCCCTCTCGCGGGATTCACCGTGGGGGTCACGGCCGCGCGCCGGGCCGACGAGCTCGGGGCGCTGCTCCAGCGGCGGGGCGCCGCCGTGCTGCACGCGCCCGCCCTGCGGATCGTGCCGCTCGCCGACGACGGCGACCTGCTCGCCGCCACGAAGGAGATCATCGACCAGGCCCCGGACGTGGCCGTGGCGACCACCGCCATCGGGTTCCGTGGATGGATCGAGGCCGCCGACGGCTGGGGCTTCGGCGAGCAGCTGCTGGACCGGCTGCGCCGGGTCGAGCTGCTGGCCCGCGGTCCCAAGGTCAAGGGGGCGGTGCGTGCCGCCGGGCTCACCGAGCAGTGGTCGCCGTCCTCCGAGTCCATGGCCGAGGTGCTCGACCGGCTCCTGGAGGAAGGCGTCGAGGGCCGCCGGATCGCCGTACAGCTGCACGGGGAGCCGTTGCCGGGGTTCGTGGAGTCGCTGCGCGCGGCCGGGGCGGAGGTGCTGCCGGTGCCGGTGTACCGGTGGATGCCGCCGGAGGACCTCGGGCCGGTGGACCGGCTCCTGGACGCCGTCGTCTCCCGATCGATCGACGCGATCACCTTCACCAGCGCGCCCGCCGCGGCCTCGCTGCTCTCCCGGGCCGAGACGCGGGGGCTGCGGGGAGAGCTGCTGGCCGCCCTCGGCCACGACGTCGTACCCGCCTGCGTCGGCCCGGTCACCGCGCTCCCGCTCCAGGCTCACGGCGTCGACACCGTCCAGCCGGAACGCTTCCGTCTCGGGCCGCTCGTCCAGCTGCTCTGCCGCGAACTCCCCGGGCGTGCCCGGGCGTTGCCGGTCGCCGGTCACCGGGTGGAGATCCGGGGACACGCGGTCCTCGTCGACGGCGTGCTGAAGCCGGTGCCGCCGGCCGGCATGTCCCTGCTGCGCGCGCTGTCGCGACGGCCGGGCTGGGTGGTGGCCCGCGCCGAACTCCTGCGGGCCCTGCCGGGGGCCGGGCGCGACGAACACGCGGTGGAGACGGCGATGGCCCGCCTCCGTACGGCCCTGGGCACGCCGAAGCTGATCCAGACGGTGGTCAAGCGGGGCTACCGGCTGGCCCTGGACCCGGCGGCGGACGCCAAGTACGCGGACGTGTGAGACGTCGGCCGGGGACTCCGGAAGGTCCAGGAGGGTCCCGGGAGTCCCGGGAGCGGGCCGTTCTCGGGGGAGTGCGTACGGCGGTTCTTCGCCACCGGTGATGAGCGGTGCGGCTGAGCGGCGTACGACGTTCTGGGGACCGCGTCCCGGCAGCCGGCCGTAACCGCGGCTCCCGGGCCGCGGTCCCCATGAACGTGTCCTCTCCGAACCGCCGTCCTCCGTGGGTCCCCCCTGGGGCGGCTCGCCGTGGGTTCGCAGGACGAAGGGTCACGGCCGCGGGCGGCCGGGGCGAGGCCCGCCCGCGTATCCGGGCCCGACGGGGACGGCCCGCGCCGCACGCACCGCCGTCCCCGCCGGGCAGGGGTCGGAAGGGAACCTCGCGGAAACGGGTACGGGGGGTTCCGGCCGCCCGCCGGGCCGGGCACTGTGAGAGGACACGGTTTCCTGTCCTAGGCGGTGGCAGGCACATGGCACTGGGTACGGAGACGGCCCCGTACGAGCTGCGCTTCGACGCCGGGCGGATCTGCCTGGATCTGCTGGCGACCACGCATCCCGGCGAACGGCTCGACGCGCTCGCGCCGTTGCGGGCCTGGATCAGCGGCTCCGGACTCGTCCCGCCGGGCACCCCGCTGGCGCACGCCGACACCGGCTGGCTGGTCGCGTTCCGTGAACTGAGGGAACACGTGGGTCAGTTGGTGCGCGGCAACAGGAACCCAGGGCGGGCCCGGTCGTACGACATCGCGCTCGCCGGCGTCAACGGCCTCGCCCGCGCCGCCGCACCCCCGGCCCCGCGTGCCGTACTCGGCGAGGACGGGTTGCTGGTACGGGAGTTGGCGGGCCCGCCCGAGTGCGCCGCGCTGCTCGCGGCCGTCGCCCGGGACGCGGTGGAACTGCTCACCGACCCCGTCGCGCGGGCGGCCGTGCGCGAGTGCGAGGGCGACAACTGCCCCATCGTCTACCTGGACACCTCCCGCGGACGCAGACGCCGCTGGTGCTCCAGCGAAATCTGCGGCAACCGAGAACGCGTAGCCCGCCACCGCCGCCGAGCAGCCCTCACCCGGGCGTGAGCCCACCGCCCGGCGCGCGGTCCTCACCTGTCCGCGCCGGCCGACCGCCTCCCGGCATGCGGGTTCTCGCCCGCGTGCGGCCGAGTCCGCAGGCCGACCGTCCTCCGGTGCGGGGGTCTTGCCCATGTACGGTGTGCGTCGGCGGCGCGCGGTCCTCGTCCGAGCATCCCGCCGACGGCTCCGAAGGGCGCACCCGGTCGACCCGGGATCTTCAAGCGCCGTCCCTTTCGCGGCATCTGCCGGATCTTCGTCGAAGCTTTCCGGAAGTGATTTCGGCAACATTCTGTTTGCCGGTGGCAACCCCCGGGCAGCGCCAGGGCGTTCGGCGTTGTGTCGGAAATGTAAAGATCAAGCGGTGGGAATGTGTGGTCATGTCCCGCTCGTCATGTCACCCGGCAGAAAAATGTGAGGTCTTGTTGAACACCCCGCAAGCCACTTCCGTACCGGTGGGGGAGCGACCGACTGGGGGAACCCCCGGACACCGGAGGTGGGCGTGCGCAAGGATGCGGCCGTGGCCAATGAACGTGGATCGAGGGCCCGACATCGCATGTCCCAGCCCTCGGAGCCCGATGAGGAGCTGATGCGTGCTCTGTATCGAGAGCATGCCGGACCTCTCCTTGCGTATGTCCTTCGGCTGGTCGCCGGTGATCGGCAACGCGCCGAGGACGTCGTGCAAGAGACACTCATCCGTGCCTGGAAGAACGCCGGCCAGCTCAATCGAGCGACCGGATCGGTACGCCCCTGGCTGGTGACGGTCGCGCGACGCATCGTCATCGACGGTCACCGCAGCCGGCAGGCCCGGCCGCAGGAGGTCGATCCGTCGCCGCTGGAGGTCATCCCCGCGGAGGACGAGATCGACAAGGCGCTGTGGCTGATGACGCTGTCTGACGCGCTCGACGACCTGACCCCGGCCCACCGGGAGGTGCTCGTCGAGACGTACTTCAAGGGGCGTACCGTCAACGAGGCGGCCGAAACGCTGGGTATACCCAGCGGCACCGTGCGCTCACGGGTTTTCTATGCCCTGCGGTCGATGAAGCTGGCACTGGAGGAGCGGGGGGTGACGGCGTGATGAGTGTGTACGGGGGACACGGCGGGTTCGGCACAGGTGGTTCGGGTATGTCTGGTGCTATGCAGGAATCTCCGGTTCCCAATGAGCACGAGACGGTCGGCGCGTATGCGCTGGGGATTCTCGACGACGCCGAGGCGACCGCTTTCGAGGCCCATCTGGCCGGGTGCGAATGGTGCGCCCAGCAGCTCGACGAGCTGGCCGGAATGGAACCCATGCTGGCGGCCCTGGCCGATCTGCCGGGTGCCGGATCGACACCGTCCATCGGCGAGTCGCTGTCCGCCAAACCCAGCCCGCGGATGGTCGAGAAGCTGGTCGTGGAGGTCGCGGACAAGCGCAAGGTCCGTACCCGGCGCAGCCTCTTCGGTCTGGCGGCCTCGATCGTGCTGATCGCGGGCGGCACGGCGGCCGGCGTGGCGCTGAGCGGCTCGGACGGGGACAGCGGCGGAAACCTGGCCGCGGGGCCCGCCCAGGCGGCCTTCCAGACGATGTCCGACAGGAAGACGGCCACGGACCCGACGACCCACGTCACCGCGACCGTCGCCGTCGAGAAGAAGGACTGGGGCACCCACGCGGTCCTCCAGCTCAAGAACGTCACCGGCCCGAAGAAGTGCTCGCTGATCGCCGTCGGCAAGAACGGCGAACGCGAGACGGTGACCTCCTGGTCCGTTCCGACCTGGGGATACGGCATCACGGACGCCAAGTCGCAGAAGGCCAAGGAGCCTCTCTACGTGCACGGCGGTGCCGCCTTCACCCCCACGCAGATCGACCACTTCGAAGTCATGACGTTCGACGGCAAGAAGCTGGTCTCGGTCAGCGCGTAGCTTCAGCGGGCCCCTTTCGCGTACGGTTGACGGCTGCCCAGCACGTCAGAAGGGGGCCCGGTGGCCGCTCAGGCTCAACAATCCGCGGTCGGCCCTCACGGCTCGGAACAGGACTCCGCTCAGGACTCCGTCCGGGACCGTGAGATCAGCGTCGAACAGGAACACCTCGACCGGGTGTACCAGCGCCTCGAGGAGAAGATCCACGAGGCGGAATTCCTCATGAACGACGCGGCCAAGCGCGGCCAGGTGGGCACGCCCGGCGCGCTCGCCGAACGGGATGCCCAGGTGTTCCGCGCCGGTGTCCACCTCAACCGGCTCAACAACGAGTTCGAGGACTTCCTCTTCGGCCGTATCGACCTGCTCCTCGGCAAGGACGGCAAGAAGGGCCCCGACGGCGCCTACACGGCCGTGGAGCCCGCCGAGGGGGCGGTCCGCGCGGACAACACCGCCGACATCGCCGAGACCCTGCACATCGGCCGGATCGGCGTCCTCGACCAGGACTACTCCCCGCTGGTCATCGACTGGCGGGCACCGGCCGCCGCGCCGTTCTACAGGTCCACTCCGGTGGATCCCGGGCGTGTCGTACGACGCCGGGTGATCCGCTCAAAGGGCCGCCGGGTCCTCGGGGTCGAGGACGACCTGATGCGCCCGGAGCTGACCGCCCTCCTGGACGGCGCCGCCCTGCCGGTCATCGGCGACGGCGCCCTGATGGCCGCCCTCGGCCAGGCCCGCACCCACTCCATGCGGGACATCGTCGCCTCCATCCAGGCCGAGCAGGACCTGGTCATCCGCGCCCCCGCCGCCTCCGTCACCTACGTCGAGGGCGGCCCGGGGACCGGCAAGACGGCCGTGGCGCTGCACCGCGCCGCCTACCTGCTCTACCAGGACCGGCGCCGGTACGCGGGCGGCATCCTGATCGTCTCCCCGACCCCGCTGCTGGTCGCGTACACCGAGGGCGTCCTGCCGTCCCTCGGCGAGGAGGGCCAGGTCGCCATCCGCGCCATCGGTTCCCTCGTCGACGGCGCCGAGGCCACCCTGTACGACACGCCGGCCACCGCCCGTGCCAAGGGTTCCTCCCGGATGCTGAGGGTGCTGCGCAAGGCCGCCCGTGGTGCCCTGGAGCCGAACGGCTCACCGACCCGGCTCAGAGTCGTCGCCTTCGGCCGCCGCCTGGAGCTGGAGGCCGAGGAACTCGACCGCGTCCGACACAACGCGCTCAGCGGCACCGCCCCCGTCAACCTGCTGCGGCCCCGGGCCCGCAGGCTCCTCCTGGACGCCCTGTGGGCCCGCTCCGGCGCGGCCGGCCGGCACAGCGACCCGGAACTGGCCGCCGAACTGCGCTCCTCCTTCGACGAGGACATCCTCACGGAGGACTCCTTCATCGAGTTCCTCGACGCGTGGTGGCCCGAGCTGACCCCGCAGGCCGTCCTCACCGCGATGGCCGACGAGCGCCGCCTCGGCCGCTGGGCCCGCCGCATCCTCAACCCCGGCGAGGTCCGCAGGGTCGCCCGCTCGCTGCGCCGGGACGGTCACACCGTGCACGACATCGCCATGCTCGACGAACTCCAGGCCATCCTCGGCGCCCCGGTCCGCCCGCGGAAGAAGCGCGAGCTGGACCCGCTGGACCAGCTCACCGGCCTGGAGGAGCTGATGCCGACACGCGAGGAGTCCCAGCGCGAGCGCGCCGAACGGCTCGCCCAGGAACGCGTCGAGTACGCCCACGTCATCGTCGACGAGGCGCAGGACCTCACCCCCATGCAGTGGCGGATGGTCGGCCGCCGCGGCCGGCACGCCACCTGGACGGTGGTCGGCGACCCGGCCCAGTCCTCCTGGTCCGACCCGGACGAGGCGGCCGAGGCACGGGACGAGGCGCTCGGCTCCCGTCCGCGCCGCCGCTTCGAGCTCACCGTGAACTACCGCAACCCGGCGGAGATCGCCGAGCTCGCGGCCAAGGTGCTGGCCCTGGCCATGCCCGGCGCCAAGTCCCCCTCCGCGGTCCGCTCCACCGGGGTCGAGCCGCGTTTCGTGGCAACGGGCGACGGACACGGCAGCGTCGTCGGCGACTCGCTGGAGAAGACCGTCCGGGCGGCCGCCGAGCACCTTCTCGACCTGGTCGACGGAACCGTCGGCGTGGTCGTCGCCATGGACCGGCGTGCCGAGGCCGCCCGCTGGCTCGCGGGGCTCGGCGACCGGGTGGTGGCGCTCGGCAGCCTGGAGGCCAAGGGCCTGGAGTACGACGCGACGGTCGTCGTGTCGCCCGCGGAGATCGCCGACGAGTCCCCGGCCGGACTGCGCGTGCTGTACGTGGCCCTCACCCGGGCGACCCAGCAGCTGACGGTGGTCTCCGGGGAGCGCGACGAGCCGGACGCGGCCGGGGTTCCGGACCTGCTCAGGGAGTGAGCGAGGGGCCGTTCGGCTGGAGGTTTTCTGTGAAGTCCGCCGACGGGAATGGCCGTAGGGGATCTGTTTGTTAGCCTTGTCGTGACACCGGCCCGATCCAAGCCCCCGGGCCCAACCTTCGTCGCTACGAGCGACCACTTGCCGCGAGGCGAGCATGGCGGGTCGGTGTCATGAACGTCGAAGAGGCCCGCATCACCTTGTGATGCGGGCCTCTTCCGCGTGCGAACACTACGCACGAAACCAGGCCCCGCTAACGCCTACCCGGCGGTAGGTGCGACGATCGGACGGCACAACTCGCTACACGGTGAAACGAAGGAAGTCGGCCATGGCAACGGCGCCCAGCGTCTCCTACTCGATGACCATCCGGCTGGAGGTGCCCGCGAGCGGAACCGCCGTCTCGCAGCTCACCACCGCCGTGGAGTCCTCCGGAGGCTCGGTGACCGGCCTCGACGTCACCGCGTCGGGCCACGAGAAGCTCCGTATCGACGTCACCATCGCGGCCAGCTCGACCGCCCACGCCGACCAGATCGTCCAGCAGCTGCGCGGCATCGAGGGCGTCATCCTCGGCAAGGTCTCCGACCGTACGTTCCTGATGCACCTCGGCGGCAAGATCGAGATGCAGTCCAAGCACCCCATCCGCAACCGTGACGACCTCTCCATGATCTACACCCCGGGCGTGGCCCGCGTGTGCATGGCGATCGCGGAGAACCCCGAGGACGCGCGCCGCCTCACCATCAAGCGCAACTCCGTTGCGGTCGTGACGGACGGCTCCGCGGTCCTGGGCCTCGGCAACATCGGCCCGAAGGCCGCGCTGCCCGTCATGGAGGGCAAGGCGGCCCTCTTCAAGCGGTTCGCGGGCATCGACGCCTGGCCGCTGTGCCTCGACACCCAGGACACCGACGCGATCGTCGAGATCGTCAAGGCGATCGCCCCCGGGTTCGCCGGCATCAACCTGGAGGACATCTCCGCCCCGCGCTGCTTCGAGATCGAGGCCCGCCTGCGCGAGGCCCTCGACATCCCCGTCTTCCACGACGACCAGCACGGCACCGCGATCGTCGTCCTCGCCGCCCTCACCAACGCGCTGCGCTGCACGGGCAAGGCGATCGAGAACATCCGGGTCGTCATGTCCGGCGCCGGCGCGGCCGGTACGGCCATCCTCAAGCTGCTGATCGCGGCCGGCGTGAAGAACGCCGTCGTCGCCGACATCCGCGGCGTCGTGCACTCCGCCCGCGAGGACCTGGTGGCGGCCCCGGCCGACTCGCCGCTGCGCTGGATCGCCGACAACACCAACCCCGAGGAACTCACCGGCACGCTGAAGGAGGCCGTGCGGGGCGCCGACGTCTTCATCGGCGTCTCGGCCCCGAACGTCCTCGACGGCGACGACGTGGCCGCCATGGCCGACGACGCGATCGTGTTCGCGCTCGCGAATCCGGACCCCGAGGTGGACCCGGCGATCGCCCGCCAGACGGCCGCCGTGGTGGCCACCGGCCGCTCGGACTTCCCGAACCAGATCAACAACGTGCTGGTCTTCCCGGGCGTCTTCCGCGGCCTCCTGGACGCCCAGTCCCGGACCGTGAACACGGACATGATGCTCGCGGCCGCGAAGGCCCTCGCCGACGTGGTCACCCAGGACGAGCTGAACCCGAACTACATCATTCCGAGCGTCTTCAACGAGAAGGTCGCCGGCGCGGTGGCGGGCGCGGTGCGAGAGGCCGCGAAGGGCGCCTGAGGCGCCCCCGGAGGGGCGCGGGAACCGCGCGCTCGGCCCCCACGCCCCCCGCGGGTGAAACGCGACGCGCCCGGCCCCGTCGGGGTCCGAGGACGGCGGCTCCCAGTAAACGTCTGTGAAACTTGCCACGCCGTCCAATCGGCGCGTCGTGAAACCCCCCCTTCGGCCCCCCCGTAGGGTATGGGCGGCAACGGATTGGCGTTCCCGCCGCAGGTGGGGGCAGGATGCGTCCCGGCCCAACATGCGGCTCCGCCGCGTGGCACGCCTCAATGGCAAGAAGAACACGGGAGTAACAACATGAACCGCAGTGAGCTGGTGGCCGCGCTGGCCGACCGTGCCGAGGTGACTCGCAAGGACGCCGACGCCGTGCTGGCCGCGTTCGCCGACGTCGTCGGCGACATCGTCTCCAAGGGCGACGAGAAGGTCACCATCCCCGGCTTCCTGACCTTCGAGCGCACCCACCGTGCCGCTCGTACCGCGCGCAACCCGCAGACCGGCGAGCCGATCAACATCCCGGCCGGCTTCAGCGTGAAGGTCTCCGCGGGCTCGAAGCTGAAGGAATCCGCGAAGGGCAAGTGACCTTGCCTTCCGTAGGCCACGGGACGACGGCCTACGGCGTGTAACACGACGATGGGGCGGCCCCTCCACCAGGGGCCGCCCCATCGTCGTACCGTTGCGACTCTCCGGGAACTAGCCGAGGGCCTTGCCCGGCAGCTCCACCTTCGCCCCGAGCTCCATGAGCTTCTCCATGAAGTTCTCGTAGCCGCGGTTGATGAGGTCGATGCCGTGCACCCGGGACGTGCCCTGGGCCGCGAGGGCGGCGATCAGGTACGAGAAGCCGCCGCGCAGGTCGGGGATGACCAGGTCGGCGCCCTGGAGCCGGGTAGGCCCGGAGACGACCGCCGAGTGCAGGAAGTTGCGCTGGCCGAAGCGGCAGGCCGAACCGCCCAGGCACTCGCGGTAGAGCTGGATGTGCGCACCCATCTGGTTCAGCGCGGAGGTGAAGCCGAGCCGCGACTCGTACACCGTCTCGTGCACGATCGACAGGCCCGTCGCCTGGGTCAGGGCCACCACGAGCGGCTGCTGCCAGTCGGTCTGGAAGCCGGGGTGCACGTCGGTCTCCAGCGCGATCGACTTCAGCTGACCGCCCGGGTGCCAGAAGCGGATGCCCTCGTCGTCGATCTCGAAGGCACCGCCCACCTTCCGGTAGGTGTTCAGGAACGTCATCATCGAGCGCTGCTGGGCGCCCCGGACGTAGATGTTGCCCTCGGTCGCCAGCGCCGCCGACGCCCAGGAGGCGGCCTCCAGCCGGTCCGACAGGGCGCGGTGGGTGTAGCCGCCGAGCTTGTCCACACCGGTGATGCTGATGGTCCGGTCGGTGTCCATGGCGATGATCGCGCCCATCTTCTGCAGCACGCAGATGAGGTCCTCGATCTCCGGCTCGACGGCCGCGTTGGACAACTCCGTGACGCCCTCGGCGAGTACGGCCGTCAGCAGCACCTGCTCGGTCGCGCCGACGGACGGGTACGGCAGCCGGATCTTGGTGCCGCGCAGCCCCTTCGGCGCCTCCAGGTACTGGCCGTCCGCGCGCTTCTCGATGGTCGCGCCGAACTGCCGCAGCACGTCGAAGTGGAAGTCGATGGGCCGGCCGCCGATGTCGCAGCCGCCCAGGCCCGGGATGAAGGCGTGCCCGAGCCGGTGCAGCAGCGGGCCGCAGAACAGGATCGGGATACGGCTGGAGCCCGCGTGGGCATCGATGTCAGCGACGTTCGCGCTCTCCACGTAGGTCGGATCCAGCACCAGCTCGCCGGGTTCCTCACCCGGACGGACCGTCACCCCGTGCAGTTGCAGCAGGCCGCGTACGACACGCACGTCACGGATGTCCGGAACGTTGCGCAGCCGGCTCGGCGCACTGCCCAGCAGCGCGGCGACCATGGCCTTGGGTACGAGGTTCTTCGCACCGCGGACACGGATCTCGCCCTCCAGCGGGGTGCCGCCGTGGACAAGCAGTACGTCGTCAGAGCCGTTGACGGTCATGAATCTCGCGTTCCGTGGAGTGGGGCAGGGCCGGAGTGACAGAGTAATCGCCCATCGGCCCCCTGCCGTAAGCCCAAGGACCGTCCAGCTACGTCATAGCTGTGTCACAACACGAACGGTTCACCGCCGGGCACATGGGGTCACCGCCCGTCACCGTGCGCCGGGCCCGCTCCTCTCCGCCCTGAGCTGCATTCACTCGCACACCCCATTGGCTCCCCACGCGAGGGGAAGATGCGGGATCATGTCAGGCATGACCGAGGTGTCCTCGCTCACAGGGCGGCTGCTCGTGGCCACGCCCGCCCTGGCGGACCCGAACTTCGACCGCGCGGTGGTGCTCCTCCTCGACCACGACGAGGAGGGCTCCCTCGGTGTCGTCCTCAACCGCCCCACCCCGGTGGACGTCCGGGACATCCTGGAGGGCTGGGCCGCGCTCGCCGGCGAGCCCGGGGTGGTCTTCCAGGGCGGCCCGGTGTCGCTGGACTCCGCGCTCGGCGTCGCGGTCATCCCGGGCGGCGGCAACGGCGACCGGGCGCCGCTCGGCTGGCGCCGGGTGCACGGCGCGATCGGCCTGGTCGACCTGGAGGCCCCGCCGGAACTGCTCGCCTCGGCCCTCGGCTCCCTGCGGATCTTCGCCGGTTACGCCGGCTGGGGCCCCGGCCAGCTGGAGGACGAACTGGTCGAGGGGGCCTGGTACGTCGTCGAGTCGGAACCCGGCGACGTCTCCTCGCCGTCCCCCGAGAGACTCTGGCGCGAGGTGCTGCGCCGCCAGCGCAACGAACTGGCGATGGTCGCCACCTACCCGGACGACGCCTCGCTCAACTGACTGCGGGCCTTGTCCCCGCCGTTGCCGGGCGCTTCAGTACCCTTGGGCTCTATGAGCACTCTTGAGCCCGAGCGCGGGACTGGTACGGGGACCCTCGTAGAGCCGACGCCACAGGTGTCCCACGGCGACGGCGACCACGAGCGCTTCGCCCACTACGTCCAGAAGGACAAGATCATGGCGAGCGCCCTCGACGGCACCCCCGTCGTGGCGCTGTGCGGCAAGGTGTGGGTGCCGGGCCGCGACCCGAAGAAGTACCCCGTGTGCCCCATGTGCAAGGAGATCTACGACTCCATGGGCAGCGGCGGCGACGGCGAGGGCGGCAAGGACAAGTAGCACCAGCCCGGATCTTCCGAGGCCCCGGGCGCGCTTTGGCGCGCTCCGGGGCCTTTGTCGTGCCCGGCCGTTGCACAGGGTGCGTCCGCCGGTCACAGAGTGGTCGAGACCTCTTGTCGGCATGTTCATGTTGTCCCTACCCTCCGTGGTGTTGTGCAGAGCGAAACCGCGGTTGCACATGTCGCAACGAACGCGGTGTGCAGTGTCGTGAACGCCTACGCTTCAGCGCGCCCCGGAGGGTCACTCCATGAAGCTCCCCGTCCCGGTATGCCTCGTCGCCGCCCTGTTCCTGGCGGCCTGCGCCCCGCAGACCTCCTCCAACTCCGCCTCCGACAAGGACGACAAGAGCGGCACCCTGCGGGTGTGGCTCTTCCAGGAGGTCGGCAACGACCCCAAGCGGAAGGTCGTCGACTCGGTCGTGGCCGACTTCGAGAAGGCGTACCCCGGCGCCGAGGCCGACGTGGAGTACATCCCGGTCGACACCCGCGCACAGCGGGTCAAGGCCGCGTTCAACGACCCGGAGTCGGCCCCGGACGTCATGGAGTACGGCAACACCGACACCGCCGGTTACGTACGGGACGGCGGACTGCTCGACGTCACCGGGGACTTCGGCCGGTGGCCCGAGGCCAAGGACACCGACCCGACGGCCGAGCAGTCGGTCACCGTCGGCGGCAAGGTCTACGGCGCGCCCTTCTACGTCGGCGTCCGTGCCCTCTACTACCGCACCGACGTCTTCGGGGAACTCGGCCTGAAGCCGCCGGCGACCCTGGCCGAACTGGCCTCCACGGCCCGCGCCGTGCGCAGGGCGAAGCCCGACCTGTACGGCCTGGCCGTCGGCGGCGCCTACACCTACGGCGCCATGCCCTTCATCTGGGCCGACGGCGGCGAACTCGCCACCGCGAAGGGCGGCTCGTACGCCTCGGCGATCGACAGCGCGGCCGCTCAGAAGGGCATCAAGGAGTACACGTCCCTCTTCGGCGACGACAACTGCCCGGCCGCCAAGTGCGCCGGCTTCGGCGGCAACGACACGGTCACCGCGTTCGCGGCCGGCAAGGCGGCGATGGCGATCGGGGGCGACTTCAGCCACGCGGCCGTGGAGGCGGGCGCGGTCAAGGGCAAGTACGCGGTGGTGCCGCTGCCGGGGGCCACGGCCGGAACCGTCGCGCCGGCCTTCGCGGGCGGCAACAACATCGGGGTGCTGAAGAGCACGGCGCACCGGACGCTGGCCGTCGCGCTGATGGAGGCGCTCACGTCGAAGAAGACGCAGGCCGCGATGTTCGACGCGATGGGGTTCCTGCCGACGTTCACGGACGTCCGCGACCAGGCGGCCGCCAGGGAGCCGTTCGTGAAGCCGTTCGTGGCGACCCTGGCGGCCGGGACGAAGTTCGTGCCCGCGTCGGCGGGGTGGTCGCAGATCGATTCCTCGCTGGTGCTGCCGACGATGTTCCAGGAGGTCATCAGCGGCAGGAAGAGCGTGGGGGCGGCCTCGGGGGAGGCGGCGGAGAAGATGGACGCGGCGTTCGGCTCCGCCGGATGACGCCGAGTGGGGTGGGTGGCGCGGCTCGCGGGCGGGTGCGTGGGGGCTTGTCGCGCAGTTCCCCGCGCCCCTTGGCGAGTCGGGGTGTGCCTTGGCTGTACCTCGCGCCCGCTCTGGTGGTCCTCGGGGGGTTGCTGCTCTACCCGGTCTATCAACTCGGTCTGATCTCAGTCTTCCGGTACACCCAGGCGCAGGTCAGCGGCGGCGAACCCACCGCCTTCGTGGGACTGGACAACTACGCGGACGTGTTCGGCGACGACCGGTTCTGGTCGGTCCTGCTCGCCACCGTGTTCTTCGCCGCCGCGTGCGTCGTGTCGACACTCGCCGTCGGATGTGCGCTCGCCGTGCTGCTCACGCGGGTGCGTGCGGTGCCGCGGGCGGCGTTGATGCTGGCCGCGCTCGGGGCGTGGGCGACCCCGGCGGTCACCGGGTCGACGGTCTGGCTGTTCCTCTTCGACCCGGACTTCGGACCGGTGAACCGGCTGTTCGGGCTCGGCGGCCACTCCTGGACGTACGGGCGGTACAGCGCCTTCCTGCTGGTGCTGCTCGAAGTGGTCTGGTGCTCCTTCCCGTTCGTCATGGTCACCGTGTACGCCGGGATCCGCGCCGTACCGTCCGAGGTGCTGGAGGCCGCCGCGCTGGACGGCGCCTCGCAGTGGCGGATCTGGCGGTCGGTGCTGGCGCCGATGCTCCGGCCGATCCTCATGGTCGTCACCATCCAGTCGGTGATCTGGGACTTCAAGATCTTCACGCAGATCTACGTGATGACCGGCGGGGGCGGGATCGCGGGACAGAACCTGGTGCTCAACGTGTACGCCTATCAGCAGGCCTTCGCCTCCTCGCAGTACGGGCTCGGCGCCGCCCTCGGCGTCGTCACGCTGCTGATCCTGCTCGCCGTGACCCTCGGCCACCTGCGGCTGCTGCGCCGGCAGGGGGAGGAACTGTGACCGTCGTGAATCCTGTGCGCGGATCGCTCCGGCGGCCGGGGCGGACGGCCGCCGACGCCGTGGCGCTGGTGATCGCCGCAGTGGTCGCCTTTCCGCTGTACTGGATGGTGCTGGGCGCCTTCAGACCGGCCGGCGAGATCGAGTCCGACCGGCCCCGGCCCTGGACCCTGGAGCCCTCTCTGGGCTCCTTCCGGCGGGTCTTCGGGCAGCAGGAATTCGGCCGGTATTTCGTCAACAGCGTTGTCGTCGCGGGCAGTGTGGTCATCGTCTCGGCGCTGATCGCCTTTCTCGCCGCGACCGCCGTGACGAGATTCCGGTTCCGCTTCCGGACCACCCTGCTGATCATGTTTCTGGTGGCCCAGATGGTGCCCGTCGAGGCCCTCGCCATCCCCTTGTTCTTCCAGCTGCGGGACCTCGGTCTGCTGAACACGCTGGGCTCGCTGATCCTGCCCCACATCGCCTTCTCGCTGCCCTTCGCGATCTGGATGCTGCGGGGGTTCGTGAAAGGGGTGCCCCAGGCGCTGGAGGAGGCCGCCTGCATCGACGGGGCGAGCCGGTCGCGCTTTCTCTGGCAGATCCTTTTCCCGCTCGTGCTGCCGGGTCTGGTCGCCACGAGCGTGTTTTCCTTCATCTCCGCCTGGAACGACTTCCTGTTCGCCAAGTCCTTCATCATCAGCGACACTTCGCAGTCCACGCTGCCGATGGCGCTGCTGGTGTTCTACAAGCCGGACGACCCGGACTGGGGCGGGGTCACGGCGGCCTCCACGGTGATGACGATTCCGGTGCTGGTGTTCTTCGTACTCGTACAGCGACGGCTGGTCTCCGGGCTGGGCGGAGCGGTCAAGGACTGACATGACTTCCGAAGTGGATCTGATTCCGGCGCCGCGCTCGATCGAGGGGCCGATGCGGTGCGGTGTCCCGTTCGACGAGGGCACCACCCTGTGGGCCGCCCCCGGCACCGAGGGGACCGAACGCTGGCTGCGCTCGGCTCTCGGCGAGGCCCTCGGGCTGCCGCTGCGGCCCGGCCCCGAGGGCGCCCGCGACTCGGTACGGCTGTGCCTGGACGGCTCGCTGGAGCCCGAGGCGTACCGGCTGAGCGTGATCGCCGGCCTGGGCGTCGAGATCCGCGGCGGCGGCCCGGCAGGCGTCTTCTGGGGCGCCCAGACCCTGCGCCAGCTGCTGGGTCCCGATGCCTTCCGCCGCGCGCCCGTGCGCCCCGGGATCCGGTACGGAATCCCGCACCAGATCGTCGAGGACGCGCCCCGATTCCGCTGGCGCGGCCTCATGCTCGACGTCGCCCGGCACTTCATGCCCAAGGAAGGCGTCCTGCGCTACCTGGATCTCATGGCCGCGCACAAACTCAACGTCTTCCACTTCCACCTGACGGACGACCAGGGCTGGCGCATCCCGATCGAGCGCCACCCCCGGCTCACCGAGGTCGGTTCCTGGCGGGCCCGCACGAAATTCGGCCACCGGGCCTCACCGCTGTGGGAGGAGAAGCCGCACGGCGGCCACTACACCCGGGACGACATCGGGGAGATCGTCGCCTACGCGGCCGAGCGGCATATCACGGTGGTCCCCGAAATCGACGTGCCCGGCCACTCGCAGGCCGCCATCGCCGCGTATCCGGAACTCGGCAACACCGACGTCATCGACACCGCCTCCCTGACCGTCTGGGACACCTGGGGGATCTCTCCGAACGTACTCGCCCCCACCGACAACACCCTGCGCTTCTACGAGGGGGTGTTCGAGGAAGTGCTGGAGCTGTTCCCGGCGGACGCCGCCGGGTTCTCGGCGTTCGTTCACATTGGCGGCGACGAATGCCTCAAGGACCAGTGGCGGGCGTCACCGTCGGCACAAGCCCGGATGAAGGAACTCGGGCTCGCGGACGAGGACGCGTTGCAGTCGTGGTTCATCGGCCACTTCGCCAAGTGGCTTTCCGCGCGCGGTCGCAGGGCGATCGGCTGGGACGAGATCCTGGAGGGCGGCATCGCCGAGGGCGTGGCCGTCTCGTCCTGGCGCGGTTACGGCGGCGGGATCGCGGCCGCGCGCGCCGGTCACGACGTCGTCATGTGCCCCGAACAGCACGTGTACCTGGACCACCGGCAGGCGGCCGGCGCGGACGAGCCGGTACCGATCGGATATGTGCGCACCCTGGAGGACGTGTATCGGTTCGAACCGGTTCCACCGGACCTCGACGCGTCGGAGGCAGGTCATGTGCTGGGCGCCCAGGCCAATGTCTGGACCGAGGTGATGGAGGATCACGCGCGCGTGGACTACCAGGTCTTCCCCCGGCTGGCGGCCTTCGCCGAGGTCGCCTGGAGCGCACTCCCCGTCCCGGCGGAACGGGACTTCGCCGGCTTCGAACGCCGGATGGCCGCCCACCGCCGGCGGCTGGACGCCCTGGGCGTGGCCTACCGTCCGCCGGCCGGCCCCCTGCCGTGGCAGCGGCGCCCCGGGGTGCCGGGCCGCCCGGTCGACGGGCCGCCCCCGAGCCGGTAGCCCTCTCCCGTCACCTGCCCGCCCCGAACACGTAGGGGAAAAAGACCCCGAGAGTCACCGAAGAGTGTCAATCGGAACCCACCGGTAATGGCATACGAAAACGGAACATGTCGCTTGTGAGGTGGGCGAATGCCTCCTAGCGGACCCGTGCGTTCGAGGCTTGCGAAGATGTGCCAGAGTTGCCACGTCCGCCCTGTGAGCACGTACCGTACGGCCACACAGGTGGGACCAGGTGGGGGCAGCGGGAAGGGGCAGCCGGTTTTGACCACGCACGCACCGCAGGCGGCGCAGTCCGTCACGCTGCCCACGACACTGAACGAAGCCGTGGCGGCCCTCACCGCCATGCCCGCCGCGGTCCCCGTGGCGGGCGGTACCGACCTGATGGCCGCCGTCAACTCGGGCCAGCTCCGGCCCGCCGCCCTGGTCGGCCTCGGCCGGATCAGCGAGATCCGCGGCTGGCAGTACCAGGACGGCAACGCGCTGCTCGGCGCGGGACTCACCCATGCGCGCATGGGCCGCCCCGACTTCGCGGCCCTGATCCCGGCGCTCGCCGCCGCCGCGCGGTCCGCCGGCCCGCCGCACATCCGCAACGCGGGCACCCTGGGCGGCAACATCGCCACGGCCGCGCCCACCGGCGACGCGCTGCCGGTGCTCGCCGCCCTCGAGGCGACGCTGGTCATCGCGGGGCCGGGCGGCTCCCGCCGGGAGATCCCGGTCTCGCACCTGCTGGCCGGGGTGGAGATGCTCCGCGGGGGCGAGCTGATCGCCTTCGTCCGGGTGCCGCTGCTGCACGCCCCGCAGGTCTTCCTGAAGGCCACCGGCCGCACCGGACCCGGCCGCTCGGTGGCCTCCGTGGCGCTCGTCCTCGACCCCGCGCGGCGCGGGGTCAGATGCGCCGTCGGAGCCATAGCGCCGATGCCGCTGCGGCCGCTGGAGGCCGAGCAGTGGGTGGCCCGGCTCATCGACTGGGACAACGACCGCGCGCTCGTCCCGGAGGCGCTGCACGCCTTCGGCGAGTACGTCGCCGCCGCCTGCATCCCCGACGCGGCACCCGAGCCGGGCGGCTCGGTGCCCCCGCTTCCGCCTGCCGTACTGCACCTGCGGCGCACCGTCGCCGCGCTGGCCCGACGAGCACTGGGGAGGGCGCTGTCATGACCGACGAACAGCACGGAGAGGGCGCGCCCTCGGGTGGCGGCCGCTGGGACCCGCTGCCGCAGGGCGACTACGACGACGGCGCGACCGCCTTCGTGAAGCTCCCCGAGGGCGGCATCGAGGCCCTGCTGTCCCGCGACAGCCCCCTGGCCGCGCCCGGACACGGCTACGTGCCGCCGCAGATAGCGGCCGCCCCCGGCACCGAGACCTGGGGCGTGCAGACCGGGAGCGGCCAGTGGCCCGACCCGAACGCGGTTCCCCAGGAGCGGCCGGCCGACGACCGGTTCACGTACCAGCCCGCCGCGACCCAGCAGTGGACGTACGAGGAGCCGCCGCCCGCGCCCGGTCACGACGTGACCGGGCAGTGGTCGATCCCTGTCGCGAACGGCGATGTTCCGGACGAATCGGGCGAGTTCACCACATCCGCGCTCATGGAGCAGTGGGGCGGCACGCCACCGGCGACCCTGCCGGGCGGCGCACCGGCACCCTGGGCGTCGGAGGTCCAGGCCTGGGAGCACCCCGTACAGGCCCCTGAGGGCCCCTCAGGGGCCCCGGCGGACCACGGTGGCCCTCCGGCCCCAGGTGCCCCGTCCGAGGCCGCCGGTGCGGCGCCCGCACCCGACGTGGTCCCGGTCGGCGAACCGGGCGACCCCGGCGACACGGGCGAACTCCGCGCCGTCGGCGAGTCCGGTGCCGCGGCCACCCGGCACACGACCGGCGAGTCGCCCGGCACCGGTGAACCGGACACGTCCGAAGCCCTCGGAGCCGACGAGCCCCACGACGCGTCGGCCCCGCACCCCGCCCGGGGCTTCGACCCGCGGCCCGCCGACGGCGACGCGCTCCCGACGGCGCCCCCCGCACCCGACGACGAGGACAGCGCGCCGGGCGCGGACGGGACGGAACCCGCCGAAGGCGAAGCCGAGGCGATCGACGATCACCCCCTCGCCTCCTACGTCCTGCGCGTCAACAGCACCGACCGCCCCGTCACCGACGCCTGGATCGGCGAGTCGCTCCTCTACGTCCTCCGCGAACGCCTCGGCCTGGCCGGCGCCAAGGACGGCTGCTCCCAGGGCGAATGCGGCGCCTGCAACGTCCAGGTCGACGGCCGCCTGGTCGCCTCCTGCCTGGTTCCCGCGGTGACCGCGGCCGGCAGCGAGGTGCGCACGGTCGAGGGACTCGCCCAGGACGGCCGGCCCTCGGACGTCCAGCGCGCGCTGGCCCTGCGCGGAGCCGTCCAGTGCGGCTTCTGCGTCCCGGGCATGGCCATGACCGTCCACGACCTGCTGGAAGGCAACCCGGCACCCACCGAGATGGAGACCCGTCAGGCCCTGTGCGGCAACCTCTGCCGCTGCTCGGGCTACCGGGGCGTGCTGGACGCCGTCCAGGAGGTCGTCGCCGAACGCGAGGCACACGCCGCCGCCGACGCCGAGACGGGCGGCGACGAGGCCCGCATTCCGCATCAGGCGGGACCGGGTGCCGGCGGCGTCAACGCCTCGGCGTTCGACTCCCCGGGCACCTTCGCGTCGCCCGCCCAGCGCGAGCAGTCGTCCTACGACGCCCTGCGCGAGCAGTCGTACGACCAGTCCTTCGGCGGCGACCAGTCCTTCGGCGGCGATCAGTCGTTCGGCGGCGACCGGAGCTTCGGCGGGAACCAGACGTTCGGCGACCAGAGCCAGAGCTACGGCGACCAGCCCTACGGATCGGACGGAGGCCAGGCATGACCAACGAGACCGTCGCCACGACCACCGCCGCGGACAGCGCCGACCCCGCGCCCGAGCAGCCGCCGCACGGCCTCGGCGTGTCGCTGCCGGCCGCCGACGCGCGCGCGAAGACCGAGGGCACCTTCCCCTACGCGGCCGACCTGTGGGCCGAGGGCCTGCTCTGGGCGGCCGTACTGCGCTCCCCGCACCCGCACGCGCGCATCGTGTCGATCGACACCACCCACGCGCGTGAGATGCCCGGCGTGCGGGCGGTCGTCACCCACGAGGACGTGCCCGGCACCCCCCTGCACGGCCGGGGCACGCCGGACCGCCCGGTGTTCGCCGCCGAGGTCGTACGGCACCACGGCGAGCCCATCGCCGCCGTCGCCGCCGACCATCCCGACACGGCCCGGATGGCCGCCGCCGCCGTCATCGTCGAGTACGAGGTGCTCGACCCGGTCATCGACCCCGAACAGGCCTTCGAGGCCGAGCCGCTGCACCCCGACGGCAACCTGATCCGGCACATCCCGCTGCACCACGGCGACCCGGACGCGGCCGGCGAGATCGTCGTCGAGGGCCAGTACCGCATCGGCCGCGCCGACCCGGCCCCCATCGGCGCCGAGGCCGGACTCGCCGTGCCCCGCCCCGACGGCGGGGTCGAGCTCTACCTGGCCTCCACCGACCCGCACACCGACCGCAACACGGCCGCCGCCTGCTTCGGGCTGTCGCTGGAGCAGGTGAAGATCGTCGTCACCGGCGTGCCCGGCGCCACCGCCGACCGCGAGGACCAGGGCTTCCAGCTGCCGCTCGGCCTGCTCGCCCTGAAGACCGGCTGCCCGGTCAAACTCACCGCCACGCGCGAGGAGTCCTTCCTCGGCCACGCCCACCGCCACCCGACCCTGCTGCGCTACCGGCACCACGCCGACGCCGACGGCAAGCTGATCAAGGTCGAGGCGCAGATCCTGCTCGACGCGGGCGCCTACGCCGACACCTCCGCCGAGTCCCTGGCCGCCGCGGTCTCCTTCGCCTGCGGCCCCTACGTCGTCCCGAACGCCTTCATCGAGGGCTGGGCCGTGCGTACCAACAACCCGCCCTCCGGCCACGTCCGCGGCGAGGGCGCCATGCAGGTGTGCGCCGCCTACGAGGCGCAGATGGACAAGCTGGCGAAGAAGCTCGGCATCGACCCGGCCGAGATCCGCCTGCGCAACGTCCTCGCGACCGGCGACGTGCTGCCCATCGGCCAGACGGTGACGTGTCCGGCCCCCGTCGCCGAGCTGCTCCAGGCGGTACGGGACTTCCCGCTGCCGGCACTGCCCAAGGACACCCCCGAGGACGAGTGGCTGCTGCCCGGCGGCCCCGAGGGCGCGGGCGAGCCGGGCGCGGTGCGCCGCGGCGTCGGCTACGGCCTCGGCATGGTCCACATGCTCGGCATCGAGGGCGCCGACGAGGTCTCGACGGCCACCGTCAAGGTCCACGACGGCATCGCCACCGTGCTCTGCGCCGCCGTGGAGACCGGCCAGGGCTTCACCACCCTGGCCCGCCAGATCGTCCAGGAGACCCTCGGCATCGACGAGGTCCACGTGGCCCCCGTCGACACCGACCAGCCGCCGGCCGGCGCCGGCTGCCGCGGCCGGCACACCTGGGTCTCCGGCGGCGCCGTCGAACGCGCCGCCAAGATGGTCCGCACCCAGCTCCTCCAGCCGCTCGCCCACAAGTTCGGCATGTCCACCGAGCTGCTCCAGATCACCGACGGCAAGATCACGTCCTACGACGGCGTCCTGTCGACCACCGTCACCGAGGCGATGGACGGCAAGGAACTGTGGGCCACGGCCCAGTGCCGTCCGCACCCGACCGAGCCGCTGGACGCGCAGGGCCAGGGTGACGCCTTCGTCGGCCTCGCCTTCTGCGCGATCCGCGCGGTCGTCGACGTGGACATCGAGCTCGGTTCGGTACGGGTCGTGGAGCTGGCCGTCGCCCAGGACGTGGGCCGGGTCCTCAACCCGGCACAGCTCGGCGCGCGGATCGAGGCCGGTGTCACCCAGGGCGTCGGCATCGCGCTCACCGAGAACCTGCGCACCCCGCGCGGGCTGATCCGCCACCCCGACCTCACCGGCTACGCCCTCCCGACCGCCCTGGACGCGCCGGACATCCGGATCGTCAAGCTGGTCGAGGAACGGGACGTGGTCGCGCCCTTCGGCGCCAAGTCGGTCAGCGCGGTACCGGTCGTGACGTCCCCGGCGGCCATCGCCTCCGCCGTCCGCGCCGCCACCGGCCGCCCGGTCAACCGCCTCCCGATCCGCCCGCAGGCGGCGGTCGTCACCGGTCAGTGAGCCTGTCCGGGGTCGTCGTGATCACCGGGACCACGGCGTCGGGCAAGTCGACGGTCGCGCAGGCGCTCGCCAAGAGGCTCCCGCGGGCGGCGCACGTCCGTGGTGACGCCTTCCGCCGGATGATCGTCTCCGGCCGGGCGGAGTACACGCCCGGGGCCGCGGCGGTCGTCCAGGACGTGCTGCTGGGCCCCGAGCCGGCGTCCTACGTCGAACGGATCCGCACCCGTCCGCTGCACGTCGTCGTCCTCGCCCCCAGCCCCGAGGCGGTGGCCAAGCGGGGGGCGGGGCGGGAGGCGGGGCGGCCGAAGACCGGGTACGGACCCGCGTGGACGATCGCCGGCCCGGACGCGGAACCACGGTTGCGCACCGAGGCGTTGGGTCCGTTGCTGGACACCTCGGCGTTGACCGTGGAACAGACGGTGGCGGCGATTGTCACCGGGACGGAACGGGCGAGGGCCGTCTGACGTCTCTTGTCCACGGGGCGTTGTCAGTGGTGCGGCGTAGTGTTCTGGGCAGTGGGGACGGCCGTTTCGGAGGGGAAGCCCGAACGGCACACCGTGCCCTGCTCAGGACGGCCGACGGCACACCACTCCGAACCACTTGCGTTTCCTGGACTCTTTGATCGCGGGGGCAGCGATGAGCACGACCAGCACGACCGGCAGCGGGGCGGCGGCGATCACGCTGACCGAGGCAGAACTGGACCGTTACATCACGCACGAACCGACCCGCATGTGGCTCTCCGGCCCCGGACTCCCCGACACCGGCGGCCTGTTGACGTTCGAACCGCTCCGCACGGCCGGCCTGCGCACGCTCGCCGACGTCGCGGACCTCACGGCCGGCCCGTCCCGGCTCGCGGAGGACCTCCGGGACCGGCTGGTGATAGGCGAACTGCTGGCTCCGGCCGGCCTCGACACGGAGTCGATCCTCCTCGACGGCGGCACCGGCGAGATCAGCACGGCCTACCTGGTCGACCCGGCCGACCCGCGCCCGCTTGCGCCCTCGCTGGAGACGCTGCTGCGGTTCGCCGCGGTCACCGAGGAACTGACGGGCCTGCGCGGCCGTTTCGCCGCTCTCGCCGGCACCTACGGCACCAAGACGGCCACCGAGGCGTCCCGCAGGCTGCTGGAGCTCTTCGAGGAGGGCACGGCAGGCCGGGTCCCACCGTACTGGAAGGCGACGGCGCTGATCCGCCCTCTCAGCCTGGTCGCGGGCCCGGGCACGGACTCCGGGCTCGCCGTCGACCTGCCGGCCCGGCTCCTGGACCAGGAGTTCGGGCAGGGCCGGGTGGCCCGCTTCGAGGAGGTCGACTTCCCGCCCACGCTCACCCACGAGCCGACCCGCCGCTTCCTGCGCGAGACCGGCCTCCCGGAGGACGCGGTCCTCTTCCACCTCGACCCGGACGCCCCGCTCCCCACCCTCCGGGAGTACTTCACCGACGTCCACACCGGCGACTTCCCGCTGGAGGCCCTGCCGCCCCACGCCGGGCGGCTCATACGCCTCGGCCACCTGGTCGAGGAGAACAGCCTGGTCGTGGACGGGACCACGGGCGCGATCCTCAACTTCTCCGAGCCCGAGGCGACCCTCCACCCCCTCAACACCGACATCTCCACGCTCGCCTTCACCCTGTGGCTCCTCCACCACGAGCGCACCATCGACGAACACCTGAACCACGAACTCACCACGGAGGCCTACGACCAGCTCGCCGCGACGATGCTCCACACCCTGGCGACGATCGACCCCACCCCCACCACGACCGACGCCCAGTGGCACTACTGGACGGAACTCTTCCAGGACGAGGCGGGCGGGGTGCTCTGAGCGGCGGGGCGCTCCGGCCGGGCCCAGGTCAGACCACCAACCCCCGGCGGTAGGCGTAGACGACCGCCTGGACCCGGTCGCGCAGGTCGAGTTTGGTGAGGATGCGGGAGACGAAGGTCTTCACGGTCTCCGGGCTGATCAGCAGGGTCGCGGCGATCTCGCCGTTGGAGAGGCCGTCCGCGATCAGCCGCAGGACCTCCAGCTCCCGCGGGGTCAGCGGGATGTCCTCGGGGGTGCCGCCGTCGGCGGGCCGGATCCGGGCGGCGTACCGGCCCACCAGCCGGCGGGTCACCTCGGGGTCCAGCAGGGCCACGCCGGTTGCCACGGTCCGGATGCCGTGCAGCAGCCGGTCCGGCGGCGCGTCCTTGAGCAGGAACCCGCTCGCGCCCGCGCGCAGCGCCTCGTACACGTACTCGTCCAGGTTGAACGTGGTCACCACGAGCACCTTCACGGGATGCGGCACCCCGGCCCCGGCCAGCAGCCGGGTGGCCTCGATGCCGTCGAGCACCGGCATGCGGACGTCCATGACGACGACGTCCGGGCGCAGCCGGCCGGCGAGGTCGACCGCGGCCCGCCCGTCCCCGCACTCACCGGCCACCGCCAGATCGGGCTGGGCGTCGATGATCGTCGCCAGCCCGGTGCGGATCAGCACCTGGTCGTCGCAGACCAGGACCCGGATCGGCGCCTCGCCCGGGCCGGCGACGGCGGGTTCCCGGCGGGCCGCGGTCACGACGGGTTCCCGGCGGGTATACGGGCCCGTACGACGAAGCCGCCGTCTCCCGCGTGCCCCGCGCTGAACTCGCCGCCCAGCACGGCCACGCGCTCCCGCAGGCCGGCCAGGCCCCGCCCGCTCCCGCCCGGGGACGCGGCGGCCGAGCCGGACCCGTCCGTGCCTACCTCCACGGTGATCTCCTTCCCGCCATGGCGTACGCGTACCGAAGTACGGCTGCCATGGGCGTACTTGAGGGCGTTCGTCAGGGCCTCCTGCACCACCCGGTAGGCCACCAGGTCGGCGCTGCCGGCCGACTGCGCCGGCGTGCCCTCCTCGGTGAACTCCACCGGCTGCCCGGCCCGGCGCGTCTGCTCCACCAGCGAGACCAGCCTCCCGGCGGGCGGCGTCCTGGTGCCGGCGGTGCCGGTGCCGTGGTCGGGGTTGAGCAGGTCGAGCAACTGGCGCAGGTCCGCGATGGCGAGGCGCCCGGTGTCGGTGACGGCGGTCAGGGTCTGGTCGAGCCGGTCGGGCGCCGCGGTGAGGTACCGCGCCGCCTCGGCCTGCACGACCATCGCCGTCACATGGTGGGTCACCACGTCGTGCAACTCCCTGGCGATCGTGGTGCGTTCGGCGGCGCGGGTGTCCTCGGCGACCCGCAGCCGGTGTTCGGCCTCCGCGGCCCGGGTGGCCCGCAGCCACGCCCCGGCACCCCACGCCAGGACCAGCGCGAGATAGAACGTCACGAACTCGCTTACCGTCTCGCCCCCCGACCCCAGCCGGTGCAGCGCGACCGCCAACGGCACGTAGGCCGCGGAGAACAGCAGCGCGGCGGTGCGCCGGTGCCGGTCCAGATGGGCGCCGGCGCTCAGCAGGGCGAGGGGGAGCGCGACACCGGCGACCGAGTGGTAGGCGCGGACCTGGTCGACGGCGAAGCCGAGCGACACCAGGGCGAGCGAGACGGCCGGCCACCGCCTGCGCACGGCGAGCGGCAGGCACTCCAGGCCCAGTGCCAGGCCGGCCGCCGCGTCGAAGGGACGGGTGGGCAGATCACCGACCTGGGTCCCGTTGCCGTGCAGCACCGGCAGGAAGGAACCGGCCAGGATCAGCAGCCCGAGGGGCAGATCCCGGACCGTCACGTCGAGCCGGTGCCACCACCCGGACACCTGCCGAGGACTGATCACCGGGGCAGTGTAGCGACGGAGCCGGCCGGGGTGTCCCGGCGCCGGCGCGGCACCAGGTGCCCGCGCCGCTTGGCCAGCCGCAGGAAGGCGATCGTCACCAGCACCCCGAGCAGCACCGCGTACACGCTCGCCTCCGGCCCGAACTCGCCGCCGGTGATCAGCTGCGCCCCCGAGGTGGAGGCGTCCAGCAGGCCCTGCTGCGCTCCGCTGCCGGAGACCTCGGTACCGAAGATCGCCGACTCGGCGAAGTTCCAGCCGAAGTGCAGGCCGATCGGCAGCCACAGGGTGCGGGTGGCGGCGTACGCGGCGCCGAGCATGCCGCCGGCCTCGATCGCGATGGCGAGGGCGCCCCACAGGGTCGCGTCCTTGTTGAGCAGATGCATCATCCCGAACAGCACACCGGTCGACGTCAAGGCGATCCAGGTGCCGGTGCGCTCCTCGAGGATCCGGAACAGCACGCCCCGGAACAGCAGTTCCTCGGTCACCGCGGCGCCGGCCATGGATCCGATCAGCCCCACCGCGACCGTCACCGACCCCAGGCCGTGCACGGAGTAGTCCCCGAGGAAGGCGATGTTCGCCATCACACACGCGAACGTCACCACGCCGATCAGCGCACCGCGTCCGAACGCCGCCCGGGCGCCGTCCCGCGCCACCTCGGTGCTCGGCCGGTGCTCGGTCCGCCGTACCACCCAGCCGTAGACGGCCACCGCGGCCGCGGCCGTCAGCACGCCGAGGACCAGGGTGAGGAACCAGTTCCCCGCCACCGCGGCGACCGCCTGCCCACCGGCGAAGGCGACCGCCGCCACCGCCAACAACTGCCAGACCAGCCTCATGTCGACTCCTCCTCGTAACCCGCGGACCGACCGCCGCGGAACTGGCCCGAACGCTACGGAGCGGGCGCCCCGGAGTCGTCACCGCACGGTGGACACCTGCGCGTAGCTCGCACGGGGGACAGCGCCGGCACACCGCTGTGCCGCAGCCGGTCCTCGTCCAGGAACAGGACGGGCGAACCGTGCGTTGCGAAGATCAGTGCAGCAAAGGAGCAAACTCATGACCGGCAGCCGGGTGCTCATCCCGGGCGCGTCCCGAGGCATCGGCCGCGCGCTCGCCGACCACCTGGCGGCGGAGGCCGCGCACCCGTGGGCGTGGCCCGCAGCGCGCCCCGCTCCTTTCCCGGCGAGTTCCACGAAGCCGGCCTCGCCGACCGCGCGGCCACCGGCCGGCTCCTCGCGGACGTGCCGGCGGCGGGACCTGTCGACGCCGTGGTCGACAACGTGGGAGCGGTGCGCCCCGCGCCCCTCGGGGAGGTCGCTCTCTCCGACCTGGACGCCGTCTTCGACATGAACGTGCGCACCGCGGTCCAGCTGGTCCAGGCCGTCCTGCCGGGCATGCCCGAACGGTCCTGGGGCCGCGTGGTGAACGTCGGCAGTCTGGTCATCCTGGGGTTGCCCGACCGCACGTCCTACGGCGCGGCCGAGGCCGCCGACGAGTTCCTGGCACGAGGCTGGGCCGGGGAGCTCGCCCCCACGGGATCACCGTCAACGCCGTCGCCCCGGGCGCCACCGGCACCGACACCGAGGTACTGCACTGGAGGCCATGGCGGGATTCGAACCCACGTAACTCGCTTTGCAGGCGAGCCCCTGAACCACTCGGGCACACGGCCGTCGCCGACCGTGTCCTTGGCGGCCGGGTCGGTGATCTGAAGGTAGGCGGGGGTGGGGGAGGGGCTCAAGGGGATCGGCGGGGCTGCAATGGGACTGCCATGTGGCGTTCATGAAGGGGCGGGGGGTCTACGACCAAGGTCCGAGGCGGGGTGGGGCTCGGGACAGGGGCCAAGGCGGGGAATGGGGCTTACCTTGGTCGATATGACCGCCCTGGAGCCCAGCGACGCCGTTGTCGCGGATGAGAACGCCGAGAAGGCCGGCAGAGCCGATGGCGAAGGGGTGCTCGGGCGGTCGTACCGGGCGCTGAGTGTCGGGATCGTGTCCGTGGTGCTGCTGATCGCCTTCGAGGCGACCGCGGTCGGGACGGCGATGCCCGTGGCCGCCCGGGAGCTGGACGGGGTGTCGCTGTACGCGTTCGCCTTCTCCGGGTACTTCACGACGAGCCTGTTCGGGATGGTGCTCGCCGGGCAGTGGTCGGACCGCAGAGGGCCGCTCGGGGCGCTGACGGCGGGGATCGGGGCTTTCGCCGCGGGGCTCGTCGTCGCCGGGACCGCGCAGGTCATGTGGGTGTTCATCGCGGGGCGGGCCGTGCAGGGGTTCGGGGGCGGGCTGGTCATCGTCGCGCTCTACGTGGTGGTGGGGCGGGCCTACCCGGAGCGGCTGCGGCCCGCGATCATGGCCGCCTTCGCCGCCGGCTGGGTGGTGCCGTCCGTCGTCGGGCCGCTGGCCGCCGGCGCGGTGACCGAGCACCTCGGGTGGCGGTGGGTGTTCGTCGGTATCCCGGTGCTCGTGGTGTTCCCGGTCGCGCTCGCCCTTCCCCAGATACGGCGGCGGGCCGGCGGCCCGGTCGCGGAGCGGACGCCGGAGCCCTTCGGGCGGCGGCGGATCCGGCTCGCGCTGGGTATCTCCGTCGGCGCGGGGCTGCTGCAGTACGCGGCTCAGGACCTGCGGTGGGTCTCCCTGCTGCCGGGGGCCGCCGGGTGCGCGCTGCTGGTTCCCGCCGTACTCGGGCTGCTGCCGCGCGGAACCTGCCGCGCGGCCCGCGGGCTGCCGTCGGTGGTCCTGCTGCGCGGGGTCGCGGCCGGTGCGTTCGTCTCCGCCGAGTCCTTCGTGCCGCTGATGCTGGTGACCCAGCGGGGGCTCTCGCCCACCCTCGCCGGGTTCTCCCTGGCCGCGGGCGGGGTCACCTGGGCGCTGGGCTCCTGGGTCCAGGCGCGGCCTCGGGTGGCGCCGTACCGGGGGCGGCTGATGACCCTCGGGATGGTGCTGGTCGCCGCGGCGATCGCCGCCGCGCCCAGCGTGCTCGTGCACGGCGTGCCGGTGTGGACCGTCGCCGTCGCCTGGGCCTTCGGCTGTTTCGGGATGGGCCTGGTGATCGCCTCGTCGAGCGTGCTGATGCTCCGGCTCTCCGCCCCGCACGAGGCCGGCGCCAACTCGGCCGCCCTGCAGATCTCCGACGGACTGTCGAACGCCGTCCTGCTCGCCGCGGCCGGCGCGGCCTTCGCCTCCCTGGGCGGCGGCAGCATGACGGGGACGGCCGGTGCCGGTTCGCACCCGGTCGCCTTCACGGTCGTCTTCCTGCCGATGGCCGCCGTGGCGCTCGTCGGGGTCTGGGTGACGACCCGGCTCCGTGATCTGTGACGTGAGTCCCACCCGGGGGTGAGGCGGCCTTGTCTGCGCGTTGACCGCCGCGGGCCGCCGGTAGGGTGGCCCGGTTGTCATACGCATGCGTAGCCGCCCGACCCCCTACTACGGAGACCGTGACTACCACCGCCGCTTCCTCCCACCACCTTTCGCCGGCCTTCCCTGGCCGGGCACCCTGGGGTACCGCCAGCAAGCTGCGGGCCTGGCAGCAGGGCGCCATGGAGAAGTACGTCCAGGAGCAGCCACGTGACTTCCTCGCCGTCGCCACGCCCGGCGCCGGCAAGACGACGTTCGCGCTGACCCTCGCGTCCTGGCTGCTGCACCACCACGTCGTGCAGCAGATCACGGTCGTCGCCCCCACGGAGCATCTGAAGAAGCAGTGGGCGGAGGCGGCGGCGCGGATAGGGATCAAGCTCGACCCCGAGTACAGCGCGGGACCGCTGAGCCGGGAGTACGACGGGGTCGCCGTCACGTACGCGGGTGTCGGGGTGCGGCCGATGCTGCACCGCAACCGGTCCGAGCAGCGCAAGACGCTCGTCATCCTCGACGAGATCCATCACGCCGGTGACTCGAAGTCCTGGGGCGAGGCCTGCCTGGAGGCGTTCGAGCCGGCGACCCGGCGGCTGGCCCTGACCGGTACGCCGTTCCGGTCCGACACCAACCCCATCCCCTTCGTGACGTACGAGGAGGGGCAGGACGGGATCCGGCGGTCCGCCGCCGACTACACCTACGGGTACGGCAGCGCGCTCGCCGATCACGTCGTGCGGCCGGTCATCTTCCTCTCCTACAGCGGCAGCATGCGCTGGCGGACGAAGGCCGGTGACGAGATCGCCGCGCGGCTCGGCGAGCCGATGACCAAGGACGCCGTCAGCCAGGCCTGGCGTACCGCGCTCGATCCGCGCGGCGAGTGGATGCCGGCCGTGCTGCGCGCCGCCGACCAGCGGCTGACGGAGGTACGCAAGGGGATTCCGGACGCCGGGGCCCTGGTCATCGCCTCGGACCAGGAGTCGGCGCGTGCCTACGCCAAGCTGATCCGTGAGATCACGGGGACCAAGGCGACCGTGGTGCTCTCCGACGACACCGGCGCGTCCAAGCGGATCGACGACTTCAGCGGCAGTGACGACCGGTGGATGGTCGCGGTGCGGATGGTGTCCGAGGGCGTCGACGTGCCCCGGCTGGCGGTGGGGGTCTACGCCACCACCATCTCGACCCCCCTCTTCTTCGCCCAGGCCGTCGGGCGTTTCGTGCGGTCCCGGCGGCGCGGCGAGACCGCGTCCGTGTTCCTGCCGACCGTTCCCGACCTGCTGACCTTCGCCAACGAGATGGAGGTCGAGCGGGACCACGCCCTCGACAAGCCGAGGAAGGACGGCGAGGAGGACCCGTACGCCGAGTCCGAGAAGGAGATGGAGGAGGCGAACAAGGAGCAGGACGAGGACACCGGCGAGCAGGAGCAGTTCGCCTTCGAGGCGCTGGAGTCCGAGGCCGTCTTCGACCGGGTGCTGTACGACGGGGCCGAGTTCGGCATGCAGGCGCACCCGGGGAGCGAGGAGGAGCAGGACTACCTCGGTATCCCGGGGCTGCTGGAGCCCGACCAGGTGCAGCTGCTGTTGCAGAAGCGGCAGGCCCGGCAGATCGCGCACAGTCGCAAGAAGCCGGACGACGAGGCCGACCTGCTGGAACTGCCCGCGGAACGGCGGCCCGTCGTCTCCCACAAGGAGATGATGGAGCTGCGCAAGCAGCTGAACACGATGGTCAGCGCGTATGTGCACCAGAGCGGCAAGCCGCACGGGGTGATCCACACCGAGCTGCGCCGGGTGTGCGGGGGGCCGCCGAGCGCGGAGGCCACGGCGGGACAGCTGCGGCAGCGGATCGCCAAGGTGCAGGAGTGGGCCACCCGGATGCGGTGACACCCCGGCGACACCGTGGTGACACCCGGAGTGTGCGGCGTATATACCGCCACATACCGAAGTACTCCGTACCGGAGCGTGACCGGATTCTGGACGGAGGCTTCCGCTCAGCGAACCCCCTTCGCTACTGTCCGGCTACGCACACGCCCCGTGGCAGCGCCGCCGCGGAGCGCAGCCGTGAAGCGACTGGGTCCGGAGCCGCCGGACCGTCCTGCCGATCGGCGGCCTCTGAAGCGCGTCGCTGACGGGACTCGGCGACGCATCCGCCGCGTCGGAGGCTGCCGACCTCACCACCTAAGGAGTGGGCGTCGTGACCGCGGAGACCTCTCAGACGCTCGACCGGGGCCTCAGGGTCCTCAAGTTGCTGGCCGACACGGACCACGGGCTGACCGTCACCGAGCTATCCAACAAACTGGGCGTGAACCGGACCGTGGTGTACCGGTTGCTCGCCACGCTTGAGCAGCATGCGCTGGTACGGCGTGACCTGGGCGGGCGAGCCCGGGTCGGCCTCGGGGTACTGCGGCTGGGACGGCAGGTGCACCCGCTCGTACGGGAGGCCGCCCTGCCGGCCCTGCGGTCGCTCGCGGAGGACATCGGGGCGACGGCACACCTGACGCTGGTCGACGGGACCGAGGCGCTCGCCGTCGCGGTCGTGGAGCCGACCTGGACCGACTACCACGTGGCGTACCGGGCCGGGTTCCGGCACCCGCTGGACCGGGGGGCCGCCGGGAAGGCGATCCTCTCCGCGCGGCACTCGCCGAAGGACGACCCCGGGTACACGCTGACCCACGGCGAACTCGAGGCCGGCGCGAGCGGTGCGGCGGCCCCCCTGCTCGGGGTCACCGGGGTCGAGGGGAGCGTCGGGGTCGTGATGCTGGCCGATGCCGTGCCCGAGCGAGTGGGGACGCGGGTCATGGACGCGGCGCGGGAGGTCGCGGAGGCGTTGCGCTGAGGGGCCGGGGCGGGGTGGGTGCGGAGCGGGGAGCGATGGCCTGAAGTGGTTGCCGGGTTGCCGCGTTAGATTGACTCCGTGCTCTCACGTCTCACGCGTCTCCAGGCCGTCGCCGTCTGTGCGGTTCCCGTCGTGGCTCTGATCGGTACGGCCGTCTTCGCGCCGTTGCCGTTCTCGGTGGCCCAGCCCGGGATGACGGCGAACGTGCTCGGCGACAACCAGGGCACCCCGGTGATCACCATCTCCGGGGCGCCCACCCGGACGACCGGGGGGCAGCTGCGGATGACGACGATCGAGGCGACCGGGCCGGAGACCCGGGTGTCGCTGGGCGACGTCATCGGCAACTGGTTCCGCACGGACCGGGCGGTGATGCCGCGCGACTCGGTGTATCCGAGCGGCGACAACGTCAAGGAGATCGAGCAGCACAACACCGAACAGATGGAGCAGTCGCAGGACGCGGCCACGCAGGCCGCGCTGAAGTACCTGAACCTCGGTGCCGACAAGGTCAAGGTGACCCTGAAGCTGGCGGACGTGGGCGGCCCGAGCGCGGGGCTGCTGTTCTCGCTCGGGATCGTCGACAAGCTGGACGGGGACGGGAGCGGGGGCGACCTCACCGGCGGGAGGAACATCGCCGGTACCGGAACCATCACCGCGGACGGGACCGTGGGGGCAGTGGGCGGGGTCGCGCTGAAGACGCAGGCCGCGCGGCGGGACGGGGCGACGGTCTTTCTGGTGCCGAAGGACGAGTGCGCCGATGCGAAGGCCGAGCTGCCGAAGGGGTTGCGGCTGGTGCCGGTGGCGACGCTCAAGGGGGCGGTGTCCGACCTGGTGGCGTTGGAGAAGGGAACGAAGGTTCCCAGCTGTTGAGTTCCGCGTGCGGGTGAGGGGTGGACCGGTCGCGCAGTTCTGCGCGCCCCTGACGGGGTGAAGGGGTGTCTATGCGGGCGTCGGCGCCGCCAGGCGCAGGCCGACTTCCACCAGGGTCCAGCCGAGGCGGGTGCGGAGTTCCTGCTTCGGGGGCGTGGCCGCGGCTGCCAGACGGTACGCGTCCGCCTGCGTGCGCAGGTGCGTCATCCGGTGCCGGGCGAGCTGGTTCTGCGTGTGCATGTCGTGCCTCTCAGTCCGTCTCGATGGGGAAGAGGTGCGTGTGGACGCGTACGTGCTCGGCGTCAGGGGCGTCCGCCGCGGGGGCCCGGTCCCGGTAGCCGTCGATCAGGTCGTGCATCCTGCCGATCAGTTCGGTCGCGAGCTCCGGTGTGAGCCGCAGGCTCATGTCGCTCATGTCGCTGGAGCGGGCCCAGGCCTGCGGCCACCGGTCGCGGGTGCCGAGCCAGGCGGACAGCTCGCGGGCATGACGTGCGGCGCCCTCCTGGAGGAACACCTCCGTCAGCCCCCGCACCTCGGGACTCGCGTCCTCGAAGTCGGCGCTGTCGAAGCGGAGGCCCTGGTCCACCGCCTGCCACCACCGCTCCCGGCCCTTGCCGCGCTCCGGGGCGTCCTCGACGAAGCCGTGCTCGGCGAGCTGGCGCAGGTGGTAGCTGGTCGCGCCGCTGGACTCGCCCAGCCGCTCGGCCAGTTGGGACGCGGTGGCGGGGCCGTGCTGCCGCAGGGCGTCCAGCAGCTGCATGCGCAGCGGGTGGGCGAGCCCGCGCAGTGATCGTGCGTCCAGCCGGCGCTGTCTCCGGTCCTCGTGCTCCGTCATGCGTACAAAGGTATCGATGCAAAGGATGCTTTGCAACCACTCTTTTGCATCGCCTTCCGTACCGGGTTCTCGGGAACCCCCGTGGACGTGCCGTTACTTGACGAATCCCTCCGCCTTCATCCAGTCCAGCGCCACCTGGTGCGGGTCCTCCCCGGCCACGTCCACCTTCGCGTTCAGTGTCTGGGCCACCGTGTTGTCCAGCTTCGCCGTCACCGGGTCCAGGACCGCCGCGATGGCCGGCCACTTCTTCAGGGCCTTGGTGTTGATCACGGGAGCCGCGTTGTAGTTGGGGAAGAACCTCCGGTCGTCCTGCATCACCACCAGGTTCATGGACCTGATGCGGCCGTCGGTCGTGAAGACCTCGCCGTAGGTGCAACTTCCCTTCTGCACCTGGGTGTAGATGATCCCGGTGTCCATCTGCGTGACGTTCCTGGCCGGCACGCTCATGCCGTACGCCTTCTCCATGCCGGGCAGACCGTCGGCGCGGTTGGCGAACTCGCCCTCCACGCACAGGGTCACCGCCCCGGGGTCCGATCTCGCCAGCGCGGCCACGTCCGACAGTGTCTTCGTGCCGTACTTCTCGAAGGCGGCCTGGTTCATGGCCAGTGCGTAGGTGTTGTCGAGCCGGGAGGGCGGGAGCCAGGTCAGGCCGTTGGCGAGGTCGGCGTCGTGGACCGCCTGCCACTGCCGCCGCGGGTCGGGGATGGGACGGCTGTTGCCCAGGTAGGTGATCCACGCGGTGCCCGTGTACTCGTACATCCCGTCGGCCTCACCGGACTTGACCGCCTCACGGGCCCCGACCGACCCCTGGATGCCGGTGCGGTCGAGGACCTGCGCGCCCGCCGCCTCGAAGGCGATGCCCATGATCGCGCCGAGGATCAGCTGTTCCGTGAACTCCTTGGAGGTGACGGTGAGATGGGCGCCCTTGAGGGGCTCACCGGCTCCGATCGAGCCCGGTGTCACGTCGTCGACCATCGGGGAGCCGCTCATCAGACCGCAGCCGGCGGCCGGCAGCAGGGCCAGCAGCAGCGCCAGCGGCACACAGGGCGTTCTCACCGGCCCACCTCCAGACCCCGCGGCCGGAGCAGGATCTCCGCCAGTGAGGCCAGCCAGTCCACCAGCAGGGCCAGGGCCACCGTCAGGACCGAGCCGAGGACCAGCACCGGCATGCGCTGGTTGGTGATGCCGGTGGTGATCAGTACGCCCAGGCCGCCACCCCCGCCGAAGGTGGCCAGCGTCGCCGTGCCGACGTTGAGGACCAGGGCCGTACGCACGCCCGCGAGGATCAGCGGGACGGCCAGCGGCAGCTCCACCTTCCGCAGCACGCCCAGCGGGGACATGCCGATGCCGCGCGCCGCCTCCAGGAGCGTCGGGTCGTTCGCCCTCAGGCCCGCGATGGTGTTGGACAGGACCGGGAGGATCGCGTAGACGATGATGCCGATCAGGGCCGGCCTCTCGCCGACGCCCAGCCAGACGACCAGCAGGGCCAGCAGGCCGATCGCCGGGGTCGCCTGGCCCATGTTGGCGAAGGCCATCGCCACCGGGGTGACCTTCCGGAAGGCCCTGCGGGTCAGCAGGATGCCCAGCGGGATCGCGATGATCAGCACGAAGAACGTCGAGATCGCGGTCAGTTTCACCTGTTGCCACAGGCACGTGGAGACCTGGCCGTGGGAGAGGGCGTTCGCGGAGATCGTGTCCAGGTGGGCCTGCTGGAACCACAGCCAGGTGGCCAGCAGCAGCGCCACCAGGAACGCCGGCAGGAACGTCAGCTTCCGCCAGGTGACGCGGCGGGCCGGCGGCCCCTGCCGCGGCGGCGGGGCCTCCCGCTCCGCCTCGCCCCCGCCCTCGTCCGGACGGTCAGGTCGTCCCTTCGCTGTCCGTCGCGGCCTGTTCCACCAGCGGGATGATCCGCAGCGGAACGGGGTTCTCCATGACGATCGCCGTGGAGGCCCGGACAATGCCATCAAAACCGACGACCCGGTCGATCACCCGCTGGAGGTCGGCGTTGGAGCGGGCCACCAGCCGGCACAGCATGTCCCCGGTGCCCGTGGTGGTGAGCAGTTCCAGCACTTCCGGCACGGTCGCCAAGTGGGCCCGTACGTCCGGGCCTTGGCCCTGCCTGATCTGCAGCGTGGCGAACGCGGTGACCGGGTAGCCGAGGGCCGCCGGGTCCACCTGCGGGCCGAATCCCTGGATCACTCCATTCGACTGAAGCCGGTCGAGACGCGCCTGCACGGTGCCGCGCGCCACCCCCAGCCGGCGGGACATCTCCAGCACACCGATCCGCGGCTCCTGGGCCAGCAGCACCAGGATCCGCCCGTCAAGATGATCGATCGCCATACCCGCCTCCGGATGGTCATCCTGCACAGAAAGTCCGGCGGTACGGCCGTACCGCTGAACATATTGCCCACTCGAAACCGGAACTATTGCGCACCTTGTGTGCCAGGGCCACCCTTCGACCATGACGCAGACCACACAGCACACTCCCGACACGACCACCCGGCAGGACGACCCCTTCCCGGTCAAGGGAATGGACGCGGTCGTCTTCGCCGTCGGCAACGCCAAGCAGGCGGCGCACTACTACTCCAGCGCCTTCGGCATGCGGCTGGTCGCCTACTCCGGACCGGAGAACGGCAGCCGGGAGACCGCGAGCTACGTCCTGGAGAACGGCTCGGCGCGGTTCGTCCTCACCTCCGTCGTCCGGCCGGAGACCGAGTGGGGCACCTTCCTGTCCCGGCACGTCGCCGAGCACGGCGACGGCGTCGTGGACCTGGCCATCGAGGTCCCCGACGCGCGGGCCGCGTTCGCGTACGCCGTCGAGCACGGCGCCCGGCCGCTGGCCGAGCCGTACGAACTCAAGGACGAGCACGGCACCGTCGTCCTCGCCGCGATCGCCACGTACGGCGAGACCCGCCACACCCTGGTCGAGCGGACCGGCTACGACGGCCCGTACCTGCCGGGCTTCGTCGCCGCGTCCCCGATCGTCGAGCCGCCCGCCCGCCGTACCTTCCAGGCCGTCGACCACTGCGTCGGCAACGTCGAACTCGGCCGCATGAACGAGTGGGTCGGCTTCTACAACAAGGTCATGGGCTTCACGAACATGAAGGAGTTCGTGGGCGACGACATCGCCACCGAGTACAGCGCGCTGATGTCCAAGGTCGTCGCCGACGGCACCCTCAAGGTCAAGTTCCCGATCAACGAGCCCGCCGTCGCGAAGAAGAAGTCCCAGATCGACGAGTACCTGGAGTTCTACGGCGGGGCGGGCGTCCAGCACATCGCGCTGAACACCAACGACATCGTCGAGACGGTACGGACCATGAGCGCGGCCGGCGTCGAGTTCCTCGACACCCCCGACTCCTACTACGACACCCTCGGTGAGTGGGTCGGCGACACCCGGGTGCCCCTCGGCACCCTGCGCGAACTGAAGATCCTCGCCGACCGGGACGAGGACGGCTACCTGCTGCAGATCTTCACCAAGCCGGTCCAGGACCGCCCGACGGTCTTCTTCGAGATCATCGAACGTCACGGCTCCATGGGCTTCGGCAAGGGCAACTTCAAGGCCCTCTTCGAGGCGATCGAGCGCGAGCAGGAGCGCCGCGGCAACCTGTGAGCCGACGGACCGCCGAGGCGGTGGCCCGCCGCCACGGCGGGCCACCGGCCGACGGCCGGCGGCCGGTCACTGCGGGGCCTCCTCGTCCGGCGGCTGGTCGCCCAGGGTGCTCAGGGTCGCCCGCGCCACCGGGGCCTGCAAAGGGGAGAAGTACGGGTTGATGCGCAGGGCGTCCTGGAGATGGCGACGGGCCGAGGCGTCCAGCTCCAGATCACGTTCGATCATGCCCCGGTGGAAGGCGTAGGACGCGCTGCGGACCCCGCCGCCCTTCGTCGAGTCCGTCGCGATCGAGGCGTAGCGCAGCGCCTCCTTGTCGTCGCCGGCCCGGTGCAGCGCCCACCCGAGCGCGTCCGCGACCTCGATGCCCGGCTGCCGGTCCCACTCGGCCGACAGCCGCTGCACCCCCTCCTGGGCGTCCCCGTGGTCCGCCTCGTACCGCCCGACCAGCAACTCGTCGTCGACCCCGGCGTCCGCCTCCCGCCGCACCCGCGTCTGCATCAGCGCGTACTGCGCCTCCGCCTGCTGTCCCATCCCCAGCGACTCGTACAGCTCGGCCAGTTCCAGGGTGACGTCCGGAGCCGGCCGGTGTCCGAGCGCCCCCTGGTACGCGGTCAGCGCCTCCTGGGTGCGGCCCAGCGCGGCCAGCGCCCGGCCCTGCCCGGCCCGCGCCGCGGGCTGGTCGGGGTCCAGGCGCACCGCCGCCGTGAAGTGCCGCAGCGCGTCGTCGCGCTCTCCCCGCTCGAAGGCCAGCTGCCCGGCCTGGGTCAGGTACGCGGCCTGCTCGGCGGGGGTACCGGCGGCCGCCGCCGCGTCCGTCACCTGCGCCACCGCGTCCTCCCGCCAGCCCCGGTCCCGGTACACGGCCGAGGCCCGGGCCATCACGGCGGGCTTCGCGGCCGCTCCGGGCTTCAGGGCCATCAGCTTGTCGAGCGCGGACCTGGCCGCCTTGTAGTCGCCGAGCCCGTCGTAGGCGTCGATCAGCACCGGATACGTCGACCACCGCTTGGGCGCCGCCTTCAGCGCCGCCTCGCCGAACTGCCTGGCCGTCGCGAAGTCCCGGCGCGCGTTCGCCAGCGCGGCCAGAGCCGCCAGCGCGTCCGTGTTGCCCTTGGCCGCCGTCCGGAGAGAGGTCTGCAGCGCCCGCTCGGCCCGCGGATAGTCGGCGGTGTCGGCGGTCCGGCGCGCCCGCTCCACGTAGGCCGCTCCGAGCACCGCCCAGGCCCGCGCGTCCTTGGGCCGCGCCCGCACCCGGCTCTCCCGCGCGCCGATGAGCGAGGTGAGGTCGGGCAGCGCGGCGGGCAGGCCGTCGAGGACGGCCGTCTGCGTCGCAGCCTGGGCCGCCGCCTGTGCCTTCGCCTGGGCCGCCCCCTGGGCCCGGGACCCGGCCGCCGGGCGCGCGGCGGCGCCGCGCGGTGCCGGGTGCTGCGGCCACAGCAGCAGGACCGCGCCCGCCGCCGCCCCGCCCGCCAGCGAGCCGACCAGCAGCCGCCGCAGCACCCTGCGGCGGCGCGGCGGCTGCGGCTCCGTGAGCAGCGAGGCGGCGGGCCCTGACGGTCGGTTATCGAGCGAGCACATGCCGGACACTGTGCGTCAATACGACGACCGCACCCCGGCGGCCCAAGGAGGGCACCGGTGGGGTTCACACCGATGGCCCCGGGTGCGACGCTGTGATCATGAGCCGAATCGAAGCCCCCCGGGACGAGACCACCGGCAACCTCACCGACCGGCTCCTTGCGGGTCTGCCGGCCGACGCGGTCCTCGTGGACCCCGACGTGACCAGCTCCTACGCCAACGACATGGCGAGCTTCTGCCCTGCCGGCGCCCCGGCCGTCGTCGTACTGCCGCGCACGGTCGAGCAGGTTCAGCACGTCCTGCGCACCGCCACCGAGCTGCGGGTCCCGGTCGTCCCGCAGGGCGCCCGCACCGGCCTGTCCGGCGGCGCCAACGCCACCGACGGCTGCATCGTGCTGTCCCTGACCAGGATGGACCGCATCCTGGAGATCTCGCCGGTCGACCGGATCGCCGTGGTCGAGCCCGGCGTCGTCAACGCCACCCTCTCCCGCGCGGTCGAGGAGCACGGCCTCTCCTACCCGCCGGACCCCTCCAGCTGGGAGATGTGCACGATCGGCGGCAACATCGGCACGGCCTCGGGCGGGCTGTGCTGCGTGAAGTACGGGGTGACCGCCGAGTACGTCCTCGGCCTGGACGTCGTCCTCGCCGACGGACGGCTGCTGTCCACCGGCCGGCGCACCGCCAAGGGCGTCGCCGGATACGACCTGACCCGGCTGTTCGTCGGTTCCGAGGGCTCGCTCGGTGTCGTCGTACGGGCCGTGCTGGCCCTGAAGCCCAAGCCGCCGCAGCAGCTGGTGCTGGCCGCCGAGTTCGGCTCCGCGGCCGCCGCCTGCGACGCGGTGTGCCGGATCATGGCGGGCGGGCACATACCGTCCCTCCTCGAACTGATGGACCGTACGACCGTGAAAGCGGTCAACGAACTCACCCACATGGGCCTGCCGGAGTCGACCGAGGCGCTGCTCCTGGCCGCCTTCGACACCCCGGACCCGGCCGCCGACCTCGCCGCGCTCGGCGCGCTCTGCGAGGAGGCGGGCGCCACCCAGGTGGTCCCCGCCGACGACGCGGCCGAGTCCGAACTCCTCCTCCAGGCCCGGCGGACCTCGCTGGTCGCGCTGGAAGCCGTCAAGGGCACCACGATGATCGACGACGTGTGCGTGCCCCGCTCCCGGCTCGGCGACCTGATCGAAGGGGTCGAGCGCATCGCGGAGAAACACCGGCTGACCATCGGGGTGGTCGCCCACGCGGGCGACGGCAACACGCATCCCACGGTCTGCTTCGACGCGCGGGACCCCGACGAGTGCCGCCGCGCCCGCGAGTCCTTCGACGAGATCATGGCCCTCGGACTCGAGCTCGGCGGCACCATCACCGGCGAACACGGCGTCGGGGTCCTGAAGAAGGAGTGGCTGGCCCGGGAGATCGGGCCGGTGGGCGTGGAGATGCAGCGGGCCGTGAAGGACGCCTTCGACCCGCTGGGCCTCCTCAACCCCGGCAAGCTGTTCTAGAACGGTCATCCGCCATCCGTCACAGCGTTCACCGGGCGAGCAACTGGTCGAGCGCGTCGTCGATCCCGAGCCGCCCGCCTTCGGTCCCCGGCGGCACCACCCGCAGCGTCCGCTCCAGCCAGGCGGACACCTGGGGGACCGGTGCCTCCAGCAGGGCGTCCCCGTCGGGTGAACTCAGCGCCATCAGCACGACACTGCGGCCCTCCGCCTTCGTCGTCCACACCCGCACGTCGCCGTGCCCGCACGGGCGGAACACCCCCTCCACCAGAAGGTCGCGGGCGAAGGTCCAGTGGACCGGGGAGTCCGAGGTGACGTGGAAGCTGACATGGACGGCGTACGGGTCGTCGGAGCGGTAGAGGAGCCGTGCCGGGACCGGGATACTCCGCTCGGGGGACAGGATGAGCCGCAGCTCCAGTTCGCGCTCCACCACGGTGTGTTGCATGACGTTCGTTCCTCTCCGTCGGTCGTGCGGGCGCCGGTGGGCGGCCCCGTACGAGGGAGAGGAGCGGGAGCCGCTCGCATTACGCGGGTTCCGGGAGATTTTTTTCCACCGTGCCGGAGGGGTGCACAGGAATGCCCGGAAAGGGGCGGGTCCTGCGGGACTGGCGGTGGTGGGCACGCGCGTCTGATAGATGTGGAGCCTCCCACACGACCCCCGAGCAGATACGGGATGACGGACATGACCGCCCCAACCCCGGCACCCGGTGACGAACGGCCCCGCGAGGGCTACTACCCGGACCCGTCCATCCCCGGCTACGTCCGCTACTGGAACGGCGCCGCGTGGGTGCCGGGCACCAGCCGTCCGGCGCCGTCCGGCGGCGAGCAGCTCGCACCGCCGCCCGGTTCCCGCCCCGCTACCCCCGTGGTGGAGGAGACCGGCCCGCACTTCTTCGACGAGGACCCGCAGCAGGGTGCCTCCGACTGGACGGCCGAGGGGCGTGCCTGGGGCACCGACCCCCGGGCTGCGGCGGGTTCGCCGCCGCAGCCCGACGGCCGGTCGTCCCACACGGACGGCTCGGCGACGATCCCGCCGACGGACCAGGGGGACGTCGACTCCGGCGGCACGTTCATCTTCCGCAGGCCGACGCCGGGCCCCGCGGGCACCCCGCCGGCCGACCGGCCGCCGGTGGACGAGGGCACGATGACCTTCCGCGCGGTCCGCGCCGACAACCCCCCGAACGCAGGGGCCCCGGCGGGCGGTCCGGGCCCCGGCGCGGCGGGTCCGGGCGGGTTCGGCGCGCAGGGCCCGGCCGGTGCTCCCGGTGGCGGCCGCCCCGGCTTCGGCGCCGGGAAGGCCGCCGCGGAACGGGCCGCGGCCCCCGCTCCGGGCGCGTCCCAGGCCGTTGCTCCCGCCGTACCCCCGCAGGCCGCCGGGTCCCAGCCCGGGACCGGCGCCCCGATGACCTCCGGGCCCGGCGGGGGGCAGTCCTCCTGGGCGCAGCAGGTGCACCGGCTCGCGGGTGAGCAGCAGGCCGCGCCCTGGAAGCCGCCGGTGGAGGACGTCTTCCAGGCGGCCGCCCGGCGGCAGGCGGCGGCCCGTCCCGCCGGGCTCGGCAAGCGGTTCGCCGCGCGGCTCGTCGACAACCTGGTGGTCGGCGTGGTGACCGCCGCGGCCGCCGTTCCGTTCGGCACCCGGGCGGCCGACCACGTGCAGGACAAGATCGACGCGGCCAAGCTCTCCGGCCGTACCGAGACCGTCTGGCTGCTCGACGGCACGACCGGCCTGTACCTCGGCGTCGTGCTCGCCGTCCTGCTCCTCGCCGGCCTCCTCTACGAGGTGCTGCCCACCGCCAAGTGGGGCCGCACGCTCGGCAAGAAGCTGTTCGCCCTGGAGGTACGGGACATCGAGGGCCACGAGCCCCCGGCCTTCGGCGCCGCGCTGCGCCGCTGGCTGGTGTACACCGTGCCCGGTCTGCTCGGCATCGGGATCGTCGGCGTGGCCTGGTGCCTGTTCGACCGGCCCTGGCGCCAGTGCTGGCACGACAAGGCGGCGCACACCTTCGTCGCCGGCTGACGGTGCGTCCTACCCCGTACGGCCCCGCGCCGGATGCGGTCGGGGCGGCTTCGCGGTCCACTCGGGCCATGAGCACCGAACCGCCCCCGGGCTCCGGACAGCCGCCGGAGGACGACCCGTTCAGGAAGCAGCCCCCGTCCGGCCCGCCGGACGGGGGCCGGGGGCCGGGCTCGCCGTACGACACCCCGTACGGCGGCGCTCAGCCCCCGCCGCCCTCCTCCGGCGGCGGCGGCCCCTACGGAGCGGGCGGTGGCGGCCCCTACGGCGGCGCGGGCGGCGGCCCCTACGGCGGTGGTGCCGGCGGCTATCCCGCCGATCCGCTCGCCGGGATGCCGCCGCTCGCCGACAGCGGCCGGCGCACCCTGGCCCGGATCATCGACATGGTCCTGGTGCTCATCGTGGTCTGGCTGCTCACCTGGGCCTTCGGGGTGCGCGAGTACGAGGTGAACGGCGACAAGATGGAGGTCGGCAAGTCCTTCGCGCAGTCGCTGGTCGCCGCCGTCCTGTTCATCGGGTACGACACCCTGATGACCGCCAAGGCGGGGCGGACCCTCGGCAAGAAGTGGCTCGGCATGCGGGTCGCCGACCTGGCCGACGGCGCCACGCCCTCGGCCCAGACCTCGCTGGTGCGGGCCCTGGTGCTGTGGCTGCCGTTCGCCTTCTGCTGCGCCTGTGTGTGGACGGTCATCTGCGGTGGCTGGAGCTACTTCGACAAGCCGTACAAGCAGGGCCTGCACGACAAGGCCGCGAAGACGGTCGTGGTGAGTACGAGGAACTGACACCGGGGGCGCACAAGCAGTCGGCGGGTCCGTCAGTCTCACGGACCCGCCGACTTTCCGGTGCTTCTCGGGTGTACGGCGTCAGGGCGCGGAGTGCTCCCGGACGGACTCGGCCGCGGTGGCGGCCACGGTCTCCCGGTGCAGGGGCACCCGCACCTCGGGTGATGCGATCGGGGCGGGCTCGGACTGTGCGACCGCGTGCGGCCGGGGGAGCGGAACCGTCATGGCGACCAGCAGTCCCAGACCGAGCGCCGCGAGCGCGATGACCGCGATCCCGATGCCCGAACTCGTCTGTGACAGCAGCAGCATGGCGAGCGTCGAGCAGATCACGGTGCACGAACCGTAGACGAGCTGTGCCGGGGTCGGACGAGGCATGGCAATCGTGTCCTCGGAAGATGTGGGGGTGAGACGGGGAGCCGGCCTTGCTTTCCACCGGCGTCCTGGCGTTCCACCGTTCGACTCTATTCGCGTGCATGCCCGAGCGGAACGTCCGGTAAGCGTGACCTAACCCACGGTACCGGTGCACAGGGGGCGCACGGTCGCATGGCATACGGCAACCCGGGGCATATGCGCGCCGGTTGAGCGAGGTCCGTCAGGGGTCGACCGGTACCACGGCGTCCGTAAAGCGAACTTCCTCTCCGCATAGTGCAGTTGAACTGTCCAAGTCAAGGTCTGTCTTTTCTCGTAAACCAGTAGTCAAATGACGTCACTTGAATCGACGCGTTGAACGTGCGCGCACGGATCCTTCCATGAATCCGGACCCCCCTTCCGTGTGCGCGGACGCGGGGGAGGACCTCAAGTGACCAGTAGATCTTGGACGTTGAGAGCGCTCGCCATCGGGGTGACACTCGCGACGGCGTCCGCGGGCTTCACCACCTTCGCGACGGCCCAGGCCGCGACGAAACCGGCGAGCTCCACCGTCGACCGGAAGGACCCGGCGACGAAGCAGGACGAACACGACCTCGACGGCCCCCTGAGCAAGACCCAGGAGGCCCAGCGGCAGGAAGCCCTCGACCAGGTCATATCCGGCAAGGCCCAGGTCAAGGAACGGGACGGCTCCAAGGTCGTCCAGCTCAAGGGCAAGAAGGGCGACAGCAAGTACGTCGAACTCGGCCGGGAGAAGACCGACAAGATCTTCACCATCCTGGTGGAGTTCGGCGACCAGAGTGACCCCCGCTACGGCGGCACGGTCGGACCGCTGCACAACCAGATAGCCGAGCCGGACCGCGCCAAGGACAACTCCACGGCCTGGCAGGCGGACTACAACCAGGCCCACTTCCAGGACCTCTACTTCGGCACCGGCAAGAAGACCGAGTCGCTGAAGAAGTACTACGAGAAGCAGTCCTCGGGCCGCTACTCCGTCGAGGGCGAGGTCACCGACTGGGTCAAGGTCCCCTACAACGAGGCCCGTTACGGCAACAACGCCTGCGGCTCCACCACCTGCTCCAGCGTCTGGAACCTGGTCCGCGACGGCCTGACGTCCTGGGTCGCCGGCCAGAAGGCCGCAGGCGAGTCCGACGCCGCCATCAAGGCCGACCTCGCCCAGTACGACCAGTGGGACCGCTACGACTACGACGGCGACGGCAACTTCAACGAGCCCGACGGCTACGTCGACCACTTCCAGATCGTGCACGCCGGTGAGGACGAGTCCGCGGGCGGCGGTGCCCAGGGCACCGACGCCATCTGGGCGCACCGCTGGTACGCCTTCGGCACGGACGCCGGCGCCACCGGTCCCGCGGGCAACAAGCTCGGCGGCACCCAGGTCGGTGACACCGGTATCTGGGTCGGCGACTACACCATGCAGCCGGAGAACGGCGGACTCGGCGTCTACGCCCACGAGTACGGCCACGACCTCGGTCTGCCCGACGAGTACGACACCAATGGCGGCGATAACTCCACCGGCTTCTGGACCCTGATGTCCTCCGGCTCCTGGCTGGGCACCGGCAAGAACGCGATCGGTGACCTGCCCGGCGACATGAACGCCTGGGACAAGCTCCAGCTCGGCTGGCTCAACTACGGCGTGGCCAAGGCCGGCACGAAGTCCTCGCACAAGCTGGGCGTGGCCGAGTACAACACCAAGGACAAGCAGGCCCTGGTGGTCTCGCTGCCCGACAAGGCGGTCACCACCACCGTCGTCGCCCCCGCCCAGGGCGCGACCCAGTGGTGGAGCGGCAGCGGTGACAACCTCAAGAACACGCTGACCCGTGACGTCGACCTGACCGGCAAGTCCTCGGCGGCGCTGAGCCTGGACGGCTGGTACGACATCGAGTCGGGCTACGACTACCTCTACGCCGAGGTGTCCACCGACGGCGGTGCCAACTGGACCGCCCTGGACGGCACGGCCGACGGCCAGGCCATCCCGCGCGACGGCAGCGACAAGCCGGCGCTCACCGGTTCGGTCGACGCCTACACCAAGCTGTCGTACCCGCTGAACGCCTACGCGGGCCAGAAGATCCAGCTGCGGTTCCGCTACCAGACCGACGGCGGGGTCGCCCTGAAGGGCTTCGCGGCGGACGAGATCACGGTGACCGCGGACGGCTCGGCCCTCTTCTCCGACAACGCGGAGTCGGCGGACCCGGCGTGGACGGCGTCCGGCTTCTCCCGCATCGGCGCGTCCTTCACCAAGGACTACGCGCAGTACTACATCGCGGAGAACCGCCAGTACGTGTCGTACGACAAGACCCTCAAGACCGGTCCGTACAACTTCGGCTTCTCGACGACCCGTCCGGACTGGGTGGAGCACTACCCCTACCAGAACGGCCTGTTGATCTGGAAGTGGGACACCTCCGAGGCGGACAACAACACCGGTGTCCACCCGGGCACCGGTCTGATCCTGCCGATCGACTCGCACCCGACGGCGCTGAAGTGGTCCAACGGCACGCTGATGCGCAACCGCATCCAGGCCTACGACTCGCCGTTCAGCCTCTACGCGAGCGACGGGATCACGCTCCACAGCGCGGACGTGGCGACCAAGATCAGGCAGTCGTCCGGGGTGTCGGTCTTCAACGACCACAAGAGCACCTACTACGACGCCTCGAACCCGACCGGCGGTGTCAAGATCACTGACACCAACACGAAGATCAACATCGTCACGGAGGCCAAGGACGGCTCGACGATGTCCCTCCAGGTCGGTCCTGCGGTGAAGTAACTCGCATCTTCGCAGGTCAGAGACGTATCGGCGGCGACCCCCTGGCGGGTCGCCGCCGATCGTGTTTAGGTGCGTCCTGTGGCTCTCTTATTGACACCGACTCGTACGGGGGTATGACCGCATGGCCGCAGGAGGGTTCTGCAAGCTGCCGAACGGCAGCGTGGTGGTGGCACTGAACCTGCCCAGCCCCGCCCCTGCCGGGGGCACCGCCGGGGTCCGGGTGCTGGTCCTCGCCCAGAACCGCGCCCGCGCCCTGACCAGGCTCCGCAACTTGGGCATGCGAGCCGTCTACCTGCGGGGCAACGCCGCCCCGCCGACCCCGGACGAGATCACGGCCGTCCTTCACCACCCCGACGGCCTCATATGGAGAACGGCCCCTGACAACGGTGTCACGGCGACGGAACTGTGGCATCCGATCAGATCCCTGCTACGAAGATCGGCAGTCGCATAACCGACCCACCACTGGCCCACGACCCCCAACCTCAGGGGCGCGGGGAACTGTGCGACCAGCCCTCACCGGGCGCGCGCCGGCCCACTGCGAGCCGGTGACCCTGCTCTGAGGGGCG
>NZ_JBVHQD010000014.1:132134-256400 GCF_055567595.1 Streptomyces sp. NPDC026515
CGCGGGGAACTGTGCGACCAGCCCTCACCGGGCGCGCGCCGGCCCACTGCGAGCCGGTGACCCTGCTCTGAGGGGCGGGTCCCTCAGCAGGGGGGGGTTGCGACCCCCAACCTCAGGGTCGCGGGGAACTGCGCGGCCAGCCCCCACCGGGCGCGCGCCAGGACACCACCCGGCTCGGCACCGCCGAAGTCCGCCGGCAGGGCGTGCAACCGGCGGGCACCCCGTAGAGCGCGGCCCTCACACCACCGGCTTGCCCGTCAGCTCCACGCCCGCCTCACGCATCTCCTCCAGCGCCCGTTCCGTCGTCTCCTCGGCCACGCCCGCCGTCAGGTCCAGGAGGACCTGGGTGCGGAACCCCTCCCGCACGGCGTCCAGGGCGGTCGCCCGCACGCAGTGGTCCGTCGCGATCCCCACCACGTCCACCTCGTCGATCTTGCGGGCCCGCAGCCAGTCCGCCAGCCTGACCCCGTTCTCGTCCGCGCCCTCGAAGCCGCTGTACGCCGCGGCGTACGCCCCCTTGCTGAACACGGCGTCCACCGCGCCGGAGGCGACCGCAGGGGCGAAGTTCGGGTGGAAGCCGACGCCCTCGGTGCCGGCCACGCAGTGCGCCGGCCAGCTGTGCACATAGTCGGGGTTGTCCGCGAAGTGGCCGCCCGGCGCGATGTGGTGGTCGCGGGTGGCCACCACATGGCGGTAGCCGGCGGGCGCCTGTCCGATCAGCTCCGTGACCGCGGCGGCCACGTCGGCGCCGCCCGACACCGCGAGGCTGCCCCCCTCACAGAAGTCGTTCTGCACATCAACGACGATCAAGGCGCGGCGCATGGTCGGTGTCCTTCGCGTTCGGTGTCGGGTCTGTCGAGGGGGGAGACGCAGGAAAGAGGGGTGCGGGTCCGGCCTGAACCTCCGAGCGTAGAGACTTACGGGGGCGTAGGGGAGGGGGCTTTGCGGGGCGCGTACGCGGGCACCCGCTCTAGCTACCCGAGCGCCCCTGGACGTACTCCGTCGGAAGGACCGCTTCTCCGCGCGAGAGCTGGGTCGCGGACAGGGGCAGATTGGCCTTGGCCGTGGCATGACGGGCACGGGACGCGTCCAGCGGTTCGCGGGCGACCACCTGGCCGGACTTGACCAGTTCGGTCAGCAGCTGCTGGTCGACCAGCTCGGCCGGCACCTCGCCGGTGCCGACGACCTCGGCCTCCGCCACCCCGTCGGCGTCCAGCCGCCGTGCCGCCCACTTGCGGCCGCCGACGGACGTCTTGCCGCCGGTGGACTTCTTGGCCACCGGCACCAGCGGAGCCTTCGGGTCGGCGGACCCGGCGCGGGCGACCAGCTTGTAGACCATGGAGCAGGTGGGGTGGCCGGAGCCGGTCACCAGCTGGGTGCCGACGCCGTACGCGTCCACGGGTGCCGCGGCCAGCGAGGCGATGGCGTACTCGTCGAGGTCGGAGGTCACGACGATCTTCGTGTCCCGGGCGCCCAGCTCGTCCAGCTGCTGGCGGACCCGGTGGGCGACCAGCAGCAGGTCGCCCGAGTCGATGCGGACGGCGCCCAGCTCGGGCCCGGCCACCTCGACGGCCGTACGGACCGCCTCGGCGACGTCGTAGGTGTCGACCAGCAGGGTGGTCCCCCGGCCGAGCGAGTCGACCTGGGCCTGGAACGCGTCGCGCTCGCGGTCGTGCAGCAGGGTGAAGGCGTGGGCGGAGGTGCCCACCGTGGGGATGCCGTAGCGGAAGCCGGCCGCCAGGTCGGAGGTGGTCGCGAAACCGCCGACGTAGGCGGCGCGGGAGGCGGCGACGGCGGCCAGTTCGTGGGTGCGGCGGGCACCCATCTCGATCAGCGGACGGTCGCCCGCGGCCGAGGCCATCCGGGAGGCGGCGGCCGCGATCGCCGAGTCGTGGTTGAGGATGGAGAGGATCACGGTCTCCAGCAGCACGCACTCGGCGAAGGAGCCCTCCACCCGCATGATCGGCGAGCCGGGGAAGTAGACCTCGCCCTCCGGATAGCCCCAGATGTCACCGCTGAAGCGGTAGCCGGCGAGCCTGCGCAGGGTGGGTTCGTCGACGATCTTCCGCTCGGCCAGGAAGCCGAGCACGTCCGGGTCGAACCGGAAGTTCTCCACGGCGTCCAGGACACGCCCGGTTCCCGCCACGACGCCGTACCGGCGCCCCTCCGGCAGCCGCCGGGTGAAGACCTCGAAGACGCTGCGCCGCTCGGCCGTACCGGCCTTGAGCGCGGCCTGCAGCATGGTCAGCTCGTACTGGTCCGTGAAGAGCGCCGTCGAGGGAACGTCCACCGGCAGCCCAAGGTCCGCTGTGTTCATGGCTGGAGATGCTACCCCCATCTCGTCAGTGTGACGATTTGTGGGGCGCGTGGCAGCATGGGCCTTGTGACGTCACCCGCTCCCGTAGAGATCGAACGCACCGAGTCGGCGGAGGAGGTCTTCGCCGTACCCGAGCCCGACGTCCCCTGGGTGACGATCGTGCACAACGACCCCGTCAACCTCATGAGCTACGTGACGTACGTCTTCCAGACGTACTTCGGCTATCCCAAGGACAAGGCCACCAAGCTCATGCTGGACGTCCACCACAAGGGCCGGGCGATCGTCTCCAGCGGCACGCGCGAGGAGATGGAGCGCGACGTGCAGGCGATGCACGGCTACGGCCTGTGGGCCACCCTCCAGCAGGACCGGAAATGACCCCGCAGGACCGGGCGCGCCCCTCGCCCGCAGGACCGGACGTGACCCCTTGCCCGCAGGACCGGACGTAGCCAGACCCCGCGACCAGGACCGGAAGCAGCGAACCCTCTCCATGCCAGGAATCTTCGAACCGCTCCCCGGCGGCGGCGCGGCCGTCGCCCTCGACGACGTCGAGATCTCGATCATCCGGACGCTGGCCGTCCAGCTTCTGGAGCTCATCGGCCCCGGTCCCGCCGAGGACGCCCCCGACGACCCGCTCGCCGAGCTCTTCGCCGAGGGGCCGAGCGAGGCGCCCACCGACCCGGTGCTGCGCCGGCTCTTCCCGGACGCCTACGGCGACCCGGAGCGGCTGCCCGGCTCCTCGCGGGAGGCCGAGGAGCAGCAGGCCCACTCGGCCGAGTTCCGCCGTTACACGGAGAACGACCTCCGGGCCGGCAAGCGGGAGAGCGCCCTCGCGGTGATCCGCTCCCTGGACGCGCTGGCTCCCGTCGGAGAGGGCGGCGCGGTCCTCAAGCTGGCGCCCGAGGAGTCCCGGCAGTGGCTCGGTGCCCTGAACGACCTGCGCCTGGCCATCGGCTCCCGCCTCGACATCACCGACGAGGACGACACCGACCTGCTCTACCAGCTCCCCGACGAGGACGCGCGCAAGCCGATGGTGATGGCCTATCTGTGGCTCGGCGGCCTCCAGGAGACCCTGGTCACCACCCTTATGCCGTAATTCACCCCGATTTTGCGTTCGCTCAGAGGACGCTCAAATCCGGATAACGATCCAGTCACCGCTGCGGCCTGGTATGTCCCGTTCTGGTGGCACTTTGTCTGGTTCTTCCAGTGGTGTGCGCCACAATCCCTCCCGGCGGAACTCTGTGATCAGTATGGCCGCCGTGATAAATCTTCACGACCGCCCGGCGACACCACCCATGTGTCCGTCCGGGTGCGCCACCGAGCCGACCATCGTCGGCCAGGCACCACTCCAGCAATCCGGGGGGATCGAAACCCGATCCGCGGCCGACCAGAGGCCCGGGTCGGCATGGAGAAAGGCGCACACCACACATGACCTCCGCTCAGGTCGACACGTCGGAGCAGTCCTCCGAATCCTCGGAAGAGGGGTACGAGCGCGGACTCGGCAGCCGCCAGGTCCAGATGATCGCCATCGGCGGCGCCATCGGCGTCGGCCTCTTCCTGGGCGCCGGGGCGAACATCGCCAAGGCCGGTCCCAGCCTCATCCTGATGTACGCCCTCGCCGGCGGCATCATCTTCTTCATCATGCGGGCCCTCGGCGAGCTCCTGCTCTACCGGCCGGTCTCCGGCTCCTTCGCGGAGTACTCCCGGGAGTTCCTCGGTCCGTTCTTCGGCTACTTCACCGGCTGGACCTACTGGCTGATGTGGGTCGTCACCGGCATGGCGGAACTGACGGCCGCCGCGATCTACGTCAACTACTGGTTCCCGTCCGTCCCCCAGTGGGTGACCGCGCTGGTCTTTCTGGTGATCCTCTTCGGGGTCAACCTGATCTCGGTGAAGGTCTTCGGGGAGCTGGAGTTCTGGTTCTCCATGGTCAAGGTCACGGCCCTGATCGGCATGATCGTGATCGGCCTCGGCGTCCTCACCTTCGGCTTCAGCGCCGCCGGTGACACCGCGTCGGTCGCGAACCTCTACCAGTTCGACGGCTTCTTCCCCAAGGGCGTCGGCTCCTCCCTGATGACCCTCCAGGGCGTCATGTTCGCGTACCTCGCGGTCGAACTGGTCGGCGTCACCGCCGGCGAGTCCGAGAACCCGGAGAAGACCCTCCCCAAGGCGATCAACACTCTCCCCTGGCGTATCGCCCTCTTCTACGTCGGTGCGCTCACGGTGATCCTCTGCGTCGTGAAGTGGACGGAGTTCGCCCCGGGAGTCTCCCCGTTCGTCGCGGCCTTCGCGAAGATCGGCATCCCGGCCGGCGCCGGCATCGTCAACTTCGTCGTCCTGACCGCGGCGCTGTCCTCCTGCAACTCCGGCATGTACTCCACCGGCCGGATGCTGCGGAACCTGGCCGACAGCCGCGAGGCCCCGGCCGTCTTCAGCAGGCTGTCCGCGTCGAAGACCCCGGCGCTCGGCATCACCGTCTCGGTGCTCTTCATGGGCATCGGCGTCGTCCTCAACTACGTCGTCCCGGAGAAGGCGTTCGGGTACGTCACCTCGGTCGCCACCGCGGCCGGCATCTGGACCTGGCTGATGATCCTGATCAGCCACGTCCTCTACCGCCGCGCGGTCGACGCGGGCCGGCTGCCCGCGTCCTCCTTCCCGGCGCCCGGCGGGGCGGTGTGCAGCTGGATCGCCATCGTCTTCCTGCTCTTCGTGACCGGCCTGATCGCGTACGACGGTGACTCCCGGGTCTGCCTGTACGTGATGGCCGGCTGGGCCGCCGCGCTCGGCATCGGCTGGCTGGTCCTCAAGAACCGCGACCCGCAGATCGGCGAGCGGAACGAACGGACCTCGCTGGAGAAGGTGAGCTGACCCCCTCGCCACCCCCTCAGGACGTCCCGTCGCAGGGAGCACTCGTGGCGCCCCTTGCGACAGCCGCTCAGGACGTCCGGCATATGGGCCGTCCCGTACCAGTCTTCGGTACGGGACGGCCCTCTGCTTATCCTGGCCGACATGCTGACCATCACCCAGGAACTCGTCGACCGCATCGTCGCCCACGCGCGCGAGGACCACCCCGACGAGGCGTGCGGCGTCGTGGCGGGAGCGGCCGGCTCGGACCGCCCCGAGCGGTTCGTCCCGATGCTCAACGCGGCGATGTCCCCGACCTTCTACGAGTTCGACTCCGGCGACCTCCTCAAGCTGTACCGCGAGATGGACGACCGCGACGAGGAGCCGGTGGTCATCTACCACTCCCACACGGCGACGGAGGCGTACCCGTCCCGGACGGACATCAGCTACGCGAACGAGCCGGGCGCGCACTACGTCCTGGTCTCGACGGCCGACACCGACGGCCTCGGCGACTTCCAGTTCCGGTCCTTCCGCATCGTCGACGGCGAGGTGACGGAGGAGGAGGTCAGGACCGTCGAGGCGTACTGACGTCCGGTGGCCCGCCGTCCCCCTTCTCTCAGCGGCTCACGCGGACTTCTCCGCCGCGACGGTGACCGGCCACGACGGGGATTCCGGCGGTGCCGGACCGGCCGGTGGTCGCCCGCGGGCCGGTGGGCTGGTCGCGCCGTTCCTCCCCGGCCTTCGGCCGGGGATACCCCCGGCGCCCCTGGGGGTGTCTCAACCCTCGGCCAGAAAGTGTCCGTCATCCGAGATCACACTCGGGGATGCGCACCGGGAATCGATACGATGACCCCATGGTTCTGAACGACGTGAGCGAGAAGGCGCGGGGCATCGTGCTCGTGGCGCGGCTGCACGTCGACCTGTGCAGGCTGAACAGCGCCATCTGTTGACGTTCTCCTGCCGCCGCACGGCCGTGAGCCGCGGCGTGCCGCTGCGCGCCCACCCACCCAGACTTTCCGACAGGAGCCCTGAGCCATGGCCATCGAGGTCCGCATCCCGACCATCCTCCGCCAGTACACCGACGGTCAGAAGGCGGTGGAGGGCAGCGGTGAGACCCTCGCCGACCTCTTCAACGACCTCGAGACCCGGCACGCCGGCATCCACGCCCGCATCGTGGACGACGGCAAGCTGCGCCGTTTCGTCAACGTGTACCTGAACGACGAGGACGTCCGTTTTGTCGACGGCATCGAGACCAAGCTGACCGACGGCGACACGATCACGATCCTGCCGGCGGTCGCCGGCGGCATGGCCTGAGATCGGCATGCGCTACGACTCCCCGTTGGCCGCGGTCGGCAACACCCCCCTGGTGCGCCTGCCGCGGCTCTCGCCGTCCGCCGAGGTCCGGATCTGGGCCAAGCTGGAGGACCGCAACCCGACCGGTTCGGTCAAGGACCGTCCCGCCCTGCACATGATCGAGCAGGCGGAGAAGGACGGCCGGCTCACCCCGGGCTGCACCATCCTGGAGCCGACCTCGGGCAACACCGGCATCTCGCTGGCGATGGCGGCGAAGCTCAAGGGTTACCGCATGGTGTGCGTGATGCCCGAGAACACCTCGCAGGAGCGCCGGGACCTGTTGGGCATGTGGGGCGCGGAGATCATCTCCAGTCCGGCGGCCGGCGGTTCCAACACCGCCGTGCGGGTGGCCAAGGAGATCGCCGCCGAGCACCCGGACTGGGTGATGCTCTACCAGTACGGCAACCCCGACAACGCGGGCGCGCACTACGCGACGACCGGTCCGGAGATCCTCGCCGACCTCCCCTCCGTCACGCACTTCGTCGCCGGGCTCGGCACCACCGGCACCCTCATGGGCGTCGGCCGGTACCTGCGCGAGCAGAAGCCGGACGTGCGGATCGTCGCCGCCGAACCGCGCTACGACGACCTCGTGTACGGGCTCAGGAACCTCGACGAGGGCTTCGTGCCCGAGCTGTACGACGCCTCCGTGCTCACCACCCGCTACTCGGTGGGCTCGGCGGACGCGGTGACCCGGACCCGGGAGCTCCTCCAGCAGGAGGGCATCTTCGCGGGCGTCTCCACCGGTGCCGCGCTGCACGCCGCGATCGGCGTGGGGAAGAAGGCCGTGCAGGCCGGCGAGAGCGCGGACATCGTGTTCGTCGTCGCCGACGGCGGCTGGAAGTACCTGTCGACCGGGGTCTACACGGCCGCCACGACCGAGGAAGCCATCGAGACCCTCCAGGGTCAGCTCTGGGCATAGCGCTCATCATGCACGCGCCAACCCCCTCCTATGAGGGGGCTAAGCGCTGTCCATGCCGGTGCAAAGATCTTCCTCCGGGGGGACCGGGCCCCACCGAACCCGACTAGCTTCTCCTTCGTCCTGTTCATGCCATGCATGTCGGCAGCGCAGGGTGTTCGAAATGTCATGCTCATGACTGCGCGCACTCTGCCGCCGCTACGCGCGTCACGGGCCTGCCTTGTAACCCCACCGATGGAGGCAGTACCCCCATGCGTGAATCACGACGGAGCCTGCGAAGACTCCTGGCCGTCGCCTTCCCCGCCCTCGCCCTCGCCGTCTCCGGATTCGTCGCGGCGCCCACCGCCGGGGCCGCCCAGCCCGCGACCGCGGCGCCCCACGCCGCCACCAAGGCCACCCAGAACGCCAGGGCCCTCACCGACCCCGGTCGCCAGGCCGTGCACAGCACCGGCAAGGCGGGCCAGAAGGTGCCCACCGAGCACCTGTGCGCCACCGCCACCAAGGCGGGCCAGGTCTCCTGCTTCGCGCAGCGCCGGACCGACATCAAGCAGCAGCTGGCCTCCGCGCTCGCCGCCGCCCCCTCCGGCCTGAGCCCCTCGAACCTGCACAGCGCCTACAACCTGCCCTCGACGGGCGGCTCCGGCCTGACCGTCGCCGTGGTCGACGCCTACAACGACCCCAACGCCGAGTCGGACCTGGCCACTTACCGCTCGCAGTTCGGCCTGTCCGCCTGCACCAAGGCCAACGGCTGCTTCAAGCAGGTCAGTCAGACCGGTTCGACCACCTCGCTGCCCACGAACGACTCCGGCTGGGCCGGCGAGGAAGCGCTCGACATCGACATGGTCAGCGCCGTCTGCCCGAACTGCAACATCATCCTCGTAGAGGCGACTTCGCCCACCGACGCCAACCTCGGCACCGCCGAGAACGAGGCCGTCACCCTCGGCGCCAAGTTCGTCTCCAACAGCTGGGGCGGCTCCGAGTCCTCCTCGCAGACCAGCGAGGACACCTCGTACTTCAAACACCCGGGCGTGGCGATCACCGTCTCCGCCGGTGACGAGGACTACGGCGCCGAGTACCCGGCGACCTCCCAGTACGTGACCGCCGTCGGCGGCACCGCGCTGTCCACCTCGTCCAACTCCCGCGGCTGGACCGAGTCCGTGTGGAAGACCAGCTCGTCCGAGGGTACCGGCTCCGGCTGCTCCGCCTACGACGCCAAGCCCACCTGGCAGACCGACACCGGCTGCACCAAGCGCATGGAGTCCGACGTCTCCGCGGTCGCCGACCCGGCCACCGGCGTGGCGGTCTACGACACCTACGGCGGCTCCGGCTGGGCGGTCTACGGCGGCACCAGCGCCTCCTCGCCGATCATCGCCGGCGTCTACGCCCTCGCGGGCACCCCGGGCTCCAGCGACTACCCGGCGAAGTACCCCTACTCCCACACCGGCAACCTGTACGACGTCACCAGCGGCAACAACGGCTCCTGCTCGACGTCGTACTTCTGCACCGCCGGCACCGGCTACGACGGCCCGACCGGCTGGGGCACCCCGAACGGCACCACGGCCTTCACCGCCGGCGGCACCTCCGGCAACACGGTGACCGTCACCAGCCCCGGCAGCCAGTCCACCGCCACCGGCGGCTCGGTCAGCCTGCAGATCTCGGCGACCGACAGCGCGGGCGCGGCCCTCACCTACAGCGCGACCGGCCTGCCCACCGGGCTGTCGATCAGCGGCTCGGGCCTGATCTCCGGCACGGCGTCCACCGCGGGCACCTACCAGGTCACCGTGACGGCGAAGGACTCCACCGGCGCCTCGGGTTCGGCGTCGTTCAGCTGGACCGTCGGCACCGGCGGCGGCACCTGCACCTCGGCCCAACTGCTCGGCAACCCGGGCTTCGAGTCGGGCAACACCACCTGGACCGCCTCCAGCGGCGTCATCACCAACGACACCGGTGAGGCGGCGCACGCCGGCTCCTACAAGGCCTGGCTGGACGGCTACGGCTCCACCCACACCGACACGCTCTCCCAGTCGGTGACGATCCCGTCCGGGTGCAAGGCGACCTTCACCTTCTACCTGCACGTCGACACCGCGGAGACCACCACCAGCAGCCAGTACGACAAGCTGACGGTCACCGCCGGTTCGACCACCCTGGCCACCTACTCCAACCTCAACAAGGCCACCGGATACGCACAGAAGTCCTTCGACCTGTCGTCGTACGCGGGCTCGACCGTCACCCTGAAGTTCAGCGGTGCCGAGGACTCCTCCCTGCAGACCAGCTTCGTCGTCGACGACACCGCCGTCACGACTGGCTGATCCCGGCCGCCGACCGACCGGATCCCGCACCCGGAAGCCGTCCGGGTGCGGGATCCGTATGTCCGGGAGATACGTCACATCGGCATCAAGGGTTCCGTTCCCCCACCGAAAGGCGGACACCCCATGCGCCGTACGACGGTCCACCGCGCGTCGCTCGCCGCGGCGACCCTCCTCCTGCTGGCGGGCTGCGGCTCGCAGAGCGGGAGCACCGACCAGGGCAGCGGCACGGTGTCCTCCTCGCCGTCCCCCGGCGGTCCGGCCGCGAGCCCCAGTCAGAGCGGCTCCACCGGCGGCTGCACGCCCGCCACCTCCGAACTCACCGCCGCCGACGACCGCGCCACGGTCTGCGTGGCGGTCGGCGGCACGCTCCGGCTCACCCTCGACGGCACCGAGCAGCGCCCCTGGAAGGCGGTCACCGTGAGCGGCGACGCGCTGCGGGCCACCAACGGCGGGATCGTCCTCCAGCCCGGAGACGCCTCCGCCGCCTACACCGCCGTAGCCTCCGGAACCGTCACCCTCACCTCGTCCCGCCCGCTGTGCGCCGAGCCCACCGCGCCGGGCGGGGTCTCCTGCAAGGGAATCCAGGAGTGGCAGGTCACCGTCAGGGTGAAGTGACCCTCAGGGGGCCAGGTGCCGGACCTGGTCCCACAGCACCGGGTCGACCACGCCCACCCGGCGCCGGAACTCCCACACCGACACCTCGCGCAGCTCGTCCGTCTCCAGGAAGCTCGGCCGGCCGTGGGCGTCCCCGACCGAGCCCGGCGGCAGCGGGATCACCCCGGCCCGCTCGTCGCGGTACTTGCTGGTGATCTTGGCGACGGTCGCGTGGTTGCCGCGCACCGCCAGCACCAGACAGGGCCGGTCCTTGGCGCCCGGACCGTCCTCGTAGGGCACGTTGGCCCACCAGATGTCCCCCGGATGGGGCCGGCCGGTCCCCGTGTGCGGGCCGCGCGGACGTCCCGGCGGGCGGGTGCGGTGTCCGCGCGGACGATGCCCCCGGCCCCATCCGTCGACGAGGGTGGCGACCAGCGCCAGCAGGACGACTGCCGCGAGCGCGAGCCACCATGACGTATCCATACGACGACGTTACCGGCGCGAGATAATCGATGCGCGCCCTTGCGCGATCCTTGTGCGCCCCTGGTCCAGCCGAACCGGTGACAGCACAGGTGAGTTCGCCCACAACGGCCCCTGGCGGAGGAGCGACCGGCCCTTTTGCGCCTTACGCTCGACGAACCGCACGACCCCCGCTCACCTCTCTGTTCTCCGACTCCAGTTCCCGGTTGATCCGGGTGTTCCGCCAACGGAGGTTTCTGCTTCATGAAGCTCACCGTCGTCGGCTGCTCGGGGTCGTTCCCGTCCGCGGAATCGGCCTGCTCGAGCTACCTCGTAGAGGCCGACGGCTACCGGCTGCTCCTCGACATGGGCAACGGCGCCCTCGGCGAGCTGCAGCGCCACTGCGGTCTCTACGACCTCGACGCGATCTTCCTGAGCCATCTGCACGCCGACCACTGCATCGACATGTGCGCCTACTTCGTGGCGCGCTACTACCGCCACGACGGCGGCCCGTGCCCCCCGATCCCGGTCTTCGGCCCCGAGGGCACCGAGCACCGTCTCACCACGGCCTACGCCGACACCCCCACCGCCTCCTCGATGAGCGAGGTCTTCGACTTCCACACGGTCAAGCCGTCCACGTTCGACCTCGGCCCCTTCACGGTCCACACCGAGCGGGTCCGCCATCCCGTGGAGGCCTACGGCGTCCGCGTCGAACACGCCGGGAAGTCCCTGACGTACTCGGGCGACACGGGCGTCACGGAGGCACTCGAATCGCTGGCCCGGGACACCGACCTGTTCCTGTGCGAGGCGGCCTTCACGCACGGCAAGGAGAACATCCCGGACCTGCACCTCACCGGCCGCGAGGCCGGCGAGACCGCCGCCCGCGCCGGTGCCCGCCGGCTGGTTCTCACCCACATCCCCCCGTGGACCGACCCCGCCGTGAACCTCGCCGACGCACGCGAGGCCTTCGACGGGCCGGTGGACCTGGCGGCGCCACGCGTCGTCTACGAGATCTGACACGCCGTACGACGTCGCACCACGGAGTTCAGGCCCGTAGGTACGACAAAGGCCCCCGCAGCCGCCGGGCTGCGGGGGCCTCGTCATGACAAGGCCGGACTCACGCCTTCGTGAGGTCCTCGACCTCCTCCTCGGGCTCGCGGCCCGGGGTGGGGAGGTTGAACCGGATGATCGCGAACCGGAAGACGAAGTAGTAGATCGCTCCGAACACCAGGCCGATCGGGATGATCAGCCAGGGCTTGGTCGCCAGGTTCCAGTTCAGGGCGTAGTCGATCACACCCGCCGAGAAGGTGAAGCCCGCATGCACCCCGAGCGCCCAGGTGATCGCCATGGACAGGGCGGTCAGCACCGCGTGGATCACGTACAGCAGCGGCGCGATGAACATGAAGGTGAACTCGATCGGCTCGGTGACACCGGTCACGAACGAGGTCAGCGCCATCGACATCATCATGCCCATCACGGCCGCGCGGCGCTCCGGGCGGGCGGTGTGCGCGATGGCGAGGGCGGCGGCCGGCAGGCCGAACATCATGATGGGGAAGAAGCCGGACATGAACTGACCGGCCGTCGGGTCACCGGCGAAGAAGCGGGTGAGGTCACCGTGGACGATCTGGCCGGAGGCGTCCTTGAAGTCACCGATCTGGAACCAGGAGACGGTGTTCACGAACTGGTGCATGCCGACCGGGATCAGCGCGCGGTTGATCAGACCGAACAGACCGGCACCGAAGGCACCGAGACCGGTGATCCACTCGCCGAAGTTCGAGATGCCCTCACCGATCGGCTCCCAGATGAGGCCGAAGAAGACGCCCATGATCGTGCCGACGAAGGCCATGATGATCGGGACGAGCCTGCGGCCGTTGAAGAAGCCCAGCCAGTCCACCAGCTTGGTCCGATGGAAGCGCTGCCAGACCACCGCGCCGAGCAGGCCCATCACCAGGCCGCCCAGCACGCCGGGGTTGTTGTAGGTCGCCGCTATGTCGGCGCCGGCCTGCACCTTCGCCTCGGTGACCGGGAACGCCTTGAGGACGTTGGCGTAGACCAGGAAGCCGACCAGGGCGGCCAGTGCGGTGGAGCCGTCCGACTTCTTGGCGAAGCCGATCGCGACACCGATGCAGAACAGCATCGGAAGGTTGTCGAAGATCGCGCCACCGGCCGTCGCGAACACCGCGGTGACCTTGTCGGGCAGATGCAGCTTGTCGTGGATGTCCTGCTGACCGAAGCGGAGCAGCAGACCCGCGGCCGGGAGTACGGCGATCGGGAGCTGAAGGCTGCGGCCAACCTTCTGCAGGCCCTGGAACAGACCGGATCCCCACTTCTTTGTGGGAGCCGCCGTCGTGGTGGCGGTTGTCATACTTCCTCCATCGGTGGTGGTCTACACCACTCAGTGGTGTAGACCTGTTGTACACGATGGGGGCGTTATAAGGAACCCGTCAATTCCGCAACAGGAGAGTCACGATTTGTACTCCGTCCGGGGACGCTCCGGCTAAGCCTTGGTGACGTCCTCCACCTCGTCCTCCGGCTCCCTCCCCGGGGTCTTCAGATCGAACCGCGTGATGGCGAACCGGAAGATCACGTAGTAGACCACCGCGAAGCACAGACCGATCGGGACGATGGCCCACGGCCTGGTCGCCAGGTTCCAGTTGATGACGTAGTCGATGAGCCCCGCCGAGAAGCTGAACCCGTCGTGCACCCCGAGCCCCCACGTGACCGCCATCGACACCCCCGTCAGCACCGCGTGCACCGCGTACAGCAACGGCGCGATGAAGAGGAACGAGTACTCCAGCGGCTCGGTGATCCCCGTGACGAACGACGTCAGCGCCACCGACAGCATCAGACCGCCGATCTCCTTGCGCCGGTGCGGCTTCGCGCAGTGCGTGATGGCCAGCGCCGCGGCCGGCAACGCGAACATCATGATCGGGAAGAACCCCGACGTGAACTGACCCGCATCCGGATCGCCCGCCAGGAACATGTTGATGTCCCCGTGCACCGTCAGACCCGCCGGCGTGGTGTAACTGCCGAACTGGAACCAGATGGGCACGTTCAGGAACTGGTGCAGCCCGATGACGAGCAGCGCCCGGTTCGCGACCCCGAACACCCCCGCACCCCAGGCGCCCGCGTCCCGCAGCCAGCCGCTGAAACTCTCCAGCCCGTCACCGACCGGCGGCCACACCCACAGGCACAGCACAGCGAAGACGATCGCGACGAACGACATGATGATCGGCACCAGCCGCCGGCCGTTGAAGAAACCGAGCCAGTCCACCAGCCGCGTACGGTGGAAACGAGCCCAGAAGTACGCGGTCAGCAGCCCCATCGCGATCCCGCCGAACACCCCCGGGTTCTGGAACGTGAACGTCGACACCGAGCCGTCGCTCACCTGGCAGCCGATCCCCGGCAGCGCCCTCGACCCGCCGGGACAGTCCTGCGGAAACTGGTGCAGCACCCCGTAGTAGACGAGGAAGCCGGCCACCGCCGCCAGCGCCGTCGACCCGTCCGCCTTCTTCGCCATCCCGATCGCGACGCCCACGCAGAAGAGCAACGGAAGCCCGACCGACCCGTCGAGCAGCGCGCCGCCCGCGCCCTGCATCACCTTGGAGACATCGGTCCAGCCGAGCCCCTTGTCGCCGAAGACGTCAGGCTGCCCCAGCCGGTTCAGGATCCCCGCCGCCGGCAGCACCGCGATCGGCAGCTGCAGACTCCGCCCCATCTTCTGCAACCCCTGGAAAAGAGCGTTCCACCGCTCCCGTCCGGGACTGACCGTGCTGTCGGCGCTCTCGGCACTCATGGACACGTCCTCCGGGCCGCTCGGCTCCACCCCAGGGGTTTGGCGACCGCGCATCCGCTGGTGTAGACCAGTTGACGACGGTTCCGCCGCAGTGCTCGCCATCATTCGGCAGGCGCGGCACGGCCGCTCGAAAAGTTGGGCCAACTGTGGGTTACTGCGACAAAGCGGTTCGGATCAGGGAGAAGGAACATGGCCAGCAAGGCTGAGAAGATCGTCGCCGGCCTCGGCGGAATCGAGAACATCGACGAGATCGAAGGCTGCATCACCCGGCTGCGCACCGAGGTGCACGACGCCTCGAAGGTCGACGACGCCGCCCTGAAGGCCGCCGGAGCCCACGGCGTCGTCAAGATGGGCACCGCCATCCAGGTCGTCATCGGCACCGACGCCGACCCGATCGCCGCGGAGATCGAAGACATGATGTGAGCCCCGGGCTCACCCGAAGGGGCTCCTCCCTCCTGGGGACGAGCCCCTTCTGCCACTCCCGATAGGCTCTTCGCCATGTCTCGAATCGACGGCCGCACCCCCGAACAACTCCGCCCGGTCACCATCGAACGCGGCTGGAGCAAGCACGCCGAGGGCTCCGTCCTCGTCTCCTTCGGCGACACCAAGGTCTTCTGCACCGCCTCCGTCACCGAAGGCGTCCCCCGCTGGCGCAAGGGCAGCGGCGAGGGCTGGGTCACCGCGGAGTACTCCATGCTTCCCCGTGCCACCAACACCCGCGGCGACCGCGAGTCCGTCAGGGGCAAGATCGGCGGCCGCACCCACGAGATCTCCCGCCTCATCGGCCGCTCCCTGCGGGCGGTCATCGACTACAAGGCCCTCGGCGAGAACACCGTCGTCCTCGACTGCGACGTCCTCCAGGCCGACGGCGGCACCCGCACCGCCGCGATCACCGGCGCTTACGTGGCACTGGCCGACGCCATCACCTGGGCCAAGGAGCGCAAGCTCGTCAAGGCGGGCCGCCAGCCCCTCACCGGCACCGTCTCGGCCGTCTCCGTCGGCATCGTCGGCAAGGTCCCCCTCCTCGACCTCTGCTACGAGGAGGACGTCAGGGCCGAGACCGACATGAACGTCGTCTGCACCGGCGACGGCCGCTTCGTCGAGGTCCAGGGCACCGCCGAGGCCGAACCCTTCGCCCGCGACGAACTCAACGCCCTCCTCGACCTCGCCGTCGCCGGCTGCACCGACCTCGCCGCCATCCAGCGGGCCGCGCTCGAAGCCACCCTCCCGGCAAAGTAAAGGGAGACCAAAAAGCCGAGGTACGGCGGGGCAACCAGGGCGAGCGGCCCCGCGTCCCCATAGGTACGGGCGCACGGCGTGAACAACCGTGCGCTCGGCCAGTCGTACCCAATGGGAGGGGAACACCGTCATGGCCGCCAGCCGACGCCGAGGCCGCAGCACCGCCATCGCCGCCGTAGCCGCGACCACCGCACTCGCCGGCGCACTGCTCACCGGCTGCGACGCCGTGAGCAAGGCCCTGGACTGCGTCCAGACCGCCGACTCCATCGCCGACAGCGTCACCGACCTGCAGCAGGCCGTGGAGAACGCGGCGAACGACCCCACCCGGGCCGACGCCTCCCTCGACTCGATCCAGACCAACCTGAAGAAGATCGGCGACAAGACGGACGACGCCGACGTCAACAAGGCCGTCGACGACCTCGACAAGGCCGTCGACAACGTCCGTACGGCCATCAGGAACGGCGACTCGACGCCCGACGTCACCCCGGTCACCGACGCGGCCGGCGAACTCACCAAGGTCTGCACCCCGTAACCGCCGGGCCCGGCCCTTGGGATACTTCCCACCATGACGACCCGCCTGATCCTCGCCACCCGCAACGCCGGCAAAATCACCGAACTCCACGCGATCCTCGCCGAGGCGGGACTGCCCCACGAACTGGTGGGCGCCGGCGCGTACCCTGACATCCCCGACGTCAAGGAGACGGGCGTCACCTTCGCCGAGAACGCGCTCCTCAAGGCCCACGCCCTCGCCCGGGCGACGGGCCTCCCGGCGGTCGCCGACGACTCCGGCCTCTGCGTCGACGTCCTGGGCGGCGCCCCAGGCATCTTCTCCGCCCGCTGGGCCGGCCGCCACGGCGACGACAAGGCCAACCTGGACCTCCTCCTGGCCCAGCTCTCCGACATCGCCGAGGAGCACAGGGGCGCCCACTTCGCCTGCGCGGCGGCGCTGGTGTTGCCGGACGGCACGGAACGCGTGGTCGAGGGCCGACTGCGAGGCACCCTCCGCCACGCCCCCTCCGGCACGAACGGCTTCGGCTACGACCCGATCCTCCAGCCGGAGGGCGAGACGCGGACGTGCGCGGAACTGACCCCCGACGAGAAGAACGCGATCAGTCACCGGGGGAAGGCGTTCCGGGGGCTGGTGCCGGTGGTGCGGGAGCTGTTGGGCTGAGACGCGCGGGGGCCGCCCGGGAGGGCGGCCCCTCTGTGGGTGCGGCCGATGGGAGTCGAACCCACATGGGCAAATGCCCCGAGGCACCTAAAACCTCTGCTTATACCATTCAGCAACGGCCGCGTGGCCGCCCATGCTACCCGGAATGTGGACGGCGTTGACCGCCACCTCTGCACCAGGTGCTGGTGATCGCGTGGCAGTTCGGGCACAGCGAAGTGCGTGGTGGCGAGTCCTTCCGCGGCGATGCACCCCCGTCAGCAGCGCACGCCGTGTGCCGGTATCCGGGCGCCGCAGCAGGCGCAGTGTCCCGGCGATGGAGGCCGACTCGGCCACCGCCGCGCGCAACTCGTCGGCCCCGGGGCATGGTTGACGGCCGGAGTCACAAGAATGCGAGATGCCGATCCCGACGTGGGCGAAGCGCTTGCGGAGGCAGCGATCGAGTCTGGCACAGGGCTCGCTGCCGAAGTGGGCGATCACTTCATCGATGCTGGAGCACAGCCGGGCCGCCCCCTTAAGCCGCTCCCTGGTGTACGCACTCGCTCCCATCGAGTCCCCTCCGTTCCGGCTGCGCGGTCGCAGCCCGTACGGAGTAATGAACCGGTTGTCGGACAGTCACGCCCGGAGAAGGGAGAGCGGCCCGCGCCGGGGCTTCCGGGGCGGGCCGTTGGGTGGAACAGGGGGTGTCAGATGCCCAGGTCCTTGATGATCTTGGCTACGTGGCCGGTGGCGCGGACGTTGTAGAGGGCCCGTTCGACCTTGCCCTGCTCGTCCACGATGACCGTGGAGCGGATGACGCCCAGGTACGTCTTGCCGTAGTTCATCTTCTCGCCGTACGCGCCGTACGCGTCCAGGACCTTCTTGTCGGGGTCGGCGACGAGGGTGACCTTGAGGTTCTCCTTGTCGCGGAACTTGCCGAGTTTCTCCGGCTGGTCGGGGGAGACGCCGATGACGTCGTAGCCCGCGCCGGCCAGCAGGTCGAGGTTGTCCGTGAAGTCGCAGGCCTGCTTCGTGCAGCCCGGCGTCAGCGCCGCCGGGTAGAAGTAGACGATGACCTTGCGGCCCTTGCGGGCGGAGAGGGACACCTCGTTGCCGTCGGCGTCGGGGAGGGTGAAGTCGGGGGCTACGTCCCCGGGCTGGAGTCGCTCGCTCATCGGTCCAGCGTAACGGGGGGTCCTGACAGTGCGGTGGCGGCGAGAACTGACAGACTGTCCAGGACAGGGAGCACGGGAGACTTCGGAGGGCCCACGGTGGCGGACACGTCGGACACCAGAACCCCGGCGCAGATCGAGGCGGACATCAAGCGACGCCGCGGTGTGCTGGCCGAGACGCTGGACGAGATCGGGGTGCGGGTGCACCCGAAGACCATCGTCGGCGATGCGAAGGCCAAGGTGGCGGCCAACGTCGATCACACGCTCGGGCGGGCCTACGTCCAGGTCAACCGGGCCGTGAGCGATGTGCGGGCGCAGTTCGTGGACGAGGAGGGCGCGCCGCGCCTGGAGCGTGTCGTGCCCGTCGCGCTGGTCGCCGTGGGCGTGGTCGGTCTGCTCGTGTTCCGTGGCCGACGACGCAAGCGCTGAGCGGAAGCAGGTAGGTTCAAAGGCGTGAGCGCCAACAGAAACGACACCCATCACGACAAGCTGCCCATCCGGATGCTGCACGACCGTGTGCTGGTCAAGCAGGAGACCGGCGAGGGTGAGCGGCGGTCCGGCGGTGGCATCCTCATTCCCGCCACGGCGGCCGTGGGGCGCCGGCTGGCCTGGGCCGAGGTGGTCGCGGTCGGGCAGAACGTGCGTACGGTGGAGCCGGGTGACCGGGTGCTGTACGACCCGGAGGACCGTGCCGAGGTCGAGGTGCGCGGGGTGGCCTATGTGCTGATGCGTGAGCGCGATCTGCACGCGGTGGCCGCCGACCGGTTCGAGGGTTCGGAGGACTCGACCGGCCTGTATCTGTGATTCAGTGACCGAAGGGGCCTGGTGACTGCGGTCACCAGGCCCCATTGTCGTTCCTTTGCTAAGTTCGAAGGAGCCAGCCCGACGAGACGCGCCGTACCGGGACCGTGCAGGCAAAGACGACGCACCCCGTTCCGCGAACGTCTCGGAGGTGTCTGTCATGGCCTGGGTTCTGCTCGTCGTCGCCGGTCTGCTGGAGGTCGGCTGGTCGGTCGGGATGAAGTACACCGACGGGTTCACCCGGCTCGTCCCCAGCCTGCTCACCGGCGGCGGGATCGTCGCCAGCATGCTGCTGCTCTCGTACGCCGCCCGGAGCCTGCCCATCGGTACCGCGTACGGCGTCTGGGTGGGGATCGGGGCGGCCGGGGCGGCGGTGTTCGGCATGCTGGTGCTGGGGGAGCCGGCCACCGCCGCGCGGATCTTCTTCGTGTGCCTGCTGCTGGTCGCCGTGGTGGGGCTCAAGGCGACCAGCGGTCACTGAGCGGGCGGGGCACAGGTCCTAGGGGAGTCCGAAGCCGCCGCCGCCGTCGCCCGCCGTCGTTCCGGTCGTGGCGCCGCCGTCGCCGGTTCCGGCCGTCGTGCCGGTACTGGTGCCGTCGGTGGTGGTGCCGGTGGACGTGCCCGAGTCGGTGCCCGAGGTCGTCGTGCCGGAGTCGGTGCCGGAGGTCGTCGTCCCGGGCGTGGTGGACCCGTCGGTGGTGGAGCCGTCGGTGGTGCCCCCGTCGGTGGTGCCCGAGGTGGTGTTGCCGTCCGTCGTCCCGCCGTTGTCCTGCTCGCCGCCGGTGGTGCCGCCGTTGTCCTGCTCGCCGCCGGTGGTGCCGCCGTTGTCCTGGCCGCCGGTGCCCGGGGTGGCCGGGTTCTGGGTGGCCGGGGCCACGGTCTCGGCTCCGGGCTGGAGGTCGAGGTCGAAGGCGGAGGCCACGACGCCCTTGAGGGCGGCCTTGGTGTACTGCGCCCAGATCTCGGTCGGGGCGCCGCCGCCGTTGATGCGTTCCAGGCCGAGCGCGCCGTAGAGCGGCTTGTGGGCGGCGGTCACCGGGTCCTGGCCCATCACGGAGACGACGGTGGCGAGGTCGGGGGTGTAGCCCGCGAACCAGGCGGCGGTGTCCTCCTCGGCGGTGCCGGTCTTGCCGGCCGCGGGCCGGCCCGCGGCCTGGGCGGCGGTGGCGGTGCCGTTGTCGACCACGCTCTGCAGGACCGAGGTGGTGGTGTCGGCGGCCTGGCGGCTGACGGCCTGCCTGGTGTCGGACGCCGGCAGCTCGATCTCCTGCGTGCCGTCCTTGGTGACCTTCTCGACCATCGTGTACGTGCCGTGCCTGCCGTGGTTGGCGAGGGTGGCGTACGCCTCCGCCATGTCCAGGACGCTCGCGGTCGCGGTGCCGAGCGCGATGGACGGATAGGGCTGGAGGTCCTTGGTGTCGGAGGGGATGCCCAGGCCGACGGCGGTCTGCTTGACCTTGGACGGGCCGACGTCGACGGCCATCTGCGCGTACACCGCGTTCACCGACAGGTCGGTGGCCTTGCGGACGGTGATCTCGCCGTAGGACTTCTCGTCCTCGTTCTCCGGTGCGTAGCTGTCGCCGGGCCAGCCCTGGACGGGGCGCTTGTTGGTGCCGTCGTAGTAGGTGTTCGGGGTGATGGTCTGGCCGGACTGGGTGGTGGAGCCGTTGTCGACGGCGGAGGCGAACACGAACGGCTTGAAGGTGGAGCCGACCTGGAAGTCACCGCGGGTGGCGCCGTTGGTGTACTGCTTCACGTAGTCGATGCCGCCGTACATGGCGACGACCTTGCCGGTCTTCGGGTCGACCGAGGCGCCGCCGGCGCGCACGTAGGTGTCGGCCTTGCGGTTCTTCTTGTCGAGCTGGGAGATCAGCTTGTCGTCGACGGCCTTGACGAAGGCGTTCTGCTTGTCCTTCTCGATGGTGGTGGTGATGCGGTAGCCGCCGGCCTCCAGGGCGTCGGCGTCGACGATCTTGTTCTTGATCAGGTAGCTCTTGACGGCCTCGACGAGGTAGCCGCGCTGCCCGGACATGCCGGTGGAGACGGTCTGCTCCCTGGGCATGGGGAACTTCATGCCGGCCCGCTTCGACTCGCTGAGCCAGCCCTTCTTGACCATGCCGTCCAGGACGTAGTTCCAGCGGGCGACGGCCGCGGCCTTGTTCTCGGGGTGGGCGACGACGTCGTACTCGCTGGGCGCGTTGACCAGGGCCGCGAGGTAGGCGGCGCGGGCCGGGTCGAGGTCGACGGCGTCCTTGCCGTAGTAGGCCTGGGCGGCGGCCTGGATGCCGTAGGCGTTGCGGCCGAAGTAGCTGGTGTTGAGGTAGCCCTCCAGGATCTGGGCCTTGGACTCGGAGCGGTCCAGCTTGATCGAGATGAAGAACTCCTTCACCTTTCGGGTGACGGTCTGCTCCTGCGCGAGGTAGTAGTTCTTCACGTACTGCTGGGTGATCGTCGAGCCGGACTGGGTGCCCTTGCCGGTGGCGGTGTTCCAGGCGGCGCGCAGCATCGCCTTGGGGTCGACGGCGGACTCGGTGTAGAAGTCGCGGTCCTCGGCGGCGAGCACGGCGTGCTGGGCGTCCACGGAGACCTGGGAGAGGTCCACGTTCTCCCGGTTGACCTCGCCGTCCCGGGCCAGCTGGGAGCCGTCGGCGTACAGGTACACGTTGCTCTGTTTGGTGGCGAACGCGTTGGCCGTCGGGATCTGCACCATCGAGTAGCCGAGGAAGAACAGGCCGATCAGCAGGAGTACGCCGATCACGAAGGTGCCGAGGAGCATGCGCCAGGTGGGGACGATCCGTCGCCATCCGGTCCGCTTGGGCCGCTTCATCTTCTTCTCTCCCCCCTCCGTCTCCTGGACCGCCGTGGGCGGGTCCGTCGGGCCTTCGCCGCTCTGGTTCGGCTGCTGCGGCTGCGGCTCGTCACTCATGGTGTGCGCGGACTCCTGTGGTGCGGTGCGTCGTACGTCCCGGGGGCCGGTACGCCTTCGGCGCTTACGGCGCCTTCGTTACCGGAGGCTACTCATGCCTCCTTTGATGAAGACTGTCCCATCCGTCGTTCAGTTCCCTGACCACGGCACGCGTCGGGGTGGCCGAAACGTGTCGGGCGGGACGGACGGGTGCCGTGCGGATGAACTGGTCAGCCTGTTAGAGGAGTTCGGCTGCGGGACCGGTTGCTGTGAGTTCGCGCACGGTGGCCGGGCGGCATCGTGGGCCCGTCCCTCGTTCGGGCAGCCGCGCTCGGTCGTCGTGATCGCTCCTCCCGTGCGGGCAGAGGGGAGCGTGCCGGAAAACGGCAGGCGCGGGCGCCCTGCCTCCGCATAGGCTTCGGCGCTTCGGGTCGGCCGGCCGAGGAGGGCTGTGGCGTGGGTGCGGGACGGTTGTACGGTGCCGTCGCGGTGGGTGGTTTCCGGCGGTATGCGACGTATCGGACGGCCACCGCCGCCGGGGTGTTCACCAACACCGCCTTCGGGATCATCCTCGTGTACACCTACCTGGCGCTGTGGAACGAGAAACCGCACCTCGGTGGCTATGACCAGGCCCAGGCGGTGACCTACGTGTGGCTCGGACAGTGCCTTTACGCGACGCTCGCCATCCAGGGCGGGGGCGTGGAGAAGGACCTGATGGAGCGGATCCGTACGGGTGAGATCGCGATCGACCTGTACCGTCCGGCCGATCTCCAGCTGTGGTGGCTGGCGACGGACCTGGGCCGGTCACTGTTCCAGCTGCTGGGCCGCGGGGTGGTCCCCTTCGCCTTCGGCGCGCTGTTCTTCCCGATGGCCCTGCCGGGGGACGTGACGACCTGGGTGGCCTTCGCGGTCGCGCTGCTCCTGGCCATGACCGTCAGCTTCGGCATCCGCTACCTGGCCGCGCTGAGCGTGTTCTGGCTGATGGACGGCATGGGCGTCAACCAGGTCCTGATGGTCCTGGGGATCTTCTGCTCGGGCATGACCCTGCCGCTGAACGTCTTCCCGGGCGCCCTGGGCGATGTCGTACGGACCCTGCCGTGGGCGGCGCAGCTCCAGGTGCCCGCGGACGTGCTGCTGGGGGAGTCGGCTCCGCTGAGCGCGTACGCGTTCCAGGCGGCGTGGGCGGTGGCGCTGCTGGCGGCGGGACGGCTGATCCAGACGGCGGCGACCCGGCGGGTGGTGGTGCAGGGTGGCTGAGCGGGTCCTGGAAGGCACCGCCGGGCCGCGGGCGTCCCGGCCGGTGGAGGGTGCGCGGGCGTACCGGCTGATCGCCGGGATGTGGATCCGCTCCTCCCTGACCTACCGCGCGTCCTTCGTCCTCACGCTGGTCGGCAATCTGACGGTGACCGGCCTGGACTTCGCCACGATCCTGCTGATGTTCACGCAGGTCGACCGGCTCGGCGGCTGGACCATGCCCGAGGTGGCCTTCCTGTACGGGCTGTCCACGACCGCGTTCGGCCTGGCCGATCTGGTCTTCGGGTCGATGGACGTGCTGGGCGCGCGGATCCGCGACGGCTCCTTCGACACCCTGCTGGTGCGCCCGGCTCCGGTGCTCGCGCAGCTCGGCGCGGACCGGTTCGCGCTGCGCCGTCTCGGCCGGGTGGTCCAGGGCGGGCTGGTGCTCGGGTACGCGCTGTCCGCCGTGCACGTCGAGTGGACGGCGGCGAAGGTGCTGCTGGTGCCGTTGTCCGTGCTCAGCGGGGCGGTGATCTTCTGCGCGCTGTTCCTGGTGGGCGCGACCTTCCAGTTCGTGGCGCAGGACGCCGCCGAGGTGCAGAACGCGTTCACCTACGGCGGTACGACGCTGCTCCAGTACCCGCCGACGGTGTTCGGGAGGGACTTCGTCCGCGGGGTGACCTTCCTGGTGCCGCTGGCCTTCGTCAACTGGGTGCCGGCCGCGTACGTGCTGGGGCGGCCGTATCCGCTGCGGCTCCCGGAGTGGACGGCGTGGTCGGCGCCGGTGGTGGCGGTGGTGTGCTGCGCGTTGGCGGGGCTGGCGTGGCGGGCGGGGCTCAGGTCGTATCGGAGCACGGGGAGTTGACAGTGTTCATCGAAGTGGACCGGGTCGAGAAGGTCTTCGAGGTCCGGCGCAAGACCGGCTTCCTGAAACGGGAGCGCCGGCAGGTACGGGCGGTGGACGCGCTCTCCTTCACGGTGGAGCGTGGCGAGATGGTCGGTTACATCGGCCCGAACGGCGCAGGGAAGTCGACGACGATCAAGATGCTCACGGGGATCCTGACGCCGAGCGGCGGCCGGCTGCGGGTGGCGGGCATCGACCCGTCGCGCGAGCGCACGAGACTGGCCCACCGCATCGGTGTCGTCTTCGGTCAGCGCACGACGCTGTGGTGGGACCTTCCGCTCGTCGACTCCTACCGCCTGATGCACCGCATGTACCGCATCCCCGACGCGCGGTACCGCGAGAACCTGGACCGGCTGGTCGAACTCCTCTCCCTGGAGAGTTTGTTGGACGTGCCCGTACGGCAGCTGTCGCTGGGCCAGCGGATGCGCGGCGACATCGTGGCCGCGCTGCTGCACGACCCGGAGGTGCTCTACCTGGACGAGCCGACGATCGGTCTGGACGTCATCTCCAAGGCCAAGGTCCGGGAGTTCCTGCGGGAGCTGAACGCCGAGCGCGGCACCACGGTCCTGCTGACCACCCACGACCTCCAGGACATCGAGCAGTTGTGCTCGCGCGTGATGGTCATCGACCACGGGCGGCTGGTGTACGACGGTGCGCTCGCCGGTCTGCACGAGGCGGGGGAGAGCGAGCGGACCCTGGTGGTGGACCTGGAGCGGGAGCTGCCGCCGGTCGAGGCCGGCGGGTCGGCGCGGGTGGTGAAGGTGGAGGGACCGCGGCAGTGGCTGGCGTTCCCGGCGTCGCAGTCGGCGGCGCCGCTGGTGGCGCGGATCGCGGCGGACTACCCCTTGGTGGACCTCTCCGTCCGGGAACCGGACATCGAGACGGTGATCGCGAAGATGCTGCGGTCCCTGGAGACGCCCAGGAGCATAGTGCCCGGCGAGCGGAACTCGTAGTCTGCACCCATGACCGACGAAGCCCCGGAGTTGCGTGCCTCCGACGCCGACCGCGAACGAGTCTCGGAGATCCTCAGGGACGCCCTCGCGGAGGGGCGGCTCGACATGGCGGAGTTCGAGGAGCGGCTGGAGGCGACGTACAAGGCCCGTACGTACGGTGAGCTGACGCCGATCACGAGGGACCTCCCCTCGGCGGCCGTGCCCGCGCCGGTGTCACTGAGCAAACCACCGGCGGAGAGCGGCGGTTGGGCGGGCCGGATCGTCGGCGGCGAGGGTTCGTCCTCCTGGGCGGTGGCCGTGATGTCCGGTTTCCAGCGCAAGGGCCGCTGGACGGCGCCCAAACGCTTCAACTGCCTCGCGTTCTGGGGCGGCGGCGAGATCGACCTGCGCGAGGCGAACTTCGCGGACCGCGAGATCGAGATCAACTGCGTCGCGATCATGGGCGGGATGAGCGTGATCGTGCCGCCGGGTGTCGAGGTCGTGATGCGCGGCATCGGCATCATGGGCGGCTTCGACCACCGCGAGGACGGCACCCCGCCGGACCCGGCCGCGCCGCGCGTGATCGTGACGGGCTTCGCCTTCTGGGGCGGCGTCCAGGTGGAGCACAAGGTCACCCGGGCGGAACGCCAACGCCTCAAGGAGGAACGCCGCCAGGAACGACTCGACCGCACCTCCTCCCGCCACGAACTCCACGCGGCCCGCCGGGAGTGGCGCGAGGAGCGCCGCGAGGTATGTGACCGGCGCAGGCACGGTCGGCGCTGATCCCGGGCGGTGCTTGTCGGCGGGCGGCGGGGTGTCGGGCAAGGGGCGCGGGGAACTGCGTGACCAGCCCCCGCCGGCCTGCGGGGGGTCACTGGCCGTATCCGTCCGCGAGGTATGTGACCGGCGCAGGCACGGCCGGCTCTGATCCCGGGCGGTGCTTGTCGGCGGGCGGCGGGGTGTCGGGCAAGGGGCGCGGGGAACTGCGTGACAGCCCCCGCCGGCCCGCGGGCAACCGCCGCCCCCGCCCTACAGCGCCGCCGACCCACCGCCCCCCAGGTCGGCCAGACTGAACGTCTCCGCCATCTTCGCGAACCCGCTGTCGTCCGGGTGGAGGTGGTCGCCGGAGTCGTAGTACGGCCGGAGCCGCTCCGGCGCGTACGGATCCCGCAGCGCCCTGTCGAAGTCGGTCACCGCGTCGAACACCCGCCCCGACCGGATCCGCTCGTTGATCTCCTGGCGAACCGCTTCCCTCGCTGCCGACCAGCCACGGTGCCCCTGGAAAGGCATCAGTGTCGCCCCGACCACCTTGATCCCGCGCCCGTGCGCCGCGCGGACGAGCGCGCGCAGCCCCGCGACGACCGCGTCGGGGTCGGTCGGCCGGCGTTCGCGCAGGATGTCGTTGATCCCGAGGTCGACGACGACGACCTTGACGCCCGGCCGGGACAGCACGTCACGGGCGAAGCGCCCGACGCCGCTCTCGTTCTCCGCCGGCCGCCCCGGTCCGTCCGTGAGGACCTGGTTGCCGCTGATCCCCTCGTTGACCACGCTGTAGCGCGGCACGCCGGACCCCCCCGCCACGGCCCGCCGCAGCCGCCCCGCCAGCACGTCCGGCCAGCGCCGGTTCGCCCCCACCGTCGAGGTGATCCCGTCGGTCAGCGAGTCCCCGAACACCACGACCGTGCCCTCGGAGTCGCCGCTCAGCACGTCCAGCGCGGTGAGATACCGCCAGTACGGCGTCTGCCCCGTGTACGCGCCCGCCCCCGCGTCCTCCGTACGGTCGCCGTCCGCCACGTACGACACCTGGCGGGCCCTCGGGTGATAGGTCACCGGCCCGGACGGCGTCGGGGAGTACGTCGTGACCAGCACGTCCGCGCCCCGCTCCACCCGGATCGGCACCGCGTCGCTGACCACCTGGCCGCCCGGCGGGACCACGACGGACGTGGAGCCGCCGAAGGTGAGCCGCCGTACCGTCCCGGCCTGCGCCGCCGCCGTGTCATGGCCGGCCGCGAGGGCGATCGAGGCGTGGCCGAGGGTGAGCGCCGACCGGCCGTACAGGTTGGAGAGCGTGATCCGGGCGCTCGTGCCGGCCGCGGTCGTGTGCACGACGTTGCGTACCGAGCGGCCCGCCAGCCCGTCGGTCCCGGTGCCGGGTTCGCCGCCCACCGGGGACGCCGACCAGGCGCCGACCCAGGTGCCGGCCGAGACGGGCGCCGCCGAGACGCCGTGCGGGCGGCCGCCCGGGACGACGGCGTTCCGTGACGTACCGCCGGCGGCGACGCCGGCGTAGAGGGCGGCGGACAGGGCCACGATCAGCGCGAGGACCGCGCCGAGCAGGGCGTAACCGTGGTGACGCCGGGGCATGTGTGTTCAGTTCTCCTCGAACGACGGGCAGGACCCGGACGGGCGGCCTGCCGGAGTTTCCCGAAGAGACAGACGGTGGGAACTCTTGTTCCGTTCCAGGAGTAGGTCAGGAAGGGACAATATGTGCGGGATCACCGAGAGGGTGAGACCGGCTGCGAACGGGTGGAGCAGATGGAGGAACGCACGGAAACGCCGGACACCGACGGCCGGGTGGGCGGAGGGGCGGACGGCCGGGCCGGGGGCCGGGCCGAGGGGCGCGTGGGGAGCACCCCGTCCTACAAGTCCATGAACGCCTTCACACCCGCCGACGAGGAGCGGCAGCGCGGGGTGCGGCGGATGAAGACCACGGCGACCGGCCTGCTGCTGCTCGTCGCCCTGGTGTACGCGCTGGCCAAGTGGGCGTCCGGCGCGGGTGCCGGCTCCTGGGCGGACTACGTGGCCGCGGCGGCCGAGGCGGGGATGGTCGGCGCGCTCGCCGACTGGTTCGCGGTGACCGCCCTGTTCCGGCACCCGCTCGGCCTGCCCATCCCGCACACCGCGATCATCCCGACGAAGAAGGACCAGCTGGGCGTCTCGCTGGGCGAGTTCGTCGGCGAGAACTTCCTCTCCCAGGACGTCGTGCGGCAGCGGCTGCACGCCGTCGGCATCGCCGGCCGGCTCGGCGCGTGGCTGGCGGAGCCGAAGAACGCCGACCGGGTGACGGCGGAGCTGGCGACCGCGCTGCGCGGCGCCCTGACCGTGCTGCGCGACTCCGACGTGCAGGCCGTGGTCGGCGAGGCGATCACCCGGCGGGCCGACGCCCAGGAGATCGCCCCGGGCATCGGCAAGATGCTGGACCGGGTCGTGGCCGACGGCGGTCACCGGCGGGCCGTGGACCTGGTCGTCAGCCGGGCGTACGACTGGCTGGTGCAGCACGGGGACTCGGTGATGGACGCCGTGCAGGGCGGGGCGCCCGGCTGGACGCCCCGGTTCGTGGACCGCAAGGTCGGCGAGCGCGTCTACAGGGAACTGCTGCGCTTCTGCGCCGAGATGCGGGACATGCCCTCGCACCCGGCGCGCGGCGCCCTGGACCGCTTCCTCTCGGACTTCGCGAACGACCTCCAGTCCGACACCGACACCCGGGCCCGGGTCGAGCGGCTCAAGGGCGAGGTCCTGGGCCGGGGCGAGGTGCAGGACCTGATCGCGTCCGCCTGGACGGCCGTACGGTCCATGATCGTGTCCGCGGCCGAGGACGAACGCAGCGAGCTGCGGCTGCGCGTCCGCGCCTCCCTGATCTCCCTGGGCGCCCGGATGGCGAGCGAGACCAAGGTGCAGGACAAGGTCGACAGCTGGGTCGAGGGCGCGGCCGTGCACGTCGTGTCGACCTACCGCAAGGAGATCACCTCCCTGATCACCGACACCGTGGCAGGCTGGGACGCCGAGCACACCACCCGGAAGATCGAGGCGCACATCGGGCGTGACCTGCAGTTCATCCGGATCAATGGCACGGTGGTGGGGTCGCTGGCCGGAGTGCTGATCTTCACGGTGTCGCGGGCGCTGGGCGCGTAGGGCGCTTCGACCGCCCGCGATGGGGCACTCGACGGGGGTTTCGATTCACTTCCCGGCCGAGGAGGCGCGGATGGCTACGGGTGCCGACGTGGGTGTGCACGGGGCGGACGGCGGCTCCGGCCGCGACCGGACGATCACCACCCGGATCCCGGCCCGCCTGGACCGCCTGCCCTGGTCGCGCTGGCACTGGACGATCGTCATCGGCCTCGGCACGGTCTGGATCCTGGACGGCCTCGAGGTCACGGTCGTGGGCAACATCGCGAGCCGCCTGTCGGAGCCGGGCAGCGGACTGGCGATCTCCGCCTCCCAGGTCACCGGCACGGCCGCCGCGCTGTATGTGGCCGGCGCCTGCGTCGGAGCCCTCTTCTGGGGCCGCCTGACCGACCGGCACGGCCGCAGGAAGCTCTTCATGATCACCCTGGTGGTCTATCTGACGGCCACCGCGCTGACCTCGATCTCGTTCGCCCCCTGGTGGTTCTTCGTCTTCCGTTTCCTGACCGGCTTCGGCATCGGCGGCGAGTACGCGGCGATCAACTCCGCGATCGACGAATTGATCCCGGCCTACCACCGGGGCCGGGTCGACCTGATCATCAACGGCAGCTTCTGGGTGGGCGCGGTCGGCGGGTCGCTGCTGTCGATCGTCGCGCTCGACACCGACTTCCTGGCGAAGGGCCTGGGCTGGCGCCTGACCTTCGCGCTGGGGGTGGTCCTCGGCCTGGTCATCCTGCTGGTACGGCGGAACGTCCCGGAGAGTCCGCGCTGGCTGCTGATCCACGGCAGGGAGCGGGAGGCGGAGGAGATCGTCTCCTCGATCGAGCAGCAGGTGGAGGCCGAGAAGGGCGAGCCGCTGCCCGAACCGGCGGGCGAACTGGTGATCCACCCGCGCTCCGGCGTCACCTTCCGCGAGATCGCCCGCACCGTCTTCCACGACTACCGGCGCCGGGCCGTCCTCGGCTTCTCCCTCTTCGTCGGCCAGGCGTTCCTCTACAACGCGATCACCTTCGGCTTCGGCACGATCCTCACGAAGTTCTTCGACGTGCCGACCGCCGACACGGGTTACTACTTCGTGGTCATCGCGGTCGGCAACTTCCTCGGCCCCCTGCTGCTGGGCAAGCTCTTCGACACCGTGGGCAGGCGGGTGATGATCTCGTCGACGTACCTCCTGTCGGGGGTCCTGCTGTTCCTCACGGCGTGGCTGTTCCACCAGGGAGTGCTCACGGCGGGGACGCTGACGGCGTGCTGGTGCGGGGTGCTGTTCTTCGCGTCGGCGGGAGCGTCCAGCGCCTATCTGACGGTGTCCGAGATCTTCCCGATGGAGACGAGGGCGATGTCGATCGCCTTCTTCTACGCGCTGGGCACGGCGGCCGGCGGCATCAGCGGCCCGCTCCTGTTCGCCGACCTGACGGGGACGGGGAAGGTGTCCGACACGGTCCTGGCCTTCCAGATCGGCGCGGGCCTGATGTGTGCGGCGGGTCTGGTGGCCGTGGTGTGCGCGGTGAGCGCGGAGCGCCGGTCGCTGGAGGACGTCGCCACCCCGTTGACAGTGGCGGCGCAGGGCGGGGAGAAGGGGCTCTCAGCGGCCCAGTGACACCGCCGCCGCCAGGAAGGCGGCGCTCCCGCACACGGCCAGCGCCCAGCCCGCGCAGCGCGTCCGCAGTGTGCGGTAGCGCCGCTCGTACTCGCCCCGCAGGGAGACGCACCGGGCGGCGATCCGTTCGAGGTCCTGCCGGGCCTGCCTGAGGCTGTCCTCGACGTAGTGGTGTTCGACCTCGTCGCGCTGGGACGTGGTCAGCCAGTCCATGCGGCCGGTGAACTCCCGTGCCCGCCGTTCGGCCTCCGCGATCCTGGCCTGCCACAGCAGGTACCCGGCCACCTCGTCGGCGAGGTCCCCGTCGGCTCCCTGCTGCGGTCTGCCGCCCACCTGGTGTTCCGCGTCGGTCACGAGTGGACGCCGTGCGCCTCGGCCTCGGCGAGGGCGATGTCGGGGTGGTGCAGGTCGAACGCCGGGGATTCGCTGCGGATCCGCGGCAGGGTGACGAAGTTGTGCCGCGGCGGCGGGCAGGAGGTCGCCCACTCCAGCGAACGGCCGTAGCCCCACGGGTCGTCGACGCCGACCGGCGTGCCGTACCTGGCGGTCCGCCACACGTTGTAGAGGAACGGCAGGATCGACAGGCCGAGCAGGAACGAACTGATCGACGAGACCGTGTTGAGGGCGGTGAAGCCGTCGCTCGCCAGGTAGTCGGCGTAACGGCGCGGCATGCCCTCCGCGCCCAGCCAGTGCTGGACCAGGAAGGTGCCGTGGAAGCCGGTGAACAGCGTCCAGAAGGTGATCTTGCCGAGCCGCTCGTCGAGCATCTTGCCCGTCATCTTCGGCCACCAGAAGTGGAAGCCCGCGAACATCGCGAAGACGACCGTGCCGAAGACCGTGTAGTGGAAGTGGGCCACCACGAAGTACGAGTCGGAGACGTGGAAGTCCATCGGCGGCGAGGCCAGGATGACACCGGTCAGACCACCGAACAGGAAGGTCACGAGGAAGCCCGTCGCCCACAGCATCGGTGTCTCGAAGGACAGCGAGCCCTTCCACATGGTGCCGATCCAGTTGAAGAACTTCACGCCGGTCGGTACCGCGATGAGGAACGACATGAAGGAGAAGAACGGCAGCAGCACTCCGCCGGTCACGTACATGTGGTGCGCCCACACCGTCACGGACAGACCGGCGATCGCGATGGTCGCCGCGACCAGGCCCATGTAGCCGAAGACCGGCTTGCGGGAGAAGACCGGGATGATCTCGGTCACGATGCCGAAGAACGGCAGGGCGATGATGTACACCTCCGGATGGCCGAAGAACCAGAAGAGGTGCTGCCACAGCAGCGCTCCGCCGTTCGCGGCGTCGAAGACGTGCGCCCCGAACTTCCGGTCCGCCTCCAGCGCGAACAGCGCGGCGGCGAGGACGGGGAAGGCGAAGAGGACCAGGACCGCGGTCAGCAGCACGTTCCACACGAAGATCGGCATGCGGAACATGGTCATGCCGGGGGCGCGCATGCAGACGATCGTGGTGATGAAGTTGACCGCGCCGAGGATCGTGCCGAAGCCGGAGAAGGCCAGACCCATGATCCACAGGTCGGAACCGAGGCCCGGCGAGCGGACCGCGTCCGACAGCGGGGAGTAGGCGAACCAGCCGAAGTCGGCGGCGCCCTGCGGGGTGAGGAAGCCGCCCACCGCGATGGACGAGCCGAACAGGTACAGCCAGTAGGCGAACATGTTCAGCCGCGGGAAGGCGACGTCCGGAGCACCGATCTGAAGCGGCATGATCCAGTTCGTGAAGCCGGCGAACAGCGGCGTCGCGAACATCAGCAGCATCACGGTGCCGTGCATCGTGAACGCCTGGTTGAACTGCTCGTTCGAGACGATCTGCAGACCCGGCCGGGCGAGCTCGGCGCGCATGAGCAGCGCCATCACGCCACCGATCAGGAAGAACGCGAACGACGTGACCAGGTACAGGGTGCCGATGGTCTTGTGGTCGGTGGTCGTCATCCACTTCACCACGGCGTTGCCGGGCTGCCGGCCTCGCAGCGGCACCTCGCTGTCGTAATGGGGGACGGCAGAGGGCTCGGGGTCGTTGAGAACGGTCACCGGTGTGTGTCTCCAGACGCTCGCGGTTCGCCCGCACCATGGCGTGATCCTTGGGCCATCCTGGCGGCTCGGGGCGAGGAGAGAAGCCCTGAGCGGCCCGCATACGGCCGAACGCGTGATCAGGACCCACGGGTGGAGCAAGCACGGCGCCCACCCGGGTCCCGGCGGCCGCTCCGCCGGAAACCGGGAGGGAGAGGGGATCAGGCGCCGGTCGTCGACCCCGGCCGTATGATCATCAGGACCGTCACGGCGGCCCAGAGCAGGTTGAACACCCCCGTGAACATGGCGAGTCGGGCGGTGGCCTGCCGAGTACCGCCGCCCTCCACCAGCGCGCCCTGCCGGGGCAGCACCAGTACGGCGAGGACGACCGCCGCGAGTGCGGTGAGCGCTATCGACGTGATCAGCCAGGCGCTGCCCAGCACATGCATGCTGCTCGCGGTGGCGAACCCGAACACGGGGACGACGACGCCGACGACGGCGTACACCCGGCAGATCCGGTACAGCAGCTGAAGGGTCTCGGCGGCCCGGACGTCGTCCGGTGCTTCCAGGACGCGGCGGGCGGCCGGCGGGAACATGCTGGCGGCGACGGTGACGGGACCGATCGCGACGATCGCCGCGAGGACATGGACGGCGAGGAGGAACTTGGTCACGGCCTCGACGCTAGGCGGCCGGAGGATCTTGCAGAAGCGGCGGCAGTGCCACCACTCAACGGATTCTCGCCAGCCCCGGGTGCCGCCGCCAGCGGATATCCACCCTCACTTGGCGACAACCCGTCGAAGGACTACTTTTCTGCCATGCACACCGTGGCCGTACTCGTCCTGGACCAGGTCATCCCCTCCGACTTCACCGTCCCGATCGACACCTTCGGGTGGGCCCGGCTGCCCGACGGCCGGGACGCCTACCGGGTCCGGGTGTGCGGGCAGGGGGGCGAGGTGACCGTGGCCGGCGGCGCGTTCACGGTGCAGGCGCCGTACGGGCTGGACGCGCTGGCCGAGGCGGACACGATCATCGTGCCGGGCGTCGCGGATCCCGCCCACGTGCTCCCGGCCGAGGTCGCCGACGCGCTGCGCGCTGCGGCGGCGAACGGCACGCGGATCGCGTCGGTGTGTGTCGGGGCGTTCGTCCTCGCGGCCACCGGCCTGCTGGACGGCCTGCGTGCCACCACGCACTGGGCCGCCGCCGACACCCTGGCCGCGCTGTACCCGGGCATCGACGTCGACCCGAACGTCCTGTACGTCGACAACGGCCAGTTCCTGACCTCGGCGGGCGCGGCCGCGGCCATGGACATGTGCCTGCACATGGTCCGCACGGACTACGGCTCGGCGGTCGCCGCGCACACGGCCCGGATGTCGGTCATGCCGCTGGAACGGGAGGGCGGTCAGGCCCAGTTCATCGTCCACGACCAGCCGCCGGCCCCCGCGGGCGCCACCCTGGAGCCGCTGCTGGCCTGGCTGGAGGACAACTGCGACCGTGACCTCACCCTGGAGGAGGTCGCGGCCCGGGCCGGCATGAGCACCCGCACCCTCAACCGCCGCTTCCGTGACCAGACCGGCACGACCCCGCTGCAGTGGCTGCACCGGGCGCGGGTACGCAGGGCCCAGCACCTGCTGGAGACCACCGCGCACCCCGTCGAACGCATCGCGACCCAGTCGGGCTTCGGCTCCCCGACGGCCTTCCGGGAACGCTTCCGCAGGGTGGTCGGCACGAGCCCGCAGGCATACCGCCGAGCGTTCCGCAGCGCAGGCGCCTCCTGACGACGCCCACGCCAGACCCCGCCCGGAAGGGGCGCGGGGAACTGCGCGACGTGCGACGACGGCGCCGCAGCCGGTTGACGGCGGGTCTTGCCCGGATGGGGCGCGGGGAACTGCGCGACGTGCGACGACGGCGCCGCAGCCGGGCGACGGCTGGTCTTGCCCGGAAGGGGCGCGGGGAACTGCGCGACGTGCCACGACGGCGCCGCAGCCGGGCGACGGCCGGGCGCGGCCCCGCCCGCGGAGCGCTCGCCCCGGATGCCGTTCAGGCGCGCCGGTCGGCGACCGCCCACGACGCCAGTGCCACCGCACCGGCCACCGCGAAGACGGACGGCCAGGCGCCGACCTTCTTGGCCAGCGGATGCGACCCCGCGAACGCGGCGACGTACGCGACGGACAGCGCCCCGGCGGCCTTCCCGCCCGCATGCTGCCGCCACTGCTGCGCGGCGGCGGCCCCGGCGACGGCCAGTACGGCTCCGCCCAGCGGCCGCTTCTTCGTCCACCGGGCCACGCCGTACCCTCCGACGAGCCCGCTCGCGGCGATCACCGAACTGGGAACCCTGGCCATGCCTGTCTCCTTCTGCCACGTTTGGCGGGATTCTTCGAGGCTAGCCCGAAGCCGTCGGCACCGACCGAACCTGAGTCGACCCGTGTCAACCCTGGTGCCTCGAGGAGACGGCCAAGAAGACGGCCCGGGCCTTCAGGACCTCCACCTGGGGCTGAGGGCGATGGCGCGCAGCTGCTTCATGGTCAGTGCCGGCGCGCTGCGGGTCGCGGCGGTCTGCTGGGAGCCGGAGTTGAAGGCGCTGATCACCACCCGGAACCCGTCGGTGCGCATGGTGTCCGCGGTCCACATGACGACCCCGTCGCCACCCTTCTCCCCGGGCCCCTTCCGCTCGGCGACCTGGGTCCCGTCGGGGAGCGTCTCGGACCCGGCCCCGAACAACTGGCTCCTGACATCGGACATGTCCGGCTGCACGTTGATCTGGACGAGACTCCTGCCCTTGCCGTCGTCGAGAACGAGATAGGTGAACTGCTCGTCGTCGTCGGCCGCGTGCGCCACGACCTTCAGCCCCTTGGGGATCAACGAGGTGAGGGTCCCCCGGACCGCCTTGCCGTCGCCCTGCGCAAGGGGCGGTTCCTGGGTCTGCCGGGGATCCTCCGGAATGGCGTCGACCACCCCACGCCACGCCTTCGCGGCCGCGAGCGACTTCAACTGTGCCGCGGACAGCGGCGGTTGTTTCCGGCTGACCGGCGCGTCCTTCTCCGCGGCGGCGTTCCACTCGCTCACCGAGACGTGATGGCCGTCCGGGGTGACGAGGTTCGCGGTCCAGAGCTTGGTGTCCACCCGCCGGTCGGGATACTCGTACCCCTTGACGACGGTCACGACGGAGGCGTCCGGCAGATGGCTGGTCACACAACTGTCGTACGGGGTGTAGACCTTGTCGGGGCAGCGGACGGCCTGCCGGGCGTCGTACCCGCCGGGCGCCACCCGGTTCACCGCCACGCTGATGGCCGCGGCGCCATGACCGTCGTCGTACACGACCTGTGCGTACGGCGCCACGAGCGGCTCCTTCTTGTCCACCCCCCGCCCCACCGCATTGCTGAACCCGCCCTTCGGCAGCAGCTTTTCGAGGGTACGGATCATCTGGTCCGCGGTGACGGGCGCGGTTGCCGCGGAGGAGGACGAGCCGGTCGGCTTCGGCGAACCGGCCACGGACGCGGTGGACCGGTCGGCGGACCCGCCGTCCGCCACCACCAGGGCGCCGCCCACCCCCACCAGCGCGACGCCGGCCACGCCACCCAGCACGGCGGCCCGGCGCCGCAGCCGCAGCCGCCGTCCCCGTGCCGTACCGGCAGCGGCGAGGCCGCCCCGGTGCGTGTCGAAGGCACTGCCGGTGTCGCGCAGGGCGTCGGAGAGCCGCCGTTCGAAGTCCGGTTCCTCTGAGTTCTGTCGGTCGATGGGCATGACGAACCACCGTTTCCACAAGGTTGATGCGCTTGATGTCAGGGGCGGGCGTACTCGGCGAGGTCCTCGCCCAGCAGCTCACGCAACCGGGCGAGGGCGCGAACGCACCGCGTACGGACAGCGGCCGACGTCACGTTGAGCGCGTCCGCGGTCTCGTGCACCGACCGGTCCTCCCAGTACCGCAGGACGACGACGGCCCGGTCCTTGGCGGGCAGCCGCGCGAGCGCGTCGAGGAGGGTCAGCCGCAGCGAGGGATCGGTGCCGGTGTCGGCGGACTCGGGGAGCGAGTCCCTGACCCGCTCGCCGCTGCTGAACCGCCGCCGGTGGGCGAGGAACGTCCGGGTGAGCACGGTCTGCGCGTACCCGGCGGGATTCCCGACCCGGGAGACCCGGCTCCACCGCAGGTAGATCCGCCCGAGGGCCTCCTGTACCAGGTCCTCGGCGAGATGGGTGTCCCCGGCGGTGAGCAGACAGGCGGACCGGTACATGTGCCCGGCCCGCGCCGCGGCGAACTCGGCGAAGTCCTCCCCAGGCCGCTGCCCCATCCGCGTTCTCCCCCGTCCCGTGCCCGGCGCTGTGCCGTTCCACTTCACTGATGCGGTGGGCCCCGGGAAATGTTTCACGGCATCTCGGGGAAACTTCATTGCCGTCTGCGCCGGGTCACTGGGCCAGGGCCTCCCGCACCGCCTCGACGAGCGTGGACGCGCGGGTGTCCTCGCCTCCCTCGACGATGCTGTTCATGACGTAACCGAAGGCGACGCCGTGCTCGGGATCGGCGAAGGCGAGCGACCCGCCCCGCCCGGGATGCCCGAACGCACGGGGCCCGGTGAGCGGGCTGGTCTCGACGGGCAGCATGTAACCGGACCCGAACCGGGTCGGCATCATGATGACCCTGTCCACCCCCGCGGCCTGCTCCGCGGTGGCCGAGGCGAGCGTCTCCGGCGTGAACAGCCGCACCCCGTCCACCTCCCCGATCAACGCGGCGTACATCCGCGCCAGCCCCCGCGCGGTACCGATCCCGTTGGACGCGGGCAGCTCCGCGGCCTGCACCTCGGCCGAGTTGAAGTCGATCTCCGCGGGATCGGTGACGGCGAACGCCCGGTTGCTCAGCGAGTCCGGATCCTGCAACGCGGCCACCAACTCCCTGAGCTCCGGCGGAACGGCCGCCGGGGGTACGGCGCCCAGGTCTAACTCCGGCTTCGGATACACCATCCGGCTGACCCGACCACGCTCGGCGGCCGGCAGCCCGATGAAGAAGTCGAGCCCGAGCGTCCCGGCGACCTCCTCCGCGAAGAACCGCCCCGGTGTCCGCCCGGAGACCCGCCGGATCACCTCCCCGACCAGCCACCCGAAGGTCCGCCCGTGATATCCGTGCGCGGTCCCCGGCTCCCAGTCGGGCCGCTGAGCGGCCAGGGCGGCGGCCATCGCCTCCCACCCCAGCGCCTTCTCCAGCGGCACGGGCGGCTCCACGGTCACCACCCCGGCCCGGTGCGAGAGCAGCCATCGCACCGGGATCTCCGCCTTGCCGTTCGCGGCGAACTCCGGCCAGTAGGCGGCCACCGGCGCGTCGAGATCCAACTCCCCGCGCTGGGCGAGCAGATGCACGAGCGTCGCGGTGGCCCCCTTGGTGGCGGAGTACACGAGCTGCAAGGTGTCCCGCTCCCACGCGCGCCCGGTCTCCGGGTCGGCGACCCCGCCCCACAGATCCACCACCGGCCGCCCGTCCCGGTACACGCACACGGCCGCCCCGACATCGCCCCGCCGCTCGAAGTTGGCGCGGAACGCCTCCCGTACGCCCTCGAACCCGGCCGCGGCTTCCCCGTAGATCGTCGTCATGTCCTCATCCTGGCACCGCGGTCGTGCCTGTCCATGCCCTCGTCGTACGGGTGGTGTCCAGGAGCCCGGGGCTCCTGGACACCACCCGTCCTCCGGAGTGCCGCGGTCAGAGGATCGTCACGAGTCCGTGGCCGTGACGTCCGAGGCGTACACGAGGCCGACCCGGTGGTTGTACTGGATGGTGTACATCGACTTGGCGCCGGTGACGACCCTGCCGCTGGAGGGGAAGAAGTCGTCCGTGAGGGACGGCGCCACGGTGGCCACGTAGGCCTGGCCGGGCGGGACGGAGTACATGCTCAGCGGGGCCTGCGTGGACGGCGACAGGCCCGCGGGGTACTCGGCGGCGTCCGGATAGCTGGAGCCGTACACCGCCACCGGTGAGGTGCCGGCCGCTCCGATCACCTTCACCCCGTGGGCGGGCGCGGTGTTGCAGCCGTGCGGGTTGTGGAACCACACCTTCGAGCCGCCGTACCAGACGGCCGTCCAGTCGCCGTCCTTGTCGGCGACCACGAACTGCTGTCCGGCCGCCGCCATGGCGCCCCAGTCGTTGATCCGGTCGGTGCCGGCCGCGCCGGGGTGCAGTGCCTGGTCCCCGAAGAGCGGGGCGCTGTCGCTGGGCCCGGTGCGCAGGTAGAGGAAGTCCGACGCCTGCCGCGTCTCGGCGCACGCGGTGGTGGCGCCGGTCGGGTCGTCGGAGGGGCAGATCTGGACGGTCTGCTGGTTGTCGGCGAAGCGCGGGGCGATGGTGACCACCGAGCCGACGGGACCGACGCCGTGCCGTCCGGTGCGCACGCCGAGCAGGCTCATGAGGTGGTTCCAGTCCCAGGACGGGCCCGGGTCCCAGTGCATGCCGGAGACGAGGGACGAGTTCGGCCCGGAGACGTTGTCGTGGCCGACGATGTGCTGCCGGTCCAGCGGTATGCCGAAGCGCGCGGCGAGGTACTTCACCAACTCGGCCGTGGCCTCGTACTGCGCCTCGGTGTACCAGGTGGCTCCGTGCGCGGCGTAGCCCTCGTGCTCGATGCCGATCGAGTGCATGTTGGTGGAGTAGTTGCCCGCGTGGAAGGCGAGGTCCTTCGTCGGCACCATCTGCGTCACCGCGCCGTCCGAGGACCGCATGACGTAGTGCGCGGCGGAGCCGCCGGGCTGCTGGAAGAGGTTGACGGCGGTGTCGTACGACGTCTCCGTGTCGTGGATGACGATGCTGTCGATCCGGATGCCGTTGGCGGGCCGGTCGGAGACCTGGCCGTTGGACGGCGCCGCCGGTACGAAGGTGCAGGCGACGGTGGCCGGGCACTCGGTGGCGGTGTCCGCCGCGACCTTGAGGCCGAGCGAGGCCAACTGGCCGGTGGCCGGGGTGACATCGCTGTCGGCGGCCACCCGTACGTGCTCGCCGTCGGCGGTGGTGCGGTGGGCACCCTTCCGGACGGTGGCGAAGACGCGGTCGGCGAAGGCCGTGGCACCCTGCCGCTCGTCGGCCTGGCTGTATCGGGCCACGGCGCCGTACCAGTCGCCCGGGTCGGTGGCGGTGGAGCCGTGCACGGCCTTCTGGTAGGAGGCGAGCAGGGCCGCGCCGCCGAGGATGTTGGCGGACGGATCACTGCGCAGCTTCTCGGCCGGCAGACCGGTCAGCTTCGCGGCGGCCTGAAGGGTGTGCAGGGCCGGAGCGGCGGACATCCGCCGCAGATCGCCGCGGCCCGTCGCACCCGCGTCGCCACCGGCCATCATCGCCGGGGTGACGTCCGTCAGGTGCATCGGGCCGTAGCCGCCGTCCGTGCTGTGCTGCCCGCTGTGGGTGTCCCAGGCCGACTCCTGGTACGCCACGGCCAGCAGCACCTGACGCGGGACGTGGTACGCGTCGGCGGCGGCGGCGAAGTCCCCCTGCAGGGTGGTTGTTTCGTCCGTGGTTCCGGCGGCGGCCAGCGCCGGCACCGGCACGGCCGCCCCACCCGCGACGGCGAGCGCGGCGACGGCGGTCAGCAGGGCGGGACGGCGACGCTTCGACATGCCGCCTCCGCGTCTGGAATTGCTTGAACTCATGAAAGGGTCCCCGGACCTCGGAGGATCAAATGGTCTTGGCGGAATGGGAGATGTGCGCGCCGGGACGCCGGTTCACCGACCGGCCGGCACGCGCACGGCTCAGCGACCCTCTCGCCCCAGGCGAGGTCAAGTCAACCTCGGTTCCGCACAGGCGACTTGGGAGCACACCCCGCGCACCCTGCGCCCTCCCGGCCGCGCCGCGAACCCGGCCCTTGACAGCAGAGGCTAACTGCATTAGCTTTTAGCTAACAGCATTAGCCAGGTGGACCGAACCGGAGGAATGACATGACCGAGTACCTTGCCGTCGACGGCGGCACGATCGCTTACGAGGTGGCGGGGTCGGGCCCGCTGATCGTTCTCGCCCACGGCATGGGCGACAGCCGTGCCGCGTACCGTGCCGTGATCCCGCGGCTGGTGGCGGCGGGCCATCGGGTCGCCGCCGTCGACCTGCGCGGCTGCGGCGAGTCCGGCGCCGACTGGCCGGCCTGGAACCGGACCGCCATCGCGGGCGATCTGCTCGCCGTGATCCGCCACCTGGGCGGCCCGGCCGTGCTCGTCGGCCACTCGATCTCAGGCGGCGCGGCCACCATCGCCGCGGCACAGGAGCCCGCGCTGGTCAGCGCGGTCGTCGAACTGGCGCCGTTCACCCGCAAGCAGTCGGTCCGCCTCGGCGACCTGCGCGTCAAGCGCTTCCGGAAGGGCATGCTGCGGCTGGCCGGCACGGGCGTGTTCGGCAGCGCGCGGCTCTGGCGCTCCTACCTCGACGTGGCCTACCCGGGCACGCGGCCCGCCGACTGGACCGAACGGCTCGGCCGTGTCGACGCCCTGCTGCACGAGCCGGGCCGGATGAAGGCCCTCCAGGGCATGGGCCGCGCCACCCCCGCCGACGCCGGCGCACAGCTCGGCAACGTCCGCTGCCCGGTCCTGGTCGTGATGGGCACGCTCGACCCCGACTGGGCCGACCCGCACGCCGAGGGCTCGGCGGTCGTCGCGGCCCTGCCGTCCGGCCTCGGCAGCCTTGAGATGATCGAGGGCGCCGGGCACTACCCGCACGACCAGTTCCCCGACCAGGTGGTTACCCTCATGCTCTCCTTCCTCCGATCCCTCCCGTCGGACGCGGCCCGTGCCTAGGGCCGGTCTGGACCCGGCCTCCGTGGTCGCGGCCGCCGCCGCCCTCGCCGACGAGGTGGGCCTGGCCAACCTGACGATGGGGCTACTGGCGGAACGGGTCGGTGTACGCACCCCGTCCCTGTACAAGCACGTGGCCGGCCAGGAGGACCTCAACCGCCGCATCGCGGTCCTGGCACTGAACGAGGCGGCCGACGCGGTCGGCGGCGCGATCCAGGGCTACGCGGGCCGAGACGCCCTGGCCGCCGCGGCCCGCGCCTTCCGCACGTTCGTCCTGGAGCACCCCGGCCGGTACGCCGCGACGATCGGCCTGGAACCGTCCGCTCCCGACGACCCCCTGGCCGCCGCGGGCAGACGCCTCCTCGACGCCTTCCAGGCAGTCCTGCGCGGCTACGACATCCCGGAGCCCGCCGTGGACCACGCCCTGCGCACCCTCCGCAGCCTCTGCCACGGCTTCGCCATGCTGCAGGCGGGCAACGCGTTCCAGTTGAGCACGGACATCGACGAGAGCTTCGACTGGCTGATCGACTTCGCGGACCGGGGGTTGCGGGGGAGGTGAGGACGCTGCTGCCGACTGCATCGACGTCACGCTGACGAAGGCTGACCGAGCGGCGAACGACCCGTCGAACGCGTCCGACCGATGAAGACGCTTCGACCATCACTCCGTCGGTGCAGACAATTTTGATGCCTCGAAAGGTTCTGCAAGCTCAGCCGCTAAGTCGGCGAGTGAAGAAAGAATATCTAGCCAACAAGGGGCACCACCGCTGATAAGTATCGACATCCAACCGAACCTCGGTGTTGGCGTTGATCGCATCAAGCGCGTCGGCTGCCCTAGAACCAATAGCGGCCTGCGGCGGGCTGTTCCGGAGCACGTCCGTGATCTTCTCTGAAGTGGCGGAAGTGAGAATGTGCTTGAAAAGAGGCCTGGCTTGCTCCGGGTAGCCTACAAGCAGTGCGAGAAGAACCTGAACCGCCTGATGCTCACCTGGTTCACTGGGTGACGGGCCGACGAAACCCGGCAGATCCTCAGCCTTGATGCCCACGCGGACAAGCCGATAGAGGTTCACGATCTTCTTGGCCGCTCGCGGAGTTGGAACCAGTGCACCCAATTGACTCATGAATGAGATTTCTGATGCGGTCAATGTCATTTGGCTTGGGTTCAATTCATCGATGTCCAGCCTGGAGGGCACTGCCTCGCCTACGGTAGGTGAGGCCTCAGCGAAGTCACCCCCGAGTGATTCGTCTCCTGAGATCGGTATCGGATTGGCCTGCTCCGTACTTGCTGGCTCAGAGTTTGCGCTGGGAGTTCTGAGCAGCGCTTCAAGGAAGTGAGCCGTCTTTTCCGGAGTGGTGGGAGGTATCGTGAGTGGGATTTGGAATATTTTATCTAGGTAATCCAACGGTGTCGCTATATCTTGAGGATCTCCTTCGGATTTGTCGCCAGCCTCAGCAAAAAGCTCCTTGTGGTGATGCTTCAAGCAGTTGACGAGCCAGCGCGGATCAACCGCCACGACGACGACAAAAAGAGGAAGCGCGAGCATGAGGTGTACGGCAGCCAATACCTCGACTACGCGTGCGGGTGGGCAGCGGTCCAAGTCATCGATATACAAGATGATGCGCTGCAGGGGCGGTGGCTGGTGAGACTCGGTCTCTGTCCACTCGTCCTGCGCTGCGCGCAGTTTTTCGTCGAGGTGTGTGAGGTCCCTGTGTACCCAGGCAAGCAGGCCCCGATACCCTTGGTATGAGTTCGTCGAACCACGCTCTGTCAGAAAATCAGCGAGTCGCACCGCAGCGTCTACCTCGGCCAGGCTCGCCCGAGCGGACGCGACTCGGGAGTGCAAGTCGGACTGGATCTCCTCCAACTGGCCTCGGAATTTGTCGACTACCTTCCTCTGGCCCGGAAGCAAAGCCCGGATAGTTCCCCAGATCTTGGCTATCGGAAGGCTTACTAGGAGCGCCCCAATGCCTCCCGCGATCCATGGCTGGATCACGGGTTTTCCCCAGATGATGACCGCAACTGCGGCAACCAGCACCATGATGGCGCCCAGTCCATAGACAGCTGTATCGGCGCGTAGCTCCCGGCTCGCTGCGCGAAGAAGAAGTAATCCCTCTGTGGGTGATCTTGACCAAGCAAAGAAGCCTCGGTGTTGCAGGCTTGCCGCTCGCTCCAAGTCCGAGTCAAGTTGCGCAACTCTATGTTCGAGAGTACCTAGTTCTGCGGCGCGTTCAGCGCGTTTTGTGAGGAGGTCTTCTGACGAGTCGTCTTGTTCTTCAGATACCTGAGCGAGGTCACGGAAGAGCTTTTCAATCAGGCCCGACCAGACATGTTCGTCGCTGTAATGCCAAGCGTTGAAGTGAATCTGCCGAACGTGTCCCACGAAGGCACTCTTACCGGACTTTGCTTGGGCGGATAGACCTGCTAGTTGCTGGATACGCTGGTGCATCTGAGCCATGAAACTAGATTTACCGGCACCCCACTCCCCAAGTAGAGCAATTGCCAACGGTGGCATGGTCGTTGTCGCCAAAACCAGCTTCGATAGCCTGTCGACCTCTGCCTTGTTGTCAAGGAGATCATCAATAGTTGAACTGTCGCTGTGCAACGAGGTGAGGGTCTGAACAGAAGGCGGGATGACGTCCCGTCCATCTCGATCAACCACGCCTGAAGGACGGAGTCTAAAGACGATGACATTGCGCAACTTGCCACCACTGTCGGGCATTTTCCGTAATGTGTACGGTCGGTCCGTATCAACGGTAAATTCGCCTACGTACCGGTGGAGTTTGGTCTGTGAGCCAGGGACTCTTCCGGTAGCAGTGAATACCCGGAGTGATCGTCCCGATGCAACATGGTTAAGGATGGCCCTGTTGCCGGCGCCACCAACACCATCAAAGGTCTGGTCGCCAGTAGCGCCGGCGCCTGTGTACTCGAAGATCGGCCCGTGTTCGTCTTCTTCGGCAAGCCATCCGTCGCGGTAACCGTAGCGGGCCCCCACAGCGGGATCGGAGTAGAGGAGAACAGTGTTCGATGTGTTGGAGGGCGCTATGCCACCCTGGGACGAGCCGCCATAGATATTTCTGATCTCGGCTCGGGTTGCGGTCATTCCAGGCTGTAGCTGCGAATCGGCCATGAAGTAAGGATAGTCGGTCGCTCGAACATGCGTTCCGTAGCCCTCGTGTTCGAGCTGAGAGGCGCATTGAAGGGCGTGAGCTGGGCGTCTCCAGCGCAGGCGAACGTGGCCGTGCCGTTCGCCGAGCGTGTGCTGTTGATGGCGATCTACCGCGTCACCATAGCGATCGCGAACTGCGCCCTTGTTTCAGGCTGTGGTCGAACGGTCGATGTGTCCTCGCATCACCGCGATTGCTGGCGAATGTGCAGTTCGTCGCCAACTCGGACACGCCTACGGTGGTGGCTGCTGCCCGCCTGGCGCCAGGCAACTTTAGGGGGTTTTTGGCTGTATGGGGGCTAGAGCCCGTATGAAGTCCTGCCATGCAGAATTGCTCAATATAACCTGTGGCCCCCATATGACCTTAGAGTCGCGTACCGCTATTGCCTCAACGAGGGTTGCCACTTCCAGACACTCGCCCCCCATGCCGTTGCTGTAGGTGCTCTTTCGCCACTGGATGTTGGACGACGGCATCATCGGGAGTGTTCCTCCAGGAGTCTCGTGATCAACAAGGTCGAGCGCCGGGGGCTCAGTGCCAATGCCCTGAGGTGGTTGAATGCCTTCGTGTAGAGGGCCACGTCTTTGGGCTCTTCGAGGTAGACCGAATCAGTGAGCCCCTCTCGGTAGACCACGTCGGGGTCCTCCTGTTCAGGGAAGCCGAGGATGGTGTAAGACCCCGTCGTAGGGTAGGCGCCGGCATCGAACGGCAGGATCTGAAGAGTCACATTCTTCAACTTGCTGATTTCCAGCATACGTTCGAGTTGGTGGCTCATGACCTGGCGGCTGCCGACGACCTGCTGCAGTGCGCTCTGATGGATAACGGCCCACAGGTCGGGTGCGTCATCTCCGGTGAGTAGCTCCTGGCGGCGCATCCGGACATCGACCATGCGTCCGACGTCCTCCGAGGTGTGGTCGACCCACGCACGGCACTGCTCGGTTGCGTACTCCCCGGTTTGCAGCAGGCCCGGGATGAACTCTGCTTGATAGGTTCGCAAGGTGGAGACTGCCTGCTCAAGGCCGACGTAGACGGAGAACCAGGCAGGGATCGCATCGCCGTGCGCGTGCCACCATCCCTTGGTCTTGGACTCCTTGGCCAGTGACTTCAGCAGGTCGCTTAGCTCTTGAGGGGTCGCGTAGAAACGGCAGAGTGCTTCGACGTCTGAGGCTTGAACGCGCCCCTGTCCTGTTTCCATGCGGCTGATCTTGGAACTGCTCCAGTCCAACTCCTTGCCCACCTGGCTACACGTGAGGCCGCTCTCCTCCCGTAGCCGTTTGAGTTCGATTGCCAGTCGGCGGCGGCGAGCCGTGGGGGATCCGGCCATGTCAACTCCTCGTGGGTTAGCGGAAGGTCCATCCCATCGGAAGGGGTGCGAAAGGCCAATCACCCTTACGAGGGAATCCCTTCGTGCACGTTGCAGGAAGGGAATCTCCGCTGCGAATCTGTCACCGCGAGTCACGGCAGCGTGGCGTTACGCAACGGCGGGCGTGGAAGGTGGGTACTGATGATCTATGCAAGCGGCGGGCGTGCTGTACGGGAGCCCTGGCGGCACGATTTCGCAGCTCACCCGAGGGAAGTCGCCCAACTGAGGCGGATGTTGCGACTCCGACTCATCCTGTGGGGGCTTGGCGATCACGTGGACGCAGCGCAGATCTGCGTGTCGGAGCTCGTCGCCAACGTCATTCAGCACGTGGGGGAGGGGACACCCACGACACTGCGCATGGAACTCATCGGGTCGTACCTACGTCTGGAGGTTGAGGATCCCGATTCCCGGGCGTTGCCCACCTTGCTCGCTGTCAGCACTGTTCTTGAGTCGGGGCGAGGGATGGCGCTGGTGGATGTAGTAACTGATCACCGGTGGGGAGTGGTCCTGCGTGGCGACACCAAGGTGGTGTGGTGTGAGCTCATGGTTGATAGTGCCGCCCCCGCTAGTCCAGCAAACGGTCCTCGCATCGTGCGAGCGTCGGCGATCCTTGAGCTGTATGGAACCTGGCCGCTTTTGAGTAGGAGTCCCATCTTCGAGAACGGCAGTCTGCTGAGTATGGCAGCCGCGGAACAGGCTGCTATTGAGGTCATGGCTGACGTGCTGCACTGGTTGCGTGCACACGGCCATGACCCCGACGACGTGCTTGACCGGGCTCAGACTCACTTTGAGGCCGAGGTCGGTCTTTCTTGAAGCTCGTCTAACCCGCGGCGACGGCCGAGTATGACCACACATCTGCAGGCAGTTTGTGGTGAAGTTGCCACGTGATGGCCATAGGCTTGCTGCCCTCGTGCTGAACATACGTCGCAGGGCCGAGCAGCATCCACGGTTGAGCCTTGCCGATGTCGGTGTCCTTGTAGCGTCGTATGAACAGCAGAACATGGCTGCCACGTTGAACGTGCTGTTGATATCGCAGGCCAGTGGGCGAGATGTCAGCGGTCGTGCTCTGGGACTCCCAGTGAAAGAGTGTGGGACTGAGCGCATAGTCCTTATATCGGACCGTAGGGGAGAAGTCCTTCTCGTTCTTTTCGAGAGTGATCAGCAGGGCGTCCGTCTGGTTCGGTTCATCCCACAGGACACCCTGAGCGAAGGACCCAGGCATCTGCCCGCCGAGGCGAGCAATGCCGAGTGCGGCAAGAATCTCGGAGCGGTTGTACGCGCTGTGGATCTTCAGAGGGATGTGCGCGTGCGGGCCCTCCAGGGGGATGGGGTAGTGGTCGGCCTTCTCCATCACGTGGACGAGAACCTGTCGCAGTTCGCTACGGAAGGCGCGCTGCTCGCGCAGTGACTCAAGAGCCTGGTCGTACGAGGTGAAACCGCCAGCCTTGTCCCAGAGGTTAAAGAAGAGCATGCGCGCGTACGTTTTACCCCTTGGATCCAGAGCCTCATACGTCGGGGCGTCGTCGCTTAGTAGCCGGGTATACGCTTCAGCGCGCTCGGGGTCATCTACGTGCAGGAACGCATGCACGCGCTTCAACAGGTCTTCCTCGCGGGCCTGTTCAGGAAGATCGGCCAAGCCGGCGCGGCGCAGGACGGACGTCCACGAGTTGTTCGACTTGTACAGCTCTTTGACTTCTCGGCGGCTCTCCCGCAGGTAGTCGTCCAGGAGCGGCGTATTGAAGGCCTTGACCTCCTTGGCGAGAGTCTGGACGGTGGCCTTGATCTGTGTGCGAATATTGTCCAGCACAAGATCCTTGGACTTACCTTCGAGGATGATCTGGCAGCCGGATGGCAGAAGCGGGAAGTCGCGCTCAGCGTGATCAAGGAGTCGGTTGCGCGACAGGTTCGTCATCGCGCGGAACTGCTCCTCAAATCGGAACTCCGCGCGATGCTGGCCGATGAAGTCGAGCACGGTAAGCACGGGCTTGTCTGGTGTTCGACGAAGGCCTCGTCCGAGTTGCTGGAGGAAGACCGTAGCGCTGTTCGTCGGACGCAGGAGCAGTAGCGTATCGACGTCGGGGATGTCCAAGCCCTCGTTGAACAGGTCCACCGAGAAGATGACTTGGATTTCCCCTGTCTTGAGCTCGGACAGGATCCGGTCTCGGACTTCGGGCTTCGACTCGCTGTCCAAAGCCGCCGCCTTGAACCCCGCGTCCTGAAAGCACCTAGCCATGAAGTGAGCGTGCTTTCTTGTCACGCAAAATCCAAGCGCCCGCATGCTCATCGGGTCGGATATCTTGTCGCGCACCTGCTTGATGACGATGCGGGCACGCGCGTGATCGGCAGAGAACAAGTCGCCGAGCTTGGCCTGATCGTACGTTCCCGACCGCCAGTTGAGGCGGCTGAGGTCCGTGCCGTCGGGAACACCGAAGTAGTGGAACGGACAGAGAAGGTCATTGTCGAGCGCCTCCCACAGTCGCATCTCCGCGGTGATCCTGCCCTCGAAGAACTCGTCCTGTACGTTCATCCCGTCGGCACGCTCGGGAGTGGCGGTAAGTCCAAGGAGTTGCTTCGGCTTGAAGTGGTTAAGAACGCGGCGATACGTTGAAGCAGTGGCGTGATGAAACTCGTCGACGATAACAATGTCGAAGTGTTCCGGGTCGAACTGCTCAAGTCGCTGGTCGGTCAGTGACTGCACACTTGCGAAGACGTGTTGCCAGTCGCGTGGCAACTCACCACTGAAGAGCGGCTCACCGAAGGAAGCGTCATCGAGCACTTCGCGATACTTGCGCAGCGACTGCTTCAGGATCTCTTTGCGATGCGCCACGAAGAGCAGCCTCGGATACTGCTTGCCACCCCACTGTCTGTACAGACTGCGGTAGTCAAGGGCGGCCATGACGGTTTTACCCGTCCCGGTCGCGGCGACCAACAGGTTGTGATCGTGACCGCGGACCTCACGCTCGACACGAAGCCGTTCCAGCATGTCGGCCTGGTGCGGGTACGGGCGAACCTCAAGGCCGGAGAGGCTGATCTTCGAGTCCTGGTTGGGCGTCGAGCTACCCGCCACACCCAGAGCTTCATCCAATTTGCGGGCGTCGCGATCTGGGTCGTACGCCTCGAAGGCGATGTCATTCCAGTACGAGTCGAAGCTGGCCTCGAACTTACTCAACACGGCAGGTGTGGCCACCGACGACAGGCGGACGTTCCACTCCAGGCCGTCTAGCAGCGCGGCCTTGGAAAGGTTCGAGCTGCCGACGTACGCGGTGTCGAAGCCGCTATTGCGGCGGAAGAGCCAAGCCTTAGCGTGCAGGCGAGTCGAGCGGGTCTCATAGTTGACCTTCACCTCGGCACCGAAGTCGCGGACGAGACGATCGAGGGCATGTCGGTCGGTGGCGCCCATGTACGTCGTAGTGATGACACGAATACGCACACCGCGCCGGGCTGCCTCGCGGAGCGAGCTTTCCAGGACGCGAATGCCGTACCACTTCACGAAGGCGCAGAGCAGGTCGACGCGGTCCGCCGTGGCCAACTCGGCCCGCAGTTCGCTGCCGAGGCTCGGATCGTCCGGCGAGTTGGTGATGAGCGCGGTTTCGGACAGCGGTGTAAGCGGTCGAATCGCGTAGACGCCAGGAGCTTCCCTCTCCGCGAGGGCCAGGAGCTGACGGGGACCGTCAGCGATTAGCTCGACTGCTTCAGCGGGTTCGAGGTCTGTGGACTTGGAGGCAAGTGACTCCATGATCTGGTTGGCTACCGCGACCCGTTTATCCTGCGGCAGCTGACTGAGTCGACGTCCTATAGCCCGGCTGATGTGCCGGGTAAGTACATGGGGTGACGATTCCTCGCTGACCTCGTCCGCGATGGCTTTCCAGCCAGCCGTGCTCAGCTGCTCCATCTGTTCCTGCATGCGTTGGGTGACGAGTTCTTCGTAAACACCCGCGACAGGCTGCGACAGGTCCCCTGGCTGAGCCACGCTGATTCCCCATCCCTCACACACCGTAATGACTCTGTTGTAGCAGGTGAGGCTGACAACCCTCATGGTGGCAACGGCTTCTACGCTGTTGCCGTTGCGCTGCCCGCTTGCATCCCAGTGTCGTCCCTCCGCGCCCCGCCTAAAGGGCGCTCCGCTCTGCGTCCGCGTTGGCTGCGCCGATGGCCCTTCGGGCCACCCTTGACCCAGGCCGCTCCAGCACGGGGTGGAAGCGAGCGGGCGGCCCGGGGAAAGTGGGCGGCTTACCGGGGTGGGCCCCAGGCAGGCTTTGACCGCGGCCGGGGTCGGCGCGCGCGTCGGGTCGGTCGGGGCGAGCCGGGTTGGTTCGGCGGCTGGAGGTTTGTGGTGGGTGGGTTACGAGCCGTGGCAGGCGTCGTACGGCTGGGTTTCGCCGCACCAGCAGTCCGACGTCCGCTGTGGCGGCCAGGCCACCGCCCGTCCACGGGCCGCCAGTGTCGTCGCGTACTGGGGGAGGAGGGTCATGTCCGACGGGGACGAGCCCTCCGAGGCTGCGAAGGCCTCGTAGGAGGGGACCGTGGCCGTCACGATGCCCAGGTTCGCCGTGCCGGAGGCGGAGAGTTCGCGCAGTGACGACTCTATGGTCGCGAGGTGTTCGGGGTGGGACGGGTACTCCGTGGACAGGGCCGGGTAGGCGGTGAGGAGTTCCGTCAGTTCCTGGGCCGGCCAGTGCAGGACCGCCACCGGGAAGGGGCGGGAGAGGGCCTCGCGGTAGGTGCCCAGCTCCGCTCGGAGGCGGGAGATCTCCGCTTCCAGTTCCTGCGGGTTGTCGGAGCCCAGCGACCACACGCGCTTCGGGTCGTGGAGTTCGTCCAGGGAGACGGAGGACGAGTGGAGGGTGTCGGCGCGGGCGTCCCACTCGTCGTGGGGCAGGCCCAGCATGCGGCGGACCCGGTGGCGGCCGAACAGCACCGGGTGCGTGGCGCGAGGGGGTTCGGTCACGTTCGCGAGGAGGAGAGTGGCCGCCTCGGTGAACGTGTCGTGCGCCGCCTCCAGCTCGTCGTGGGACTCCAGGGACTCGGCGACGATCACCCAGGGGGCCGGGTCCCGGGGGGCCGTGACGCGGATGCCGTCGATGATCGCGCGCGCCTCGGCCTCGTGGTCGTACTCCCACAGGTTCGAGGCCTTGAGGGCTCGGACCAGCGGCGCGTTCTCCAGGGTGTCCGGGGTGGAGAGCAGGCGGTCGTAGAGCGCGGTCGCGGCGGGGCGGTCGTCGGACAGTTCCAGGTGGGCCGCGGCCTGCAGGAGCAGTGCTTCCGCGTCCTCCGGGTACAGGCCGGCGGTCCGCTCCAGGCGTGCCGCTTCGGCGGAGTGGTCGACGTTCTCGGCAGGCGTGTCGGGGCGCATGAACGACACCGTACTGCCCGTCGGTGACAAAGAAGAGATAGAGATGGAGGACAGTCCTTCGCGAGGGGAGTCGTTGCGTGGAGTTCGTGTTCGGAGGGCAGGTCGTCGAGTGGCGGGGGCCCGCTCCCTACTACTTCGTGCCGGTGCCCGAGGAGGAGTCCGAGGAGATCCGGGGCGTCGCGGCCATGGCCTCGTACGGGTGGGGTGTGATTCCCGTCGAGGCGAGGGTCGGTGGGGTGGCCTTCGAGACGTCCTTGTTTCCCCGGGACGGCGGGTATCTGCTGCCGCTGAAGAACGCCGTGCGCGGGCCGCAGGGGCTGGGGGCGGGGGACGAGGTGCGTGTGGAGATGCGGGTTCTGTTGTCGTAGGAACGCGGCGCCGGGATGCGGTGGGCCCCCGGCGCCGCCCGGGTACGGCTAGAGCGTCACGCCGTCTATCTGCAGGGTCTGCACCGCCTTCGCCGGGACCGACACCGCCACCGTATTTCCCGAGACGTACGTGTCCGAGTACGCTTTGTACGCGTCTCCGCCCGTCGTCACCGTGTTCCAGCGGGGGACCAGGCCGCCCGTGCCGCCGGTCACCGTGGTGAAGCCGGAGAGGTCGAAGGTGAGGGTCTGGGCGGCGGTGGCGGTGTTCAACGCCACGATCACCAGGCGTTTCGCGGACGCGTCGTAGGCGGCCACGGCGTTGCTCACGCCCGTGTCGAGGATCTTCATGCCGGGGCGGATGTGCCGGCTGAACTGGGCCATCACGTAGTACTTGGTGGTGACGGCGCCCGCTGCCAGGGTGTCCGCGTCGTACGCGATCATCGCCCAGTTCGTGGACGGGTCCATGACCTGCCAGTAGACCCAGGCCGTGGGGTGCAGCCAGCGGAAGTCGTAGAGGAGGTTGAAGGCGAGGGTGTAGCCGGTGCCGTCGTCGTCGCCGGTCTCGGAGTTCCACAGGGCCTTGCCGGCCGTGGTGACGACGTCCGTGTAGAGCAGGTCGCGGCGGCCGCCGGAGCCCTGGTAGCCGTGGACGTTGACGCGGTCCACGTACCCCTTGGTGGTGGACGAGTAGGAGTTCCAGGTGGTGCGGGCCAGGTCGTAGCTGGTCTCGTCCGCGGCCGAGATCTTCGTGCCGGTCAGGCCCCGGGTGTTCAACTCGCTGCGCAGGTAGGGGAGTACGGCCGACTGGACCGTGGCGTCGATGTGGCAGCCCTCCTGGGTGCCGGTCGCCGTCCACCAGGAGGAGGAAGGTTCGTTGAAGGCCTCGACCGTCGCGAAGTTCACGCCCCAGTGGTTCTTGGCGTACAGGGCGACGGCGGCGAGGTGGGAGGCGTGCTGGCGGTAGTTCCAGGACTGGAGGTTGTTGCCGCCGTCAGCGGCTCCGGACGGGTTGTGGTTGTAACACATCCACCACATGGGGGAGTTGGCGAAGAGTTCGGCCGTCGCGCCGCGGTTCACCGCCTTCACCAGCATCGCGCGCTGGGTCGCGTCCGCGGTCCAGTCCCAGGCCGAGGACGTGGGGTCCTCGTTGTTCCAGTCCTGCCAGTAGCCCTCGATCTGCTTGAACGCGGGGATGTTCGCGGAGGCGGCCATCGACTCGCCGTTCACGCTGTTCCAGCTGCATCCGCCCAGGTTGTAGCGGGCGATGTTCAGGCCGAGGCCGGGGAGTGCAGTGCCGTTGTAGGTGGTGGACTTGGTGGTGAAGAAGATGTCTGCGAAGTCGTCACGGGCGCCGAAGACGTTCGCCCACCAGGCCAGTGAGGTGCCCCAGCCCTCCCAGGTGCCGTACGAGGTGGACGGGCTGACGGCGATCGTGGCGTCGGCGCGGGCCGTGCCGGCGGCCAGGGCGCTGCCCAGGAGGCCGCCTCCCGCGGCGGCCAGGAGTGTTCTGCGTCGGATCATGGCTGTCTCTCAACCTCTCGGTGCGGCTCAAACGCCGTTCTCCGCAACGACGTTGACTCGTCCCCCCGCATGCCAACAGGAAGCATCGGGTGTGGTGCGTGAGGTTGTCGAGGGTTGCGACAGCGCTTTCTAAAACCCGTGGAGGAAGTGGGGACGGGGAGGTGCTGTGGCGGGGGGCCGCACGGCTCTGGTGACTTGGCGGCGGTCGACCTATCGTGCGTGCCCAACCGGGCGGCGGCGGACGGCGGGAGGTGTGCGGTGCGACGGGTCGTGGGGCACGGCGACCGGCGGTGGCGGGCTCGGCGGCGGCGGGTGCTGTGGAGCGGGGGCGAACTCCTCGTCACGGTGGGCGTGGTGCTGATGCTGCTCGTCGTGCACCAGCTGTGGTGGACCAACCGGGAGGCGAAGCAGGGGGCGGAGCGGAAGGTGGCGGCGCTGGAGCGGGAGTGGGGCGGCTCCGGGGGCTCTGAGAGTGCGGGGAGTTCAGGTGGTGCGGCGACGGCCGGGCCCTCTTCATCCGGCGTGGCCTCCGGGTCCTCCGGCTCCGGCCGGCGGCGGACGTCGTACACCACCCGGGTCGTCGCCTCCCAGGCGTACGCGATCCTCGTCGTCCCCCGGCTCGGGCTGCGGGTCCCGGTCGCGGAGGGCGTGAGCAAGCCGAACGTGCTCAACCACGGGTACGTCGGCCACTACCCCGGCACCCAACAGCCGGGGCAGGCCGGGAACTTCGCGCTGGCCGGGCACCGGAACACGCACGGCGAGCCCTTCCGCTACCTGCCGCGTCTGCGGGTCAAGGACACGGTCGAGGTCGAGACGGAGGCGGCGACCTACACCTACGCCGTGGACCAGATCCTGCCGCGGACCTCGTCCCGCGACTCGGGGGTCATCAGGGCCGTGCCGCGGTCGATCGTCAAGCCGTCGTACGGATACGAGGAGCCCGGCCACTACATCACCCTCACCACCTGCACGCCCGAGTTCACCTCGCGGTACCGGATGGTGGTGTGGGGGAGGCTGGTGTCGATGCGGCCGCGGGGGTAGCGCGTTCGCGGTCTTTGCCGTCCCTTGAGCTTGCCCATACCTTCCGCATAATCACTCTCCCTAGGGTCTGGGGTTGGCATGTGCACAGAGTGAAGTACGGGGGTGGTGGCATGTCGGATCTGAAGAAGGAAGCGGCGTCCATGCACAAGGCGGCCTCGGGGCTGCGGGGCGTGGGGCAGCACACGGCGAAGCCGTTGCAGCAGTTCGAGGCGCAGTCCCATGACCTGGGCGCGCTGGGGGCGTTGGGTTCGCTGCTGGGGGCGAAGGGTGAGATAGAGCAGGGGATGGCCACCCTGGCGAAGCTCACCAGGCAGCTGGGTGAGGAGTGGGACGCGGAGGCGAAGCTGATCGGTGGGGTGTCCGACGCCTTCGATCTGCTGGATGCGCTGATCGCGTCGGCGGCTCGGGGCGGGAAGGGCTGAACCGGGCGTGGTCGATCTCAATCCTTTGCACTACATCAGCAAGTTCAACCACATGTTCGGCGACTCGGTCGCCAGTGGTCTTGAGTTCCTGGGCATCTCGGATCCGGCGGTGGACCCGGACGGGGTGCGGGAGATCGCGAAGAAGTGGCGGGGGCTGGCCTCGGGGCTCGACGACGCGGCGACGGCGGCGGAGCGGTCGTTGCGGGGCGTGGAGTGGGAGGGGAAGACCGCCAGGGAGTTCGGCAGGCGTTCCAAGGCGGCCCGTAAGCAGGCGACCGAGATGGCGCACGCGCTGCGGGAGGGTGCGAAGGCGCTGGACGACTTCGCAGACCAGGCGCACGAGTTGCTGTCCGAGATCGGCGTGATGCTGGCGGAGATCGTCGAGTTCGAGATCGCGGGTCTGGCGCTGTCGGTGCTGACGGCGGGGGCCTCGGAGGTCGCCTCGACGCTGATGGCCGGCGAGCGGGCGCTGAAGGTGGTGGCGCTGGTCGGGCGGATCGAGGAGGAGGGGACCGCTCTCGGGACCGCGGTGCGCGGGATCATGGAGGTCATCCGGGGGGTGGAGCGGGCGCTGAAGGCGCTGAAGGAGATCCGTGGGGTCGCGGCGGTGGCCAAACTGGCCAAGGAGGGTGCGACGTTCACCGCGTTCACCACGCTGCTGGAGGATCCGGGCGCGTTCAAGGACCCGGAGAAGCTGGCCGGCATCCTCGCCGAGGGTGCGGTGATGGGCGTCGGCTTCGGGGTGCTGGGCAAGGCGCTCGGCAAGGGACTGAAGGCGTTGGGGCCGGCGGCGCTGGCCGGGCTCAGCAAGTCGATGGGGCTGGACTGCGCGGCCTTCGAGCGGTTGAAGCTGAACCCGGGGTTCGACAAGCTGCCCGCCTCGATCCGCAACATGGTCAAGACGTTCGTGCGGGACCCGATCGACGTGGCCACCGGGGACATGGTGCTGCCCCGCACCGACGTGTCCCTGCCGGGTGTGCTGCCGCTGGTCCTGGAACGCACGCACCTCTCGTCGTACCGCCTCGGCGGCTGGTTCGGGCCGTCCTGGGCGTCCACTCTCGACCAGCGTGTCCAGGCCGATGACGAAGGCTTCGTGTACGCGGCGGCGGACGGCGCCCGCCTGTGCTTCCCGCCGCTGGACTCGGAGAACCCGGGCCCGGTGCACCCGCTGACGCCGGGCTCCCGGCTGACCCTGTCCTGGGACGAGGAGACCGACGGCGCGGTCCGCGTCACCGACCCGGACACCGGCCTGGTCCACGTCTTCCACTCCCCGGTCGCGGCGGCCGGGGAGACCGCCGTCGACCTGCCCCTCCAGCACATCCTCGACCGCAACGGCAACCGCGTCACCGTCGAGTACAAGGAAGGCGACATCCCCGGAGCCGTCGTGCATTCCGGCGGCTACCGCATCGCCCTCGACCACGACTCGACCCGCTCCCGGATCACCGGCCTGCGGCTGCTCGACCCCGCCCGGCCGGACCGGCCCGGTACCACCCTGCTCGCCTTCGGCTACGACGAGCACGGCCACCTGACCGAGGAGACCAACTCCTCCGGCCTGCCCATGCGGTACACGTACGACGCCGAGGGTCGTATCACCTCCTGGACCGACCGGAACGACACCACGTACTGGTACCGGTACGACGACCGGGGCCGAGTCGTCGCCACCGGAGGTACCGGGGGCGCCCTCGCGTCCGTGCTCACCTACGACGAGGACACCCGCACCACCAGGGTCACCGACTCCCTCGGCCACACCCGCGTCTACGAGCACAACGAGGCGCTGCGCCTGATCCAGGAGACAGATCCACTCGGCAATGTCACTGTGCGGGAGTGGGGCGACGACCAACGGCTGAGGGCTGTCACCGACCCGTTGGGCCACACCACCCGGTACAGACTCGACGAGAACGGACGCACAGTCGCGATCACGCGCCCTGACGGTCACGAGATCAGGACCGAGTACGACCGGTCGGGTCAGCCGAGCACAGTGACGTTGCCGGGCGGTGCCGTGTGGCGGCAGGTGCACGACGAGCGAGGCAATCGCACTGCTGTGACGGATCCCGCAGGTGCGGTGACGCGCTTTGCCTACGACGGGGCCGGGCATCTGGTCTCCGTCACCGACGCGCTCGGGCACGTCACGCGGCTGCGCCGCAACAGCGCCGGGGTTCTCATGGAGGTCACGGACTCTCTGGGTGCGGTCACCCGCTACCGGCGGGACCTGTTCGGGCGGCCGGTCTCCGTCACCGACGCGGCAGGCGCGACCACGCGACTGGAATGGACGGCCGAAGGCAGACCGCTCCGTCGTACGACCGCGGACGGCGGGTCCGAATCATGGTCGTACGACGGTGAAGGCAACTGCCTCAGCCACATTGATCCGGCCGGGGCCGTCACGTCGTTCGAGTACACCCACTTCGACCTCGTGGCGGCACGCACCGGTCCGGACGGGGTGCGCCACGAGTTCGTCCACGACACCGAGCTCCGCCTCGTTCAGGTTCTCGGCCCGGCCGGGCGGAGATGGACCTACGCATACGATCCCGCCGGTCGTCTGGCCTCCGAAACCGACTTCGACGGCAGGGTCCGCGCCTACACCCTGGATGCCGCAGGCCGTGTGAGCTGTCGTACCAACGCCCTTGGTGAGACGGTGCGGTACGAGCGCAACGCTCTCGGGCAGATGGTCCGCAAGGACGCCGAGGGACACGTCACCAGGTTCGACTTCGCTCCTTCGGGTCGCCTTGTCGGGGCCGCCGGCCCGGACGCCGTGCTCTCGCTGGAACTCGACGAACGGGGTCTGCGCACGTCCGAGACGGTCAACGGCCGCACACTCGACAACGTGTACGACGCTTTGGGGCGCAGGATCCGGCGTACCACTCCGGGAGGTGCGACCAGCGCGTGGCGGTACGACGCCGCGGGCCGGCCGGCCGAACTCGCCACCGCAGGACATTCCATCGGCTTCGACCGGGACGAAGTCGGCCGGGAAATCGCCTGCCACTTCGGCGAGACAGTCACTCTGGCCCACACGTTCGACGTACGAGGTCGTCTCACCACCCAGAATGTGCTCGCAGACGCGGATCTGATTCAGCGTCGCGCCTTCACCTACAGCGCGGACGGCTCACTGATCGGTCTCGACGACTTGCTGAACGGTTCCCGGCGTTACGATCTCGACACCGGTGGCCGGGTGACCGCGGTGCGTGCGGAGAAGTGGACCGAGTCCTACGCCTACGACGACGCGGGCAACATGACCACGGCGAACTGGCCCGCCGGACACCCCGGACAGGAGTCCACGGGGCAACGCACCTACGTAGGCACTCGCATCACCCGTGCCGGAGGCGTCCGTTATGAGTCGGATGACGCAGGACGCATCGTGCGACGCCAGAAACCCCGCCTGTCCCGCAAGCCCGACACCTGGGACTACACCTGGGACGTCGAGGACCGTCTGACCTCCGTCGTCACCCCTGACGGCACCCGCTGGCGCTACAAGTACGACCCGCTGGGCCGCCGTATCGCCAAACAGCGCCTCGCCGGCGACGGTGAGAGCGTTGTCGAGGAAACCCTGTTCACCTGGGACGGGCACGTCCTGTGCGAACAGTCCACCGCGGCCGTGAACCAGTCCCACCGTGTCATCCTCACCTGGGACCACCAAGGCCGACGTCCACTGGTCCAGACGGAACGCGTCATCACCATGGACTCTCCGCAACGCGTCGTCGACCAGCGCTTCTTCGCCATCGTCACCGACCTCGTCGGCACGCCCACCGAACTCGTCGGCGAAGAGGGTGACATCGCCTGGCGCACCCGCGCGACGCTCTGGGGCACCACCACCTGGAACAGCGATGCGACCGCGTACACGCCACTCCGTTTCCCAGGCCAGTACTACGACCCCGAAACAGGCCTTCACCACAACTACTTCCGCACGTACGACCCCGAAACGGCCCGCTATCTCACCCTCGACCCGCTTGGTCTGGGGCCCGCTCCCAACCCGGTCGCCTACGTCCACAACCCGCACACCTGGATCGATCCGCTTGGCCTCGCCCCCGGATGTGGTGAACCTGTCGGGCGCACTCTGGCGGAGGCGAAGGCTCAGGCGTTGCGGGACGCAGGGATTCCGGAGGGCGCCGCGCCCATCGAAGTCAACAACCATGTTCCTGCCACGACGCCCGAGTGGCAGGGCTCGAAACAACTGATGGGGGACGACTACCAGCCCATCTACTACACGGAAGAAGTCTATGAGCATCCCAACGGCGAGGACTTCGTCGTCTTCCAGGACCACTGGTTCGGACACCAGAAGCCGGGAGAACCCGGCTACCAGGGGCCGCACGTTCATGTGAGACCGTTCGAGGACACTCGAAATGGTCAGGTCCCAGGCTGCGAGGAGCACTATTACTATGACCGTTGAAGAATTTCTGGTGAATCCGGAAGTCTTCCAGTCGCTCTACGGGAGCACCCCGATCATCAGCGAGGTCAGGATTCGTTCGGTCAATCTGAACTGGCGCGGGCCTACGGTGACCTTGCGAGGCGACCTGCTGTCGTTCCCCGAATCCGCACCTCAGGATTGGATCGATGCGGGGGTGGACACGGTGCAGTGCCAGTTTCAGTTCCTGGCCGTGGAGAACGTGTCCCTTACCGAATGGGTTCCGCCGGCCGTCGGCACCGTCACACTCGAGCCGTGGGGAGAGGAGAGGCGCATGCGAGTGGCCGTCGCCGGTGCCGGGATCGCCCTTCGATTCGACTGCAACGAGTCCGTACGGGTCGGTCATGTGAGCGCGTTCAAAATCCAGCACGGTGACTCGGACGACGGGCGGCACCTTTTCGTGAGCAAGATCGATGCCCGGCGTCACGTATCCCTGCCGCCAACCGATGAGAGGACGTTCTATGAGCGGTGACTGGACACGGATGCTCGCGGCCTCGAATCTTCTGGGAGAACTGTACGGCGATGTACCGCCTACCCCGGATCGTATCGATCTGACCTACGTGCACATCGACGAGAGAGAAAACTCGGTGACTCTGGGTTTTGATACGAGACACCTCCCCGTGAATTCCCCTGAGGAATGGACAGTCAACGGCTTCAACGCCTTCGCGTTCTCCCTCGTTTTCACCGGGGTCGATGGTCTTCGAGTCACCGGGTGGGGGGCTGCCGAAGCCCGGCAGGTGGATATCCCGGTCCGTCACGGAGGCGTTTTCGACGTGATCCTGGGGACGGAGGGTTCCGGGATCACGTTCCGCGCTCCTGCGGTTCGTCTGGCCGGAACTCGCGCGTATCTCGCCTCGGGCAGCCCCTGACAGTACGACACCGCGCCGGCGCGGCCGGAAGGCCGGCGACGTCACCTCCTGCCGGCGCGACGGGTTCGGCTGCCGCCAGGACCCCCAAGCGGGTGGTGGTCGGCAGGGGCGGCTCGCTCCTCGTCTTCGTCTGCTCGGCGGACCCCGCACACGGACACCGCGTCAGTCTTCATGAGGCGCGTCGGCGGGACCGGTCAGCTCCGCTCCCGCACCCCCAGCACCGTCCCCGCCGCCACCAGGGCCAGTCCCGCCGACACCGCGAGGGCGATGTTCGCGCCGTGGCCCGGGCCTGCGGCCGACGAGGTCACGATGGCGATCGTCAGGGCGACGCCCGCGCAGGAGCCGATGTAGCGGAAGGTCTGCTGGGCGCCGGAACCCATGGCGGCGCGGGCGGCCGGGACCGACTCGACCGACAGCAGGGGCAGGGCGGCGTTCAGGAGGCCGCTGCCGATGCCGCCCAGGACCAGGCCCGGCAGCAGGCGTTGCCAGGAGCCCGAGTCGATGGCGCCGAGCATGGTCAGGACACCGGCCGCGTGCAGGGTGAAGCCGAGCGCCAGCTGCCAACGGGGCGGGACGCGGCCCGCCAGGCGCTTGGCCTGGAGTGCCACCGTGAAGGACAGACCCGACCAGAGCAGGAACAGCCACGCCGTGTCCAGCGGGGTCAGGCCGAGCACCTGCTGGAAGAGGACCGGCAGGAAGCTGAAGAGGCCGATCACCGCGAAGCCCGTGAACAGGCCGCCGGCGGAGGAGGCCAGGAAGCCCGGGCGGCGCAGCAGGCTCAGGTCGATCATGGGGGTGCCGGTGCGGTGCTCCACCAGGGCGAAGAGGGCTATGAGGACCACCGCGGCCAGGAAGAGCAGGCCCACCTCGGCCCGCAGCCAGCCGTCACGGCCCAGGGTGAGCGCGGCCACCAGGCAGACCAGTGCCAGGCCGAAGGTGAGGGCGCCCAGGATGTCTGGGCGGCCGCCCCGCGGGGAGCGGGATTCGGTGAGCGCCCGTGGTGACAGGACCGCCACCAGCAGCGTGGCCGCGGCCAGGACGGCGTAGGCCACCCGCCAGTTGGGCAGCGCTGCCGCCAGGAGCGGGCCCACCGCGATACCGCCGCTGACGAAGGCACCCCACACGCCCGTGGCGTGCAGCCGGCCGCGCGGGCTCGGGAAGGCGTGCACCAGCAGGCCGAGGCTGCTCGCCAGGATCGCCGCGCTGGCCGCGCCCTGGGCGATACGGGCCAGCGTGAACAGCCAGGTGGAGTCGGTCAGCGCGCCGAGCGCGGTGGTGATGCCCAGGGTCAGCGTGCCGAGCAGGAAGACCCGGCGGCGGCCGAAGTCGTCGGCGAGGCTGCCGGCCACCAGGAGGAGGGCGGCCAGGCCGAGCGGGGTCCCGTTGATCAGCCAGGCCTGGGCGGACAACGGGGTGTGCAGGTCGGCCGCGGTGTCGCGGAGGGTGACCACGGGGGCGGTGTACGTCATCAGGCTCACGGCGGTGGCCGCGCTGGTCAGGGCCAGGGTGGCGCGGGCGCGAGGCGTCGCGTCGGGAGTGGGTGCCACGGGCTGGTGCCGGCCACTCGGCGCCTCGACCCCCGTAAGGGTTCGTTCATTGAACTCAGGCATGGTGGTACCGTAGCACGGTAGGTTCAATGATTGAATCTACGCTGGGGGAACTGGCTAAGGTGGCTCCATGGCACTGGGCAAGGACTACGCGACGCAGGAGTGTTCGATCGCCCGCGCGCTGGAGGTCGTCGGCGAGCGCTGGACCCTGCTCGTCATCCGCGACGCGCTCTACGGCGTACGGCGCTACAACGACTTCCTCGTTCACCTCGGCATCCCGCGCGCCGTCCTGTCGGCCCGCCTCAGGACGCTCACCGAGGAGGGCATCCTGGAGAAGCGCCGTTACCAGGAGTCGCCGCCCCGGGACGAGTACGTCATCACCGAGCGCGGGACCGAGCTGTGGCCCGCCCTGCGCGCCCTCGCCGTCTGGGGGCGCGATCACCTCACGGACCGCCGGCTGCGCTACTTCCGGCACGTGGACTGCGGCACCGAACTCGGGTCGTACGGCGAATGTCCCGCCTGCGGAACCGTGGTGCCCGTCTCGGACGTTGTCATCACACCGGGGCCGGGGCTCGACCCGGACCCGGCCGATCCGGTCAGCCGGGCGCTCCTGAAGCCCAAGCGGCTCCTGGAGCCGCTGGAAACCGGTCAGGTGTAAACGGCAATGACCACAGGGAGGGAGCGGGCATGCGGATGAAGAGCCGTTGGGCCCTGCTGTCCCGTCCGGCCGCCCCCCTGCTGCTGTTCCTGCTCGCCCTCCTGCTGCTCGACTCCGGCAGCCTTTTCACCACCCTCGCGCTCGCCGCGACCGCGGCCGCCGGCTCGGCCCTCGCGGCCGCCGCGTTCCGCGCCGCGCGCTCCGCACCCGCCGTGCCACCCGCCCGGGTCCGCACGGCGATACGCGACCGGGCCCGGCGTACGGCCTTCCTGCCGCAACGCGACCCGGACGCCAGCGGCCGCCGCCGCCCCCGGGCCCCCGGCCACGCCCTCCCGGCGGCCACCGCGTAGGACACCCCTCGCACCGGTCGGGTGTCCTCGCGCGGGTCGTCATGCCGTCCCACCTCTTCACCCACGGCACGACGAGACCCACGGAGGGCTCCCACCCCATGTCAGTTTTCGCTGCCCTGGTCGAGCAACTCGCCGACCTGCTCCACCCGTTCTTCCACGCCTCCGCGGCCGCCGCCGCGATCGTCCTGTTCACCGCGTCGGTACGACTGCTCGTGCATCCCCTCTCCCGTGCCGCCGCCCGCGGCCAGCGGGCCCGAGCCGCGCTCCAGCCGAGAATCGCGGAGCTGAGGAAGAGGCACGGCAAGAACCAGGAGGCGCTGCGGAAGGCCGTGCTGGAACTGCACGCGGCCGAGAAGGTGTCCCCGCTGTCCGGCTGTCTGCCCGGGCTGCTGCAACTGCCCGCGTTCTTCCTGCTCTACCACCTCTTCTCGAGCTCCACGATCGGCGGCCACGACAACGGCCTGCTGGACCACGCGCTGCTGGGCGCCCCGCTCGGCGGACGGTGGGCCGACGTCCTCGGCAGTGGGTCCGCGGGCGCCGGACTCGTCTACGCGGCGCTCTTCGCCCTCGTCGCCGCGGTCGCCACCTTCAACCTGCTGCGCGCCAGGAGGGCTGCGGCGCAGGCGCGGACGGGGCTGCCGCCCGTGAGCGGCGCCGAGGGCGAGCAACTGCCGGGGCTGGGCGCGGTCACCAAGGTCGCGCCTTACCTGTCGTATCTCACGCTGTTCACCGTGGCCGTGGTGCCGCTGGCCGCCGCGCTGTACGTGGTCACCAGTACGACCTGGAGCGCGGTCGAGCGGGCGGTGCTGTACGGGTGAGCCCACCGCTGCCTACGGTCCAGTGGGTGAACAGGGTATTGCCCGCTGCACCGGGATCTTGGAGGATCGGCCAGTCCTCCGATGGCTGCACCCATCGGCCGGACGACTGCTGTCAAGGGAGATGGTGACGACCATGAAGCTGCTGCGAGTCGGTACGGCGGGAGCGGAGCGGCCCGCTCTGCTCGACGCCGAGGGGGTCCTGCGCGACCTGTCGGGGATCGTCGACGACATCGACGGGGCCCTGCTCTCCGACGGGGCCGCCCTCGGGCGGGTCAGGGCCGCGGCCGAGGCCGGCGAACTGCCCGCACTCGATGCGGACGGGCTGCGGATCGGGCCGCCGGTGGGGCGCATCGGCAAGATCGTGTGCATCGGGCTCAACTACCACGACCACGCCCGTGAGACCGGGGCCGAGCCGCCGGCCGAGCCGGTCATCTTCTTCAAGGCCGCGGACACGGTCGTCGGTCCGGACGACACGGTGCTGGTCCCCCGCGGCTCCGTGAAGACCGACTGGGAGGTCGAACTCGCCGTCGTCATCGGGCGTACGGCCCGCTATCTGACCGACGACGAGGACCCGCTGGCGTATGTCGCCGGGTACGCCGTCGCGCACGACGTGTCCGAGCGGGAGTTCCAGATCGAGCGGGGCGGGACCTGGGACAAGGGGAAGAACTGCGAGACGTTCAACCCGTTCGGGCCGTGGCTGGTCACGGCGGACGAGGTCGGGGACCCGCAGGGCCTGTCGCTGAAGCTCTGGGTCAACGGCGAGCTGAAGCAGGACGGGACCACCGCCGAGCAGATCTTCCCGGTCGCCGAAGTCGTGCGCTACGTCAGCCGGTTCATGGTCCTCTACCCCGGGGACGTCATCAACACGGGGACCCCGGCGGGGGTCGCGCTGGGGGCGCCGGAGCCGAAGCCGTTCCTGCGGGGCGGCGACGTGGTGGAGCTGGAGATCGCGGGGCTCGGCCGGCAGCGGCAGGAGTTCAAGAACGCGTAGGCGCTCCGCTGGGAGGCGGGGCTCTGCGCGGGCGCGTGCGACGCCGTCGTGGTCGCTCGCGCCGTTCCTCCCCCAGCCTTCGGCCGGGGGGTGCCCCCAGCGCCCCTCACGGGGCGCTGCGCCCTGGCGGTGTCAGAGGTCCAGGAAGCGCTCCAGGGCCTCCACCACCATGCGGTGGTCCTGGAGTTGGGGCAGGCCGGAGACCGTCACCGAGCCGACCACGCCCACGTTCTCCACGGTGATCGGGAAGGAGCCGCCGTGGGCCGCGTAGGTGTCGGGGTCCAGGCGCGAGGACTCCTCGAACGTCGTGCCCTTGGCCCGGAAGCGGGCTCCCACCAGGTAGGACGCGGCGCCGTAGCGTTCCACCACCCGGCGCTTGCGGGTGATCCAGGCGTCGTTGTCGGGGGTGGAGCCGGGCAGGGCCGCGTGGAAGAGCTGCTGGCCGCCGCGGTGGATGTCGATGGCCACCGGGGCCTGCCGCTCCCGGGCCATCTCCACCAGCAGGGAGCCGAGGGCCCACGCGTCGTCGTAGGTGAACTGCCGGAAGACCAGGACGCGTTCCTGCTTCTCCAGCTCGTCCACCGACGGGGTGAGTTCGGGAGTCGACCTGGGGGTGATCTGCGGGTGGTGCATCAGAGGGTCACCGTCACCTTGTCTCGCGCCGAGCGGCGGGCTGCTTCCAGTACGTCCAGGGCGGCGGCCGCCTCCAGCGCGGTCACCGGGTTGGGGCCCTCGCCCCGCACGGCCCTGGCGACGGCCGCGTAGTACGCGGGGTAGTCACCGGGCAGGGTCGTGACGGCACGGCCGCCGCCGGTCACCGGGGACTCCCCGGCGCCGATCCTGCCGTACAGGGACTCCGGCTCCACGCCCCAGTCGGCGCCCGGCCGCTCGCCCTCGCGCAGCGCCGCCTCCTGCGGGTCCAGGCCGTACTTGACGTACCCCGCCTTCGAACCCAGCACCCGGAAGCGCGGGCCGAGCTGGGCCGCCGTCGCCGAGGCGTAGAGGTGGGAGCGGACGCCGCTCGCGTGGGTGACGGCGATGAAGGTGTCGTCGTCGGTCTCGGCGCCGGCCCGGCGGATCACCGACTCGGCGTACACCTCGGTGGCCGGGCCGAAGAGGACCAGCGCCTGGTCGACGACATGGCTGCCGAGGTCGTAGAGGAGACCTCCGATCTCTGCCGGGTCGCCGGACTCGCGCCAGCCGCCCTTCGGCTGCGGACGCCAGCGCTCGAAGCGCGACTCGAAGCGCCACGGGTCGCCGAGTTCGCCGTCCGCCAGGAGCTTGCGCAGGGTGAGGAAGTCGTTGTCCCAGCGGCGGTTCTGGAAGACCGAGAGCAGCAGGCCGCGCTCCTCGGCGAGGGCGGCCAGCTCGCGCGCCTCGGCCGCGGTGCCGGCCACCGGCTTGTCGACCACGACCGGCAGGCCCGCCTTGAGGGCGGTCGTCGCCAGCGTGACGTGCGTCTTGTTCGGCGAGGCGATGACGACCAGGTCGAGGCCGTCGGCCCGGTCGAACAGCTCGTCGGGCGCGGCGACGGTACGGACCTCGGGGAATTCGGCCTTCGCCTGCGCCTGCCGCTCGGGGTTCGAAGTGACCACCGTGTCCAGGGCGAGGCCCTCGGTGGCGGCGATCAGGGGGGCGTGGAAGACGGATCCGGCGAGGCCGTAGCCGACGAGGCCGACGCGGAGGGGAGTGGCAGCTGTCATGGCTCCCACTTTGGCAACGCTGTTGCCAAAGTGCAAGCGGCAGGGAGAATGAGCGGCGTGAACAGGACGACGAGGAGCGGCCGCCCGGGCCCGGCCGGAGCGAATCTGCTCGCCGTGCGCAGTCACAACACCGCGCTGGTGCTGGACCTGCTGCGCACGGCGGGGGAGGACGGCATCAGCCGGCTCGAACTGGCCGGGCGTACCGGGCTCACCCCGCAGGCGGTCAGCAAGATCACCGCCCGGCTGCGCGAGGAGGGTTTCGCCGCGGAGGCGGGGCGGCGCGCGTCCACGGGGGGCAAGCCGGCCACCGTGCTGCGCCTGGTGCCGGAGGCCGGGCACGCCGTCGGGCTGCAGCTCGACCGGGACGAGCTGCGTGCCGTGCTGGTGGACCTCGTCGGCACGGTCGTCGGCGAACGGCAGGGCGCACTGGACCTGGGCGCGGGGGCGGCGGCGGTGCTGGGGGCCGCCGCGGAGCTGGTCGGCGAGTTGCGCGAGGAGGTGCCCGAGGAGGTCCTCGGGGTCGGGGTCGCGGCACCCGGGCCGCTCGACCACATCCACGGGGTGCTGCACCGGGTCACCGGGTTCCCCGAGTGGGACGGCTTCCCGTTGCGGGACGCGCTCGCGGAACGGCTCGGGGTGCCGGTCGTCGTGGACAAGGACAGCAACGCGGCCGCCCTCGGGCTCGCGGTCGGCGGCGAGGGCGGCTCCTTCGCCTACCTGCACCTCGGTACGGGCCTCGGCGCCGGACTGGTGATCGGCGACGGCGTGCACCGGGGGGCGCGGACCGGGGCCGGGGAGTTCGGGCACCAGGTCATCCAGTTGGACGGACCCCTCTGTCACTGCGGCAACCGGGGCTGCATCGAGGCGCTGTGCCTGGCGGCAGTGGGCCGCTCGGACCCGGACGAGGCGGCCCGGGTGCTGGGCGCCGGAGCGGCGAACCTGGCCGCGCTGCTCGACATCGACCTCGTGCTGCTCGGCGGCCGTACGATCGCCGCCGCCCCGGAGACCTTCGTCCGCGGGGTCGCCGCCGTCCTCGACGCCCGTGCCCGCCGGGAGGGCAGTCTGGGTACGACCGTCCCCGTCCGGCTCGCCCCCGGCAGCGACCGACGGGTCGCCGAGGGCGCGGCCCAGCTGCTGCTCGCCCCGTTGTTCGGTCGCGCCGACGGCTGACGCCGGGGCCGGGCGGGTGGCTCGGGCAGGGCCCGGGCTCGGGGGCGGGACGCGAGGGCAGGGCGCGGGCAGGGGTTCTACGGGCGGGATGCACGGGCAGGGTCCGGCTGCGGGACGCGTGGGCACGGGCCTGGCGGTGCGGCGCGTGGGCACGGGCCTGGCGGTGCGGCCCCCGGTGGTAACCAGAAGGGAGGGGGCCGTTCGAGCGGTGTCGGTGCCGGCTCGTGGAGTGGCGCCGGGAGGTCCGGTCGCTGCCCGGCATGATCACATGATCATGCGACTGAGCACGTCCCTGTCCCTCTGCGTGGCCGCAGCCGCCCTTCTCGCCCCCGTGCCGCCGGCGACGGCCGTACCCCTGCCGTCGGTGACGTCCGCGCCCCTGCCGTCGTCGGAGAGCACCGCCCGCGCCGACGCCTCCTGCGCCGGCGCCGACGAGCAGGGCTTCCCCCTCGCCACCCGCATCCACGACGGCCCCTCGTCCTACGAGGCCGGCGGCGGTTACGGCACCTGGTACCTGGACCTCACCAACACCACCTCCCGCACCTGCACCGACGTCCACCCGGTCGTCGTCCTGGTCGACGACAAACGGACCCTCAAGCCGTCCCAGGCCGAGCTGGAGTTCTACGACGGCCCGCGCACCCGCCCGGTACCGCTGACGGAGACCGACGAGTCCGAGCTGGTCGGCGTGTTCGACGGGGACGGCTTCCCCGGGCTCACCGTGGCGCCCGGGGCGACCGTCTCGGTCAAGGTCAGACTCGCCGTCGCCTCCGACGCCGTACCGAACGCGGTGACGGTCAACGCGGCGGTCGTCCAGCGGCGGGGGGCGGACGGAGACTGGGTGGGGGAGTCGAACCGCTACCGCTTCGGCATCGGGGGCGAGCCGCCGCCCGCGAGCCTCGCCCCCGCCGTGCCCTCCATCGGCGCCGAGGTCGGCCCGGGGACAGCTCCCGAGTCCTCTCCGCGGTCCTCCCCGCAGTCCTCCCCCGGGAGCAGCCCGGGGAGCAGCTCCGAGGCCACCCCCGCAGGCAGCCCCACCGCATCCCCGGGCGCCACCCTGCCCTTCGCCGCCGAGGCCGAGGAGCGGGCCCGCGAACTGGCCGGCACCGGCCTGGGCGCGGCCCACGGGCTGCTCGCGGCCACCGTCGCCCTGCTCGCCGTGGGGGGCGCCGCGTTTCTGCTGGCCCGCAGACGGCGGTGAGCGGTGTCCCCCTGACCGACGGCGAGAGCGCTGTCTGCGAACATCCCTCCGTGGACCAGCCGAACGACCAGGCCCCCGGCGCCCCCCGTCCGCGCCGGGCATCCCGGAGCACGGCCGCATCCCGAAGTACTACGCGGTGAAGGCGCGGATCGATCATCTCGTCGGTGACCTCGGGGAGGGCGACGTCATCCCCACCGAGCGCGACCTGTCGGAGGCGTACGGCGTCGCCCGCGAGACCGTACGGCAGGCGCTGCGCGAGCTCGTGCTGGAGGGCAAGCTGCGCCGGCAGGGACGCGGCACGCTCGTCGCCGGACCCAAGCTGGAGCAGCCGCTCTCCCTCGCCGGCTACACCGAGGGCGTCCGGCGGCAGGGCCGCACCCCGGGCCGTGGCCTGGTCACCCCCGACCGCTTCCCCTGCCCGCCGGCCCTCGCCGCCGAGACCGTCGCGGACCTGCCGGGAGTCCTCGGACGACCGGCGGCACCCGCGTCGACTCGGTGGGCGTCGAGTACGACGTGAACGTGGTTCTCGGCTCGCTCGACCTCACCGTGGTACCCGGCGAGGTGACGGGGCCCTGCTCGGGCGGTCCGGCTCCGGCAAGGGCGAGGTCCTCGTGTCGTACGACCTCGCCACCCCCGTGTCCGCGTGCGCACCTGCACCGCCGACGTGCCCTCCCGCACCGAGACCGTCACCCTCCGGATTCCCGCCGGAGCCACCACGGCCCGGACCCGTTTCCGCTGCACCGGCGGCAGCAACTGGTACCGGGTGATCGACGGGGTCGCACTCACGCGGTCCTGACTAGGCTGTGGGCGTCGGTACGCCGTGGTTCCGGCGCCCCAGTCCACGCATGACGGCTCGACCGCATGTACGCCATCCGCACGCCAGGAGACGCACCCCATGGCAGACCGCAAGCCCATCGAGTCATGGCTCACCGACATGGACGGTGTCCTCATCCACGAGGGCGTCCCGATCCCCGGAGCGGACGCCTTCCTGAAGAAGCTGCGGGAGTCCGAGAAGCCCTTCCTGGTCCTCACCAACAACTCCATCTACACCGCCCGTGACCTGCACGCACGGCTGCGCCGGATGGGCCTGGACGTGCCGGTGGACAACATCTGGACCTCGGCCCTGGCCACCGCCCAGTTCCTGGACGACCAGCGGCCCGGCGGCAGCGCCTACGTCATCGGCGAGGCCGGACTGACCACCGCGCTGCACGACATCGGCTACATCCTCACCGACCACGAACCCGACTTCGTCATCCTCGGCGAGACCCGCACCTACTCCTTCGAGGCGCTCACCAAGGCCGTACGGCTGATCAACGACGGGGCCCGGTTCATCGCCACCAACCCCGACAACGTCGGCCCGTCCGCCGAGGGCGACCTGCCCGCCACCGGCTCGGTCGCCGCGCTGATCACCGCCGCGACCGGCAAGGAGCCGTACTTCGTCGGCAAGCCCAACCCGCTGATGATGCGGGCCGGTCTGAACGCGATCGGCGCCCACTCGGAGACCTCGGCGATGATCGGCGACCGGATGGACACCGACGTCCTGGCAGGCCTGGAAGCCGGGATGCGCACCTTCCTGGTGCTGTCCGGCGTCACCCAGCCGGACGACGTCGACCGCTACCCGTTCCGTCCCTCCGAGGTCGTGGACTCCATCGCGGACCTCGTCGACCGGATCTGACCGGCCGGGCAGCAAACCTGATCCCACGCGTGTCTCACCCGTACGGAGCAAAAAGGCGCCCCCCGGGGATGCGGGTGCGCCGGGTGCGGGGGAGTCTCCAGATATCTGGAGGTTCACGATGGGCTCACTTCGCCTCACTGTCTGTACCGGAATCCTGACCTGCGCAGCCGGCCTCTCCCCGGCGGCCGCCCGAGCGGCGGACGGCCGGGGCGTCACCGTGACCCCGGCCTCCCCGGCCCCGGGCTCGGTCGTGGCGCTGCGGGTGAGCGGCTGCACCGGTACGACCGGTGCCGCCTCCTCCGCGGCCTTCGTCACGGACGCCCGCCTCGGCGGCTACGACGGCACCCTGACCGGCGAGGGCCAGATCCGCTCCGCGAGCGGCGCCGGCACCTACGACGTGAAGGTCAGCTGCGGCGGCGCCGTGGTCGGCGGCACGGTCACCGTCGTGGGGCAGTCGGCCCTCGCGCAGTCGCAGGCCGGACAGCCGGACGGATCCGGCGTCCTGCCCGCCACGCCGGTCGCGCCCGTGCACGCGGGCGGCGGCGGCACCGCCCCGTTCGCCTCGGTCGAGCCCCGCTCGACAGGTCCCGGCACCGCGCAGGCGGTCACCGGTCTCGTTCTCGCCGGGTTCGCCGCGGCCGCCGTCGGGCTGCTCGGCGCCCGGCGGAGCCGCGGCTCACGCTGAGGAGACAGCACGACCATGTCCGACGACGACACCGAACGACCCGCCGGCACCGGGCGGCTGCTGACCGGCGTGGCCTGGGCGGTCCTGCTGCTCGGGCTCTGGCTGTGGGGCCGCGGGGTGACCGAGGTGCCCGACGGCATATCCGGCCCCACCACGGGAGACGTGGCCGCGGTCGGCCGCCCCGTCGGGGCCGGACTCCCGCCCGCCGCCGAACCGTTGGGCTCGGCCGCACCCGAGCGCATAGACATTCCGGACCTGGGCGTGCAGGCCCCCGTGGTCGCCCGCGGCCTCGACGGCACGGGCGCCGTCGACCCGCCGCCCTTCGACCAGCCCGGCGTGGTCGGCTGGTACGGCTCCGGGACCGAACCGGGCGCCGCCGGCACCGCACTCCTGGTCGGGCACGTCGACACCGAGACCCGGCCCGCGGTCTTCTACAAGATCAGCGCCCTGCGTCCCGGCGAGACGATCCGCGTGGTCCGCTCCGACGGCACGGTGGCCCAGTTCACCATCGACGACGTACGGGTCCTGCCCCGCGACCACTTCGACGCCCAACAGGCCTACGGCGCCCGCGAGTCGGGCCGCGCCGAACTCCGGCTGATCACCTGCGGCGGCACCTTCGACCGCACCAGCCACAGCTACACGGCGAACGTGGTCGTCTCCGCGTACCTGACCGGAACCACCGCGTAGACCGCGGGAACCCGCACCTGGCACACCTGGCACACCTGGCCCGGTCGACGGTCCGCTCCCCTGACACCGCCGGCCGGGCCGGTCCTCGACCGCGCGCGCCCGGGCTGCGGGAGTACCCCGGTGGCGGGCGCGGGAGGCTGGGAGGACACGGCGGGGGCCGGGCCGCCCGCAAGTGACTCTGGAGGGGAACCGGCATCCGGGCCTGGGTTCGCGTTCGCCCGGCCTCCTCCTCGCCCTCGGCCCGGGCTGTAACAGCTCACCGACAGGACCGGGCGATCTCGTGACGAGTGCGGTGGGTATGTCACGATTGGGCCTTGGCCAAGTGCACCCAGGGGGGAATTGGATGTGCGACAGCAGGGGGGCCCGGCCGCCGGTCTGGACGTGGGCACTGGGAGCGGCACTGCTGCTCGCCGGCTGCTCCTCGGGCCATGGTGGCGACGACCGGCCGGCCACCGCGGATCCGGGTGTGGCGATCACCCAGCAGCCCGAGGGGGCGGACCCGTTCTGGGTGAACCCCGACTCCAGCGCGGCCCGTCAGGTGAAGGCCTACGCGAAGGTGGGCAAGGACACCGACGCCGGGCAGATCCGCAAGATAGCGGAACAGCCGACCGGTGAGTGGATCGGCCCGGAGAATCCGGAGCAGGAGGCACGCGGCTTCACCGAGGCCGCCCAGAAGTCCGGCCGCACGGCCCTGCTGGTCCTCTACAACATCCCGCACCGCGACTGCGGCCAGTACAGCCAGGGCGGTGCGGCCGACGGCGACGCGTACCGGGCGTGGATCGACGGGGTCGCCCGGGGCATCCAGGACCGCTCCACGACCGTCGTCCTCGAACCGGACGCCGTACTGCACCTCGTCGACGGCTGCACCCAGGCGCGGTTCGCCGAGGAACGCTACGACCTGCTGCGCGGCGCGGTGACCAAGCTCAAGACCCTGAGGAACACGAAGGTCTACCTGGACGCCGGGAACGCCGGCTGGGGCCACCCCGACCAGATCTACCGGCCCTTGCGGCAGGCGGGCATCACCGAGGCGGACGGCTTCGCGGTCAACGTCTCCAACTTCTACTCCACCGAGGCCTCCATCACCTACGGCAAGCAGCTCTCGGCGAAGGTGGGCGGCAAACACTTCGTCATCGACACCAGCCGAAACGGCAACGGCCCCTACACGGGCGGCGACCCGGAGGAGCGCTGGTGCAACCCACCGGGCCGCGCCCTGGGGGAGACGCCCACCACGAGGACGGCCGACCCGTTGGCGGACGCCTACCTGTGGGTCAAGCGCCCGGGGGAGTCGGACGGGACGTGCAAGGGGGGCCCGCAGGCGGGTCAGTGGTGGGCCGCCTACGCTTTGAAACTGGCCCAGGGGTCGGATACTTAGGGGCGCGGGGAACTGCGCGACCAGCCACAGCGCTCCCGCACCCGAAAGCCGAACCTGCGCGAGCGCTAAGGCACCTTCACCCACTGCGCGACACTCGGCGTCCCCTGATCGTCGTCCACGAAAATCATGTACCACCCCGAGGGAACCAGGTTCCGGTTCTCCGGCACGGTCACCGTGATCCGGTGACCCGACGTCCTGAAGTCCAGGGCGACCGAGCGCTGGTCCACGTCCGTGACGTGGGTGGTCGCGCTCGGCCGGATCAACCGCACCTTCCTGATCGTCGACGCGTGCCGCGAGGTGAACGTCCCCGACCCGCCCCGCGCGATGGTCTGCGGCCCGCCGCTGAGCGTCGGCCGTGAGTCCCGGTACAGGTAGGGCGGCGTGTAGATCTCGATCCGCTGTTCGAAGACCCCGGGCCTGGTGTTCGCCTTGTCCGCGAAGAGCGGGTTGGACCCGAAGAACATGACCCGCCCGTCCGGCAGCAGGATCGACCCCGAGTGGTAGTCGCGGCCCACGAGGGGGTCGGCCACCCTCCGGAAGGAGTTGGCCGAGGTGTCGTAGATCCGCGCCTGCCGGATGTCGGAGTCACCGCGCCCCCGGTAGTCCTCGGAACCCCCCGACACCAGTACGGAGTCGTCCGGCAGGACCGAGATCTGCGGATACCGCGTGCCCTTCTCCAGGGTGGGTCCGTCCACGAACCTCGGGTCGGTGTCCTTCAGGTCGATCAGCCGCGTCCGGTTCGTGGACAACGCGGACTCACCGACCCCACCGCCCCCGACGACCAGGTACTTCTCGTCCTGGGCCGGAGGCAGCAGCACGGTCCCGGAGGTCTCCAGCCGGTCCGGATCGCTGAGCCCGGCGAGTTTCGTGAACCGGTTGGTGTCCACGTCCCAGATCCCGGGGTCACGCCCGACGTCGTCCGGTCCGTACCCGGCGTTGGAGCCCGAGTAGAAGAGCTTGCCGTTCTGCAGCAGGAACAGCGCCGGGTAGGTCGGGAACTGGCGTTTGTGCCGGGTGTACGTCCAGGTCTTCGTCGCCGGGTCGAAGACCTCGTTCTTGCCCGGCACCAGCTGCCCGATGTCGTCGAGCCCGGAGACGCTGAGGACCTTGCCGTCCGACAGCGTCGTGAGCGTCGGATACCAGCGGGCCTCGTTCATCGGGTCGACCTTGATGTACTTCTCGGCGACCGGATCGAACTCGTAGGCGTTCTTGATGCCTTCGAAGTCCCGCTTGTCCATGCCGAGTTTGTTGGCGATGCCGTAGGTGTTGCGGGCGTCGGCGCCGGTCAGCCCTTCGATGCGGTAGTTGTCCTGGGTGCCGGTCCGGTACCGGGAGCCCTCCTTCGGCGCCTCGACGACGACCCGCGCGTAACCGGGGTTGTTCCGGAGGAACCTGCCGGTCTTCCTGTCGAAGACCTTGGTCGCGCGCGGGATCAGCGCCGCGTCGGCGGAGAGGAACGTCCTGCCGTTCCGCCTGCCGGTGAACCGGGTGCCCTTGGGCAGGGTCATCGGCTTGTCGGGGTTCTCGTTGTAGAGGATCATGACGCCGCCCGCCTTCTTGACGTCGCCCTTGAGCTTCTCGTACTGCTTGGTGCCGCCGGCGATCAGGATGTCGCCGTTGGCGAGCTGGGTGTGGCCGGTGCAGAACAGGTCGGCCGGGGTGGGCACCTTCTTGACGGTGCCCTTGACCGGGTCCCAGATCCGGCTGTCGTAGGTCTTCGCGTCGAAGTTGTCCTGGTTGTTGCCCGAGCCCGCGACCAGCAGCACCTTCCCGGTGTGCAGGAGCACCGCGTGGATGGTGTCCTGGCGGTACTCCTTCGGGAACTCGATGATGTCCCAGTGACCGTTCGCGGCCTTGTACTCCGGTCTGTCGATCTTGTACTCGTGGTATTTCTCGGTCCCGAAGCGGTACACCCACGGCCCGTTCATCCCGGCCAGGACGAGCACCACCGCCGTGCCGATCGCGAGACGACGAGCCCGGCGGCCGCCGGTGCGGTCGGTCATTCCCTGTGCCCTCCCGGTCCGCCGAGCGCGATCCGCACGGTCTCCTCCTGGCTGCCGCCGGTGGTCGCCGGTGTCCAGGTGGGCCGTTGCTGCGGGGGGTGCGCCGTGCGGACATACCCGGGCGGTGCCGCGTCCTTTGGCCGGGCGGCCGCGGGTGCCCTGTTCTCCTTGCGCAGCGTGTACTGCCAGGCGAAGATCGGAGCCGCCGTGATGAGCAGTGCCAGCGTCGCCCAGGTGACCATCGCCGGGTGCGCGTGGCCGCCGGCGAAGCCGGCGGCGAGCGAGCCGCCGAAGACCAGGATGAAGAACCAGTGGATCCGGAACGTGCCGAACAGCGTGTCCGGGCTGGCCGACTCGCCCTTGGGCGTGACCACGAACCTGCTCCTGCGGCGGAACACGGTGTCCAGCAGCGAGCGGGCGTAGACCGGCGCGGACAGCGCCGACATCACCATGCCGGCCACCCCGCCGGAGCCCTCCGGCTCGTGCGGGGAGACGTTGTGCCGCCGGTTCCAGACGTACAGGCCGATCTGGAGTGCGGAGGCGTTGCCGTAGAGCATCAGCCACACGGTGGGGTCGATGTTCACGCCCGAGGCGCCCAGGCCCAGGAACAGCGCGCAGCTCAGGGCCGCGAGGATCCAGTTCAGGGCGGACATCGGGTAGAAGATGATCATCATCGTGTAGTTGAAGAGCTTGCCCGGCGACAGCGTGAACAGGCCCCTCCAGTACTGCTTGAGGATCGTCTCGTAGGTCCCGCGGGACCAGCGCAGCTGCTGGGTGAAGAAGTCGGTCCAGGCGTTCGGGCCCTCGCCGACCGCGAGCACGTCCGGGGTGTACACCGAGCGCCACTTCCGGCCCGTCGCCGGGTTCCTGGTGCGGTGGATCTCGAAGCCGGTGGCCATGTCCTCGGTGATCGAGTCGTACAGGCCGCCGATCTGCCGGAGCGTGCTGATCCGTACGGCGTTGGAGGTGCCGACGAACATCGGCGCGCCGTAGCGGTTGCCGGCGCGCTGGATCAGCGCGTGGAAGAGGAACTGCTGGGACTCGGCGGCCTTGGTGACGAACGTGTCGTAGTTGCCGTACACCTGCGGGCCGATGACGAAGCCGACGTCCGGGTCGCGGAAGTAACCGAGCATCCGCTCCAGGTAGTTGGGCAGTGGGACGTGGTCGGTGTCGACGGAGGCGAAGAAGTCGTACCCGTCGCCGTGCGCCTCCAGCCAGGCGTTGTAGTTGCCGTGCTTGGTCCTCGCCCGGTGCGGGCCCTCGGGGCGGTTCCACTTCTCGACGCCCTTGCGGGTGAAGTGGTGCACGCCGAGGCGCGCGCAGACCTGCTTCACCTCCGGATCGTCGCCCTCGTCGAGCAGCCAGACGTGCACCAGCCCCCGGTGGCGCAGCCGGACCGCCGCCTCCAGGGTCCGGGTGACCATGTCCAGCGGCTCCTTGCCGGGCACGAACGTGGTGATGAACGCGACCCGGGTGCCGGTCTCCGGGACCACCGGGACCGGGTCGCGTGCCACCAGGGTGGCGTGCGCGTTGGACAGCACGTTCATGCAGCGGAAGAACTCGATCAGGCCGATCGACACCAGCATCACGATGTCGAGGGCGGGCAGGAAGTCGTAGGCCGGGTAGTCGCGGTGGGTCCAGTGTCCGGGCTGCAGCAGCCAGGTCAGCAGCACCAGCGAGAGCAGCGGGGCCGCGCCCAGCATCAGGGCGGCGCGCAGCCGGTGCGGTTCCTGGGCGAGCAGTGAGCGGTACTGCACCCGGTACGGGGTGCTGGGATCGGGCTGGGTGAGGGGGCCGGCGAGCCTGCTGTAGTGCTCGTAGTCGTATCTCGGCAGTGTCCTCTTGATCCGGAGCAGGGCGCCGGTGGTGCCGCGTTGCGCGGGTACGCGCAGCTGTGACGGGTCGTACGTCCGTGGTGGGTCGTGTTCCTGTTCCTGCCGGGCGCCTGTCGGCGTCGACGTCATGAGTCATCCCCCCACACGCGCGGATCGGCGCGTGTCTGTCGGTCTCACCGCCCGGTCGGATCCCCCTGGGTCCGGGCCGGGCGCGTCCATGGCGGGGCACGGCCGTCCACCGGAATGGACACGGACCGTGACCGTCCGGTTGCATGGTGCCCCCCTCGGCACCGATTCATGACAGGGGCCCCTCAACCCCGCAGATCTGGCAACCGGTTATCTACCCCCCAAGTGCCGCGAATCATCGGCACTTTGGACATCCAGGTTTCTACGGGGCCAAGCATGATCGCAAGAGCGAAACACGGTGTTTACTGATCATAGGCACTCATTGTGCAATCTGTGGCGATTGCGTGGATCGACCGTGTCGGTAGTTGACATAGTGGATCAAGCGTGTCGCTGGTCGACATGGCGATGCACTTGGTGTCGAAGTGGCCGCGTAGGACCGACGGGATGTACGCGAGAAGGCCCCCCGCTGCTGCGGAGGGCCTTCTGGGTGTCTGTGCGCCGCCAGGGACTCGAACCCCGGACCCGCTGATTAAGAGTCAGCTGCTCTAACCAACTGAGCTAGCGGCGCCTGCTGACAGCGAGAACTCTACCTGACGGGGGGCGGTGCTCCCGACCTGCGGCCACCGGGGGGACCCCCGTCCGCCCCCTGCCGTACATCATTCGGACCGTCAGCATGCGCACCGGGGCGTCAGTTGGGAAAGTGATTAATGTGCACAGTCCCGGACGTATCAACCCTAAGTGTGAGGGGAATCGCATGCCGGCCCCGGTATTCGAGGAATTCGACCCCGCCAGCGACTGCGAATGCACCGGATGCGCCCACTGGCGTCGGGTCGGCCCGCACCCGCTGCCCGGGCGTTTCGGCGGGCACCCGGCCGCCCGGAGCGTCCTGGTCGTGGCCGCCGCCGCGTCCGCCGCCCTCGCCGCGAGCACCCCGACGGCCGCCGCCCACAGCACCCCGCCCGCCCCTCACCGGTCCGCCACCCCCGCGGACGGTGAGCCCGACACCCCGCAGGGTGCCAAGTCCCCCCTGCACGGTCCCGGCGGCAAGCCCGTCAGCGGCCCCCTCACCACACCCCCCACCACCCGCACGCAGATCATCAACCGGGCCAAGATCTGGGTCACCGCCAAGGTGCCGTACAGCATGTCCCTCTACTGGACGGACGGATACCGGCAGGACTGCTCCGGCTATGTCTCGATGGCCTGGGGGCTGACCGGGAACGAGTGGACGGGCAGCCTCGACCAGTTCGGCACGAAGATCACCAAGGGGGAGCTGCAGCCCGGCGACATCCTGCTCTTCCACAACCCGGACAACCCCGAGAAGGGCTCCCACGTCGTGATCTTCGGCGGCTGGACGGACTACACGCACACCGCCTACACGGCGTACGAGCAGACGCCTCCGAACGCCCGCCGCCAGTCCACGCCCTACGCCTACTGGAGCAACTCCGCCAAGTACGTGCCCTACCGCTACAAGGGCCTGACCACGGACCCGGGCACGGCCGGCGCCGAGGCCGGCAAGACGGCGGTGCCCTACCCGGGCGCGGCCTACTTCGGTCCCGGCGCCGACAACAAGTACGTCACCCTGCTCGGCCGGCTGCTGATCGCCCGCGGGGCCGGCGCCCACTACACCAAGGGCCCGGGTCCGCTGTGGGGAGCCGCGGACCAGCAGGCCACCCGGGCCTTCCAGGCCGCCCAGGGCTGGACCGGCGCCGACGCTGACGGTCTGCCCGGACCGCGCACCTGGGAACTCCTCGCCACCGGCAAGGGCAAGAACATCAAGCCCGCCATCACCGGCACGACCACCCCCGCCTCGCACGGGGTCCCGGGCTACCCCGGCAAGAACTACTTCCGGCCGGGCGCCACCAACGACCACGTCACCCGGCTCGGCAGGCGGCTGGTGAAGAAGGGCTTCGGCCGGTTCTACACCGATGGCCCGGGACCCGCCTGGGGCGAGGCGGACCGCAGGGCCGTGGAGGCGTTCCAGCGCACCCAGGGCTGGCGCGGCGGCGCGGCCGACGGCTATCCGGGGCCGGAGACCTGGCGCCGCCTGTTCCTGTAACGATCCGAAGATCACGTGACGCATCTGGCGCGGAGGCTGGAGGCAGGCATGAGTACCACGACCGCACACACCCCTGAATCGGACGACCCCCTGGACAGCGGGCCGCTCGCCCGGCCCGTCCCCCGGCTGATCCAGAACGAGGCCACCACCGAGATCCCTGTCCACCTGCTGTTCCGCGACGACCCGGACCCGGTGTCGGTGCCGCTGCGGCCCGCCGTGGTGGGCCGCCGGCAGGGGACCGGCGAACAGCCCCGGCTGCGCCGCCCGGCACCGGCCAAGCCGCGGCCGGTCGCCGCCGTGGACCCCGGACTGGTCGAGCGTCCCGCCGGGGTGCTGCCCGGCGCGGCCGGGGTGGCCGCCGGGCTGGCGGGAACGGCCGGCGGGCTCGCCACCTCCTGGTGGGCCGGAGTGCTGCCCCCGCTCGCGGCGCACGCACTGCACCTTCCGGCGTACGCGGGCGCCGGACTCGGCCCGGCGCAGTGGGCCGCGTACGCCGGAGCCGGCGCGCTCGGGATGTTCGGCTTCGCCGGGCTGGCCCGCGGCAGGACCGGAGGGGCCTGGGTGCTGGGCCTGTTCGGCCGCTACCGGGGGACGGTGCGGCGCACCGGCCTGCTCTGGGTCAACCCGCTGCTGCTGCGCCGCCGCGTCGACGTCCGGCTGCGGCACTGGCGCAGTGAGGAGATGCCGGCGGCGGACGGCAGCGGGGTCGCGCTGCGGGTCGTCGTCCTGGTGGTGTGGCGGGTGCGGGACACGGCGCGGGCGGTGCTCGGCCTCGACGACCACGAGACCTACCTGCGCGAGTGCGTGGAGGCGGCGCTGGCCCGGGTGCCGGTGGAGGTGCCGGGCAGGACGCGGGGTTCGGTGGAGATGGCAGCCGACGCGCTGACCCGGCTGGTGGCGCGGGACGCGGCCGGGATCGGCCTGGAGGTGTTCTCCGTGCAGCCGGTACGGGTGGAGTACGCCCCGGAGGTCGCCGCGGCCATGCACCGGCGCCGGATCGCCGCGCTCGACGCCCAGCAGCGGGCCGGGATGCTCGCCTCCGTCGTGGACTCGGTCGAGGACACGGTGACCCGGCTGACCATGCGCGGCCTGGTCGAACTCGACGACTACGAGCGCAAGGTGCTGGTGCGGGACCTGACGGTGGCGTTCTGCTCGGGACGCTCCGACTCCGGACCCTGACGGACAGGGATACGTCTTTGATATGGACACGGTCAACTGATGGCAATAATCTGGGACTTGGTCTAGACCTGCACGCCTCACAGGACCTCCCCCACGTTCTCCAGGAGCGGCAGCATGCGTAAACGGACCAAGATCTCGGCCGTGGTGCTCGGCGCGGCGACCGCCGGAGCCTTCGCGCTCTCCACCGGCGGTGCCAGCGGACACGGCTACACCGACCTCCCCATCAGCAGGCAGAAGCTCTGCGCCAACGGCACCGTGGCCAACTGCGGCGACATCCAGTGGGAGCCGCAGAGCGTCGAGGGTCCCAAGGGCTTCCCGGCCGCCGGTCCCGCCGACGGTCAGCTCTGCAACGGCGGGCTGAGCAGGTTCGCCCAGCTCAGCTCGCCCCAGACCCCGGCGGGCGGGGCCTGGCCGACGACCAGGGTGACGGGCGGCCAGTCGTACACCTTCCGCTGGCAGTTCACCGCGATGCACGCCACGACCGACTTCAAGTACTACGTCACCAAGCAGGGCTGGAACCAGAACCACGCCCTCGCCCGTTCGGACCTCAACACCACCCCGTTCCTCACCGTCCCCTACAACGGCCAGCGTCCGCCGGCCACCCTCAGCCACAGCGGCACGCTGCCGTCGGGGCTGAGCGGTCACCACGTGATCCTGGCGGTCTGGACGATCGCCGACACGGGCAACGCGTTCTACGCCTGCTCCGACGTCACGTTCTGACCGGCGCTGCTCGACGACTGTGTAACACCCGGCCGATCTGAGCTTCGCTTGAGGCCCTGCAGCAGGTCACAGGGGTACGTTCCCGCCACGCCGGTCGGTCGGACCGGTGTTCGCAACCGGGGGACTGCCATGGGCCTGCTGCAAGCGTTCTTCTACGTCATTCCCGGCATCTTCGTCCTGCTCGGGGTCTTCGGGATGGTCAAGACGCTGCAGCGGTCGCGCCGGATCAGCCGGACGTGGCGGCACGGCCGCACGGCCGAGGCGCGCTGTCTGCGGACGTACACGACGACCAGCGGCGGCGGGGAGACGCCGGTGAGCACCACCCTGCATCACGTGCTCGAATTCCGCACGGCCGAGGGGCGTCCCGTCCGCATCGACGAGGCGGGCGTGCGCTCGACCGTCGTCGAGGGCGACTTCGTGACGGTGTACTACCTGCCGGAGATGCCGGAGAGGGCGACGGCACACTCGCCCGCGCCGGGGAAGCTGGCCGTGGGCACCGGCTGCCTGGTGGTGTTCCTCCTGGTGTTCATCGGGATCGCGGTGGCCTTCATGATCGGGGTGCACATCGCCTTCTCGGCGGACGGGACGGCTCCGGACCCGGTGCCGGGGGGCGCGGACTGGACTCCGTGAACGTCTCGATATCTGACGGAGTGTCAATTATTCTGCGTCTCCATGGACTCCGGCAGGGGCACGATCGCTGAAGCAGTCGCCGCCCGGTGGGGTGACCACCGGCCCGGGCTGTGGTTCGAGGAGCAGGTGCTGACGCATCACGAGGTGGCCGGCGGTGCCGCCGCCCGTGCGGCGCTGCTGCGGGACCTGCTGCCGGCCGGCACCGTGCCCCATGTGGGCGTGCTGCTGGACAACACCCCGGAGTTCCCGCTCTGGCTGGGGGCCGCCGCGCTCGCCGGGGCGGCCGTCGCCGGCGTCAACCCGACCCGGCGGGGCGCGGAGCTCGCGCGGGACATCCGGCACACCGAGTGCCCGGTGCTGGTGACCGAGCGGGCCCATCTCCCGCTGCTCGACGGGCTCGAACTGCCCGGTGTCCGTCTCCTCGTCACCGACGACCCGGCGTACGGCACGCTGCTCGCGCCCTACCTCGGCGCCTTCCCGGACGCCTCGCGGGCCACCCCCGGCGACCGGATCCTGCTCTACTTCACCTCCGGCTCCACCGGTGCCCCCAAGGCCGCCCTCTGCTCGCAGGGCAGGCTCGCGGCGGCCGGACGGTCGCTCGCCGGACAGTTCGGGGTCGGGCCCGGCGACGTGCACTACGTCTGCATGCCGATGTTCCACGGCAACGCGGTGATCGCCGACTGGGCGCCCGCGTTGACCGCGGGCGCCGGGGTGGCCTTACGGCGGCGGTTCTCGGCGTCGGGATTCCTCTCCGACGTACGGCGCTACCGGGCGACCTACTTCACCTATGTCGGCCGTGCGGTGCAGTACATCCTCGCCACCGAGCCGCGCGACCACGACCGGGACAATCCGCTGCGGCTCGGTTTCGGCACGGAGGCCGGGGCGGTGGACGCGGCCGCCTTCGAGGAGCGGTTCGGGGTACGGCTGGTCGAGGGGTACGGGTCGTCCGAGGGCGGGGCCGCGATCCAGTGGTCGCCGGGGACACCCGCCGGGGCGGTGGGGCGGGCGGCCCCCGGTCTCGTCGTCCTCGACCAGGAGACGGGAGAGGAGTGTCCGGCCGCGGCCTTCGACTCCGGGGGCCGGCTGCTCAACGGGGAGCGGGCGATAGGGGAGCTGGTGAACCGGGCGCCGAACCCCTTCGAGGGGTACTGGCGCAACCCGGAGGCGGACGCCGAGCGGCGGCGGGCGGGCTGGTACTGGACCGGGGACCTGTTCTACCGGGACGGGGACGGCTATCTGTACTTCGCGGGGCGTACCGACGACCGGATCCGGGTGGACGGGGAGAACCTGGCCGCCGCGATGATCGAGAACATCGTGGCGCGGTACGAGGGCGCGGACGCCGTCGCCGTGTACGGGGTACCGGACCCGGTGACCGGGGACCAGGTGATGGCGACCGTCGCCGGGCGGTTCGAGCCCCTGGACTTCGCCGAGTTCCTGCTGGCCCAGCCCGACCTGGGGACGAAGATGGCGCCCCGGTTCGTGCGGGTGGTGGAGCGGATGCCGGTGACGGCGACCAACAAGATCCAGCGGGCCGCGCTGCGGCGGGAGGGGGTGCGCTGCGCCGACCCCGTGTGGTGGAGGCCGCCGGGCGAGCGGACCTACCGCAGACTGACGGCCCAGGACGCCGAAGGGCCACTCGTCTCGCCGGGGGACCCCCCGGAGGAGGGAGTGGGTGGCGGAGCCCCCACCGCGCGCGGTGCAGCCGCGCAATGACAGAGAGGGCGATCCTCTTCCGCGTTTCCGCGGAGGAGGATCGCCCTCGTCATCGTGCGCCGCCAGGGACTCGAACCCCGGACCCGCTGATTAAGAGTCAGCTGCTCTAACCAACTGAGCTAGCGGCGCATGACTCCCGCCGAACCGTTCGATCTGCGTCTCGCGGTTGGCGACGAGGAAAATACTACCTGCTCCGCGGGGGTGCTTCCGACCAGCCCCGGAGGGAAGTCGCCGGCTCAGATGGCGAGGGAGATCAGCAGCGGGGCGGCGCCGCGGTTGAGGGCCTCGGCGGCCTGCCGGAGCCGGTGCGCGTGCTCGACCGGCAGGGACAGGGCCAGGCAGCCCACCGACGAACCGGCGGTGATCGGCACCGCCGCGCACACCGTGCCGATCGCGTACTCCTGGAGGTCCAGGACCGGCACGGTCGGCGGCTGGGCCGCCAGCCGGGAGAGCAGCAGCTTGTCGCTGGTGATGGTGCGCGAGGTGAGGCGGGCCATCTTGTGCCGGGACAGATGGTCGCGGCGGCCGTTGTGGTCGAGCTGGGTGAGCAGGCTCTTGCCGATCGCGGTGGCGTGTGCGGAGGAGCGGAAGTCCACCCACTCGTTGACCGCGGGGGTGCCCGGCCCGGCCGCGTACGGGCCGATCCGCACCTCGCCGTCGACGTACCGGCTGAGGTAGACCGCCGCGCCGACCGAGTCGCGCAGCCGGTCCAGGGTCAGCTGGAGCTGCTCGCCGAGCGCGTGCTCCCGGTCGTGCGCGGAACCCAGCCGGCGCAGGGTCTCACCGGTGACGTAGGCGCCGTCGGTGACCTGCTCCACGTAGCCCTCGCGGCGCAGCATGCGCAGCAGCGCCGTCAGCCGCTCGGGGTCGAGGCCGGTGCGGCCGGCCAGCTCGGTGTCGGTGACGGCTTGCCCCGCCACCGTCTCCAGGACGCGCAGCGCGTCCTGGGCGGAGTGATACGGGGCGGTCGGCTCGCGCTTCAGCGCCACGGTGAGTCCCCCTGCGCTCGCTCGGCGATGCTGCTCCGGCAGCACTGCTTGGGCCGTGATCCGGACAGCGGATCCTCTCCACGATAACGGCCGGCAGCCCGAAACGGAGGGGGGGTTGACGAGATTGCGGCCCTCCCATCTGCGGCGAAGGTCTGCTGGCATATGTCAGCGGAATGCGCTGAGCGCCGGACCTCGGGTGATCGAGCGTTCACATCCTGTAATCACGGCACCGTGCCGGGAATCTTTTACGACGGTTCATGGTGCGACGCTTACAGCACCGCGCTGAGGAACTCCCGGGTCCGCTCCTGCTCGGGTTCGCTGAAGATCCGCTCCGGCGGACCCGCCTCGATGATCCGGCCCGCGTCGAACATCAGGACCTGGTCGGAGATGTCCCGGGCGAAGTTCATCTCATGGGTCACGCAGAGCATGGTGATGTCGGTGGTGCGGGCGATGTCCCTGAGCAGATCGAGGACGCCCGCGACCAGCTCCGGGTCGAGCGCCGAGGTCACCTCGTCGAGGAGCAGCACCTTCGGCCGCATGGCCAGGGCCCGGGCGATCGCCACCCGCTGCTGCTGGCCGCCGGAGAGCCGGGTCGGCCGCTCGTCGGCCTTGTCGGCGAGGCCCACCAGGTCGAGCAGCTCCCGGGCGCGCTCCGCCGCCTCGTCCTTCGAGAGGCCGAGCACGGTCACGGGGGCCTCGGTGAGGTTGCGCAGCACGGTCATGTTCGGGAACAGGTTGAACTGCTGGAAGACCATCCCGATCTGCTTGCGGACCTCCCGCAGCTCCTTCTCCGACGCCGGGAAGAGCCGCTGCCCGTCGACGGTGATGGTGCCCGCGTCCGGCTTGGTGAGGGTCATCAGCATCCGCAGGATCGTGGTCTTGCCGGAGCCGGAGGGCCCGATCAGGGTGACGTGGCGGCCCGCCTGCACGGACAGGTCGAGCCCGTCGAGGACGGTGTTGTCCCCGAACCGCTTGGTCACCCCCTCGATGCGGATCAGCTCGGTGGACGTCGTATCGGTGGTACTCGGCTGCTTGCTGGTCTCAACGGACAAGGCGACGCTCCAGGGTGCGCAGGAGAAGGGAGGCGAGGTAGGAGATGACGATGAAGGCGACGCCGATCACCGTCACCGGCTCGGTGAACTGGAAGTGCTGCTGGGAGAAGAGCCGCGCCTGCCCGAGCATCTCCAGCACGGTGATCGACATCAGGATCGGCGTGTCCTTGAGCATCGAGATCACGTAGTTGCCGAGCGGCGGCACGACCCGGCGCAGCGCCTGCGGCAGGATCACCACCGTCCAGGTCCGCCGCGCCGGCAGGTTCAGCGCCGTCGCCGCCTCCCACTGGCCGGCCGGCACGGCCTCGATACCGGCCCGGTAGACCTGCATGGTGTACGTCGAGTAGTGGAGGCCGATCGCGAAGACGCCGGTGGTCAGCGCCGAGAACGTCACCCCCCACTCGGGCAGCACGTAGAACAGGAAGAACAGCTGCACCAGCAGGGGGGTGTTGCGGACGAACTCGGTCACCACGCCCACCGGCCAGCGCACCCACCTGGCCGGGGTGCGCATCAGCAGCGTCCACACCAGCCCCAGCGAGAACGAGATCAGCGAGCCGAGGACCAGCGCCTCCAGGGTGACCAGCAGGCCGTCCCAGAAGTGCGGCATGAACTCGCTGACGGCACTCCAGTCCCACTTCACGCGACACCACCGACCCCGGTCGTCCGCGCACGCTTGACCTCACGTGCGCTCTGTTCGCTGCCCGGGTCCTTGCCTATCCCGGCCTTCAGCCGCTTCTCCAGGCCGCGCATCAGCCGGGTGATGACGAACGCGATCACGAAGTAGATCAGCAGCAGGTACGTGTAGATGTGCGCGCTCTCCTGCAGTGCCAGGCGCACCAGGTTCCCGCTGAACGCCAGGTCGCCCATGCCGGTGATGGACACCAGCGCGGTGCCCTTGAGCAGTTCGACCAGCAGGTTGCAGAAGGAGGGGATCATCTCCGGCACCGCCTGCGGCAGCAGGATCAGCCGCAGCCGCTGCCAGGGCGTGAAGCTGAGCGCGATCCCGCCCTCCTGCTGCGCCGGGTCGACCGCCTTCAGCGCCCCGCGCACGATCTCCGAGCCGTACGCGCCGTAGGTCAGCCCGAGCGCGAGGGTGCCCGCCCACAGCGGCACCAGCTGCCAGCCGAAGGCGACCGGCAGCACGAAGAACACCCAGAAGATCATCACCAGCGCCGAGGTGCCACGGAACACCTCGGTGTACAGGCCGGCGAGGAACCGGACGATCCACAGGCGGTTCGTCCGCGCCACGCCCACCACGAAGGCCACCGCCGTCATCAGCAGCGCGCTCAGCAGGAGGAGTTGAACGGTGGTCCAGACGCCCTTGAGCACCAGCTCCCAGAGTCCCGAGGTCATCCGTTCTTCCCTCCCCCGCACAGCTGCTTGGCCGTGAGGTCGGTCATCTCGGCCTCGGTGAAGCCGAACGGCCGCAGGATGCGGAACAGTTCGCCGCTCTTCTTGAGCTTGCGCAGTTCCACGTTGAAGGCGTCCCGCAGCTTCGTCTCGGCCGACCGGAACGCGAAGGCGCCGCCGTCCACGTGCGGTTTGCCGTCGACCAGCGGCGTGAAGGGCTTGGTCGACTCGGCCTTGGCGGACTTCTTGACCACCTCGCGGGTGGTGAGCGCGGTCCCGGCGAAGACGTCCACGCGCCCGGCCTCGACCGCGTTCAGCCCGGCGACCTGGTCCGGCACGATCAGGATGTCGCTCTCCTTGTACCCCGCCTCGACCGCGTACTGGATCTCCGCGTACCCGGTCCCGGTGGCGAACTTCGCCTTCTTGGCGACGACGTCCTTGTAGTCGTGCAGCCCCTTGGGGTTCCCCTTGCGCACGATGAACGAGTCGAGCATCTGGTAGTCGGGATCGGCGAAGATCACCTGCTCGCAGCGCTCCGGGTTGACGTACATCCCGGCGGCCACGACGTCGAACTGCTGCGAGTTCAGCCCCGGGATCAGCGAACCGAACTCGGTCGGCACCGGCTGCACCGTGCCGACCCCGAGCCGCTTGAAGATCGCCTTCGCCAGTTCCGGTGCCTCACCGGTGAGATGCCCGTCCTTGTCGATGTACCCGAAGGGGATCTCACCGGCGATTCCGAGCCGTACGACACCCTGGGCGCGCAGCCGTTGCAGCAGGTCACCGCCGCCGGTGCCGGCCGCGGTGGCGACCCTGGTGCAGCCGGCCGCGGCGAGTGCGCCGATGGCGGCGGCACCCGCGAGCACCGTGCGCCTGGTTTGTCTGGATTCATACCCAGATGTGTCCGTCTCGTTCCCAAGTGGTGGAGCCATGGCGGCGCGGCTACCCGGGGCCAATCGAGTTATGCATCATGGAGGGCATGGCCGATCGATTCATCGAAGTCTCGCTGGTCACCCGCGAGGTCCGTGCCACTGCCCGGCTGCTGGAGGACCGGGCCCCGGTGACCTGTGCCGCCGTCTGGGAGGCCCTGCCGCTCGCCGGCGACGTCTACCACGCGAAGTACGCCCGCAACGAGATCTACGCTCTTTTCCCGCCATTCGCGGTGACGGAGCCGCCCCTGGAGAACCCGACCGTCACCCCCGTTCCCGGCGATCTCTGCTACTTCTCCTTCGCCGGCGCGGAGTTGGGCACGAAGGCCTACGGCTACGACCGCGAGGTACGCCCCGGCAGCACGGTCGTCGACCTGGCCCTCTTCTACGAACGCAACAACCTGCTGATCAACGGCGATGTGGGCTGGGTGCCGGGGATCGTCTGGGGTGAGGTGGTGGCGGGCCTGCCGGAACTCGCCGAGGCCTGCAACGACCTGTGGCGGACGGGGGCGGCGGGGGAGACCCTGGCCTTCCGCAGGGCGTGACCGCGCGCCGCGTCAGACGGCGACGGCGTGGTCCGGCGGCACCGACGCGACACCCGCCTCGTACAGCGCGTGGGCCGCCCGCAGGACCAGGTCGTCCCGGTGCCGGGCGGCCACCAGTTGCAGCCCCACCGGCAGCCCGTCGCCGTCCACCCCCACGGGTACGGTCGCGGCCGGCTGCTGGGTCAGGTTGAAGGGGTACGTGAACGGCGTCCACCCCGTCCAGCGCCGGAACCCGGAGTCCTTCGGCACCTCCGCCCCCGCCTCGAACGCCGTGATCGGCAGCGTCGGCGTCACCAGCAGGTCGTACCGTTCGTGGAAGAGACCCATCCGGCGGCCCAGGTCCATCCGGACGTCCACCGCCGCCAGGTACTCCAGCGCGCTCAGCCCGGCCCCCTGGCCGCAGATCTCCCGCAGCCCGGGATCGAGCGACTCACGCTGCGCGGGGGAGAGACGCTGGGTCACCCGGGCCGCCCCCGCGAACCACAGGGCGTGGAACGCCTCCACGGGGTCGCTGAAGTCCGGGTCGGTCTCCTCGACGTACGCACCCAGCCCGGCCAGCCCCGTCACCGCCCGGCGGACCGCCGACGCGACCCCCGGACGGACCGCGACCTGACCGCCCAGCGTCGGTGAGAACGCCACCCGCAGTCCGCGCACGCCCCCGTCGATCCCCGCCGTGAAGGAACCCGGGGCAGGGCCCGACGCCGACCAGTCCCGGGCGTCCGGCGCAGCGATCACGTCCAGCAGCAGGGCCGCGTCGGCCGCGTCCCGGGTCATCGGCCCCACGTGGGACAGCGTGCCGAAGGCGCTCGCGGGGTAGAGCGGCACGCGGCCGTACGTCGGTTTCAGGGCGAAGACTCCGCAGAAGGCCGCCGGGATGCGCACGCTGCCGCCGCCGTCCGTGCCCAGGGACAGGGGGCCGGCGCCCAGGGCGATCGCCGCCGCGCTGCCCCCGCTCGATCCGCCGGCGGTGCGCGAGGGGTCGTACGGGTTGCGGGTGACGCCGCAGAGCGGGGAGTCGGTCACACCCTTCCAGCCGAACTCGGGGGTGGTGGTCTTGCCGACGAACACCGCGCCGTGTTCGCGCAGCCGGGCCACCGAGGGTGCGTCCTCGTCCCAACTCCCCGCCGCCGCGACGGTCCTGGAACCGCGCAGGGTCGGATGGCCGCGCATCAGCAGGATGTCCTTGACCGTCACCGGGACGCCGTCGAGCAGGCCCTTCGGCTCGCCCCGCCGCCAGCGCCGCGCCGACTCCGCCGCCTGTGCCAGGGCGTCCTCCTCGGTGAGGCGGACGAAGGCGTTGACCTCCGGCTGGATCCGGGCCGCCCGCTCCAGGACCGCCCGGGTGGCCTCCTGCGGGCCGAAGTCGCCCGCGCGGTAGCCGTCGAGGAGCTGCCAGGCGGTGAGATCGGTGAGCTGCATGAGGGGCACCCTCCCGAGGGTCAGTGACCGGGCACGTAACCGCGCTTCTTGTCGACCACGTTCACCAGAGACCTGCCCGCCGCCCACCGCTCGTACAACTCCAGGAACTGAGTGCCCAGTTCGTCCCGCCAGCCGACGGTGTCCCCGCTCATGTGCGGCGAGACGATGAGGCCGGGCACGTCCCACAGCGGGCTGTCGGCGGGAAGCGGCTCGGTGGTGAAGACGTCCAGGGCCGCGGCGGCGATCCAGCGCCTGGTCAGTGCCGTCACGAGCGCGTCCTCGTCGACCAGTTGGCCGCGGCCGACGTTGATGAACGAGGCCGAGGGCTGCATTACGCCGAAGCGGTGCGCGTCGAACATGCCGAAGGTCTGCTCGGTCAGCGGCGCCGCGGCGATCACCCAGTCCGCGCGGGACATCAGCCGGTCCAGGTCGTCGGGGCCGTGGATGCCGGTGCGCGGGACACGCCCGACCAGCGCGGTGGTGATGTCGAGCGCCTTGAGGGTGCGGACGACGGCCCGGCCGATCGGGCCGGAGCCGACCACGCACGCGCGCGTGCCGGCGACCCGGCGGGCCTCGCGGTGCCGCCAGGTCCGCTCCCGCTGGAGGCCGAGGGAGGCCGGCAGGTCCTTGGCGATCGCGAGGACCAGCGCGGCCACGTACTCGGCGATGGGCCGGTCGAAGACCCCGCGCGCGTTGGTCACGACCGTCTCGGACGCGGCCAGTTCGGGGCACATCAGATGGTCGACGCCGGCGCTGGCGGTGTGCACCCAGCGCGGCCGCGGCCCCTCGCCCGGCCAGGCCTCACGGACGGCGTGCGAGGTGAAGTCCCAGACGAGCAGGGCATCGGCCGTGGGCAGCCGGCCCGCCAGGCCCGCCGCGTCCGTGTGCACGATCCGGGCACGGCCGGTGAGCCGGCCGAGCCGTGGGGGCGGGTCGGCGTCGAGGACCAGCAGAGTGGGGACGGGCGGCGTCATTCGGGGCGGTCTCCCGGCGTCCGGCAGCGTCTGACATGGGCGGATCGAGCGTCTGAGATGCACGGATTGACCACGCTCGCACCCGAACCTACCTTCGTCAACACGGGCGTGACCATCGACCGTTGCCCCTCTACTTCCCGTGAGGCCGGTGACTTCCCATGGACGTCTCCTTTCTGGGCGGACCCCGTCCCCAGCGCGGCGTCGGAGTCGTGGCGCCTTTCGACTTCGCCCTGGACCGCGAGCTGTGGCGCTGGGTGCCCGACGACGTGTCCCTGCACCTGACCAGGACGCCGTTCGTGCCGGTCGAGGTCAGCCTCGACCTGGCCCGGCTGGTCAGCGAGCACGAGACGCTCGGAGAGGCGGTGCGCGCGCTGACCGCCGTCGCGCCCGAGGTGATCGCCTACGCCTGCACCTCCGGCAGCTTCGTCGGCGGGATCGCCGGGGAGCGCGCGATGTGCGAGGCGATGACCCGGTCCGGCGCGGTGCCCGCGCTCACCACCTCGGGGGCGCTGCTCGACGCGCTGACCGAGCTGGGCGTACGGCGGCTCGCGCTGGTCACGCCGTACACCGTCTCGGTGACGCGGGTACTGGAGGAGTACGTCGCCGAGGCGGGCGTCCAGGTCGCCGGCTGCGCGTTCATGGGGCTGACCCGGCACATCTGGCAGGTGCCGTACCGGGACGTGGTCGCCATGGCCCGGCAGGCGGTACGGCCCGGGGCCGCCGACGCCCTGTTCATCTCCTGCACCAACCTGCCCACCTACGACGTCATCCCCCAGCTGGAGGCGGAGCTGCGCGTGCCCGTTCTGTCGGCCAACCAGGTCACGATGTGGGCGGCGCTGCGCAGGCTGGGTACCCGAGCCGTTGGGCCCTATCAGACGCTGGTCCGTCATCCGGACGGTTCGGCGCCCCGGGAGTGGCCCGTACTGCCGGAAGAACAGCAGGAAGGGTGGACATGACAGCGCTCGGAATCCTCTATCCGGGACACTCCGCGGAGGACGACTACCCGCGCATCGAGCAGCTCCTCGGCAGCGACATCCGGCTGGACGTCGTCCACACCGACATCGGCGAGGACGCGCACCGGGTGGACGCGCTGCGTGAGATGGGATCGGCGCAGCGACTGGCGGCCGGGGTGGACGAACTGCGGCTCGCGGGCGCGGACGCGGTGGTGTGGGCGTGTACCAGCGGCAGCTTCGTGTACGGCTGGGAGGGCGCCCACCAGCAGATCCGTGACCTCGCCCGGTCGGCCGGGATGCCCGCGTCGTCCACGTCCTTCGCGTTCGTGCACGCGGCGCGGGAGCTCGGGGTACGGCGGGTGGCGGTCGGCGCGACCTACCCGGAGGACGTGGCCATGCTCTTCGCGGACTTCCTGCGGGCCGGAGGCCTGGAGGTCACCGGGGTCCGCTCGTCGGGGATCGTCACGGCGGCGGAGGTCGGCACGTGGGGGGAGGAGGAGGTGCTCACGCTGGCGCGGACCGCGGACGACTCCGGCGCGGAGGCGGTACTCCTCCCGGACACCGCCCTGCACACGGCGGCGCATCTTCCCCTCCTGGAGAAGGCGCTGTCCAAGCCGGTGCTCACGGCGAACCAGGTGACCGTGTGGGAGGGGCTGCGGCTGGCCGACCGCCGGGTGAACGAACCGGCGCTCGGGGCCCTCTTCACCCGCCAGCCGATCGTCCAGGCCTGACGGGAGTGCGTCGCTGCGGGGAATAAACGGAGCCATCCTCCTGTTACCGCCCTCCAGACAGCTCAAGGTCGTCAACAGGAGGCTCCACCGTGTCGGCAGACGAGATCCGGGGCACCGCCCACGGGACCGCCCCCGTCCCCCTCTCCGTACTGGATCTGGTGACCGTCGGCACCGGCAGTACCGCCACCGACGCCCTGCGCACCGGCGTGCAGCTCTCGCGGCTCGCCGAGGCGCGTGGTTTCCACCGGTACTGGGTCGCCGAGCACCACTCCATGCCGGGCGTGGCCTCCTCCTCGCCCGCGGTCATCCTCGCGCACCTGGCCGCGCACACGGAGCGCATCCGGCTGGGTTCGGGCGGTGTCATGCTGCCCAACCACGCGCCGCTCGTCATCGCCGAGCAGTTCGGCACGCTGGAGGCGATGGCCCCGGGGCGGGTCGACCTGGGCCTCGGCCGGGCGCCGGGCACGGACGGCGCCACCGCGGCCGCCCTGCGCCGGACCCAGACCCTCAACGAGGGCGCCGACGACTTCCCGCAGCAGCTCGCCGAACTCACCCGGTTCCTGGACGACGACTTCCCGGACGGCCACCCCTACCGCCGTATCCACGCGATCCCGGGCCCCGTCCAGAGCACCAGCCCCGGCGGTGTGCAGTCCCCGCACCGGCCGGTGGTCTGGCTGCTCGGCTCCTCCGGCTTCAGCGCCCGGCTCGCCGGGATGCTCGGGCTCCCGTTCGCCTTCGCCCACCACTTCTCCGCGCAGAACACCATCCCGGCCCTGGACCTCTACCGCGAGTCCTTCAGCCCGTCCGCCGTCCTGGACGAGCCCTACGCCCTCATCGGTGTCTCCGCGCTCGCCGTGGACGAGGAGCGCGAGGCCCGGCGCCAGGTGCGGGCCGGCGCGGTGAACATGCTGCGGCTGCGCACCGGGCGGCCCGGTCTGTTCCCGGACCCGGACGACGTGGAGAAGCACGAGTTCTCCCCGATGGAGGAGGAGTTCGTGCACTCCTGGACCGCCAACATCGTGCACGGCACCGCCGACGAGGTGCGCGCCGGTCTCGACGACCTCCAGAAGCGCACCGGCGCCGACGAGCTGATGCTCACCACCCACGCCCACCGCGGCGACCTGCGGCTGCGCTCCTACGAGCTGATCGCCGACGCCTACGGTTTGCCGACCGGGGTCTCCGCGTAGGTCCGGGTGCCCAGCAGCTCGGAGATACGATCCGGCGTCACCGGCCGGGAGTACAGCCACCCCTGTCCGGTGTCGCAGCCGATGTGCCGCAGCCGCGAGGCCTGCGCCGAGGTCTCGACGCACTCCGCGGTGACGGTCAGGCCGAGCCGGTGGGCCAGCTGGATCATCGCCTCCACCACGACCTCGTCGGCGGGGTTCGGGCGGTCGCCCGGGTCGTCGTACTGGAAGCCCCGGACGAAGGAGCCGTCCAGCTTGAGGACCGACACCGGGAGCCGGCTGAGGTAGGCGAGGTTGGAGTAGCCGGTGCCGAAGTCGTCGATGGCGATGCGGACGCCCATGTCGCTGAGGGACTGAAGGGCCTGCAGCGGCCGGCCGGCCGAGCCCATCACCGCCGACTCCGTCAGCTCCAGCTGGAGCAGATGCGGCGCCAGACCGGTCTCGGCGAGGGTCTCCGCCACGTCCGCGACCAGGTCGGAATCCCAGACCTGGCGCACGGCCACGTTCACGCTCACGAAGATCGGCGGCTCGCCCGGGTGGTCCAGCTGCCACCGGCGGGCCTGCCGGCAGGCGGTGGTCAGGGCCCAGCGGCCGAGCGGGACGATCGAGCCGTCCTCCTCCGCCAGTCCGATGAACCGATTCGGCGTCAGCGTGCCGAACTCCGGATGATTCCACCGGACGAGGGCTTCGACTCCGCTCAGCCGCCCGTCCTCCATGCCCACCAGCGGCTGGTACTCGAGCACGAACTCGCCGCGTTCGATGGCCGGGCGGAGGGTGGAGGAGAGCGCCTGCCGGGTGACCAGGTGGGCGTTGCGCTCCGGGTCGAAGAGCGTCCAGCGGGACTTGCCGTCGGTCTTCGCCCAGTAGAGGGTCGTGTCGGCGGCCTGCATCAGGCCGGTGGCCGTCGTGCCCGCCGCGTGACGCTCCACCACCCCGATCGAGGCGGACAGCGAGAGCCGCTGGCCGGCCAGGTCGAACGGTGCCTGGAGAGCAGCCAGCGCCGATTCGGCCAGATCGGCCAGCTGCTCCGTGCCCGTCGAGTCCTCGACCAGCAGGGCGAACTCGTCGCCGCCCAGCCGGGCCACCAGCGGGACCCCGGCCCGCCCGGAGCCGGCGTCGTCGGCGATCCGGGTCAGCCGTTCGGCGACGGCGGCCAGCAGGCGGTCGCCGACCCGGTGGCCGAGGGTGTCGTTGACCGCCTTGAAACCGTCAAGGTCCAGGTAGCACAGGCCGATTCGGCCGGTACCGCTCTGTTCGTAGGACTCCGCCTCCAGCGCGGCCGAGAGACGCTCGAAGAACAACGTCCGGTTGGGCAGCCGGGTCACCGGGTCGTGCATCTGCAAGTGCCTCAGCCGGGCCTGGAGTTCGCGGCGGGCGCTGATGTCGGAGACCGACAGCAGCACCCCCGGGGTGTCCTTCGCCAGCGGTGAGACGGTGACCTGGACCCAGAGCGAGTACCCGTCGGGATGCTTGATCCGGCGGGCACAGCGCAGCTTGGCCTGCCGGCCGCGCAGTACCTCGCGATAGGCGTGCCAGGTACGGGCGTCGGAGGCCAGGTCCACCAGATCCGCGGCGATGCGCCCGGTCAGGCCGGCCGGATCGGCGCCGATCAGGGTGCCGAACGCCGCGTTGGCGGTGCTGACCAGGCCCTCGCGGTCGACGACGGCCATCGGCAGCGCGGCGGCCGTGAAGACGTGCTCGTACGTCTTCGGATCCGGTGTCCCGTCCGCCGTCTCCGTCGTCCTGGTCGACGTGGCTGTCCCTGTTGTCCCGCCTGCCTTCGGGTCGGTCGTCTCGCTGTACGACTTCCGACAAACGTTGTCACTCTCTGTGACGGCGGACCGGTCGAGGTCTGCCGCGGGCGTCGGCCCTTCGGACGTTCCGCTCACCGCTCGCTCCCGCAGTGCACTCGATCTCTGTCCGTGCAGGAAAGTGTGCCGATCATAGAGGCTGGCCCGAGGGCCTTCCAGCCACTGTCCAGTGTCCACGATGAAGCACCGGTTCTGACAGATCGTTTCTGCCCGCACCTGGACGGGTTCTTGAGTCGTCTGGTCACTTGTGACGTTCCGTGAGTTTTTCGGGGTGTCGGCCGTTCGGGTTTCTCACCCTTCTGGTGCAGATGAACGGGTCATATGGTGACAAAATCACACAGGCTGGGTGGCGGTGTCCCGCGAACCGCCCCGGAGGTCCATCCGTGCCGCGTCTCCTGCTGCGCAGCACCGCCGCCGTGTTCACCACGATGTCGGCGCTCGTCGCAACGACCGTCCTGACCGGACCGTCGGTCGCCGAGCCGTTCTCCACGGCCCCGTGCGCCCTGCACCGCACCGACGCACACCACTCCGAGGGTGTCGACACCTGGAACGCGGCTTACACCCGTCCCACCCGCCCGCTCTCGGCCGTGATGATCTTCCTCTCCTTCCCGGACGCGCCCCCGCACACCACCCCCGCGGAGCTGGCCGCCGATCACTTCCCGGCCACCAGCCGCTACTTCGAGGAGGCCTCCTACGGGAAGTTCACCATCCGGCCGCACCCGCTGACGCACTGGCTGCGGATGCCCAGGACCTCGGTCGCCTACGGCATGAAGCGCGACTGGAGCCTGCTGCTGCGGGCCTCCTACCTGCGGGACGCGTTCGCGGTGGCCGACCCCGAGGTGGACTTCTCGCGCTACGACGTCGTGTACTTCGTGGCCGACCCGGACGCGCCCGGGGTCGACTCCGATGCCACGAAGGTGGTCAACATGGACGTCCCGGTGCACGCCGACGGCACGGACGTCCGCCGGGTCGTCACCGTCTTCGAGAAGCATCCGCCGGACCGGCTGGTTCTCGCCCATGAGACCGGGCATGTCTTCGACCTCCCCGACCTCTACCGCCGCCCGGTGGACGGCAAGGGCGACTGGGACACCTACGTCGGCGACTGGGATCTGATGGGCAGCCAGTTCGGGCTCTCCCCGGACCTCTTCGCCTGGCACAAGTGGAAGCTCGGATGGCTGGATCCGCGCCAGGTGGTGTGCGTACGGGGGGCCGGTCCGGCCCGGCTGACCCTGGAGCCGCTGTCCGCCGGGCCGGGAGCGCCGGGGCAGGGCGCCGCGGGAGCGCCGGCCTTCGGGCTCGGCGACGGCACCAAGCTGGCGGTGGTGCGCACCGGACCCGACACCGTGCTGGCCTTCGAGGCGCGGGGCGCGTCCGGCAACGACAGCGCGGCCTGCCGGGAGGGTGTCCTCGTCTACCGGGTCCGCGACGAGACGGCCTCCGGCGGCGGCCCGATCGAGGTGATCGACGCCCACCCGCGCACCGAGGCGTGCTGGGAGAACTCCGTCTACCCGCCGCTCGCCGACGCTCCCGTCGCCCTCGGTGAGAGCTTCACGGTCCCGGGGGACGGGGTGCGGGTCGACGTGGAGGGGCGGACGCCGTCCGGCGCGTGGAACGTGAAGATCACTCCGGGGGAGCCCGCCTGATCCACGGCCGACGGGGTCGAAAACACGGAAGGCCAAGCTCACAGGAGCTTGGCCTTCCGGTCTACTTCGCGTGCGCCGCCAGGGACTCGAACCCCGGACCCGCTGATTAAGAGTCAGCTGCTCTAACCAACTGAGCTAGCGGCGCCTGCTGACGTCGTAGACCTTAGCATCCTGATCGGCGGGAGGAAAAATCGATATCCGTACGGCCGAGCGGGCCGCCCGTACCGCGGCCCAGAGCAGGATTTCCGGTCCCGGGAGCCAGGGGTGCCGGGTGTCCGGGGCGACCAGCCAGCGCGTGCCGGACGGGGCGGGGGACCGGTCGTCGCCGTACAGCGCCGGGACGGTCACCGCGTCTCCGGTGCCGTGGCACAGCAGCGGCGGTACGGCCTGGCCGCGGCCGCCCCACTCCTCCCAGTCCAGCAGCGACGGCAGCCGGGCGGCGGTGCCGGGGGCGGCGAACAGGAGCATCCGGCCCCGGAGCACCGCGACCGGACCGGAGCCCGGCCCCTCCTCCCACAGCCGGTCCAGCATGCGGCGGCCGAACACCGCCGGGGTGTTCACCACGTCGAACACGGCGCCGCAGGGCAGTACGACCGGGGCGTCCGGCCGCTCTCCCCAGAAGGCGAGCGTGCTCCGCGGATACGTTCCTGCCGAGGCGAGCCAGGCGGCTCCGTCGGAGGTGACCCCGGCGGTGTCGGACCGGTCGCCGGGGCCGTGCAGGGGCGTCTCGTGCGGTGTGCGGCTCATAGGGAATTGATACCTACGGTGAGCCGGTGCTCGCGGTGAGTTGCGGAAAACCGGGACGGGGCGGAGCGGAAGGGGTATCTTGCCCGCCTGGCACCCGTCTGGCATATGCCGAGAGCCGCTAGACGGGCTCCGCCGGCTCCGCGTCCTCGCTGCCCTTCAGCAGGTCCCGGCCGAACTCGACCATCTTCTTCGCGTAGTCCTCGGTCCACTCGGCCCGCGCGGCGATGTCGGCCGGGGTCAGCCGGTCGAAGCGGCGCGGATCGGCGAGCTGGGCGGCGGCCATGGCCTGGAACTCCACCGCGCGGTCGGTGGCCACGCGGAACGCCTGGGTCAGCTCGGTCGCGCGCGCCAGCAGCGCCCCGGGGTCGTCCATCGACTCCAGGCCGAAGAAGTGCTCCGGGTCGGCGACCGCTGCGACCGGCTCGAAGAGCAGGTGCGCGGGGCGTAGCCGCGGTTCGTTCCGACGCGGCGTGGGCTCCGCCATGTCTGGTCCTCCTCGTACGGTTCGGTGCCTACGGCTCGATGGCCACCGTCCATTCTCTCGCGCCCACGCAAGGCCACCCCAAGGCCGCCGTCTGACTCTCCGCTCACAGACGCTTCTGCCGGCGCCGTCGCTTCCGTCCGGCGGGTGGGGTGGGTCGTGGTGGTGGTCTGTTTCGCGGGGGCGGAGGGGTGTCAGGGGTGCCAGGGGATTCGGTGTTCGGTGGGGTGGGCCATGACCGCGTGGTTGGCCTCCCAGCCGTCCGGGCTGTTTCTGTTTGCCGCCTGCGGCGGTGTGCCGGACTCCGTCCGGCGGCTGGGGTGGGTCGTGGTGGTGGTCTGTTTCGCGGGGGCGGAGGGGTGTCAGGGGTGCCAGGGGATTCGGTGTTCGGTGAGGTGGGCCATGACCGCGTGGTTGGCCTCCCAGCCGTCCGGGAACTTCACGAGCGTGCCGAGCTGGACCGGTTCCGTCGACGGGTAGTCGTCCAGCAGGTCGGTCACGCCGGCGCGGCAGATCACGATGCAGGCCTGGCGGTGCCGGGAGGCCAGGACGCACAGGCGGCCGGTCTCCAGGTGGAAGGCGGTGGCGTCGGGGCGGCCGGAGAGCGGGTGCAGGACGACCGTCACGTCGTACTCGCGGCCCTGGAGGCGATTCGCGGTGTCGACGGTGATGTCCGTCACGCCCAGCTCCGCCAGGGCCGCGCGGACCGCCGCCGCCTGGTCCCGGTGGGCCGTGCCGACGGCGATCCGGTCGGCGGTGAGGGGGGACGGATCGGGCGAGCGTTCGGACAGGGCCGCTCCGCCCCGGTCGAGGAGTCGTCGTACCACCAGCGCCACCGCCCGGACCGCCTCCGGGTCGGTGCGCGGGGTGTGCCGGGCGGGCAGCTCCAGCAGGCCCCAGCCGGACTCCGCCGCCTCGTCGATCACCCGGTCGGGCCCGGAACCGTCGGAGGGGACGGCGAAGGACAGCCGCCGGTCGCCGTGGCCGGTGCCGCTGCGGAACGGGGTGTACGGGTAGAACGCGCCGGAGACCAGCGAGGCGGCGGAGGCGGGCAGACGCCAGGAGACCGGGAGGCGGTGCTGCGGGAGGTCCGGGTTGTGGGCGAGAAGGGTGGAGACCGCCGACGCCGAGGGGTCGTACGACAGGCCCGCCCACTGCTCGCTGCCCACCGTCGCGAACGGGTCCAGCTGGCCGGGGTCGCCCACGAACAGCGCCCGTTCGAAGAGTCCGGCCACGGCCAGCAGCGAGTCCGAGCGCATCTGGTACGCCTCGTCGACGATCGCGTGCCGCCAGGGCTCGTCCACCGTGACATGCGCCCACTTCGCGGCGGTGGACAGCACCACCGGCGCCTCCCGCAGGTCGGCCGCCTTCGCCGACTTGCGCACGTTCGGCAGGTCGTCCAGCGCCTTGTCGTACGGGTCGGCGTCACTGCTGTGCAGTCGGCCGACGGGCAGCTCCGGGTTCTGCTCGGCGAGCCTGAGGACCAGGTCGTCCACTTGTGCGTTGGTCTGCGCGACCACCATCAGCGGGCGGCCCGCGGCGGCCAGTTCCAGGGCGGCGCGGACCACCAGCGTGGACTTGCCGGCGCCCGGCGGGGAGTCCACGACCACACCCCGGTCGGTGCCGTGCAGGGTGTCGTGGAGGATCGCGTCGGTGGCACGGCCGGCGGCCGCACCCGGGTCGAATCCGACGTCGGCGGTCACAGCACGTCCTCCTCGGTCACCGTGTCGGCCCGCTCCGCCGCGGCCTCGCCGGGCGGCCCGCCGTGGGTCCACGGGGTCGCCTCCGGGTCGGGCAGCTTCGCCCCGCCGCGCTGCTCGTGTTCGAACAGGGTCCAGGTGAGCCGGTCGCCCTTCTCCGGGACCGACCCCGCCTCCGGTTCCCTGCCCCGGCCCATCTTGTCCAGGACCCGGAGCACCAGGACCCCCTCGGCCTCGTACCCGGCGAACTCCATCGACTGCGGTTTGCCGCCCAGTGAGCGGTACGCCTTCGCACGCTCCCCGAGATGCGGCCGGTCCTCCGTGCGCACGGTCACCAGCGGGCGCGGGCTGGGCCGCTTGCCCTCGCTGTACGCCATGACGACATCGAGGACCTCGCCCGCGAACGCCTCCCCGGCCAGCCGGCGCCCCGCCATCACCAGCGGGTCGTCCAGCGCCTCCTGGGCGTCCAGCCGGGCCTGTTCGCGCTCGCGGGTGGCCAGCTTGTTGGCGGCGGTGACCGCGTCGTCCCGGCGTGGCTGCGGCGGCTCACCGGCCAGCACCCGGTCCCGGTGGCCGGTGAACGACCAGCGGTCGCGGGTCCACCGCTCCTCGACCCGGGCGCCCTCCGGCAGCCGGTGCAGCAGGTCCAGGCCGCGCCAGACCGCGTCCCAGGTGGGCCGGGTCCGGCTCGCGACGAGGTCGCGGATCTCCCGCTCGGCGGCGGTGAGGATCGCCAGCCGGTCGTCGGCCTGGAGGCCGTCCTCGGCGCCTGCCAGGGCGGTACGGGCGCGGTCGTACCGCTCGAAGGCGGGGGCCAGCAGCTTGTTGTCGAACGCCGGGTCGGTGGCCGGGCCGGCCGGCGGGCACAGCAGCTGACCGTCACCGTCCCGGGCCAGCTCGGCCACGCGCGCCGCCTCCGCGCCGGTGCCGCCGTCCGGCGGGCTGATCCAGGCGAGCAGCGCGCCCAGGTGCTGGTCCTCGACGCCGGACTGCCCGGTCGCCCAGTGCGCCGAGAGCAGGTCGGTCATGGCCAGGAGGAGGGAGGATCCGGGGACGCGGGCGCGCTCGCCGAAGTGGGTGAGCCAGCGGCCGAGCAACGGCACCCGGGGCGGGGCCGGGTAGGGCGTCTCCGGGTCCTGCTCCGCCGTACGCCTGAAGCGCATCGACCGCCCCAGCAGCCGTACGTACTCGACGGCCGCACGGCCCGGGACGATCAACTGGGGTGCGTCCGCGCACAGTTCCACCTCGACCTTGACCCGCTTGCCGGTCTCCGGGTCGGTCTCGGTGCGCTCGGCGGCCTCGACCGGGCCGGCGAAGGACTCCAGGTACGGCAGGACGACGTCGGCGAGCTCCGCGAGGAACGCGAACCGCAGGTCACGGTCGCGCGGCTGCGGTACGACCAGCAGCCGCGGGGCGTCGCGGTCGGTGCCGACCAGGGCGCCGAGGGGCGCTCCGGCCTCACCCGAGGTGGTCAGCGGCACGAAGACCAGCGGGTGCCGGGACAGGTGCCGGTGGCGGACGGTGGCGGCGGGCTGGGCGGTGCCCGTGCTCACGGCTTCGAGACGGGCGAGGGTGGTGATCAGGGACACACGGCCTCCTGTGCGCTCAGCGCCTCGGCCCGCAGGGCCGCCGCGCGGCGCAGGGCCGCCACCGCCGGGTCGTCCGGGTCGCCGCTGTCGCCGCGCGCCGCGGACAGGACGTCCTCGACGGTGGTCAGCCCGCCCAGCTCGGCCCGGACCGCGCGGCCCAGTGTGGTGACCTCGTCGGCCGCGCGGGAGCGCTGCCGGCAGTGGAAGGCCAGCTCACAGGCGGACAGGCACTCGGGTGCGTAGGCCGCCGGGACCGCCTCGACGGCCGCGGTCAGCTGCTCGGCGGGCAGGCCGGGGGCGAAGCAGGTGCCCTCCGGGAGGGTGTCGGCGATGTCCTGGATGCGGGTGAGCCGGGCCAGCTGGCGGGCGGTGACGGCGCGCTGCTTGCGGACGTCGACGGCGGCGGCGCTGGGCAGGTTGGAGAAGTCCCTGGGGCAGACCAGCAGGACGTCGTGGCGTACCCGCGGGGCGGGGTCGAGCCGGGCGGCGACCTCCTCGAGGGCCAGCACGTACACCGCGGCCTGCCGGGCGGCCGCCCCGACCTTGGCCGGGTCCGCCGAACCGTCCAGCATCGGGAAGGACTTGATCTCGACGACCGTCCAGCTGCCGTCGGGGTGCACGACCACCGCGTCCGGCTCCAGGAACGCCGGGGAACCGGCCACCTGGAGGGCCAGCATCGGATGGTCGAGAAGAACCCAGGCGCCCGCGTCGCCGTTCTTCTCGCTGTCCGTGTCGCCCGGCACGGCGGCTTCGCGCAGCGCCAGCGCCGTACGGGCCGTACGCCCCTCGGGACCGATCGCGGACAGGTCGGGCACCGCGGCCCGGTCGGCCGGCTCGGCGCCCGGGTCGAGGTGCTTGCGCACCAGCCGCAGCAACTCCGCCCCGCCGTCCGCCTTCACCTTCGCCTCGAAGGCGTTGCCCCGGGTCAGCGCGAACTGGGACTGGCCGAACGCCGACGGTGCACCGAGCGCGCTCGCCAGCGCGGTCTTGTCCACCCCGGCGCCGTCCAGGATCGCCCGCCGCCTGCACCCGGGGTTCGCGGCGAGCGCCGCGAGGGCGCGCGCGTCGAGGGCCTTGGCGGGGACGTCGGGGCCGCGCAGCTCAGCGAGCTGGTGCCGGAGCGCCGTCCCCCGCGTCGGTGGGGGAGGCGTCCGGTTCGGCTCCGGGGGCGAGCCGGGACTCGCGCTGCGATGGGATTCGCTCACCCGCCGAAGTCTGGCATCCACCACTGACAACCGGGGAGACCGCGCCGCCGGAGCGGGCCGCGACCAGTGAGGTGCCCCCGGTCACGCGGACCAGGACGAGGTTCGCGGCCCGCGTCACGTACGGCGAGAGCAGGTAGCCGACGCCCATCACGAACACGCCGGCGACCGCGTCCAGGAGGTAGTGGTTGGCGGTGCCCATGACCACCAGCGCGGTCAGCAGCGGGTAGGCCACGCCGAGCACCTTCGTCAGGCGGTTGCCGCCGTGACGCCACAGCATGACCCCGCACCACAGCGCCCAGCCGCAGTGCAGGCTCGGCATCGCCGCGTACTGGTTGGTCATGCCGCCCATACCGCGCGGGGCGCTGGCGTCACCGCCCCACCAGCCGTACGAGCTGTACTGCGCCATGGTGTCGACGAAGCCGTACCTCGCCTCCAGCAGCCGGGGCGGGCAGGTGGGCAGCAGGGTGAAGCCGATCAGCCCGATGAACGTGGACGTCATCAGCCAGGTGCGGGCTCGCCGGTAGATCTCGGCGCGCCTGCGGAACAGGAAGACCAGGATCACCGGGGTGACCACGTAGTGCAGGGAGGCGTACCAGAAGTCGGCGGGTATGCCGAGCCAGGCCTCCCGCGTGAAGAGGCGGTTGAGCGGGTGCTCGGCGTTGAGGTGCAGGGCCTTCTCGATACGCAGGATCGTCAGGCCGTGGTCGACGGCGGTCGAGGTGTTGCCCCGCGCGAGCAGACGGCCGGCTGTGTAGCAGCCGTACACCAGCAGGATCAGCGGCAACTCGGTCCACCAGCGCAGTCGGGTCGGCGCAGTCACCTCGGTGCCCGGTTTCTCGGTCTGCGGCATCCGGCTGCCTCCCCCTCCTGGTCCCTGTCCGCGCGGCACCCGGCGGGCCGACCGTGACACTTTACGTTGCGCGCATTCCCGGCCATGCAGGGCGCTCAGCCCTCAAAGACGCGGGGACCGCCCGCCGGGTTGCCCGTTCCCTGCGCGTTTCCGGCGTGGGTGATGATGGAGGTGTCCCGCTTCCGAATTTCTCCCGAAAGGTTCGTCCTCCATGGCACCGCGCATCCTGCTGGCCCGGCACGGACAGACGGAGTGGTCGCTGTCCGGCAAGCACACCGGCAGGACCGACGTACCGCTCCTGGAGGAGGGCCGGCGAGGAGCCAAGCTGCTGGGCGAGCGGCTGCACCGGCCGCCGTACGACGGACTCGCGGACGCCGAGGTACGCACCAGCCCGCTGGCACGCGCGCGTGAGACGTGTGAACTCGCCGGGTTCGGCGAGCGGGCCGAGCGGTGGGACGCGCTGATGGAGTGGGACTACGGCGCCTACGAGGGCCTGACCCCGGCGGAGATCCAGGCGGCCCGGCCGGGCTGGCTGATCTGGCGCGACGGGGTTCCCGGGGGCGAGACGGTCGCGGAGGTCACCGGGCGGGCGGACGAGGTGGTGGCGTGGGCGCGCGCCGCCGACCGGGACGTACTGGTGTTCGCCCACGGGCATGTGCTGCGGTCGATCGGGGCGCGGTGGCTGGGCCTTCCGCTGGACTTCGCGGCGCGGATCCGGCTGAACCCGACCTCACTGTCGGTGCTCGGGTGGGCCTACGGGGAGCCCGCGATCGAGACCTGGAACGACCTGGGGCACCTGGCGGCCTGACCAGGACGCCCGCGGCCGCAGCACCCTTGCGGGGCGCGGGGCCGCGTCGGTGTGCGGCTCCGCGCCGTGAGCGCGACCAACCCCCACCGGTCCGCGGTCGACCGCCGGCCCCGGCCGCCCCGTCCCGCTGCTACCCCACCCGCGGAGTCGACGCGTGCCGGTCCAGGAACGCCTGGACCCCGCCGGCCCGCCGGTGCGGCAGCAGCACCCGTGCGGTACCCGCGAGCATCCCCTGGATACGGGACGACTGGACCTGGCCCAGCAGGTCCAGGACCCGCAGTCCCGCCATCGCCGCCTCGTCGGGACGCCCCCCGCGGGCGAGGTCGTCCGCGAGTTCCGCCGTGTACAGCGCGATGTTCCTGGTGAAGTGAGGATCCTGCAGCTCGGCGGCCCTGCGCGCATGCCGTGAGGCCCGCCGCCAGTCGCCCAGCGTGGACCAGCACTGCGCCTCCAGACCCTCCAGCTCGGCCTCTCCGTAGAAGCTCATCCACTCGGGGTCGGCGTCCGAGTGGCCCCGCTCGAAGAGGGTCTGCGCGCGGGCCAGGGCCTGCTCGCAGCCGGTGCGGTCGGCGAGCCCGGCCCAGCCGCCCGCCTCGCGCAGCGCGAGCAGCGACATCAGGCGGGCCGAGCCGAGCGGCCGGCCGACCCGCTGCGCGGCCTGCGCCGCGCGCACCGCCTCCCGCGGGCGTCCCGCGTCCCGCGCGAGGAACGCCGTGTTGCAGAAGGCGTGCGCCTCCAGTCCCGGGTCCCCGGTCATCCGCGCCGTCGCCAGCGCCTCCGCGTAGTGCGAGCGGGCGTCGTCGAAGCGGCCGGAGTCGTGGGCCAGCCAGCCCACCGAGATGGCCAGTTCACCGGCGCCCGAGTGCAGGCGGTCGGCGGTCGTCTGCCGGGTCGCGCCGGCGTCCAGCAGCGCGTACGCCGCGCGCAGCGGAGCCGCCGCGCGCCGGTACAGGCCGTCCGCGCCGTGCCGGTCGTCGAGCAGCCGGATCCGGCGGACCGCCTCTTCCAGGGCGGCCGCGTGCGAGGACCCGGCGCGGTGTACCGGCCGGTTCGCCGCCACGGCGTCGATGGTGGACCCCAGGGGACTCAGCGTGGCGACGGCCACCGTGGCGCCTCCACCGGTCATGAATAGGCGACGCAGCACGTCGCTCTCCTCGTAGTTGTCGTGCGTCTCGTACGTGTCCTGCGGGTGGTACGGGTCCTGCGGTTGAGACCTGTCCTGCGGGTCATACAGTTCGGCCGGCTCGCGCGTCTCACCGGCGGCGGGGGCGGGGGGCGCGTCCTCGGACGGCCGTGACCCGCGTCCGCGGACGGCTGAGCGGGGCGCGAAACCGAGGTCGGTGAGCGTGCGGCCGGGGAACATGTGCAGGAACACCCGTTCGTACGCGTAGTTCGGGCAGCGGATCTCACCCGCCTCGACGCGGCCGATGTAGCGCGCGTCACAGCTCACCCGCTCGCCGATCTCGCGGGCGGCACGCCGGACCAGCGCGGCGAACTCGGCCGGCGAGTGCCGGCCGCGCAGCCGCCGGAAGGCGTGGTTCGGCCGTACCGGCCGATCGGGCTGCGACGAGGTCGTGGTTGACGACGCCATGGCCGGGTCCTCTCGTGCGAACCGTCGAACCATGCCGGACTCATGGTGAGTTGTCCGAGTGGACCCAAGTTTCCGGCGGGCAAGAACGTACCTGCTGTGTTGGGTCCGTGACGCAGGGTTTGGCTACAAACCGGATATCTCATGCACGATCTGCCATGAACTGCCATCCTTTGCGGCTGACTTACGCCGTAGCCGTTGACGCGGTGGCGCGTTGGAGGTCATGGACGGCAAGAGGGCTGCGCGGTGGAGGCCGGGATGGAGACCAGCCAGAGCAACGATCCTTGTGCGACGGCGTCGCCGGCTTCGGCGGCGGACGGCGCGGGGTGCGACCTCGTGACGGTGCCGGCCCGGCAGGGCCTGGAGGCGGTCGACATTTTGCGCCGCGGGGCCGGGGACGCGGTGGGGCCGGTGCTGCACGACGACGGGGGCGACACCCTCGGTTTCGTGGTGCCGGCCGGTACGGCGGCGGCCTGGGACGTACCCGGAAGCACCTGCACCGGGACCGACGGGCGTGGACTGCGGCTCAACCCCGAGCCGCCGGTCGCGGGCTCCGACTGGCTGCTGCCGCCCGGCGAGGCCGACCTGGCGACGGACCCGGCGGTACTGCGCCGGGCGCTCGGGGAGGCGGCCCGGCTGATCGAGGCGGCCGACGGCTGCTGCTGAATTTCCGGTACGGCCGCGGCCTGCGAAAATGGCGGAATGGGCAAGTCCAGGAACTCACGGCGCCGGTCGGCTGCCGCCACCGAGCCCGTTGTCGAGACCGTCGACGGCGGCCTCGCCGAGCTCATACCCGACCCCGAGCGGGGCCGGGCCTGGACCCTGCTCATCGACGGCGCCCCCCAGTCGCACGTCGACCTCGACGACCCGGCGTACCTCTCCTTCGAGTACCAGCGCCGCCTCGGCCATGTGATCGACCTGGTCGCACCGCCGGGCAGGCCGGTGCAGGTGCTGCACCTCGGGGGCGGGGCGTTCACGCTGGCGCGGTATGTGGCGGCGACCCGGCCCCGGTCCACGCAGCAGATCGTCGAGCGGGACGCGGCCCTCGTCCAACTGGTGCGGCGCGAACTGCCGTTGGATCCGAGCGCGCGGATAAGGGTGCGGTCCGCGGATGCCCGGGACGGGCTGGGCAAGGTGCCGGAGGGGTGGGCGGACCTGGTCATAGCGGATGTGTTCAGCGGGGCGCGGACACCGGCGCACCTGACGTCCACGGAGTTCCTGGACGAGGTGCGGAGGGCGCTGCGCCCCGGTGGAACGTACGCGGCGAACCTGGCGGACGGACCGCCGCTCGCGCACCTGAAGGGGCAGATCGCCACGGCGGGCGCGCGGTTCGCGGAGATCGCGGTGGTGGCGGACGCGGGGGTGTGGCGGGGGAAGCGGTTCGGCAACGCGGTGCTCGTGGCGGCCGACGTACCGCTGCCGGTCGGGGAGCTGACCCGGCGCTGTGCTTCCGACTCCCACCCCGGACGTCTCGAACACGGCCGGGCCCTGCGGGACTTCACGGGCGGAGCCGTCGCCCTGTGCGACGCCGTGGCCGTGGCCTCGCCCTCGCCGCCGCCCTCGGTGTTCCGGTGAAGCCCGTCAGTAGGTCTCGACCTGCACGTGCGGCGGCCCGTCGTGCCAGGTGCAGAACACCGAGACCCGGTCCGTGCTCCTGCTGAACTCGACGCGGATCCAGGTCTCCGTCTTCCAGACCTGCATCGACCAGCCCGTTCCCGGAGTCGCGGAGACGAGCGTCGCGCTCGTGTCGCCCAGGTCGAAGACCGCCCGGCCGCCGTCCGTGTCGTAGGCCCTGACCGCGCCGGATGTGGCGGCGGACGGGGTCGGGGTGGTCGTCGGAGTGCGGGCGGGCGTCGGGGTCGCGGTCGCCGGCGGCCGCGACGAGGCGGTCGGCGAGGGGCTCGGCGGACGGGACGTGGCCGATGCCAGCGGCTTGGAACCCTGCGTCGTCGGGCCGTCGTCCGCCGCCGTGATGGGCAGGGCGCGCGGCGGGTCGTAGGCCGTGCCCGCCATCACCGTGTGGACACCCCACCACGACAGCGTGACCGCTCCGCCCGTGGCGAGCAGCCAGGCCAGTACGTGTACGAGTCCTCTGCGCATCGCGGGCCATATTGCCCCAGGGGAACCGCCGTGCGCACCCGACCCGGGTTGTCCACAGGCTCCGACCGGCGCCTGCCGCATGGCGTACGGTGCGGCGCATGGCAAGTGTGCTCGTGGTCGAGGACGACCAGTTCGTACGCTCGGCGCTCATCCGGCATCTCACCGACGCCTCGCACACGGTGCGCAGCGTGGGTACGGCCCTGGAGGCGCTGCGCGAGGTCGCCCATTTCCGCTTCGACGTGGTCGTCCTGGACCTCGGACTGCCGGACCTGGACGGCTCCGAGGCCCTGAAGATGCTGCGCGGGATCACCGACGTGCCGGTGATCATCGCCACCGCCCGGGACGACGAGACGGAGATCGTCCGGCTGCTCAACGCGGGTGCGGACGACTACCTGACCAAGCCGTTCTCCGTCGAGCACCTGTCGGCGCGGATGTCCGCCGTGCTGCGCCGGGCGCGGTCGGGCGGGGGCGAGGTGGCGTCGTCCAGCGTGCTGCGGGTCGGCGGTCTGACCGTCGACCCGCTGCGCCGGCAGGCGGAGCTGGACGGGGCGCGGCTGGACCTGACCCGGCGCGAGTTCGATCTGCTGGCCTTTCTGGCCGGGCGGCCCGGGGTCGTCGTACCGCGCAAGGAGCTGCTGGCGGAGGTCTGGCAGCAGTCCTACGGGGACGACCAGACCATCGACGTGCACTTGTCGTGGCTGCGGAGGAAGCTGGGGGAGACGGCGGCCCGTCCGCGTTATCTGCACACACTCCGGGGGGTCGGTGTGAAGCTGGAGCCGCCGGGCGGGGAAGCGGGGCCGGTCGGATGAGATGGGCACTGGTCAAGGTCTGTCTGGCGGTCACCGCGATGGTCGTGGTGGCCTTCGCGGTCCCGCTCGGCCTGGTGGTCAAGGAGATGGCCCGGGACCGCGCCTTCTCCAACGCCGAGCGGGAGGCGGCCGCCGTCGCACCCGCCCTGTCCATCACCACCGACCGGGACAAGCTGGAGCGGGTGGTGGCCTCGGCCGGCGCGGACCGGGGCATGGCCGTGCACATACCCGTGTCCGCGGACGGCGCGGCCGTCGACATCGGCCGGCAGCGCGCCGCCGACCGGGACATAGCGGCCGTCCGGAAGCTGGGGCGTGCCTCCACGACCGGGGTGGCGGGCGGCTCGACCCTGCTGCAGCCCGTGGCGCTCGGCTCCGGCGCCATCGCGGTCGTCGAGGTGTACGTCCCCGAGTCCGAGGTGACCAACGGCGTCTCCACGGCCTGGGCGGTGCTGGCCGCCGTAGGCCTGGCACTGATCGTCGGCTCGGTCGCCGTGGCCGACCGGCTGGGGGTGCGGATGGTGCAGCCCGCGCAGCGGCTGGTCGAGGGCGCGCACGAACTGGGCGAGGGCAAGCTGGGGTCGCGGGTGCCCGAGGAGGGGCCGACCGAACTGCGGCTGGCGGCGGCCGCGTTCAACTCGATGGCCGATCAGGTCGTCCAACTGCTCGCCAACGAGCGGGAACTGGCCGCCGATCTGTCCCACCGGCTGCGGACTCCGCTCACCGTGCTGCGGCTCAACGCGGCCTCGCTCGGGGACGGGCCGGCCGCCGAGCAGACCCGGGCCGCCGTCGCCCAGCTGGAGCGCGAGGTCGACACCATCATCCGGACCGCCCGGGAGGCCAAGCCGCAGACGGCGGCCGCCGGTCCGGGCGCCGGATGCGACGCGGCCGAGGTGGTGCGCGAGCGGATGGGGTTCTGGTCGGCGCTCGCGGAGGACGAGGGACGCAAGTGGCGGGTGGCCGGTGTCGAGCGGCCGGTACGCATACCGGTGGCCCGCGCCGACCTGGCCGCCGCGCTCGACGCGCTGCTCGGCAACGTCTTCCGGCACACCGCCGAGGGCACCGCCTTCGCGGTCGACGTGCACAACGGGGACGACGCGGTGATCGTGCTGGTCTCCGACGCCGGGCAGGGCATCGGGGACCCCGAGTCGGCGATGGCTCGCGGACGCGGATCAGGAGCGGCCGGTTCGACCGGCCTCGGCCTGGACATCGTGCGCCGGCTCGCCGAGTCGACCGGCGGCGACGTACGGATCGGCTCGTCGGTGCTCGGCGGGACCGAGGTGCGGATATGGATCCAGCTGGACGGCGGGAAACCGGAGCGGAAGGGGCATCGGGGCTCGATGCGCCGGCGCCGTTCGCGCAGGCAGCAGGGGGAGGCGGGCAGGAGAGGAACCGGGGAACCACCGGAGAAAATGGTCTCGACCTTTAATCGGTCCCGATCCCTTCCTTAAGCGCACCCTAAGATCCGCAACGACCGTACCTATCAGGCCGTTTGTCCGATTCCCGGTCGCTAGCGTGCTGCCGCACCCCCCCAATCGGCAGGCGAAGGCAGGCACGCGCATGAGCACGCACCGGCGCAGCATCAGTGGCAGGAACAAGGCGACAGGCGGACTGGTCGCCGCGGCCGTGGTCGGTGGCGGGGCGTTCCTGTTCACCGGTATCGCGCAGGCGGCCGGGGTCGGCGCCGCCTACACCAGGACCAGCGACTGGTCGACCGGGTACACCGCGCAGTACGTCGTGACGAACAACAGCGGTGCCACGGAGAAGGACTGGACGCTGGAGTTCGACCTGCCGGCCGGCGCGAAGCTCAGCTCGCTGTGGAACGCCGAGTCCACGGTCAGCGGGCAGCACGTCACCGTGAAGCCGCCGAAGTGGGACACGGACGGCCTGGCGGCCGACGAGTCGGTCACCATCGGCTTCGTGGTCAACGGCAGCGGGAACCCGACCGGGTGCCGCATCGACCACGCGAGCTGTTCGGCGGACGGCACGGCGACCCCCGAGCCCAGCGGCCGCCCGACGCAGTCCGCCAAGCCGACCCCGACCCCGACCGCCACGGCCTCCGCCACCTCCACGGCGACGGCCACCGCGACGGCGACGGCCACCGCGTCCCCCACCCAGAGCAGCGGTACCGGCACCACCGCCTCCGCCGGCTTCGCCCCCTACGTCGACACCTCCCTCTACCCGGCGTTCGACCTCCTCGCGGCCGCCGACGCGACCGGTGTGAAGAACTACAACCTCGCCTTCGTCACCGACGGCGGCGGCTGCACGCCCAAGTGGGGCGGGGTGACCGACCTGGCCGACGACGGCGTGGCGGCCCAGATCGGCGCCCTGCGCGCCAAGGGCGGTGACGTCCGGGTCTCCTTCGGCGGCGCCTCCGGCTCCGAGCTGGCGACCACCTGCTCCTCGGCGGACGCGCTGGCGGCGGCGTACGGCAAGGCCGTCGACGCCTACAAGCTGACCAAGGTCGACTTCGACGTGGAAGGCGGCGCGCTGCCCAACACCACGGCGAACACCAACCGTGCGAAGGCCATCGCCAAGCTCCAGGCCGCCCATCCGGACCTGGACGTCTCCTTCACCCTGCCGGTCATGCCGGAGGGCCTCACCCAGGACGGCGTGAACCTGCTCTCCGACGCCAAGGCCAACGGTGTGAGGATCAGCACCGTCAACATCATGGCGATGGACTACGGCCCCTCGTACAACGGCGACATGGGCACCTACGCCACCCAGGCCGCGACCGCCACCCAGGCCCAGGTCAAGAGCGTGCTCGGACTCTCGGACCAGGCCGCCTGGAAGGCGGTGGCGGTCACCCCGATGATCGGCGTCAACGACGTCTCCACCGAGGTCTTCAAGGTGGACGACGCCACCCAGCTCGTCGGCTTCGCCAAGTCCAAGGGCCTCGGCGGCCTGTCGATGTGGTCCGCCACCCGCGACAAGCAGTGCGCCGGCGGCGCCAGGCCCACCGCCGACGCCACGTGCAGCTCGATCACCCAGGACAAGGACGCCTTCGCGAAGGCGTTCGCGGCCGTCGGCTGACCCCCACCGGCCGACGGACGGGCGCGGCACTCCCCTGTGTGTGCCGCGCCCAGCCGGGTGCCGCGCGCCGCCGCCGGGTCACGCCGAGGGCCGGGCCGGCGGGAGCGACCCGGTGCGGGCCGCCTCCCCGTACCAGCGCGCGCTCGACTTCGGGGTGCGGGCGAGGGTCGCGAAGTCGACGTACACCGCCCCGAACCGCTTGCCGTAGCCGTACGCCCACTCGAAGTTGTCCATCAGGGACCACAGGTAGTAGCCCCGGACGTGGGCGCCGTCGGCGATCGCGCGGCGGACCTCGGAGAGATGGCCGTGCAGGTAGGCGACGCGTTCGGGGTCGTGGACCACGCCGTCCAGGTCGGGCTTGTCGTCGTAGGCCGCGCCGTTCTCCGTGACGTACAGCGGCAGCCCCGGGGCCTCGGCCGCGTAGCGCATGATCAGCTCGTACAGGCCCGTCGGGTCGATCGTCCAGCCCATCTCGGTGCGTTCGCCCGGGGGCTGGTGGAAGGCCACGTCGTCGGCGCCCGGCCAGGGGGAGTGGTCGCCGCCGCCGTGCCCGTCCGAGCGCGGGCCGGCCGCCGTGCCGGACGCCGCCGACACCAGGGCGGGCGTGTAGTAGTTCAGCCCGAGGGCGTCCAGCGGCTGGTTGACGGCGGTGAGGTCGCCGTCCCGGACGTAGGACCAGTCGGTCACCGCGGCCGTCGCCGCGAACAGCGACTCGGGATACGCACCGTGCAGGATCGGGCCGTGGAAGACGCCGTTGGCGAGGTCGTCGATGGTCCGGACCGCCGCCAGGTCGGCGGGGTCCTGCGAGAGCGGCCGCACGACGGAGGAGTTCAGGCTGATCGCGACCTGGTTGCGGGCGGGCATCGCCGTACGCAGTGCCGAAGTGCCGAGGCCGTGCGCCAGGTTGAGGTGGTGCGCGGCGCGCAGGGTGGCCGCCGGGTCGGTACGGCCGGGGGCGTGCACGCCGGAGCCGTAGCCCAGGAAGGCGCTGCACCAGGGCTCGTTGAGGGTGATCCACTGTTCGACGCGGTCGCCGAGCGCCTCGCCGACGATCCGCGCGTACTCGGCGAACCGGTACGCCGTGTCCCGCTCCGGCCAGCCGCCCGCGTCCTCCAGCTCCTGCGGCAGGTCCCAGTGGTAGAGGGTGATCGCGGGCCTGATGCCCTTGGCCAGCAGCTCGTCGACCAGCCTGCGGTAGAAGTCCAGGCCGACCTGGACCGCAGGGCCGCGCCCGGTCGGCTGGACGCGCGACCAGGAGACGGAGAACCGGTAGGCGTTCAGCCCGAGGTCCGCCATCAGCGCCACGTCGTCGCGGTAGCGGTGGTAGTGGTCGACAGCGATGTCACCGGTCTCGCCGCCGGCCGTCTTGCCCGGCGTATGGCTGAAGGTGTCCCAGATCGAGGGGGTGCGGCCGTCCTCCCGCACCGCCCCCTCGATCTGGTAGGCGGAGGTCGCGGCGCCCCAGAGGAAGGCAGGAGGAAAGGTCACGGTCAGCGGTTCGGGCATGGAAGCGCTCCCATGGTCGGTGGGACCTCAATTATGCATGGGAGCGCTCCCACGGCAAAGGGCGAGACCGGCCGCGGTTCCACCTGCCTCTGGCCGGGGGTCCGGGAAGCTCATCGTTCACCTTCCGGCGTCCGTTCCGGGCGCCGCGCGTTCCGGGGCGGAAAACTCCGGCGTCGCCCGCTTCTAGGCTGCGACTCCTGGGGTGCCTGGGATCGTCGCGCCGTTGACCTGCATGATTCCGGGAGGAGACGGGCCGGTGTCCGGCCGGTGAAACTCCGCGGCGCGACACATTCCCGTGACGTACCGAACACGCTTGGGCAACAACGCCGTTTTCAAGTCTTGACAGGTGGCCCGACAGGAACCAGTCTTCCGGCATGCCGCATGGGAGCGGTCCCACGGGCAATCGGGGAACCTCTCCCGTGTGCACCGAACCACCCCATGGTCCTTCCCTCTGTCGTTGACGTACCCCGTTGACCAGCACCTTTTCACCGCACACCGAGTGCTGTGGGCCGGCCGCTGCTCGCACCGAGAGGGCAGGTCCGGACCGTCGGACCCCGGCGGTCTGATTCCTGAGATCCCGTTCCCACTGGAACAAGGAGTAGTGGAATGCGCATCACCCGTACCGGCGGTCGTGGCCGCAGAGCGGCGGTCCTGGCCACAACGGTCCTGACCTCATCGGCTCTGCTGCTGACCGGTTGCAGCAGCGACAGCGATTCGGACAGTTCGGACTCCAACGGGAACATCACTCTCAAGGTGGCCGACTTCGGTCAGTTCGGCTACAAGGAAGCCGACCTGTTCGCCAAGTACCACAAGCTGCACCCGAACATCACGGTGAAGGAAGAGACCACCGCCAACGAGCAGGACTACTACCCGAAGCTCCTTCAGCAGCTGAACACGAGCAGTGGCCTGGCCGACGTCACCGGCATCGAAGTGGGGCGCATCAAGGAGGTCGTCGACACCCAGGCGGCCAAGTTCACCGACCTCAGCAAGACGATCGACGTGAACGACTGGGTCTCCTGGAAGGAGAAGCAGGCCACCGCCGCGGACGGCACCGTCATCGGCGCCGGCACCGACATCGGCCCGATGTCCCTTTGCTACCGCAAGGACCTCTTCGAGAAGGCCGGCCTGGCCAGCGACCGCGACTCCGTCGCCAAGGCCGTCGCGGGCGGCTGGGAGGACTACCTCAAGCTCGGCGAGCAGTACAAGAAGAAGGCCCCGTCCGGGACTTACTTCATGGACTCCGCGAGCGCCATGTACAACGCGGTGGTCAGCTCCTCCACGCAGCAGTACTACGACGCCGACGGCAAGGCGATCTACAAGGACAGCCCCTCCGTGCAGCAGGGCTGGAACCTGGCCGCCGAGGCCGCGTCGAAGAAGCTGACCCAGGGCCTCGCGCAGTTCACCGACGCCTGGACGGCGGCGCTGCGCAAGGGCAGCGTGGCCACCGTGGCCTGCCCCGCCTGGATGGCCGGACAGATCTCCACCAACTCCGGTGACGCCTTCAAGGGCAAGTGGGACATAGCCAAGGCCCCCGGCTCGACCGCGGCCAACTGGGGCGGCTCCTTCCTGGCCGTCCCCAAGAGCGGCAAGCACACCAAGGAGGCCGCCGACCTCGTCAAGTGGCTGACCGCCCCGGAGCAGCAGGCCGAGGTCTTCAAGGCGATCGGTGTCTTCCCGTCCAACAAGGGCGCCTATGACCTCGCCAGCGTGAAGGACGCGAAGCTCCCGTACTTCAACGACGCCCCGATCGGCCAGATCTACGCCGAGGAGGCCAAGTCCATCCCCGAGGCGGTGCTCGGCCCGAAGGACGCGACGATCAAGGACACGATCTCCACGCAGATCAACAACATGGAGCAGCGGGGCACCAAGCCCGACGACGCCTGGAAGGCGGCGACCGAGGCGATCGACAAGGTGATCGGCTGACGACCCGCGGTGCGGGCGGCCCACCGGCCGCCCGCACCGCGCGTTGTGCCGTACGAGGTTCCGGTGCCGGGCGCGCGGGCAGAGCGCGCCGGACACCGGCGCGCCGCGTCCCCCAGGCCGGGTCCGGTGCGGTGGAAAACCCCGACGCCCCCGCCCCGCCCCCCGTACCCCGGCCGAAACCCCAGGAAGGAAATCCCCCGTGGCAACGACAACCCCCACACGGGGTGCCCCCACCCCGCCCGCCGGCCCCGGTGCCGCGGCGGACGGACGCGGCACCTGGCGCAGCCGGCTGTGGCGCTTCGACGACCTCGCGTCCCCGTACGCGTACATCGCACCGTTCTTCCTCGTCTTCGGCGCGTTTGGGCTCTACCCGCTCCTGTACACGGGTTGGATCGCCCTGCACCGGGTGGAGATGACGAGCCTCAGCACGTCGGAGTGGGTCGGCTTCGACAACTTCACCAAGATCCTCCAGGACTCGGAGTTCTGGACGGCCGTCACCAACACCTTCCTGATCGGCGTCATCTCGACCGTCCCGCAGCTGCTCGTGGCCCTGGGCCTCGCCCACCTGCTCAACTACAAGCTGCGCGCCAGCACGTTCTGGCGGACGGTCGTGCTCACCCCGTACGCCACGTCGGTGGCGACCGCGGCCCTGGTCTTCGCCCTGGTGTTCCGCGCCGACGGCGGCATCCTCAACTGGGTGCTGCACTTCGTCGGCATCGGCAACACGGACTGGGGCAACGGGGAATGGACCTCGAAGATCGCCATCTCCGTCATCGTGATCTGGCGCTGGACCGGCTACAACGCGCTGATCTACCTGGCGGCCATGCAGGCCGTGCCCACCGACCTGTACGAGGCGGCCTCCATCGACGGGGCGTCCCGCTGGCAGCAGTTCCGCAAGGTGACCGTCCCCTCGCTGCGGCCGACGATCCTGTTCACCATCGTCATCTCGACGATCGGTTCCATGCAGCTGTTCGGTGAGCCGCTGCTGCTCCAGGGCGGCACGCTCGGCTCCACCGGCGGCAACGAGCACCAGTACGAAACCCTCAGCATCTACCTCTACAACTACGGCTGGAAGCTGGGGCATCTCGGTCCGGCCGCGGCGGTGGCCTGGGCCATGCTCGCCCTGCTGCTGCTCATCGCCCTGATCAACTGGATCGTCGGCCGGTTCGTGCGCAAGAGCGCGGCCTGACGGGAGCGAAATCGATGACCACGACCAGCCCCACCAAGACCGCGCCGGGCCTCGACCCGGTGCCGCCGGTCACCGCCCCGGGCAGGAACCGCATACGACTCAAGCTCGGCGCCGGGCAGCAGCTCAAGGGCGGCCCCCTCACCTATCTCGTCCTGGTCGTCGTCGGCCTGGGCTCGATCTTCCCGCTGTACTGGACGCTGGTGGCCGCCTCCCACGACCAGCAGCGGGTCCTCGACAGCCCCCCGCCGCTGCTGCCCGGCGGCAGGCTGTGGAGCAACCTCCAGACCGCCTGGGAACAGGCCAACCTGGGCAAGGCGATCGTCAACAGCGTGATCGTGTCGGGCTGCATCACCGCGGCGACCCTGTTCTTCTGCACCCTGGCCGGCTACGCCTTCGCCAAGATGCGGTTCCGCGGCCGGGGCGCCCTGATGACCGCGGTCATCGCCACCCTGACGATCCCGCCGCAGCTCAGCGTGGTCCCGCTGTTCATGATGATGGCGGACATCGGCTGGGGCGGAAAACTGGAGTCGGTGATCTTCCCGACCCTGGTCGGCGCCTTCGGTGTCTTCTTCATGCGCCAGTACCTGCTGGAGGCGCTGCCCTACGAACTCATCGAGGCGGCCAAGGTGGACGGCGCGACCAACATCCGCATCGTGTGGAACGTGGTGCTGCCCGCGGCCCGGCCCGCGATGATGGTGCTGGGCATGCTCACCTTCGTACAGGCCTGGAACGACTTCTTCTGGCCCTTCCTCGCCCTGAACCAGGAGAACCCCACCCTCCAGGTCGCGCTCGGGCAGCTCAGCGCCTCCTACACGCCCGACCAGAGCATCGTCATGGCCGGGGCGCTGATCAGCACCCTGCCGCTGCTGCTGGTCTTCGTGATCTTCGGCAAGCAGATCGTCGGAGGCATCATGGCGGGCGCCGTCAAGGGCTGACGCCGCACCGCCGAACCGCCCGCCGTCCCGTACGGCCCGCCGCGCGCGGGCCGTACCCCGGGGCCGGGCGCGCCTTTCCGTGCGCCCCGCCCCGGTGCCTCTCCCCGCAGCAGGACCCCGTCCGACCCCCCTTCCCCCGCCACTCCGGGAGCGTTCTCACCATGACCGCCGTACGAACCGAGGCCACTGCCCAGTCGGCCTCCCACACCTCCTTCCCGCCCGGCTTCGTCTGGGGGGCCGCGACCGCCGCGTACCAGGTGGAGGGTGCCGCCGCCGAGGACGGCCGCACGCCGTCCATCTGGGACACCTTCAGCCACACCCCCGGCAAGGTCCGCAACGGCGACACCGGTGACATCGCCGCCGACCACTACCACCGGTACCAGGGCGACGTGGCGCTGATGAAGGATCTCGGTCTGAGGGCCTACCGGTTCTCGGTCTCCTGGTCCCGGGTCCAGCCCACCGGCCGCGGGCCCGCCGTCGAGCGCGGCCTGGACTTCTACCGGCGGCTCACCGACGAGCTCCTGGCGGCGGGCATCACCCCTGTCGCCACGCTCTACCACTGGGACCTGCCGCAGGAACTGGAGGACGCGGGCGGCTGGCCGCAGCGGGACACCGCGCACCGCTTCGCCGACTACGCCGAGATCATGGCCCGCGCCCTGGGGGACCGCGTCGGCGTGTGGACCACGCTCAACGAGCCCTGGTGCAGCGCCTTCCTGGGCTACGGCTCGGGCGTGCACGCCCCGGGGCGTACCGACCCGGCGGCCACCCTGCGCGCCGCGCACCACCTGAACCTGGCCCACGGGAAGGCGGTCGGCGCGCTGCGGGAGAACCTGCCCTCGACCGCGCAGACCTCCATCACCCTCAACCTGCACCAGGTGCGCCCGCTCTCCGACAGCGCCGCGGACGCCGAGGCCGCCCGCCGGATCGACGCGGTCGGCAACCGGATCTTCACCGGCCCGATCCTGGACGGGGCCTACCCCGAGGACCTGCTCGCCGACACCGCGCACCTCGTCGACTGGGCGGAGCTGGTGCACGACGGCGACCTCGCCGAGATCTCCCGTCCGATCGACCTGCTCGGCGTCAACTACTACTCCCCGACCGTGGTCTCCGCGGCCGTCGAGGGCGGTGCCGGCACCCGCAACGACGGCCACGGCGCGAGCGACCACTCCCCGTGGACGGGCTCCGACGACGTCACCTTCCACCTGGCCAACGACCAGCTCACGGCGATGAACTGGGCGATCGACGCGAGCGGGCTGCACACCCTGCTGACCTCCCTCGCGGCCTCGCACCCGGAGCTGCCCCTGATGGTCACCGAGAACGGCGCCGCCTTCGACGACTACGTCTCGCCCGAGGGCCGGGTGAACGACCCGCAGCGGATCGCCTACCTGCACGCACACTTGGACGCCGTCCGGCAGGCCGTCGCCGACGGAGCGGATGTCCGCGGCTACTTCCTGTGGTCCCTGCTGGACAACTTCGAGTGGTCCTACGGGTACTCGAAGCGCTTCGGCGCCGTCTACGTCGACTACGGCACCCAGCGCCGCATCCCCAAGGCCAGCGCACACTGGTACGCGGAGGTGATCCGCCAGAACGCGCTTCCGGCCGCCGGCGAGCAAAGCTGACCCGGCCCGGCCCCTGGAGACGACGGGGCCGGGAACGGCCCGATCACGGCTGTTACATTCCTGGCCTGAATGCTGCGAACGGAAGGCGGCGACCATGACGGTGAGGGGCGAGCGGGGCCGGGGTGTCCGGCGGCCGACCCTGGAGGAGGTCGCCGTCCGCGCCGGCGTGGGCCGCGGTACGGTGTCGCGGGTGATCAACGGCTCGCCGCGGGTCAGCGACGCCACCCGGGCCGCCGTCGAGGCGGCCGTCGCGGAGCTCGGTTACGTCCCGAACACCGCCGCCCGCGCCCTCGCGGCCAACCGCACCGACGCGATCGCGCTCGTCGTCCCCGAGCCGGAGACCCGGTTCTTCGCGGAGCCGTACTTCTCCGACATGCTCAGCGGTGTCGGCGCCGAACTCTCCGACACCGAGATGCAGTTGCTGCTGATCTTCGCGGGCGGCGACCGGGAGCGGCAACGGCTCGCCCAGTACCTGGCCGCCCACCGTGTGGACGGCGTCCTGCTCGTCTCCGTCCATGCCGACGACCCGCTGCCCGACCTGCTCTCCGAGCTGGAGATCCCGGCCGTGATCAGCGGCCCGCGCTCCGCCGCCGAGACGCTGACGTCCGTCGACTCCGACAACTACGGCGGCGGCCGGTCGGCCGTCGAGCACCTGCTGACCGGTGGCCGACGGACGATCGCGCACATCACCGGCCGCCTCGACGTGTACGGCGCCCAGCGCCGCGTCGACGGCTACCGCGACGCCCTGCGGGACGCGGGCCGGGAGGCGGACGAACTTCTCATCGTCCCCGGTGACTTCACCGAGCGGGGTGGCCGCCGGGCGATGTCCCTGCTGCTGGAGCGGCGCCCCGACCTGGACGCCGTCTTCGCCGGTTCGGACGTGATGGCGGCCGGCGCCCGCCAGGTGCTGCGCGAGCGGGGCCGCCGTATCCCCGACGACGTGGCGCTGGTCGGGTACGACGACTCGGCCATCGCCCGCCACATGGACCCGCCGCTCACCAGTGTCCGCCAGCCCATCGTGGAGATGGGCCGCGCGATGATCGACCTCCTTCTCGCGGAGATCGCCGACCGCCGCCCGGCGGCCGTCCGCGGCCTCGAACGCCGGCACGCGGTACTCCCCACCGAACTGGTGATCCGCGCCTCGTCCTAGCCGGGGCCGCCGTGCGACGGGGCGCCGGGGCGCCGGGGGCCGGGGCGGGGGGCGGAACTGGTCCGAATTCCGTCAGCCGCCTCGTAGGAGCGAGCTGACCTGCGAAAAAACGGGCCGCGGCGTCTGGTGGTTCACTGGGAACATGAAGGTTGGCGTCTCGACGTTCGTGACGGACGAGGGCACCGGAATCGCCGCACTCGGCAGGGCACTGGAGGAACGCGGTTTCGATTCGCTCTTCCTGCACGAGCACAGCCACGTTCCCGTGCACCGGGCGACGAAGTTCCCCGGGGGCGGAGATCTGCCCAGGGTGTACTTCCGCACGCTCGACCCGTTCGTCGCGCTGACGGCGGCCGCGATGGTGACCGAGAACCTGCTGCTGGGAACCGGTGTGGCGTTGCTGGCGCAGCGCGATGTGATCCACACCGCCAAGCAGGTCGCCAGCCTTGACCTGGTGTCCGGCGGCCGGGTGATCTTCGGCGTCGGCGCGGGCTGGAGCCATGAGGAGATGCGCAATCACGGCACGGATCCGCGTATCCGTGGAAAGCTCCTGAACGAGCGGCTGGCCGCGGTCAAGGAGATCTGGGTCAAGGACCAGGCGGAGTTCCATGGCGACCACGTCGACTTCGACCCGATCTTCTGCTGGCCCAAGCCGGTGCAACGCCCTCATCCGCCCGTGTACGTCGGCGGTGACGGCCAGGCGGCGCTCGCCAGGGCGGCGGCGTACGGTGACGGCTGGATGCCGCACTCGATGGGCGACCCGGCCCGGGTCCGGCCCCAGTTGGACCGGCTGGCCGAAGCCGCCGGACCCATGCCGGTGATCGTCTCGTCCGTGGCACCCGCGTTCGAACTCCTCGACGCCTACGCCGAGGCGGGGGCCGGCCACGTGACCCTTTCGCTGCCGACCCGGCCCGAGGCCGACACACTGTACATCCTGGATGCGTTCGCCGAACTCGCCGGTGGTTACAGGTAGTCGCGCGATCGACGTCCGCTCCGATGTCCTGCTCCGAGCGTCGTATGTCCGTCCGTCCGGGTATGACGAGGCGGCGGGTGACCGCTGAGGCGGGGAGGTGCCGAGGTCCGGCGCCGGTTCATCGGACGGAGACGGCAATGGCAGACGGCTGGGCCGCGGGAAGCACGGACGGCATCGGGTACACGCAACTGGAGGCGTTCGACGAGCCGGTGGGTACGTCAGCGACGCTGTCCGCGTCGCCGTCCCCGTTGCCCGGGGAGTTCTTCGACCGGCCGGCGGTGAAGGTGGCCCCCGAACTGCTCGGGGCCTTGGTCGTGTCGCGTTCGGAGCGCGGCGTGACGGTGGTACGCATCACCGAGGTGGAGGCCTACGAGGGGCCCGACGATCCCGCTTCCCATGCGTTCCGGGGGCCGAGCGCGACCAACCGTGCGGAGTTCGGGGAACCGGGGACCTTCTACGTCTACCGGACACACGCGGTCCACCGGTGCCTGAACGCGGTGTGCGGACCGGGGCGGCGGCCCGCTTCGGTACTGCTGCGGGCCGGCGCGGTCGAGGAAGGGGTGGCGCTGGCGCGAGAGCGCCGGCGTCCCGGTGTACCGGTGAGGGATCTGGCGCGGGGCCCCGCGAACCTCGCCCAGGCCCTGGGCATCGTCGATCTGCGCCATGACGGGCAGCCGGCGTCCGACGCCGCGGCCGGACTGTTCCTCGCCGGGCCGGCCGGAAGCCTGCGCCCGGAAGGCGTCGGCCGGGGACCGCGTACAGGCATCGGCGGCCCGGCCGCCGGCTGTCCGTGGCGCTTCTGGATCCCGGGTGAGCCGAGCGTCAGCCCCTACCGGGCGCACCCCGGCGCCCGCCGCCGGCTCGGCGCGGACGGCTGATCCGGCACGCCGTCCGTGTCCCGCGACGCGCCGCCGCCCGCGCATCCGGTACACGGGCGGCACGGCGGCCCGGCTCCGTGCGGTCTCGCCCGGAGGGTCCGGACGGCTGAGGCGCGTTCAGGCCGTGGTCCGCTCCCCGGCGGGGTGTTCCACGGGCCGTGCCGACGGCTGTGGGGAGACCGGACGGATCCCGAAGAAACCGAGCAGTGCGCCGAAGGCCGTGACGCCCGCGGCGATGGCGAAGCCGAAGGCGAAGCCGTGCGCGGTGGCGGTCGTCGCGTCGACGCCCGCACGGCGCAGGGCGGAGGCGCGATCTCCGCCGAACGAGACGAGGGCGGCCAGGCCGATGGCACTTCCGATCTGCATGGACGCGTTGTTCATACTGGTGGCGATGCCCACGTCCTCACCCGTGGCGCCGTCGACACCGGCGACGGTGGAGCCGACCAGGACCAGTCCGCCGCCGAGCGGGACGAGGATCAGTCCCGGAAGAACGTCGGCCGCGTAGGTGCCGTGCGGGGACAGGTGCGCCAGCAGGAGGTAACCGACGGTGGAGACCGCCAGCCCTCCTCCGTTCAGGAGCCGCAGACCGAACCGCGGCAGGAGCCACGGTGCCACCACGGTCGCGCTGAACAGGATGACCAGTCCGAACGGAACGAATGCGAAGCCCGTCGCGAGAACGGAGAAGTGCAGTGTCTGCTGCACGTACAGGCTCAGCGTGAAGAAGAGGGTGGCGAAACCCACGTAGTAGCAGATGCGGACCACATTGGCGGTGCTGCGGTTGCGTGACCGCAGGAATTCGAGCGGGACCAACGGCCGCTCCACACGGGCCTCCACCGCGATGAAGGCCGCGACAAGGGCAACGCCGATACCCAACCAGCCCGAGACCGGGAACGAGAGCCACGCGTGGTTCTCCTTCTCCAGCAGGCCCAGTACGACCAGCAGGAGCCCCAGCGTGATCAGCACGCCTCCGAGCACGTCGGGCCGGCCGCGCCGGGCCGCCCGGCTCTCGGAGACGAGCCTCGGGGTGGCGAGGAAGGCGAACGCCGCGATCGGCAGGTTGATGAAGAAGATCCAGCGCCAGGACACCAGGTCGGTGACGACTCCGGACAGCACGACGCCCAGGGCGGCGCCCACCCCGGCCAGTCCGCTCCATATCGCCATCGCACGCGCCCTCTCCTGCGGCCGGGTGAACAGTAGCGTCACCATGGAGAGGGCCGCCGGACTGACCAGGGCCGCACCGATGCCCTGCACGAACCGGCTGGCGACGAGCGCGCCCGGTTGGGGAGCCAGTCCGGCGCCCGCGGAGGACAGCGCGAAGATCGCGAGGCCGACCAGGAACATCCGCCTGCGGCCCAGCAGATCACCCATGCGCCCGCCGAGCATCAGCAGTCCGCCGTAGGTGATGGTGTAACCGTTGACCACCCAGGCCAGACCGTCGGTCGAGAAGTGCAGATCCCGCTGGACGGGGGGGAGGGCGACATTCACCACGGTTACGTCCAGCAGCAGCATCACCTGCACGAGGCAGATGACCCCGAGCGCCCGCCATCTGCGGGAATCCGGCTCGGCGAGCTGCTCACGGGGCTGGTGTGACAAACCCATCGTTGTTTTCCTCGGATTCCCGGCCCGGGAGTGCGGGCCGATCAGGCGGTCGGTGATTTCCACCTGTTCAACCTCGACGGATTCCCGGCCATGGCCGCACTTGTAGACAGCGATGGCTTACATCAGGACCCCCGGCCCGGCGAACCCCATGCCCGGGAAACGCGGTCAGCCGGTGACCTGTCTCTCGACGAGGCCACCGGCTGACGGTGAAGGGTGAGTGACGGGACTCGAACCCGCGACATCCTGGACCACAACCAGGTGCTCTACCAGCTGAGCTACACCCACCATGACCGGCGGTCATTCTGTGGTTTCTCCGACCGGCCGAGAAAAAGTGTACAGGGTCCGAAGGGGTGCTCGCGCACGGCTTTACGGGCGTGCCCTCCGGGCCCTCCCGAACGCCTATTCCGCAGGCAGCACGTGCTTGGCCGCGATCGTCCGCGCGGTGTCCGAGTCCGGGCCGGGCTGCGGTACGAAGATCGCCTCGCGGTAGTAGCGCAGTTCGGCGATCGACTCGCGGATGTCGGCGAGGGCGCGGTGGTTGCCGTTCTTCTCCGGGCTGTTGAAGTACGCCCGCGGGTACCAGCGCCGGGCCAGCTCCTTGACGCTGGACACGTCGACGATCCGGTAGTGGAGGTACCGCTCCAGGTCCGCCATGTCCCGGGACAGGAACCCGCGGTCGGTGCCGACGGAGTTGCCGCACAGCGGGGCCTTGCCGGGCTCCTTCACGTGCTCCCGGACGTAGGCCAGGACCTGCTCCTCGGCTTCGGCCAGCGTCGTGCCGCCGGCCAGCTCGTCGAGCAGGCCGGACGAGGTGTGCATCTGGCGCACCACCTCCGGCATCGTCTCCAGTGCCTTGGCCGGCGGACGGATGACGATGTCCACGCCCTCGCCGAGCACGTTCAGCTCGGAGTCGGTGACCAGTGCGGCCACCTCGATGAGCGCGTCGTCGGACAGCGAGAGGCCGGTCATCTCGCAGTCGATCCACACCATGCGATCGTTCATGCGACCACCCTAAAGCTGACGTCCCCTTTTGTGGCCCCCGCGGTAGGTGCCGCTGCCGTCAGGGGGCAGTGGGCGGGTGAAAGCGGGCCCCCGCCGACCCGGGGTGGCCGGGGCGGCGGGGGGGGGGTGCCTCTATGTCTTTCGTCAAGCGAGGCGTGGGGTTCGGGGTTCGTAGAAGGCGCCGTCGCGGAGCATCGCGAAGAGCACGCTGATGCG
>NZ_JBVHQD010000015.1:0-36987 GCF_055567595.1 Streptomyces sp. NPDC026515
GGCATGAAAGCCATGAGCCTCGCCGTGAAGGGCCTGGGCAAGAACGCCCGCGGCATGCTGGCCGAAGGCGCGGAGGGCGCGTTCAACCGGCTGAAGAGCAGGATCAAGGGGTGCGGAGACCCCGTCGACGTCGCTACGGGCCACACGTTCCTGGCCGAGACGGACATCGTCCTCGAGGGCACGCTTCCCCTGGCCTTCACGCGCCGGGTGTCATCCGGACATCGCACGGGCTGGTGGTTCGGCTCCTCCTGGGCGTCGACGGTCGACCAGAGGCTGGAGATCGACGAGCAGGGCGTCGTCTTCGTCAGCGACGACGGGCTGCTTCTCGCATACCCCCATCCGGAGAGCCCGGGGGTCGGTGTCCACCCCCAGGCAGGTCCGTGCCGGCCGCTGACCCGGCTGGACGACGGCGGCTACCGCATCGACGACCCGGTCGGCGGTCTGAGCCGGCACTTCGCGCCGCCCAGTCGCGGCGTCGCCCTCCCGAAGCTCATATCCGATCGCAACCACAACACCATCGCCTTCGACTTCGACGCCGCCGGCACTCCCCTGGCGATCCGGCACTCAGGCGGCTATCACCTCACCCTCACCGTCGAAGAGGAACGCGTCACGGCGCTGCACCTGGCCCGAGCCGGTGAAGACGGCGCGGACCTGACGCTCAAACGGTTCGGCTACACCGACGGTGCCCTCACCTCGGTGACCGACTCGTCCGGCTCGACAACGGAATTCGCCTACGACGAGCGCCTCCGCCCGGCGGCGTGGCGCGACTCCAACGGCAGCCGCTACACCTACACCTACGACGAACACGACCGCTGCATCGCCCAGGGCGGGGAGGACGGACACCTCTCCCACACCTTCTCGTACGACGGAACGGATCCCTCCTGGCCCGGCCGCGCGGTCACCGAGGTCACGTCGGCCGAGGGTGCCGTCTCGCGTTACGTGATCGACGAAGCGTGCCTGGTGGTCGCCGAGGTCGACGCCCTCGGAGGCATGACACGCAGCGAGTACGACAGCAGGCAGTTCCTGGTCGCGTCGACGGACCAGCTGGGGCACACCACCCGCATCGTCAACAACGAGATGGGCCTGCCCGTCGCGGTCACCCGACCCGACGGCAGCGTCGTCAGGGCCGCCTACAACGATCTCCACCTGGCCACGGCCGTCGAGCTGCCGGACGGCGCCTCGTGGCGCTACACGTACGACGAACGGGGCAACTGCACGGCGATCACCGATCCGACGGGCGCCGCCGACCGGGCCGTCTACACGGAGACGGGACACCTCGCCGCGGTCGTCGACGCCCTCGGACACACGACACGGGTCCAGTGCGATGCCGCGGGGCTGCCCCTGCGGATCACGGACGCCGTCGGCGCCGAGGTGGTCTGGACCCGCGATGCCATGGGCCGGCCCGTGGAGATCGTCGACGAGGCGGGGCACTCCACCCGCTTCACCTGGTCTCCGGAAGGCCGGCTGCTCCGGCGGGCCGCCGCGGACGGCGCGGCCGAGACCTGGACCTACGACGGTGAGGGCAACTGCACCTCGCACACGGACCGGTCCGGCCACCTCTCCCGCTTCGAGTACACGCACTTCGACCTGCTCACGGCACGCGTCGCCCCCGACGGCACCCGGCACGAGTTCGCCTACGACTCCTCGCTGCGCCTCACCCGCGTCGTCAACCCCCTCGGCATGACATGGAGTTACGCCTACGACCAGGCGGACCGCCTCGTGTCGGAGACGGACTTCGACGGCCGCACGGTGACATACGAGCACGATGCCGCGGGGAGACTGGGCTCACGGACCGACGCCCTGGGCGAGCCGGTGACGTTCGCGCGCGACGTGCTCGGCCGGATCGTCCGCAAGGACGCCGCCGGAGCCGTCACCGAGTTCACCCACGACGCCTCCGGCCGCCTCGTCCGCGCCGTGAGCCCGCAGTCCACGATGACCGTCGAACGCGACGCGCTCGGCCGGCCGCTCTCCGAGACCGTCGACGGACGCGTCCTCACCTTCACCTACGACGCCGCGGGACACCGGGTCGGGCGTACCACGCCGAGCGGTGCGGTGAGCACCCGCTCTCATGACGCCGCGGGCCGTCTGGTCAGGCTGATCACGTCAGGCAGGGTGATCGACTTCGAGCGTTCCGCGACGGGCCGGGAGACGGCCAGGCGTTTCGGCGACCACGTCACGCTGGCCCACGCCTTCGACGAACTGGGCCGCCTCGTGGCACAGTCGGTGACCACGGGGGACGGTTCCCCGGTCCAGCAACGGGCCTACACGTATCGCGCCGACGGCAACCTGGTGGGTGTGCGGGACAGCGGCTCCGGTACGCGGGCCATGGAGCTGGACACGCTGGGCCGGGTCACCGCCGTCCGGGCCCAGGACTGGTCGGAGGCGTACGCGTACGACGCGGCGGGCAACCAGACCCATGCCGAATGGCCGGGGTCCCCCGCGAGCCCGGACGCCGCCGGGCCCCGCGATTACGCGGGTACGGCCGTCGTGGAGGCCGGCAGGTACCGCTACGGGCACGACGGCCGGGGCCGGATCGTCTCCCGGCAGCGCACCCGGCTGTCCCGTGAGCCGAGCACCTGGCACTACACCTGGGACGTCGAGGACCGCCTCACGGCCGTCGTCACGCCGGACGGCACCCGGTGGCGCTACCGGTACGACCCGCTGGGCCGCAGGACCGCCAAGGAACGCCTCGGCCCGGACGGCGAGACGGTGGTGGAGGAGACCGTCTTCACCTGGGACGGCAGCGCCCTGTGCGAACAGACGACCACCGAACCGGACGTCGCGCATCGGGTGACGCTCACCTGGGATCACCAGCGGCTGCATCCCGTCGCGCAGACCGAGCGGATCTCCGCGGCGGACGCACCTCAGGAAGAGATCGACTCCCGCTTCTTCTCCATCGTCACCGACCTGGTCGGCACGCCCACCGAACTCGTCGACGAGACCGGACGGATCGGCTGGCAGGCACGCAGAACCGTCTGGGGGACGACGGCCTGGGCCACCGGCAGCACGACGTACACTCCGCTGCGTTTTCCGGGTCAGTACTTCGACCCGGAATCCGGACTTCATTACAACTGCTTCCGCCATTACGATCCGGAGACCGGCCGGTACCTCACCGCGGATCCCCTCGGCCTCGCTCCGGCCCCCAACCCGCTGACCTACGTCACCAACCCCGACGTGTGGAGCGACCATCTGGGGCTCTCCCCGGAAGAATGCGCACAGTCCATCTTCAAGGCGCCGGGGCGGAAGCTGGGCGAGCAGCAGGAGAAATACGGGTACCGTGAGGCCGACTTCCCCGGCGATCCGGACGCTCCCGACTACATCTACCCCAACGGTAGGGTGTACTTCGCGAAGGAGCGGCACGTTGCCGAGAAATATGCGAAATCCTACGGCGAGGGCGTCATAGAGATAAAGATTCCGAAATCCGAGTACGCCGCCAAGTACGAGAAGTACGAGCGGAACTACGAAGGCGGACCGGAAAAGGAATTGGAGATCCCGAACAACGTGGTCGAAGATCTGAATCAATATCCGAGGGTGCGGCACAAGTGAGCGGCGAAGAGATGTGGGAAGCGGCGAAGCGGCGATACCCCCTGGGGAGTGCCGCCAGGGGCAGGGTGAAGGACCGGTTCCCGTTCGGGGTGTTCCTCGCACTCGACGACGCCCCGGGGGTCAACGGATTCGTCGACCTCCTGTCGTACAACCCCGACGGCACGATCAACGACCCGAAGGCTCCGCCCGTGCCGCTCCCCGAGGTCGGGGAGACCGTGGAGGGGACCGTGGCCATGCACGTGGACCGCGACCGGCAGATCCGGATCCGGGTCGGCGCCCCCTTCTGGGAGGCGTGACCGGGCCCGAAGACCCGGCCGCCGTCCGTGGCTCGGCGATTCCCGCGCCCGCCCCGACCGGCGTACCGATCTCGCGGGCACCTCGCCCCGTGGGCCGTGGGCGTCCCACGGGGGTCGTCCTGGGTCCGGGACAGCCGGCGGAGCTGTCGGCGAAGGGCGGTACGGTGCACCGCTTCGAGTCGCGGGCCCTGATGACGGTGCCGGGAACGTACCGCGCCCTCGCGCAGACCCCCGGGTTCCCGGGCTGCCTCGGCGGGAACCGGGACGCGGTGGTGGACTGCCTGGACGACCCGTGCGGCGCGGTCACCGGCGGAGTCGGCGTCGCGGGCGTCGATGGTGTCGCCTGCATCGTCCATGACGCCGGCCCGCCGCTGGAGACCGAGCACTTCCTGCTGGGGTGCCGACCGCGCATACCCGGCGGTGGACCCCGCAAAACGGCGCCGAGGCGCGGGACCGCCGGCCTTCTCAGAACCCGAGCCGCCGCAGCTGCTTCGGATCCCGCTGCCAGTCCTTGGCCACCTTCACGTGCAGGTCCAGGAAGACCGGGGTGCCCAGCAGGGCCTCGATCTGCTTGCGGGACTTGATGCCGACCTCCTTCAGGCGGGTGCCCTTGGGGCCGATGACGATGCCCTTCTGGCTGGGGCGCTCGATGTAGAGGTTGGCGTGGATGTCCAGGAGGGGCTTGTCGGCGGGGCGGTCCGGGCGCGGGAGCATCTCCTCGACGACGACGGCGATGGAGTGCGGCAGCTCGTCGCGGACGCCCTCCAGGGCCGCCTCGCGGATCAGTTCCGCGATCATGACCTGTTCGGGCTCGTCGGTGAGGTCGCCCTCGGGGTAGAGCGCCGGGCCCTCGGGCAGGAGCGGGACGAGGAGGTCGGCCAGCAGGTTCACCTGCTGGTCGCCGACCGCCGACACCGGCACGATCTCCGCCCACTCGAAGCCCAGCTCCTTGCCCAGCTGGTCGATGGCGATCAGCTGCTCGGCGAGGGCCTTGGAGTCGACCAGGTCGGTCTTGGTGACGATCGCGATCTTCGGGGTCTTGCGGATCCCGGCCAGCTCCTTGGCGATGAAGCGGTCGCCGGGGCCGATCCTCTCGTTCGCCGGCAGGCAGAAGCCGATCACGTCGACCTCGGCCCACGTCGTGCGCACGACGTCGTTGAGGCGCTCGCCGAGCAGCGTGCGCGGCTTGTGCAGCCCCGGGGTGTCGACCAGGATCAGCTGTGCGTCCGGCCGGTGCACGATGCCGCGCACCGTGTGCCGCGTGGTCTGCGGCTGGTTCGCGGTGATCGCCACCTTCTGCCCGACCAGAGCGTTCGTGAGGGTGGACTTGCCCGCGTTGGGGCGCCCGACGAAACAGGCGAAGCCCGCCCGGTGGACGGCCTCCGGCGATTCCGACGGCTCGGTTGACTGGCTGCGAACGCTCATGGCCCCCATTCTCCCTGATCCACGACACCCCGCCGCACCGTGAGAATTCGGTGACCCAGGGGTAACGAAACGTCACGGAAACACAGTCGTACGCAGCCGGAAACGCGTTCCGGTGAGTCTCTGACGAGCCCCCACGACGTTGGAGACGCCCGTGATCACCGCAGCCGCGCACGCAGACACCGGCGACACCGCCTGGCTGCTCGCCGCCACCGCCCTGGTCCTGCTGATGACCCCGGGCCTGGCCCTGTTCTACGGCGGCATGGTCCGCACCAAGAGCGTCCTCAACATGCTGATGATGAGCTTCGTGTCGATCGCGCTGGTGACGGTGGTGTGGCTGGCGGGCGGATACACGCTGGCCTTCGGCGAGGACGCCGGGGCGGGGCTGGTCGGCGACCTGGCGCACGCCGGGATGCGCGGGCTCGGCCCGGACAGCGTGCGGGGCACCGTTCCCACCCTGCTCTTCGCCACCTTCCAGCTCACCTTCGCGGTCATCACCGCCGCGCTGATCAGCGGTGCGGTCGCGGACCGGGCCAGGTTCGGGGCGTGGCTGGTGTTCGTGCCGGTGTGGGCACTGCTCGTATACGTTCCGGTGGCGCACTGGGTGTGGGGGCCGGGTGGCTGGATCCAGCACGGCCTCGGCGCCCTGGACTTCGCCGGCGGTCTCCCGGTCGAGATCACCTCCGGCGCCTCCGGCCTGGCGCTCTGCCTGGTCCTCGGGCCGCGGCTCGGGTTCAAGAAGGACGCGATGCGCCCGCACAACCTCCCGATGGTGGTCCTGGGCGCGGGTCTGCTCTGGTTCGGCTGGTTCGGCTTCAACGCGGGCAGCGCGCTCGGCGCCAACGGTCTCGCGGCCGCCGCCTTCCTGGACACCATGGCGGCCGGCTGCACGGGGCTGCTGGGCTGGCTCTTCGTCGAGCAGCGGCGCGACGGCCACCCGACCACCCTGGGCGCGGCCTCGGGCGCCGTCGCCGGCCTGGTCGCGATCACTCCGTCCTGCGGCTCGGTCTCACTGCTCGGCGCGCTCGCCGTCGGCCTCGCCGCGGGCGTGGTCTGCTCGTACGCGGTCTCCTGGAAGTTCCGGCTGAACTACGACGACTCGCTCGACGTCGTCGGCGTCCACCTGGTCGGCGGAGTCATCGGCACCCTCCTGATCGGCCTGTTCGCCGAGAAGGCCATGACCGGCGGCGCCGAGGGCCTGTTCTACGGCGGCGGGCTCGGCCAGCTCGGCAGGCAGGCGGTCGCGGTGGTGGCCGTGGCGGCGTACGCCTTCACCGTGACGTACGGCCTCGGCAGGCTGCTGGACCGGACGCTGGGCTTCCGGGCGAGCGAGGAGCAGGAGCACGCCGGTCTCGACCTGTCGGTGCACGCGGAGACGGCTTACGATCACGGGGTCCTGGGCCACGGTGCCCCGGTCGGCGCGTCCCTCCTCCCCTCCGCCCAGAAGGTCAAGAGCCAGCCATGAAGCTCGTCACCGCGATCGTCAAGCCCCACCGCCTCGACCCGGTGAAGGCCGCCCTGCAGGAGATCGGGGTGCACGGCCTGACCGTGACCGAGGCCAGCGGGTACGGGCGGCAGCACGGCCACACCGAGGTGTACCGCGGTGCCGAGTACCGGGTCGACCTGGTCCCCAAGGTCCGGATCGAGGTCGTCGTCGAGGACGCCGACTCCGAGCCGGTGATCGAGGCGATCGTCAGGGCCGCGCGGACGGGGAAGATCGGGGACGGGAAGGTGTGGGCACTGCCGGTGGAGACGGTCGTCCGGGTGCGGACGGGCGAGCGCGGCCCCGACGCCCTCTGAGCAGCCCCCGCAGGCCACGGCCGCGGCGGCCCCGGCGGGCCCGTGCGAGCAGCACGCCGCCGGCCACCCCGGCGACGAAGGCCAGCCCCACCACCAGCCACGGCAGAGCGAGGAACGAGGCGCTCGCGGACTCCTCGGTGCCGGCCGCGCTGGCCGTCAACGTGACGTTCCCCCAGTCGAACTGGGGCGCGTTCCGCCAGGCTGCGGTGAGCCGCACGCGCTCCCCCGGCAGCAGCTCGGAAGGGACGCCGGTGAGGTCGCGGCTGAGCAGCCTGCGGCCGAAGAGTCCCTCGGCCCGCAGCCGCACCTTGGGGTCCAGCGTGACGTTCCCCGTGTTGTGCAGGGTGTAGGAGACGGTGGCGGTGCTGTCGCCGAGGCCGGGCACGAGCGGCTGGTGGTGGGTGAGGTGCACGTTCTCGACGGCGACGGCCGGCAGCGTGGGCCCGCTCACCCGCAGGTAGACCCGGGCTCCGACGGCCCGCTGCACGCCGAGCGCGAGGGAGCCCGTCCCCGGGTCGACGCGTTCGTCCAGTGCCACGATCGCCCCCGGGTGGTCACCGGGTCCGGCGTCCCGGGGCACGTGCAGGGTGAAGGGGACGGTGACCGTCCCGTGCGGCGGCACGGTGACCCGCGCCCTGCCCGTCTTCGCCCAGGCGCCCACCCCCCGCATCCGCTCCTTCACCGTGCGGACGGCGAACCCGCCGTCCCGCGCGGTGTTGTAGGCGTCGGCCGCGTACAGCCGGAAGGTGAGCGGCTTGCCGGTCTTGTTGGCGACGGCCACCTTGTCGGTGATCTTCTGCCCGGGGTCGAGGGAGAGATAGAAGTACGGCCGCGCCGCGATCTTGGAGGCGACCGGGTAGACGGACCAGCTGCCGTTGTCGGCGGCGCGCGCGGGGCCCGCCGTGCCGAGGGGTCCGAGGACGCCGAGGAGCAGCAGACTCAGGAGGAGGACACACGGCTTGACGCGACGCATGGGTGCGGACCCCCGGTCGGAAGCGGTTGGGGCGGCGACCGGTCTCCCGTGATCCGAAAGTCCGGTCGCCACTGGGGTGTTGGCTCAGGTGAGCGTCAGGGTCAGGACTCCGGAGTACGACCCCGGCGGGGTGAACGCCGGTACGTCCAGGGAGAGTCCGGCGCCGACGGTGAACTCACCGCCGGTGACCGGGGCGTCCGGGGTCGACGCGAGGGTCGCTCCGGAACCGCCGACGGCACCCGCGGAACCGGCCGCGCAGGCGCTCGGGCTGCCTGCCTTGGCCGCGCAGGACGGGGTCCAGCTCAGCTTCCCGGCGTCGATCTTGGCGCCGGGACCGGTGAAGTCGGTGACCTTGCCGGTGAGCGACCAGCCGGCCGGACCGCCACGGAAGTCCTTGACGGTGACGGTCCGCAGGGCACCGGTGGACGCGCCGCCCTGACCGAAGTCGACCGACGACAGCGCGACGGAGTCCCCGGCCTGGGACATGGACAGGGTGCCCGCCCTGACGGTGGTCGTCAGTTTCTGGCTCCCGTCCGGCACCGGCGTGGTGTCGTTGACGACGTAGGCGGCCGGACCGGCCCCCGCCGTGTCGCTCCAGGCACTGCCCTCGTACGCCACGATCCCGGTCGTCGTCCTGTCGTTGACGGTGATCGGGGCGCTGAAGGAACCGTCGGTGCCCGCGGTCGCGGTGGCCGTGTCGGCGGTCTGGCTGCTCCCGGACCGCCCGGCGAGCGTGACGGTCGCGCCGGGGGTGAAGTTCTGCCCGCTGACGGTCACGCTGTCACCGGGGTTCCCGGAGGCCGAACTCAGGCTGATGGCCCGGTTGTTGACCGGGGTGGTCGAGGTCGCCGTGACGGTCTCCGACACCGGGGCGGGCGGGTTGGTGACCGTGCAGGGGGTGTCCAGCTCCAGGATGTAGCTGGTGTGGATGTTGTAGTCGCCGGGCGAGAGGCTGATGGCGCCCGGCGAGGTGACGGTGAACGTGCCCGTCATGGAGAACGACGGGAAGGTCCCGTACCCGGGCACCGGGTCGTTCTTCTTCGGCCCGGTCACCGTGACGTCCCCGCTCTGTGCCCCGCCCAGCGTCACCTTCCCGGTCGGCGTCATGATGTCGGCCGGCAGGGCGAGGGCGGTGGGGTTGTTCGCGGCGGGCGTGACCACGGTGTAGGTCACCGTGACCGTGTCGCCGACCTTGGGCGTGGTGTCGTCCACCGAGATGCTCGCGGTGGTGGTGCCGTCGATCGGCGGGAGGCCCGCGACGGCGGGCGGGATGCAGTGCGTGGCGAAGTCGACGTTCGTTCCGGCGGCACCGGCCGGACAGGCCAGTGCGCCCCCCGTCGCGACCGCGAGCGCGGTCGCCCCGAACAGCGAGATCAAGCGCCACCGTCGGGATCTTCGTGACCTTGGGGGTGAACCCATGGAAGCCCCCTCCTGAGGGTTGCGGGCGCAGCGGCTCCTCTGCGCCGACAGGGGGCCATTGATGTGGAGGGCACGTGAGAAGTCAATGGAGATGCCGCAGAAAACTGACGGTTCATCAGCTTCTGCGGCATCCGGAACGAACCAGTCAGCGTGCCCGGGATCAGAAGACGAACGGGCCGGGCGACTGGGCCGCGCTGGACGTGCAGGTGACGGTGATGCCGAAGATGACCATCTTCAGTGAGCCGCCGTGGAAGTCGAGGCTGTCACCGGCGGCGACGGTGCCGGGCAGCGGACCGACGGTGACGGCGCTGCCGGCGGCCATGGCCGGGTTCACGGTGCCGCTGAAGACGACGTTGCCGCCGTGCGAGTTGGCCATGGTGAGCGTGGAGGCGATGGAGTTCGCCGACAGGGCGAGGGGGGTGGTGATCGCGCTGGAGGTGAGGGTGAGGGTGGCCGCGGTACCGCTCTGGGTAGCGGTGAGGGTGGCCGCGCCGCCGCCGAAGATGCCGCAGCTGGCGGTGACGGTGGCGGTGGTCGGGGTGACGGCGGCGGCCGAGGGTGCGAAGGCCAGCGCCGTGGCGGCGAGGGCCCCCGCCGCGAGTGCCGCACCGGTGGTCAAGCGTTTCATGGAGATCGGGCTCCCTTCCCGTTACGTGGGAATGCCATGTGGGGATGGCGACCCCGGTCCGGGTGGATGCGGGCACACCGCGGGGCGCCGATTCCGGCGCCCCGCCCAGATCTGACGGTCCGTCGGAACTTACGGTCCCATTGATACGCGAGCGACACAGACCGACAAGGTTGAAATCTGGCCTACTGTCCGCGCCGCGGGTGCGGTTGGGTGCGGGCAAGCACGCCGTCGCCGCACCCGCCACCGAGTCAAGCAGCCCCGCCCCCGTTCCCGACGGAGTCAACGAGGTCAGGCCGGGACGGTCAGCCGTACCTCTCCGTCCGGCCCCGCCAGCAGCACCGGCGTCCCCGGCCCGCCGAGATCCCGCACCGCGGCCAGATCCCCCGCCTCGATCGCGTCCGCCCCGCTCACGACCGCCGCCGCCTCCAGGGACTCCGCCCCCGACGCCACCGCCATCGCCACCGCCGTCCGCAGCGCGCTCAGCTTCAGCGAGGCCAGGTCCACCGTGCCGGCCACGTACGTCCGGCCCGTCGAGTCCCGTACCGCCGCCCCCTCGGGCACCCCGTTGCGGGCCCGCGCCGAACGGGCCAGGGTGACGATCTTGCGGTCCTCGGGATCAAGCCCACTGCTCTCGGTCATGCCCCGAGCATACGAACAACCTGACCCGGTCAGACACTCCGGCCACCCGCACCGACCGGTCCCGTCACGGCCGGTCCAGCCGCAGGCGCTCCGCCCTCGGCAGGCCGGCCACGACGAGGTCGTACGAGTCCTCGATCAGTTCCTTCACGAGCCGCTCGGGAAGGCCGCCGTCCACGGTCACGGTGTTCCAGTGCCGCTTGTTCATGTGGTACCCCGGCGCGACCAGCCCCTCGTGCTCGTCACGGAGCCGCACCGCGTCCTCGGGGGCGCACTTGAGGTTGACCTTCAGCGGCTTCGCGTCGATCCAGCTCAGCGCGAACATCTTGCCGAGCACCTTGAAGACCGAGACGTCCGGGGTGAAGGGGAAGTCCTCCTCGGCCGCGTTGAAGGAGAGACAGAAGGCGCGGAGCTGGTCCGGGGTCACTCCGGGTCGTCCTCCGGGTCGTCGGGCACCGGTACCGGCTCCACCAGCACCGTCACGATCTTGTTGCGCCGGCCGGCGGCCGATTCCGCGGTGAGGGCCAGCCTGCGGCCGTCGGGGAGTTCGACCTGGGCGGAGGCACCCGCGATCGGCACCCTGCCGAGGGCTTTCGCGAGCAGCCCGCCGACGGTCTCCACGTCCTCGTCGTCGTACTCCTCCAGACCGTACAGCTCGCCGAGATCCGTGATGTCGAGGCGGGCGGTGACCCGGTGGCGGTCGTCGCCGAGGTCGGTGACGGGCGGGAGCTCGCGGTCGTACTCGTCGGTGATCTCGCCGACGATCTCCTCCAGGATGTCCTCGATGGTGACGATCCCGGCCGTGCCGCCGTACTCGTCGATGACGACGGCGACGTGGTTGCGTTCCTTCTGCATCTCGCGCAGCAGGTCGCCCGCGTTCTTGGTGTCGGGCACGAAGAACGCGGGCCGCATCGCGGTGGAGACCAGGTCGGACTCGGCGTCCCGGCTGATGTGCGTCTTGCGGACCAGGTCCTTGAGATACACGATGCCGACGATGTCGTCCTCGCTCTCCCCGGTGACGGGGATGCGCGAGAACCCGGAGCGCAGGGCCAGGGTGAGGGCCTGCCGGATGGTCTTGTACCGCTCGATGACGACGAGGTCGGTGCGCGGGACCATCACCTCCCGGACGAGGGTGTCGCCGAGTTCGAAGACCGAGTGCACCATCCGGCGCTCCTCGTCCTCGATCAGGGACTCCTTCTCCGCCAGGTCGACCAGGGCGCGCAGTTCGGCCTCGGAGGCGAACGGGCCGCGCCGGAAGCCCTTGCCCGGGGTGAGGGCGTTGCCGATGAGGATCAGCAGGTACGGGACCGGGCCCATGACGCGGGCCAGCGGCAGCAGGACGTAGGCGGCGGCCGTGGCCGTGTTCAGCGGGTGCTGGCGGCCGATGGTGCGCGGGGAGACGCCGACGGCGACGTACGACACGAGCACCATCACGCCGATCGCGGCGAGCAGCGCCTCCCAGGTGGCCGGGATCTCCTGGAGGCAGGCATAGGTGACCAGGGCCGCGGCGGCCATCTCGCAGGCGACCCGGACCAGCAGCGCCACGTTGAGGTAGCGGGTGGGGTCGGCGGCGATCTGGGCGAGCTTGGCGCTGCCGCGCCGCCCGGACTTCACGGCCTCCTCGGCGCGGAAGCTGGAGACGCGGGCGATGCCGGCCTCGGCGCAGGCGGCCAGCCATGCGACGACGACCAGGGCGATCGCTCCGGCGACGATCTGCGAACTCATACGAGGACGACCACCCGGCTAGGAGACCGTCGGCGCCGGCGAGGGGCCGGTCAGGCCCTTCTCCCCCCGCCAGCCGTCCACGATGGCCGCCTGCAGACCGAACATCTCGGCCTTCTCGTCGGGCTCCTCGTGGTCGTAGCCGAGCAGGTGCAGCACTCCGTGGACGGTGAGCAGCTGGAGCTCCTCGTCCATGGAGTGCTGGGTGTCGGCCTCGGCACCCTGCTTGGCGGCGACCTCCGGGCAGAGCACGATGTCGCCGAGCAGCCCCTGCGGCGGCTCGTCCTCGTCCTTCGACGGCGGCCGCAGCTCGTCCATCGGGAAGGACATGACATCGGTCGGCCCGGGCAGGTCCATCCACTGGATGTGCAGCTGCTCCATGGCGTCGGCGTCCACGACGATCACCGAGAGTTCGGAGAGCGGGTGGATGCGCATCCGTGCGAGGGCGTAGCGGGCGATGTCGAGGATCGCCTGCTCGTCGACCTCGGTTCCGGACTCGTTGTTGACGTCGATCGACATGGCGCTGTGCTTGTCTACTTCCCCTTGTGCCCGGACTTCGAGCGGCCGCCCTGATGCGAGCCGTTCTCCGTGCCGTGCGTGCTGTCGTACTGCTCGTACGCGTCGACGATACGGCCCACCAGCTTGTGCCGTACGACATCGTGGGACGTCAGCCGGGAGAAGTGCACGTCCTCCACGCCCTCCAGGATGTCCTGCACCTGGCGCAGACCGGACTTGGTGCCGTTGGGCAGGTCGACCTGGGTGATGTCGCCCGTGATCACGATCTTCGATTCGAAGCCGAGCCGGGTCAGGAACATCTTCATCTGCTCGGGCGAGGTGTTCTGGGCCTCGTCGAGGATGATGAAGGCGTCGTTGAGGGTGCGGCCGCGCATGTAGGCGAGCGGTGCCACCTCGATGGTGCCGGCCGCCATCAGGCGCGGGATGGAGTCCGGGTCGAGCATGTCGTGCAGCGCGTCGTACAGCGGCCGCAGGTAGGGGTCGATCTTCTCGTAGAGCGTGCCCGGCAGGAAGCCCAGCCGCTCGCCCGCCTCGACCGCGGGCCGGGTCAGGATGATGCGGTTGACCTGCTTGGACTGCAGGGCCTGCACCGCCTTGGCCATGGCCAGGTAGGTCTTGCCGGTACCGGCGGGGCCGATCCCGAAGACGATCGTGTGCTTGTCGATCGCGTCGACGTACCGCTTCTGGTTGAGGGTCTTGGGGCGGATGGTGCGACCGCGCGAGGACAGGATGTTCTGTGTCAGAACCTGGGCCGGGGTCTCCTCCGGGCCCTCCCCGTTCTCACTCGCCCGCAGCATGGCGATCGAGCGTTCCACTGCGTCCTCCGTCATCGGCTGCCCGGTGCGGAGCACCAGCATCATCTCGTCGAACAGGCGCTGGACGATGGCGACTTCACGGGCATCGCCGACCGCGCTGATCTCATTGCCCCGGACATGGATGTCGGCCGCCGGGAAGGCCTTCTCGATCACACGCAGCAGGGAGTCGCCGGATCCCAGCACGGTGACCATCGGGTGCTGGGCGGGAACCTCGAACTGAGCTCGGGCCTGCTGCTGCGCGGGAGTGTGAGCTGTGGGTGTCTGAGTCATGGGCCGGCGCTTAAGGCCTGCGGTTCCTCCTCATCACGGCCGCGTAGCTGAGGGCGGCCTCGCGATACCAAGCGTACGACGCCGGGGTGACAACGCCGTAGGCCTTTTCACAGCGGAAGGCGCCCCTGTTGCAGCCGTGAGCCCTGCATGCGCTCCGGCGCGCCGGGGCAGAATCCGGGCCGTCACCGCCACGCGTGGCCGGGGGGCCGCGTTCGCTCCGCGCCACCTGTCCGCCCAGAAAGCAGGTAGCCGTGCTGCTGCGTCTGCCCACGTCGGTCTCCGAGGCCCGGGAATGCCTGTCCGAGGGCGCGATACCCGTCGGCGGTGCGACCCTCGTCTGGGCCGTCTGGCAACGGGACGGTTTCCCGGAACAGGCGGTGTCCCTGCGGAAGGTGCCGCAGGCGACGGCGATCGGGGACGGCGTGCTGGGGGGCGCGGTGCTGCTGCACCAGGTGGACGACCGGGTTCCGGAGGTGCTGCGGACGGCGGCCAAGGGGGTCGGCACGGGCTCGGTGCGCCGGACGGCGACGGTCGGCGGGAACATCGCCGGGTCGAGCCTGCGGGATCTGCTGCCGGCGGCGATCGTGCTGGACGCGTGGGCCGAGGTGCTCACGGCGGACGGGGTGCACGAGGTGGACCTGGCCGAGCTGGAGGCCAAGGCGCCGGTGCTGCTGGCGCTGCGCTGGCGGGAGCCGGTGCGGGGCGTGTACGCGAAGGTCGCGGACCCGGCGGGCGGGGAGGTGCCGACGATCGTCGCGGCGGGGGTGGACACGGAGGGTGTGCTGAGGGTCGCGGTGCGGGAGGGCTACGAGTTGAGCCGCGGGAGCGTGGACGCCCAGGGGGGCAGGGTGGAGGAGCTGTTCGCCGGGGCGCTGGCGGGGGTGTCGCAGGGGGGACGGACCTTCGTGCGGGAGCAGGTCGCGAGAGTGACCGGGGGATAGACGGGGGTGGTCCGGTCCGTCGTCGGCGGCGGGCCGGTGGGGGCTTGTCGCGCCGCTGAGGGGGCGTGGGGAACCGCGCGAGCAACCACGGCGACGGCGCACCCGCCCCGGCCCACTGGCGCCCGCACGGCCGTCACGCCGAGCGGCCGAACCCGATCGTCGGCACCGCCCTCCGCAGCGGCCACGGCCTGACCTGGTCCTCCTCAGGTACCAGGCCCTCCAGGAACGCGTACCGCCGCAGCGCCGCGGGGTCCTGGCCGGCCACCGACTGGACCTTCCGCCACCACGCCCCGATCTCGGACCAACCCGGCGCGGACAGCGAGCCGCCGAACTCCTGGACGGAGAGCGCCGCCGTGAGGCCGGCGAAGGCGAGGCGGTCGGCCAGCGGCCAGTCGGCGAGCGTGCCGGTGACGAACCCGGCGACGAAGACATCACCCGCGCCGGTCGGGTCGAGGGCCTCCACGGCGATCGCCGGGACCTCGGCGGACTCCCCGGTCCGCCCGTCGACCGCGTAGGCGCCCTCCGCCCCGAGGGTGACGACGGCCAGGGGCACGTACCGCGTGAGGGCATGGGCCGCGGCCCGCGGGCAGTCGGCGCCGGTGTACCGGATCGCCTCCTGCGCGTTCGGCAGGAACGCCTCGCAGTACTCCAGGTCGGCGAGGCTCGCCAGGTCCCACGCCCCGGTGTCGTCCCAGCCGACGTCGGCGAAGATCCGGGTGCCCTCGGCGGCGGCCCTGGCGATCCAGGGGTTGCGGGTGCCGGGCGTGAGGGAGGCGACGGCGGCACGCGCGTGGGCCGGGTGGCCGGGGGCGTTCTGCTGGCGGAACAGGGTGTCGGCGGGCGGCTCGTGGCCGTGCGAGACCATGGTCCGCTCGCCCTCGTAGGCCATGGAGACGGTGACCGGCGAGTGCCAGCCGCGCACGGTCCGCGACGGGGAGAGGTCGATGCCCTCGCCCTGTTCGAGGGCGTCCCAGCAGTACTCGCCGTAGTGGTCGTCGCCGAAGGCCGCGGCGAGCGAGGTCTTCAGGCCGAGCCGGGCGAGGGCGGTGGCCATGTTGGCGATGCCGCCGGGGCTGGAGCCCATGCCGCGGGCCCAGGACTCGGTGCCGCGCACGGGCGCGGAGTGCAGGCCGGTGAAGACGATGTCGAGGAAGACGGTGCCGGTGAGGTAGACGTCCCAGGGCGGATCGCCGGGCGCGCGCAGGCCGGCCAGCGGGTCGACCTGCGCGGCGCAGTGCGCGGTCGTTGCTCCTCTGTCGTCGTCGAGGTACTCCGGTTCCTCTCCGGCGAACGCGTTGGACGCGGTCACGGTGCGCTCCCTGGACGTGGTGCGGATCCGGCCAGTCTGCACCATGTCGGGACAGCGGCGACGGCTCTCGCCGCGGGACCGCCCGGCCGTGCCCGCCCTGCCGGCGCGGCACGGCCGGCACGAGGACCCGGCCGTCCCCGGGGTTCACAGGGACGCCCCCACGAGGTCGAGTCCGGCGGTCAGCAGGCCCCTGAGGTCGGCGAGGTGGGCGGCGCAGGGGTCGGTGAGCGGGGCGCGCACGGGACCCACCGGGCGGCCGCGCAGCCGGGCCGCCGCCTTCACCAGCGACACCGCGTATCCGGGCACCCGGTCGCGCAGTTCGACGAACGGCACGTAGAAGTCGCGCAGCAGCTTGTCGACCGTGCCGTGGTCGCCGGCGCCGAGGGCGGCGAAGAAGGCGTCGGCGATCTCGGGGGCGAAGGCGTGCACGGCGGAGGAGTAGGCGGGGACGCCGACGGCGGCGTAGGCCCGGGCCTGGATCTCGGCGGTGGCGGCACCGTTGAAGAAGAGGAAGCCCTCCGGGGCGGCGAGGGTGAGCCGCTGGAGCCGGTCCAGGTCGCTGTGCCCGTCCTTGAGTCCGACGACGCCGGGGATACGGGCGATGCGCGTCAGCGCGTCGGCCGTGAAGGCGACCTGGCCACGCTGGTAGGCGATGAGCGGGAGCGGCGTGCGGGCCGCGATCTCCTCCAGCTGCGCGACCAGGCCGTCCTGCGGGGCGGCGACGAGATAGTGCGGCAGCACGAGCAGGGCGTCGGCCCCGGCCTCCTCGGCGGCCCGGGCGAACCGCACGGCCTGCGCCCAGCCGTATCCCACCCCGGCGACCACCGGCACCCGCCCGGCCGCCTCCTCTACGGCGACGGCCACGACCTGCCGGTACTCGTCCTCGTCCAGCGAGAAGAACTCGCCCGTCCCGCAGGCCGGGAAGAGCGCACCGGGCCCGGCGGCCAGCTGCCCGCCGACGTACTCCCGGAATCCGTCCAGGTCCAGGGACCCGTCGGGGTGGAAGGCGGTGAGCGGGAACGACAGCACCCCGCCCGCCATCCCGTCCCGCAACCTCCGCACCACACCCTCCGGCTGTCCGGTCACCGAAATCCATCTCCCTATGTAGATGTCATCCACGTATGAAAACCAACACTAGATATGCGAACACCCCTCGTCAACGGCGCACCCCGTCCCCGTGCCTCTACGATCTGCACATGTCCGAGACAGCAGGCGTCCGTGAGGTGAAGTCCGCGGCGCGCACGGTGGAGCTGCTGGAGCTCCTCGCGGCCCGCGGCGACCGCCCGGCCCGCCTCCAGGAACTCGCGGACGAACTCGGTGTCCCGCGCAGCTCGATGTACGCCCTGCTCCAGACCCTCGTCACCAGGGGCTGGGTGCGCACCGACACGACCGGCTCCCTCTACGGCGTCGGCATCCGCACCCTGCTGACCGGCACGAACTACCTGGACTCCGACCCGCGCGTCCGCCTCGTCCGCCCGTACCTGGACGAGGCGTCGCAGAAGCTGGGCGAGACCGTCCACCTGGCCCGCCTGGACGGCCCGGACGTGGCCTACCTGGCGACCCGGGAGTCACACGCGTACCTGCGCACGATCAGCAGGGTGGGCCGACGGCTGCCGGCCCACGCGGGCGCCCTCGGCAAGGCGCTCCTGGCCGAACGCCCCGCGGAGGAGCTCCCCGCGGGTCCGTACGAGCCCCTGACCCCCCGCACCCGCACCACACGGGACGCGCTGGCCGCCGACCTCGCCGGGATCCGCGCCCGCGGCTACGCGATCGACCGCGAGGAAGGCGTCACGGGCATCGCCGGCTTCGGCTTCGCCCTGCGCTACGACACCCCGGCCCAGGACGCGATCAGCTGCTCGGTGCCGGTGACCCGCCTGACACCGGACCACGAGGCGGAGATCGTGACGGTGATGAGGGAGACCCGGGCGAGGATCGAGGCGGCAACACCCCCCGGCGGCACGGTCAACTGGCGCTGACCACAAAGGGCGCCGGGCCGTACCTGTCAGCGGCTCCGCCCCGTCGGGGCGACGGGCGGCGCCGTGTCCGCGGCAGCCGGGCCCCACGGCGCGCGGCGCTTCTACCCCTCCGCCCAGCCCCCAAACAGAACATGACCCACATCACACCACCCGCCCTTCTTCCGCCCTCCTCCCACTTGATACAAATTGCCCGCGCGTTCCTGTCCGTCGACGGCCTGCGCCCAACCCCCCTCCTCCGTCGGTCCTTTCGCATGCCCTGGGAACGCCCGTGTCCGCCCGCACCACCCCCTGGCCCCTCGTCGCCCTTTTCACGGCCGGGTACCTCGCCCCCTACCTGCTCCCGACCACCGTCGGCAGGCTCGACTCGGGGCTCCCCGTCTCCGCCACCGAGGCAGGCGCCATCGGCAGCGCCCTGCTGCTGAGTTCCGCGGCCGCCGGCTTCCTGCTGGCGTCCCGGGTGGACCGCGCCGGCCCCCGCGCCCTCGCCCGCGCCGGCCTGCTCCTCGCCGTCCTCGGCTACGGTGGCGCCGCCCTCACCGGCCACGTCCCGGCCGTCGTGGCCGGCGCGGTCGCCGGCGGCTTCGGCTCCGGCACGGTCACCGCGGTGGCCGCCACCGGCATCGCCGCAGAGCGCGACCCGCACCGCACCACCACCCTCGGCCTGCTGGGGGTCTCCGCCCTCGCGGCGGCGGTCTACCTGACGGTCCCGCACCTCGGTCCCGGCCATGCGCAGCCCCTGGCCGCGATCGCGCTCACGGCACTCGCGGTCTGGCCGCTCACCGCCCGCCTGTCGCCCCGCACCGCCCCGGCGCTGCCCCGCACCGCGCCCGGCTCCCGGCTCCCGCACCTGCGCTCGGGTCTGCTGCTGGCCGCGGCGATGCCCTGCTGGTCGGCCGTACAGAACGCGCTGTGGGGTGTGAGCGGCCGGATCGGTCTGACCCAGGCGCACCTGAGCGAGGTGACCGTGGGCGTGGTGTTCGCGGTGGCGCTCGGCGCCGGTCTGCTCGGTGTAATCGGGGCGGGCGCGCTCGGCCCCCGGCTCGGGCAGGCCCTGCCGATCGGCCTCGGCACGGTGCTGATCGCCGGCTGTGTCGCGCTCAGCGCGTCCGCCACCGACCTGACGGCGTTCGCGTCCGGCGAGATCGCCTGGAACCTGCTCTACCCGGTCGTCCTGTCGTACGTCATCGGCCTGGCCGCGTCCCTGGACCCGCGCGGACGCTGGGCGGTCCTGGTCGGCTCGGCGTCGTCGCTGGGCACCGCCGTCGGCCCGATGACCGGCAGCCTGCTGTCGGCCGAGGCCGGTTTCCCGGTGATGGGGACGGTTCTGGCGGTGGGCCTGCTGGCGATCGCGGTCCCGCTGACGGCGGTGGCACTGCGGCCCAGGACCACCACCGTCACGGCCGCCTGCCCGGCGCTCACCGACGAGACGGTACGCCTGGACGTCGCCGCCTAGGGCCTGGTGCCGAACTCGTAGGCGTCCACCTCGGCCAGGTACCGGGCCCGCAGTTCCTCGTCGTCGTCCAGGAAGGAGGCGAGGAAGGAGTTGCGGGCCAGCTGCCGCATCTGCTCCCGGGACAGGCCCAGGGCGTCGCGCACGGCGTGGTAGTTGTCGGCGACGTAACCGCCGAAGTAGGCCGGGTCGTCGGAGTTGACCGTGCACAGCAGGCCCGCGTCGAGCATCGCCGGCAGCGGGTGCTCGGCGAGCACGTCCACCGCGCGCAGCCGGACGTTCGACAGCGGGCACAGCGTCAGCGGGATCCGCTCCCGCACCAGACGGGCGACCAGGTCCGGGTCCTCCATGCAGCGCAGCCCGTGGTCGACGCGCTCCACCCCGAGCAGGTCCAGCGCCTCGGTGATGTAGGCGGGCGGCCCCTCCTCACCGGCGTGCGCCACGCGCCGCAGCCCGAGGCCGGCGGCCGTCTCGTACACCTCGCGGAACTTGGCCGGCGGGTGCCCGACCTCGGCCGAGTCCAGCCCGACGCCGATGATCCGGTCCAGGTGGGGCCGCGCTGCCTGGAGCGTCTCCAGTGCCGAGTCGGCGGACTCGTCGCGCAGGAAGCACATGATCAGCCGGGTGGACATCCCGTGGTTCTCGAGGCTGGTGCCGAGCGCCCGCCACAGCCCCTCGACGACCGTGCCCATGGGCACGCCCCGCGCGATGTGCGCCTGCGGGTCGAAGAAGATCTCGGCGTGCCGCACGCCCTGGGCGGCGGCCCGGGTCAGATAGGCGTTGGCGAGGTCCTCGAAGTCCTGCTCGGTACGCAGGACGGTCATCAGCTCGTAGTACAGGTTCAGGAAGGACTGGAGATCCTTGAACAGGTAGGCCTCGCGGAGACTCTCGGTGTCCGCGTACGGCAGCACGACACCGTTGCGCTCGGCGAGCCGGAACGCCAGCTCCGGTTCCAGAGTGCCTTCGATGTGGAGGTGCAGTTCAGCTTTGGGGAGGGGCACCAAAGCATCGTACGGCCGCTTCACCTGCGCTTCGGAACCGGCACTCGGAGCAAGTCGTAGGCGACGGTCAGCTCTCCCTCGAAGCCGGCGGCCCGCGCCTGCCGCTCGAACTCCTCGGGTTGCGGGTAGCGCTGGCTGAAGTGGGTCAGCACGAGGTGCCGTACCCCCGCGTCCCGCGCGACGGCCGCCGCCTGCCCGGCGGTCAGATGGCCGTGCTCCGCGGCCAGCGGGGCGTCCTCGTCGAGGAACGTGGACTCGATGACGAGCAGGTCGCAGTCCTCGGCGAGCGCGTACACGCCCTCGCAGAGCCGGGTGTCCATCACGAACGCGAACCGCTGCCCGCGGCGCACCTCGCTGACCTGGTCCAGGCTGACGTCCCCGAGGACGCCGTCGCGCTGGAGACGGCCGACGTCCGGGCCCTTGACGCCGTGCGCGGCGAGCCGGTCGGGCAGCATGCGGCGGCCGTCGGGCTCGACGAGCCGGTAGCCGTAGGACTCGACCGGGTGGGAGAGCTTCCTCGCCTGGAGCGTGTACGACGGGGTGACGGCGAGGTCGCCGTCCGCGTCGACCGGGGCCTCGGTGATGCCGACGGTCTCCCGGTAGGCGGTGGCGTACCGGAGCCGGTCGAAGAAGCGCCGGCCGGACTTCGGGTAGTGCGCGGTGACCGGGTGCGGGACCTTGTCGAGGTTGATCCGCTGGATGACCCCGGCCAGGCCGAGACAGTGGTCGCCGTGGAAGTGGGTGACGCAGATCCGGTTGAGGTCGTGCGCGGCGGCCCCGGCCCGCAGCATCTGCCGCTGGGTTCCCTCGCCGGGGTCGAAGAGGATGCCCTCGCCGTCCCAGCGCAGCAGGTAGCCGTTGTGGTTGCGGTGCCGGGTGGGGACCTGGCTGGCGGTGCCGAGGACCACGAGTTCACGTACGGACACGGCTGCCTACCCGGGCGGCCACTGCAGGCCACGGCCGCCGAGGACGTGCGCGTGGGCGTGCCAGACGGTCTGGCCCGCGCCGCTGCCGGTGTTGAAGACGATCCGGTAGCTCTCCAGCTTGTCCTCGCCGGCGACGGCCTGCGCCTCGCGCAGTATGTCGGCGGCCACGGCGGGTTCACCCGCGGCGAGTTCGGCCGCGTCCCGGTAGTGGACCCTGGGGATCACCAGGACGTGGGTGGGCGCCTGGGGGTTGATGTCCCGGAAGGCGACGGTGGTGTCCGTCTCTCGGACGATCGTCGCGGGGACGTGGCCTGCGACGATCCTGCAGAACAGGCAGTCGTCCTGGGGTTCCCCTGCCATGCGGATTCCTTCCTGGGCACCGTGGTCGATCTTCCGGGGCATCGTATCGCCGTCGGGTACGCGCCACGCGGGGCTGGGCGCGCCCGCGGCGGAGCCGCACACCGGCACGGCCCCGCCACCCTCACGCGGGCAGCGTGGGCGCAGTCTTCGCGGGCGTCGTCTCCAGCGTCTCCAGCGCGATCCGTACCGCCTCGTCCAGCTGCGGGTCCCTGCCCGCGGCCCAGTCCTGCGGGGTCTGGACGACCTCCACGTCCGGGTCGACGCCGTGGTTCTCCACGCCCCAGCCGTAGCCCTCCAGCCAGAACGCGTACTTCGGCTGGGTGACCAGCGTGCCGTCGACCAGCCGGTAGCGGCTGTCGATGCCGATCACACCGCCCCAGGTGCGGGTGCCGACCACCGGACCGATGCCCAGCGCCTTGATCGCCGCGTTGACGATGTCCCCGTCCGAGCCGGAGAACTCGTTGGCGACGACGACCACCGGGCCGCGGGGCGCGTCCCTCGGATAGCTGAACGGGCGCATGCCGCGCGGCAGGTCCCAGCCGACGATCCGGCGGGCCAGTTTCTCCACGACGAGCTGCGAGGTGTGGCCGCCGCGGTTCTCCCGCACGTCCACGACGATGCCCTCGCGGGCCATCTCGACACTCAGGTCACGGTGGATCTGCGCCCAGCCCGGTGCCTGCATGTCCGGCACGTGGAGATAGCCCAGCCGGCCCCCGGACAGCTCGTGCACACGGGCCCGCCGACCGGCCACCCACGCGTGGTAGCGCAGCGGTTCCTCGTCCGCGACCGGCACGACGACGGGGTGGCGCAGCTCGCCGCCGCCCGCGGGGGACACGGTCAGCTCGACGGCCTTGCCGGCGGTGCCGACCAGGAGCGGGCCGGGTCCGGTGACCGGGTCGACGCTCCGTCCCGCCACGGCCACGATCGCGTCGCCGGGACGGACCGCGACGCCGGGCGCGGCGAGCGGGGAACGGGCGCCGGGGTCGGAGGTCTCGGCGGGCAGGATCCGGTCGATGCGCCAACTGCCGTCCGGATGACGGGAGATGTCGGCGCCGAGCAGACCCTGCCGGGACCCGCCCCCGTGGCCGCCGCGCGGGGTGACGTAGGCGTGCGAGGTGCCCAGTTCGCCCTGGACCTCCCAGAGCAGGTCGACCAGGTCGTCGTGGGTGGCGACGTGCTCGACGAGCGGCCGGTAGCGGTCCAGGACGCCGTCCCAGTCGACGCCGCCGAGGTCCGGCCGCCAGAACTGGTCCCGCATGATGCGGCCGGTCTCGTCGAACATCTGCCGCCACTCGGCGGCCGGATCGAGGGTCTGGCGGACCCGGGACAGGTCGACGGTGATGTTGGTGTCGCTCTCGTCGTCGCCCGAGGCACGGCGGTCACTGGGTACGACCTTGAGCTTGCCGTCGGTCCACAGCAGGACGCGTTTGCCGTCGCCGCTGACCTCGAAGTGGTCGGCGTCGGAGGAGAGGTACTCGATGCGCTGCTGGGCGAGGTCGTAGCGCTCCAGCTCGGACTTGGGGTCGGGGTCCTCGGGGTGGGCGCGGGAGGCGCCGAGCACGCCGCGCACCGGGTGGCGCAGCCACAGGACGCCGTCCTTGGCGGCACGCAGCCCGGAGTAGCGGCCGGCCTCGACGGGGAAGGGCACGATCCGGTCGGCGAGGCCCTCCAGGTCGATCCGGGTGGCCGGGGTGCCCTCGGCGTCCGGGGTCTCGTCCTTGTCGGGCGTCTCGAAGGGGCGGCCGTGCCGTTGCGGGCCGAACGGCGAGGGGGTGGTCGCGGCCAGGGTGATCAGGTGCGGCCGGTCGCCGACCACGAAGGCCAGGTCGAAGACGTGCTCGTCGTAGACCGGGTCGAAGGAGCGGGTGGAGAGGAAGGCGAGGTGCTTGCCGTCGCGGGTGAAGGCGGGGGCGTAGTCCTGGAAGCGCAGCGGGGTCGCCTCGGTGACCGTGAGGTCGGTGGTGTGGGCGATGCGGAGCTGGGCGAGCCCGCCGGCTCCCGGGTGGGACCAGGCCAGCCAGCCGGAGTCCGGCGAGAAGGCGAGCCCGCTGACGTCGCCGTCCTCGCTGCGGTCGACCTCGCGCACCTCGCCGGTCTCGCGCTCGACGAGGAGGAGCCGTCCGTCGTGCGCGGCGACCGCGACGCGGCTCCCGTCGGGGGCGACGGCGAGGTCCAGGACCCGGCCGAGCTGTCCGGCGGCGAGCCGTCGCGGGGTGGAGCCGGGCACCGGACCGGTGGCGGGCGCGAACTCCAGGGCGTCGTCGCCCTCGGCGTCCGTCACCCACACCACCCACTCCTCCGCGTCCGCGCGGAAGGTGACGGGCAGCCGGGCACGCACTCCGGGCTGGGCGGCCAGCGCCCGGGCCGGACCCGACCGGTGGGTCACCCAGTGCACACCGCCGCGCACCAGGACGGCGCTGCCGCGCGCGGTGTGGTCGGGCGAGGCGGCACCGAACCAGCGGGCCGCGTTGACCGGGCGCGGCTGACGGTCCACCCGGGCCCCGCCCAGCCGGATGTCCAGCCGGCGCGGCTCGGCCCCCTCCAGGTCGTCGAGGAGCCAGAGTTCACCGGCCGAGGCGTAGACGACCCGGGTGCCGTCACCGGCCGCGTGCCGGGCGTAGAAACCGTCGAGAGGGGTGTGCCGGCGCAGGTCGGAACCGTCGGCGAGGGAGGAGTACAGCGCGCCCGTCCCCTCGTGGTCGGAGAGGAAGGCGATCCGGTCCCCGGCCCACACGGGGTGTTCGAGGTTCCCGTCCAGCTCCTCGTGCAGCCGGACGAACTCCCCGGCGCCTTCGCCGTCGTCGGCGCCCCGGTCGATCCACAGCTTGCCCGCCGTACCGCCCCGGTACCGCTTCCACCATGCAGCCTCCCGCCCCATCGGCGCGGACAGCAGCACGGTGTGCGGTCCGAGGGCGACATGGCCGACCGGGCCGTAGGGCAGAACGGTGGACGGGCCGCCGTCGAGCGGGACGGTCCGGGCCCAGCTGCGCCGGAGGCTGGACTGGCCGTAGGTACTGATCGCGAGGACCTGTCCGTCGGCGGTCCAGCCGCGCACCTGGGTCCGGGAACTCCCCCAGTGCGTCAGGCGGGTGGCGGAACCGCCGTCGACGGGGGCGGTGTGGATCTCGGGGGCGCCGTCACGGGTGGAGGTCCAGGCGACCGTGGTCCCGTCGGGTGAGATGCGCGGCAGCGTCACGGGGACGTTGTCGGCGCTGACCCGCCAGGCCCGGCCGCCGTCCAGGGGCGCGAGCCACACGTCGTCCTCGGCGGTGAAGGCGACCAGGTCGCCGTGGACATGGGGAAATCGGAGGTAGGAACGCTGTCCTGTCGCTGCACCCTTGGTCACCCGCTCAGCCTATGCATCGCGGCACGATCGCGGCGGCCGATTCCGATCACTTGCCCTGGACCGGCCGGCACTTGGGGTCGCTCTGGCACCAGACGGTCTGTGTCACGGTCACGGTGGGGCCCGGCTGCTGCCCGTAGGTGGGCGGCCGGTAGGTGCTGTACGCCGGCCCGGGCGTGGCGTCGCAGTCGCCGAGGCCGTCTACCCGGAACCATTCCTTGCCGCCCACCTTCGCGACGAGGTTCCCGCGCACGCAGGCGCCGCTGACCGCCTTGGTGACCCGTCCGGTGACGGTGATGTCCCGGCCGTCCTTGGTCCGGCCCCGGCAGTCCACGGAGACGACGGTGGTCTCGGACGCCGAGGGCGTCCCCCGGGCCGCGGAGCCGTAGTTGCCGGTGCAGGTGAGCCAACTGACGTCGACGTGCTGCCGTTTCAGCTCGGCGGTGGCGGTCCGGTCGGTGGTGTACGCGACGGTCGCGGTGTTCAGGTCGGTCGGCTGACAGCCCACCGCGCCGCCCACGGCGATCACGGCGAGCCCCGCCACGGCCGCCACCCTGGTCATGCGCGGACGTCGCCGAAGCGGCCTCGATGCCCCCATGGAGGGCAGCCTGCCACCGTCCCGCCCGTGACGGTAGGGGGCGTGCGGCCACTCACGTGTTCGGAGGGGTCCCCCTTCCGGTCTCCCGCCCGGTCCCTCTTCCGGTCCCGCCGCCGGTCTCCCGGCGCCTGGGCCCGCGGCTGCTCAGGTGCGCAGCAGGAGCCATTCCTGAAGCTCCACCAGGTTGCCCTCCGGGTCCTTGAGGTGGGCGACGCGCATGCGTTCCGTCATCGGCGCCGGCCCGTGCACCAGGACCGCGCCGCGCGCGGCGATCTGCTCGCAGTAGGCGTCCAGGTCGTCGACGCGCAGCACCACCAGTGAACGGTGCCCGGTCGCGGCGTCCCCCAACTCGCCCAGCACCGCGGCCATCACGGCCCGGTCCTGCAGGGCTATCCCCGCGGACCCGGCGTGCGGACTGAACTTCTCGTACGGGCCCTCGCTCGCCCCCGACTGCGGTTTCAGCCCGAGCACCTCGGCGTAGAAGCGGTAGCAGGCGGCGAAGTCGGAGACCAGAAGCCGGACCTGGGCGAGTTCCACGGCGTGCTCCCCCTGTGGTGTCTAACGGTCAGGACCACCGGCCGGTACGGCCCAGGAGCAGGGCCGCGGCCGCGGTCCCGGCGGTCGATGTCCGCATCACGGTAGGCCCCAGGGTGCAGGCCCTGGCACCCGCCTCCTCGAAGAGCGCCACCTCGTCCCGGGCCACACCCCCCTCGGGCCCGACGACCAGCACGATCTCGCCGTCGGCGGGCAGCGGGACGGTGGCCAGCGGCTCGCTGCCGTGCTCGAAGTCGGAGTGGAGCACGGCGGCCAGGGCCGCGCCGCCGAGCAGCGCGGCGACCTGCTTGGTGGTCACCGTGTCCGCGACCTCCGGGAAGCGCACCCGGCGGGACTGCTTGCCGGCCTCGCGGGCGGTGGCCCGCCACTTCGCGAGGGCCTTCAGACCCCGGTCGCCCTTCCACTGGGTGATGCAGCGGGCGGCCTGCCAGGGCACGATCCGGTCGACGCCCACCTCGGTCATGGTCTCCACGGCGACCTCGCCGCGGTCCCCCTTGGGCAGGGCCTGGACCACGGTGATGCGGGGCCGCGGGAGGGGTTCCTCGTGGAAGGACTCCAGGTCCGTCACGACGAGCCGGTCCTTGCCCTCGGCGGCTTTGACGACCCCCTCGCTCCATCGTCCGCGTCCGTCGGTGAGGATGACGTCCTCACCGGGCCGCAGCCGCTTCACGGAGACGGCGTGCCGGCCCTCGGGCCCGTCCAGGACGACCTCGCCGCCGGAGAAGTCGGGCACGACCAGCGGGTCGAGCACGAACACCGGGGCGGTCATCGCCCGGCCCCCGTGCCGCCCGCGGCGCCCGCGCGGCCGCCGTCGCCCTCGGCCTCGGCCTTGGCCTTGGCCTTCGCCGACAACGCTGTCGACGCTGCGGCGAGTTCCTCCGCGAGGACCTCCACCAGCCGGCCCGCGGGCAGCTCCCTGGTCATCCGGTGTCCCTGTCCGGCCCACAGGGCCATGCCCTGCGCGTCCCCGGCCCGGGCGGCGGCCTTACGCAGCGGGGAGGTGAGGTGATGGACCTCGGGGTAGGCGGCGGGCGCGTACGGGCCGTGCTCGCGCATGAAGCGGTTGACCAGGCCGCGGGCGGGCCGCCCGGAGAACGCCCGGGTCAGCGCGGTCCGGGTGAACAGCGGGTCGGTCAGCGCCCGCTTGTGCGGTTCGGCGGCGCCGGACTCCGGGGTGGCGAGGAAGGCGGTGCCCAGCTGGGCCGCGCTCGCCCCCGCGGCGAGCACGGCGGCGATCTGGCTGCCGCGCATGATGCCGCCCGCGGCGACGACCGGGATGTTCACGCTCTCGCGTATCCGGGTGACCAGCGACAGCAGGCCGATCCCGGACCCGTCGTTCTCCGGCACATCTCGGTGGGTGCCCTGGTGTCCGCCGGCCTCCACGCCCTGGGCGATCACCGCGTCGGCGCCGGCCCGCTCGACGGCGACGGCCTCCTCGGGGGTGGTGGCGGTGACGAGGGTGAGGGTGCCGGCCCGGCGCAACGCGTCCAGCGCCTCGCGGCTCGGCACACCGAAGTGGAAGGAGACCGCGGCCACCGGGTCGTCGAGGAGGACGGCGAGCTTCGCGTCGTAGCCGTCGTCCCGGCCGCTGTCCGGGTCGCCGAGTTCGGTCTCGTACCAGGCGGCCTCACCGGCCAGCTGCTGCGCGTAGACCTCGACCGCGCCCGACTCGGCGTGGTCCGGCTGCGGCATGAAGAGGTTCATCCCGAAGGGCCGGCCGGTCAGCCCGCGCAGCTGCTTGATCTCCTGGTACATCCCGTCGGCGGTCTTGTACCCGGCGGCCAGGAATCCCAGCCCGCCCGCCTCGGACACGGCGGCGGCGAGCTGCGGCACGGAGACCCCGCCCGCCATCGGGGCCTGCACGATCGGAAGCGGGAAGAGATCGGTCAGCGCGGAGGACATGACGGCATGTTGTCACGTCCTCCGAACAAGACCGAATCGGGCCGCCCCTTTGGCACATGCCAGATATGTCCGGGCCGAAGGGACAGCACCCCGGCCCGGCGGACCGTCGACGCCCGCAGACCGCGTCAGCGACCGTTGAACGCGTCCTTCAGACGCGAGAACAGCCCCTGCTGACCCGGCTGGAACTGTCCCGTCGGCCGTTCCTCGCCGCGCAGCTTCGCCAGCTCGCGCAGCAGCCGCTCCTGCTCGGGGTCGAGCTTGGTCGGCGTCGTCACCTCGACGTGGACGATCAGGTCGCCCCGGCCGCCGCCGCGCAGATGCGTGACACCGCGTCCGTGCAGCGGGATCGACTGCCCGGACTGGGTGCCCGGCCGGATGTCGACCTCCTCCAGCCCGTCCAGCGTCTCCAGCGGCACCTTCGTGCCGAGCGACGCCGCCGTCATCGGGATCGTCACCGTGCAGTGCAGGTCGTCGCCGCGCCGCTGGAAGGTGGAGTGCGGCAGCTCGTGGATCTCGACGTACAGGTCGCCGGCCGGACCGCCGCCGGGCCCGACCTCGCCCTCACCGGCGAGCTGGATGCGCGTGCCGTTGTCGACACCGGCGGGGATCTTCACGGTCAGCGTCCGCCGCGACCGCACCCGCCCGTCACCGGCGCACTCCGGGCACGGGGTCGGGACGACCGTGCCGAAGCCCTGGCACTGCGGGCAGGGCCGCGAGGTCATGACCTGGCCCAGGAAGGACCGCGTCACCTGCGAGACCTCACCGCGGCCGCGGCACATGTCGCACGTCTGGGCGGAGGTGCCCGGCGCCGCGCCCTCACCGTTGCAGGTGTTGCAGACGATCGCCGTGTCGACCTGGATGTCCTTGGTCGTACCGAAGGCCGCCTCGTCGAGCTCCACCTCGATCCGGATCATGGCGTCCTGGCCCCGGCGGGTCCGCGAGCGCGGTCCGCGCTGCGACGCCGTACCGAAGAACGCGTCCATGATGTCCGAGAAGTTCCCGAAGCCGCCGGCCCCGAAGCCGCCCGCGCCCGCGCCGCCGCTCTGCGAGAGCGGATCGCCGCCGAGGTCGTAGACCTGCTTCTTCTGCGGGTCCGAGAGCACCTCGTAGGCGGCGTTGATCTCCTTGAACCGCTCCTGGGTCTTCGGATCCGGGTTGACGTCCGGGTGCAGCTCGCGCGCGAGCCGACGGAAGGCCTTCTTGATCTCTTCCTGCGACGCGTCGCGGCGCACGCCGAGAACGGCGTAGTAGTCCGTGGCCACTTACGACTCCGCCAGGATCTGTCCGACGTACCGTGCCACCGCTCGTACCGCTCCCATCGTTCCCGGATAATCCATGCGGGTCGGTCCGACCACGCCGAGTTTGGCGAGTGCCTCGCCGCCCGAACCGTAGCCGACCGACACCACGGACGTGGAGTTGAGTCCCTCGTAGGCGTTCTCGTGACCGATGCGTACGGTCATGCCCGAATCCCCCGCCTCGCCCATGAGCTTGAGGAGCACGACATGCTCCTCCAGAGCCTCCAGGACGGGCCGGATCATGAGGGGAAAGTCATGTCCGAAGCGGGTGAGATTGGCGGTGCCGCCGATCATCAGCCGCTCCTCGTTCTCCTCGACGAGCGTCTCCAGCAGGGTGGAGAGCACCGCCGAGACCGTGCCGCGGTCCTCGGCCTCGAAGGCGTCCGGCAGGTCCTCCACCAGCCGGGGCACGTCCGAGAACCGACGGCCGGCGACCCGGCTGTTGAGCCGCGCCCGCAGGTCGGCCAGCGACGACTCCCCGAAGGGCGCCGGGCAGTCGACCATCCGCTGCTCGACCCGCCCGGTGTCGGTGATCAGCACCAGCATCAGCCGGGCCGGCGCGAGCGCCAGCAGCTCCACGTGCCGCACGGTGGACCGCGTCAGCGACGGGTACTGCACGACCGCGACCTGCCGGGTGAGCTGCGCCAGCAGCCGTACCGTCCGTGCCACGACGTCGTCGAGGTCGACGGCGCCGTCGAGGAAGTTCTGGATGGCCCGCCGCTCGGGCGCGCTCATCGGCTTGACGCCGGCCAGCTTGTCGACGAACAGCCGGTACCCCTTGTCGGTCGGGATCCGGCCGGCGCTGGTGTGCGGCTGGGCGATGTACCCCTCGTCCTCCAGGGCGGCCATGTCGTTGCGCACGGTCGCCGGGGAGACACCGAGGTTGTGGCGCTCGGTCAGCGCCTTCGACCCGACCGGCTCCTCGGTGCCGACGTAGTCCTGGACGATGGCGCGCAATACCTGAAGCCTGCGTTCACTCAGCATGCGGCGCCACACCTCCAGAAAGTCGTCCCCGCGGCCTTTCGGGCCTTTCGTCTGGCACTCTGCGAGCCCGAGTGCCAGCATCCCCGGCCCAGTGTACGGCCGTCGGGCACCGACTGGGCAAGGCCGGTCGGGACCCGTTGCGTTCTGCGGCTAGCGTCGCGGTATGACGGTGACTTGGGAAGAGCTGGGCTGGGAGCGGCTGGCCGCGGGGGTCGGCCGGTGCCGGCTGCCGGGCTGGGACTGCACGGCCGGGCTGGTCCTCGGGGCGGGCCCGGTCCTGATGGTGGACGCCGGGTCGAGCCTGGCGGAGGGCGTGCGGTTGCGCGAGCAGGCCCAGCGGCTGGCCGGGCGCCGTGTGACTCATCTCGCGCTCACCCATCCGCACTTCGACCACGTCTTCGGCACCCCGGTCTTCGCGGGCACGGCGGTCTACGCGGCGGCGGGCACCGAGTCCGTCCTCGCCCACGGCCGTGAGGCACTCCGCCTGGACGCGGTCCGCAACGGCCTGCCGGCCGCAGAGGCCGAGGAGGCCGCCGACGCGCTGCCCCTGCCCCGCCACCCGGTCCGCGGCGAGTGGACCCTCGGCCTCGGCGACGGCCGCCGGGCCGTGCTGGCCGACGTGGGCCCCGGCCACACCGGCCACGACCTGGCGGTCGTCGTCCACAGCGGCCCCGGCGACCCGGCGGTGGTGTTCTGCGGCGACCTGGTGGAGGAGTCCGGCGACCCCCAGGCCGGTCCCGACGCCGTACCGTCCCACTGGCCGGCCGCCCTGGAGCGCCTGCTGTCCCTCGGCGGCGAGGACGCCCGGTACGTGCCCGGTCACGGAGCGGTGGTGGACGCCGCGTTCGTACGGCGGCAACGCGACGCCCTGGCCGCCCGCTTCGGCGTGTCGTGACCACGCCGCCCCCGCTTCTCCTATCGTCATCCGAATGCGCCAGTACTCCGCCGACCTGACCCCGCCGTGGAAGAAGCCGAAACCGGCCCCGGAGGTGGCCGCCGAACCCGGCCTGGTCGTCGAGGAGCCCGGAACCGGGTTCTGCGGCGCGGTGATCCGCTGCGAGGCGGGCACGGTGACGCTGGAGGACCGCTTCGGCAAACACCGCGTCTTCCCGCTGGAGCCGCGGGGATTCCTGCTCGAGGGCCGGGTGGTCACCCTCGTACGCCCCGCCTCCGCCGGCCCCGCGCGTCCCGTCCGCACCGCCTCCGGTTCGGTCGCCGTGCCCGGCGCACGCGCGCGCGTGGCCCGCGCCGGCCGCATCTACGTCGAGGGCCGCCACGACGCCGAACTGGTCGAGAAGGTCTGGGGCGACGACCTGCGCATCGAGGGCGTGGTCGTGGAGTACCTGGAAGGCGTGGACGACCTCCCGTCGATCGTGGCCGATTTCGCACCGGGCCCCGACGCCCGCCTCGGCGTCCTGGTGGACCACCTGCTCCCCGGCACCAAGGAGTGGCGCATCGCCCGGTCGGTCACCAGCGAGCACGCCCTGGTGGTCGGCCACCCCTACATCGACATCTGGGAGGCGGTGAAACCCGCCGCCGTGGGCATCGGGGCCTGGCCGCGCGTCCCGCACGGCCAGGACTGGAAGACGGGCGTGTGCCGGGCCCTGGGCTGGCCCTCGGACAACACGGGCGCGGTGTGGCAGGCGGTCCTGGCCCGGGTGGGCTCCTACAAGGACCTGGAACCGGAACTGCTGGGCCGGGTCGAGGAACTGATCGACTTCGTGACGGCCCCCTAGCTAGGCCGGTCCGGCCGATCATGCCGCGGACGCGGGGTCTGCCCTGCTCTCCCCAGGGGATCCCGGCGGCGTTGCCGTCGGTTGTCCACGCCAGCCGGTCTTCGGCCGGGAGGTGGCCCCGCCGCGTTGCCGCCCTCCTCCGCCTTGCAGCAGGGCGCACCGGACCCCGCTCACCGGCGCCGACGAGACACAGTCGGCTTCCCCGCGACCTGATCCGCGGGACAGGCCCTGGCCGGGCCCTCGCCCCGGTCCCCTCAGTCCACCAGGTCCCTGACCACCGCGTCCGCCAGCAGCCGCCCCCGCAGGGTCAGTACGGCCCGTCCGCCGTCGTACGGGCCGCTCTCCAGCAGCCCCTCCCCCAGCGCCCGCCGCGCGGCCGCCAGCCCCTGCTCCTTCAGCAGCGTCAGCGGCACGCCCTCGCGCAGCCGCAGCTCCAGCAGGATCCGCTCCACCCGGCGGTCCTCGTCGGTCAGGAGTTCCCGCCCGGCCCCCGGCGAGCGCCCTGACGCCAGCGCCGCCGCGTACGCCCCCGGATGCTTGACGTTCCACCAGCGCACTCCACCCACGTGCGCGTGCGCGCCCGGTCCGGCGCCCCACCAGTCGGCGCCCCGCCAGTACAGCTCGTTGTGCAGGCAGCGGGCGGCCACGGAGGTGGCCCAGTTGGACACCTCGTACCAGTCGAAGCCGGCCGCGGACAGCATCTCCTCGGCGATCAGATAGCGGTCCGCGTGGACGTCGTCGTCGGTCATCGGGACCTCGCCCCGGCGGATCCGGCGGGCCAGCTGCGTCCCCTCCTCGACGATCAGCGCGTACGCCGACACATGGTCCGGGCCGGCCCCGAGCGCCGCGTCCAGCGAGGCCCGCCAGTCGTCGTCGGACTCTCCCGGCGTGCCGTAGATCAGATCGAGGTTGACGTGCTCGAAGCCGGCCGCGCGGGCCTCAGCCACACAGGCCTCGGGACGCCCGGGGGTGTGGGTGCGGTCCAGGACGCGCAGCACGTGCTGCCGGGCGCTCTGCATGCCGAAGGAGACCCGGTTGAAGCCGCCCGCGCGCAGGGCCGCCAGATAGGCCGGGTCGACGGACTCCGGGTTCGCCTCCGTCGTGACCTCCGCGTCGGCGGCGAGCCCGAACTCGTCACGGATCGCGCCCAGCATCCGCACCAGGTCACCGGCGGCCAGCAGGGTCGGTGTGCCCCCGCCGACGAACACCGTGCGCACCTCGCGCGGGTCGTCGCCGAGGACCTTCCGGGCCAGCCTGACCTCGTCGATCAGGGTGTCCGCGTAATTGTCGCGGGAGGCGAGGACACCGCCGGTGGAGCGCAGCTCGGTCGCCGTGTACGTGTTGAAGTCGCAGTAGCCGCAGCGGGTCGCGCAGTACGGGACGTGCAGATAGAACCCGAGGGGGCGGTCGGCGGCACCGGCCAGCGCGTGCGCCGGGAGCGCGCCGTCGTCGGGAACCGGCTCACCGTCGGGAAGTGCGGAAGGCATGTCCCCCATTGTCCCGTACGACGCCGGTTACTCCGCCTGGAGGACCAGCAGCGCCAGATCGTCCTCCGGCTGCCCGCCCCCGAACTCGTGCACGAGCCGCCTGATGCGCTCGGCGATCAGCTCGGCGCTCAGGCCCGTGCAGCCCGCGAGCGCCCGCGCGAGCCCGTCCCCGTCGTCGAACTGCCGGGAGCCCGAGCGCCGCTCGGTGACCCCGTCGGTCACGCACAGCAGGCTGTCGCCGGGCCCCAGCTCGATGGTCTCGCTGGTGTACGTCTCGTCCTCCACGACCCCGAGCAGGGTCTGCGGCCGGGCGGCGGTGCGGACCTCGCCGCCGGGGCCGAGATGCAGCGGCAGCGGATGTCCGGCGGAGGCCAGGGTGCAGCGGACGCCGCCCGCGTCGAGGGGGGTGAGTTCGCCGTACAGGAGGGACAGGAAGCGGGTCTGCGGGCCGTCGCCGGGCGGCAGGGTACGGCCGCCCGCGGTGACCAGGGCGCGCGCTGCGGCGTCCGCGGCCTCGGTGGCGTCGTCGAGGAGGAGCTGGTTGAGCCGGTCCAGGACGTCGGCGACCCGGTACCCCTCCCGGGCCAGCAACCGCAGCCAGGGCCGGGCCAGGCCGATCACGACGGCGGCCTCGGGGCCCTTGCCCTGGACGTCGCCGACGGCGAAGCACCAGCGGCCGTCGCCGGCCGGGAACAGGTCGTAGAAGTCACCGCTGGGGCCGCCCTTGTCGCAGGGCTCGTAGACCAGCGCGCTGCGCATCCCCGGGATCTCGGCGACCGCGCCGGGCAGCAGCCCGCGCTGGAGGACGGCGCTGATGGTGGCCTGGCGGGCGTACTGGCGGGCCGCGCCGATGGCGAGGGCCACCCGGCGCCCGAAGTCCTCGACCAGACCGGTGATCTCGTCGGGGAAGCCGGCCGGGCCGGAGCGCCCGATCACGAGCGTGCCGAGCGGGCGGCCGCCCGCGATCAGCCGGTAGGAGAGCGCCGCGCCGCGGGCGGCCTGCGGGCCGAGCGCCTCGCCCGGCCAGGGATACGGCTCGGGTCCGGAGCGCAGGCCGCCCGTCGCGCACGGCGGGTCCTTCTCAAGGGCCCGGCGCAGTTCCTCGATGCGGTTCTCGCTGCCGTGCCAGACCCGGGCCAGCCGCGGCCCGCCCGCGCCGTTCGCGTCGCCCCAGCCGCCGGCCCGCACCGTCGACTCGTCCTCCAGCCACACCGCGCACCAGTCGGCCAGCCGGGGCACGATCAGCTGGCCGGCGAGCGCGGCCACCAGGTTCTCGTCGAGCTGCCCGGCGAGCAGGTCGGAGGCCTCGGCGAGGAAGGACAGCGCGCCCCTGTCCAGCCAGTCCCGGTCCCGGTCGGCGCGCTGGGCGCACCCCCGGTCCGGCCCGGCAGAGTGCGGCGGAGGCTCGGGCGCGAGGATCTCGGCCACCCTCAGCTCCTGCTCGTCCGGGAGCGTGCCGCCGCGGCCGGTCAGGCGGGCCCACACCGTCTTCGCGCCGATGCGGTAGGTGACCCCCCAGGACTCGGCGAGCGAGGCGACCAGACGCAGCCCGCGCCCGTACTCGGGGGTCTCGTACGGCGTCTCGCCGGGGTGGTCGCGCGGGGCGCGGGAGGGATGGTGGTCGGTGACCTCGACGACGAACGCCGTCTCCTGCCGTGACTCCTCCAGCCACCAGTCGATCTCCAGCTCCGTGCCGGCGTGCACGACGGCGTTGGTGACGAGTTCGCTGACGACGACCATCGCGTCCTCGGCGACCCGCCGGCCCGGCTCCAGGAGGCCGCAGTCGGTCCACTCGTCGAGACAGGCGCGCACCAGCACACGGGCGGAACCCGGCGCGAGGGGACTCCCGGGCAGGGTCGCGTGCCCCTGCGCGTACGAGCCGGCGCTCTCGTGCGCGGGCGCGCCGTCGTGCGCAGGCGCCTCACGGACCCGGGAGACGGTCTCCCGTTGCGTGGGTATGGCCCCCATGTCGAGCTCCCCGAGCAGTTCGGACGAATGCATCCCGATCGATGCGGACAGAGTGACAGACTGACTGCGCCCATAAGCACCGAGTTACCGAAGTGGGCCGCCATGAGTGAGAACAGTGCTACGCGTGTGCTCGAAGACGGACACAAACCGCAACAACTCCGAGCATCCGAGCTGCGCCCACTGCTCGCCGCGATGACCGCCGCCCGCGACGGCGACTTCACGAAAGTGCCGGAGACCGGGGAGGGGATCGTCGGCGAACTCTCCGCGGTCTTCAACCAGATCATGGACCGCAGCGTGCACTTCAACACCGAGGTGCAGCGCGTCAAACACGAGCTGGTGCGCCACGGCCGCCTGGACGAACGTGTGTCGGCCAGCCCCGGACAGGGCGCCTGGACGTCCCGGGTCAACGACGTCAACCAGGTCCTGGACGCCCTGGTCGCCCCGGCGGCGAACGCCACCCGCGTACTGGACGCGGTGGCCGGCGGCGACCTGACCCAGCGCGTGGATCTGCACGACGGCAGCCGCCAGTTGCGCGGGGATCTGCGCAGACTGGGCCGCGCCGTGAACAAGATGGTCGACCAGCTGTCCCTGTTCACCGGCGAGGTGACCCGGGTCGCGCGCGAGGTCGGTACCGAGGGGCGGCTCGGCGGCCGGGCCAAGGTGCAGCGCCTGTCGGGCAGCTGGCGGGACGTGACGGAGGCCGTGAACACCATGGCGTCCCGGCTGACCGCCCAGGTCCGCGACATCGCCCTGGTGACGACGGCGGTGGCCCGCGGCGACCTGACCCGCACGGTGACCGTCGAGGCGACCGGCGAACTGCTGGAACTGAAGCTCACCGTCAACACCATGGTCGACCAGCTGTCCGCGTTCGCCGACGAGGTGACAAGGGTCGCGCGCGAGGTCGGCACGGAGGGCCAGCTGGGCGGCCGGGCCCAGGTACGGGGTGTCTCCGGTGTCTGGAAGGACCTCACCGACAACGTCAACTTCATGGCGTCGAACCTGACCTCGCAGGTCCGCAACATCGCCCAGGTGACGACGGCCGTCGCCAACGGAGATCTGTCGCAGAAGATCATGGTCGACGCCAAGGGCGAGATCCTCGAACTGAAGTCGACG
>NZ_JBVHQD010000015.1:37083-244113 GCF_055567595.1 Streptomyces sp. NPDC026515
GACGATCAACACGATGGTCGACCAGCTCTCCGCGTTCGCCGACGAAGTCACCCGGGTGGCCCGGGAAGTCGGCACCGAAGGAAACCTCGGCGGCCGGGCGCAGGTCAGAGGCGTGTCCGGAGTCTGGAAGGACCTCACCGACAACGTCAACTTCATGGCCGACAACCTGACGTCCCAGGTCCGCAACATCGCTCTTGTCTCCACGGCCGTCGCCCAGGGCGATCTCGGCAAGAAAATCACCGTGGAGGCGAAGGGCGAGATCCTCGAACTGAAATCGACGATCAACACGATGGTCGACCAGCTCTCCGCGTTCGCCGACGAAGTCACCCGGGTGGCCCGGGAAGTCGGCACCGAAGGAAACCTCGGCGGCCAGGCCCAGGTCAGAGGCGTGTCCGGAGTCTGGAAGGACCTCACCGACAACGTCAACTTCATGGCGCTGAACCTGACGTCCCAGGTCCGCAACATCGCCCAGGTGACGACGGCCGTCGCCAACGGCGACCTCTCGAAGAAAATCACCGTCGACGCACGCGGCGAGATCCTCGAACTGAAGGACACCGTCAACACGATGGTGGAGCAGCTGCGGGCCTTCGCCGACGAGGTGACCCGCGTGGCCCGCGAGGTCGGCACCGACGGCCGGCTGGGCGGGCGCGCCCAGGTGCTCGGCGTCTCCGGCGTCTGGCGGGACCTGACCGACAACGTCAACTACATGGCCGACAACCTCACCTCACAGGTGCGCAACATCGCCCAGGTGGCGACGGCCGTGGCACAGGGCGACCTGTCGAAGAAGATCGACGTGGACGCGCGCGGCGAGATCCTCGAACTGAAGACGACGATCAACACGATGGTCGACACCCTGTCGTCGTTCTCGTCCGAGGTGACCCGTGTGGCCCGCGAGGTGGGCTCCGAGGGCCAACTGGGCGGTCAGGCGCGCGTGGAGGGCGTGTACGGCACCTGGAAGCGTCTGACGACCAACGTCAACGAACTCGCCCTCAACCTCACCACCCAGGTCCGCGCGATCGCCGAGGTCGCCTCGGCGGTGGCCCAGGGCGACATGTCCCGGTCGATCACGGTGGAGACGCAGGGCGAGGTCGCCGAACTGAAGGACAACATCAACCTGATGGTGGCCAACCTGCGCGAGACGACCCGCGCGAAGGACTGGCTGGAGTCCAACCTGGCCCGGCTCGCCGCGCTGATGCAGGGACACCGGGACCTGATGGAGGTCGCCGACCTGATCCTGCGCGAGCTGACACCGCTGGTGAACGCCCAGTACGGCGCGTTCTTCCTGGCCGACCCGGACGAGGACGGCGCCGCCGTGCGGACGGCCGTACCGGCCAAGGGCCTGGCGTTCATCGCCGGCTACGGCTCGGCACAGGGCGCGATCGTCGAGACGGGCGGCCTGCCGGTGCACGGACTGGTCCGTCAGGCGGCCCACGAGAAGACACGGATCCTCGTCGAGGAGGCGCCGCCGGACTACATCAAGATCAACAGTGGGCTCGGGGAAGCGTCGCCGACGACGATCGTCATCATCCCGATCCTCTTCGAGGACAAACTCCTCGGCGTGATCGAACTGGCCTCCTTCTCCCGTTTCTCCGACGTCCACCTCGCCTTCTTCGACCAGTTCGTCAACACCATCGGCGTCGCCATCAACACGATCATCGCCAACTCCCGTACGGAATCCCTGCTCGGCGAGTCGCAACGCCTGGCGATGCAACTCCAGGAACGCTCGGACGAACTCCAGAAACAACAGGCGGAACTGCAGCGCTCGAACGCGGAACTGGAGGAGAAGGCCGCCCTGCTGGCGACGTCCTCCCAGTACAAGTCGGAGTTCCTGGCGAACATGTCCCACGAACTGCGCACCCCGCTGAATTCGCTGTTGATCCTGGCCCGGCTGCTGTCCGACAACCCGGACGGCCGTCTGTCCGACCAGGAGGTCCAGTTCGCGACGACGATCCACCGCTCCGGCTCCGACCTCCTCCAGCTCATCAACGACATCCTGGACCTGTCGAAGATCGAGGCGGGCCGGATGGACGTACGCCCCAAACGCCTGCCGCTGATCAAACTCCTCGACTACGTCCACGCCACCTTCCGTCCGCTGACCCTGGACCGGGGCCTGGCCTTCGAGGTGACGGTCGGCGACGACGTACCGCGCGAGATGCACTCCGACGAACAGCGCCTCCAGCAGATCCTGCGCAACCTGCTCTCCAACGCGATCAAGTTCACCGCCAAGGGGCGGGTGGAACTACGCGTCGCCCGGGTGAAGGACCCCGACCAGCACTACGTCCACGGCAGCGACGAGGTGATCGCCTTCGAGGTGACGGACACCGGCATCGGGATCGCCGCCGAGAAGATCCCGGTGATCTTCGAGGCGTTCCAGCAGGCCGACGGCACCACGAACCGCAAGTACGGCGGCACCGGCCTCGGCCTGTCCATCAGCCGCGAGATCGCCGGCCTTCTCGGCGGCCGTATCGTCGCGGCCAGCGAACAGGGCAAGGGCTCGACGTTCACGCTGTACGTCCCGGTCGTCAGCCCCGGCCACACGGCGGCGGGCCCCACCACCGAGGACCGCACCCTGCCGGCCCCCGACCCCGCCAGGCCCGGCACCCCCGACACTGACGACTCCTGGCCGGCCCCGGCCAAACTGGAGGCCTGGCAGTCCGGCCGCGCCGGTCAGATCCTGCCCGGCCGCCGCGTCCTGATCATCGACGACGACATCCGCAACGTGTTCGCGCTCACCCACGTCCTGGGCCGCGTCGGCATGCCCGTGCTGTATGCGGAGAACGGCCGGGAGGGTATCGAGACCCTTGAGCGCAACGCGGACGTCGAACTGGTCCTGATGGACATCATGATGCCGGAGATGGACGGATACGAGACCATCGCCGCCATCCGCCGCGCCCCCCGCTGGACCGGCCTGCCGATCGTCGCGCTGACGGCGAAGGCGATGCCCGGCGACCGGGAGAAGTCCATCGCGCGCGGCGCCAACGACTACGTACCCAAACCCGTCGACATCGACCGGCTGCTCACCGTCGTCTGCGCGCTTCTGGACCCCGAGAGCGCGGAAGGCGACGAAACCGCCGACAAGGAACGGACGGGGCGATGATCACTGACGAACGGGCCGGCATCCTCCTGGTCGACGACATGGAGGACAACCTGATCGCGCTGGAGGCCGTGCTGGGATCACTGAACGAGCCGATAGTGCGGGCGCGTTCCGGCGAGGAGGCGATGAAGGCCCTGCTGCGACGCCGTTTCGCCGTGGTCCTCCTCGACATCCGCATGCCGGGCATGGACGGCTTCGAGACGGCCGCGAACATCAAACGCCTCGACCAGACCAAGGACGTCCCGATCATCTTCCTGACGGGAGCGGAGGAGGACGCCGGATACGCCTTCCGCGGCTACGCGACGGGCGCGGCGGACTATCCGACCAAGCCCTTCGACCCGTGGGTGCTGCGGGCGAAGGTCAACGTGTTCTTGGAGCTGCACAGGAAGAACCAGCAGTTGCAGGCACTGTTGACGCGGGAACAGGCGGATTTCGGCGAGTTGAGCAAACGCCTGGAGGTCCTGGAGGACCACTTGTCGGGAGACGGCCCGCTGGACACGCCGGCGCTGCGGGCCGAAGTCGCTGAGCTGCGCCAGTTGATACGGCCGCAGGGGCGCGGGGAACTGCGCGACCAGCCCCCGCGCGCCGGCACCTGACGCCGAGACCCCTACGCCTCGCGCGTCCCCGCGTACATCTCGTCGATGAGGTGCTTGTAGCCGCGCTCGACGACCGGCCTCTTCACCTTCAGGCTCGGCGTGATCTCCCCGTGCTCCACGTCGAGGTCCCGGGGCAGCAGCCGGAACTTCTTGATGGTCTGCCAGCGCTGCAGCCCCTCGTTGAGCTGCTTGACGTAGCCGTCGACCATCTCGACGGTCGCCGGCGCGGCCACCACCTCCGCGTAGGACTTGCCGTCCAGGCCGTTCTCCTTGGCCCATTCCAGGATCGCGACCTCGTCAAGGGCGATCAGGGCCGTGCAGAAGTTCCGGTCGGCGCCGTGCACGAGGATGTTGGAGACGTACGGGCAGACCGCCTTGAACTGTCCCTCGACCTCCGCGGGCGCGATGTACTTGCCGCCTGACGTCTTGATGAGGTCCTTCTTGCGGTCGGTGATCCGCAGATAACCGTCGGGGGACAGCTCACCGATGTCACCGGTGTGGAACCAGCCGTCGGCCTCCAGGACCTCCACCGTCTTCTCCGGCAGCCCGTGGTAGCCCTGCATGATGCCGGGACCGCGGAGCAGGATCTCCCCGTCGTCGGCGATCCGTACCTCGCAGCCGGGCAGCGGCTTGCCGACCGTACCGGTGCGGTAGGCCTCGCCGGGGTTCACGAAGGACGCGGCGGAGGACTCCGTCAGACCGTAGCCCTCGAGAATGTGCACCCCGGCGCCGGCGAAGAAGTAGCCGATCTCGGGTGCCAGTGCGGCGGACCCGGAGACACAGGCACGCAGCCGCCCGCCGAAGGCCTCCCGCAGCTTGGAGTAGACGAGCCCGTCGGCGACCCTGTGCTTGGCGGTGAGCCCGAAGGGCGCGGTGGCGGAACCGGTGCGGCGGAAGTTGTCCTGGGTGGCCTTGGCGTACTCGCGGGCCACCTCGGCCGCCCACTGGAAGATCTTGAACTTGGCCGCGCCGCCGGCACGGGCCTTCGCCGCGACACCGTTGTAGACCTTCTCGAAGATGCGCGGCACGGCGGCCATGTACGTCGGCTGCACGATCGGAAGGTTCTCGATGATCTTGTCGACGCGGCCGTCGACGGCGGTGACGTGACCGACCTCGATCTGCCCTGAGGTGAGCACCTTGCCGAAGACATGGGCGAGCGGCAGCCAGAGGTACTGCACGTCGTCGGCGCCGACCAGCCCGGTCGCGGCGATCGCCTTCGCCATGTACGACCAGTTGTCCTGCGGCAGCCGTACGCCCTTGGGGCGGCCGGTGGTGCCCGAGGTGTAGATGAGCGTGGCGAGCTGGTCCCTGGTGATCGCGCCGACCCGTTCCTTGATCAGCTCGGGGTGCTTCTCGAGGTACTTGGCACCGCGCTCCTCCAGCTCGGCGAGGGTGAGAACCCAGTCGCCCGTCTCCACGCCGGCCGGGTCGATGACGACCACCTTGGTGAGTTCGGGCAGCTCGGCGCGCTTCTCGCCGGCCTTGGCGACCTGTGCCGCGTCCTCCGCGATCAGCACCCGGCTGCCGGAGTCGGACAGGATGAACGCCGACTCCTCGGCGTTGGTCTGCGGGTAGACGGTCGTGGTGGCCGCGCCCGCGCACAGGATGCCGAGGTCGGCGAGGATCCACTCGACGCGGGTGGAAGAGGCGAGGGCGACCCGCTGCTCGGGCTGGATGCCGAGTTCGATGAGGCCGGCCGCGATCGCGTAGACACGCTCGGCCGCCTGGGCCCAGCTCAGCGACTTCCAGTCGTCCGGGCCCTGACCGGAGGCTGCCGGCACCGGGTACCGGTAGGCCTCGGCGTCCGGTGTGGCCGCCACACGCTCCAGGAAGAGGGCCGCCACAGACGGCGGACGGTTCTCGATCAGTGTCTGCGTGTCGCTCACGACATCCTCCGGGGGGCCCGCGACGGTGCGGCTGGCTCAGTGCGGCTGGGTTCACTCACGGTGCGGTTCGCGCTACTTGTTTAACTCGCGAGTAACTATGGAGCAGGGATCAGAGTAAGCCGCGAGCGGCCCGTACGTAAGGGGCACCGGCCTGTCTGTTTCCCTGCATGTTCCACGCAGAGCGACGCTACGCACGCGTAGGGGTCCGCCGCACTTTCGTACGGCGGACCCCTGTTGTACCCGTTTTGCGGCCGCGGCCGATTGTTACCGGTGGTTACTTCTTGCTCTTGGCCGATCCCGCGCTGTCATCACTGCTCAGGACGGCGATGAAGGCCTCCTGCGGAACCTCCACGGAACCCACCATCTTCATCCGCTTCTTGCCTTCCTTCTGCTTCTCCAGCAGCTTGCGCTTGCGGGAGATGTCGCCGCCGTAGCACTTGGCGAGGACGTCCTTGCGGATGGCGCGGATGGTCTCGCGGGCGATCACCCGGGAGCCAATGGCCGCCTGGATGGGGACCTCGAAAGCCTGCCTGGGGATGAGCTCGCGCAGCTTGGCGACGAGCCGGACCCCGTACGCGTACGCCGCGTCCTTGTGCGTGATCGCCGAGAAGGCGTCCACCTTGTCGCCGTGCAGCAGGATGTCGACCTTGACCAGGCTGGACGTCTGCTCGCCGGTGGGCTCGTAGTCCAGCGACGCGTAACCGCGCGTCTTCGACTTCAGCTGGTCGAAGAAATCGAAGACGATCTCCGCGAGCGGCAGCGTGTACCGGATCTCGACACGGTCCTCGGACAGGTAGTCCATCCCGAGCAGGGTGCCGCGCCGGGTCTGGCACAGCTCCATGATCGAGCCGATGAACTCGCTGGGCGCCAAAATGGTGGCGCGCACGACCGGCTCGTACACCTCGCCGATCTTCCCCTCGGGGAACTCGCTCGGATTGGTGACCGTGTGCTCGCTGCCGTCCTCCATGACGACGCGGTAGACCACGTTCGGGGCGGTCGCGATCAGGTCGAGCCCGAACTCGCGCTCCAGTCGCTCCCGGATCACGTCCAGGTGCAGCAGGCCGAGGAAACCGACGCGGAAGCCGAAGCCGAGGGCAGCGGAGGTCTCCGGCTCGTAGACGAGCGCGGCATCGTTGAGCTGCAGCTTGTCGAGGGCCTCACGCAGCTCCGGGTAGTCGGAGCCGTCCAGCGGATACAGACCGGAGAAGACCATCGGCTTCGGGTCCTTGTAGCCGCCGAGGGCCTCCGTGGCTCCCTTTTGCTGGCTGGTGACGGTGTCACCGACCTTGGACTGCCGGACGTCCTTCACACCGGTGATCAGGTAGCCCACCTCGCCGACGCCGAGGCCGTCGGCCCCCAGCATCTCGGGCGAGTTCGTACCGATCTCCAGCAGTTCGTGGGTGGCGCCGGTCGACATCATCTTGATGCGCTCGCGCTTGTTGAGCTGGCCGTCGATGACACGGACGTAGGTGACGACACCGCGGTAGGAGTCGTAGACCGAGTCGAAGATCATCGCGCGGGCGGGCGCGTCGGCGACGCCGACCGGAGCCGGGATCTCCTTGACGACCTTGTTCAGCAGGGCGTCGACGCCGAGGCCGGTCTTGGCGGAGACCCGCAGCACGTCGTCCGGCTCGCAGCCGACCAGGTTCGCCAGTTCCTCGGCGAACTTCTCCGGCTGTGCCGCCGGCAGGTCGATCTTGTTGAGCACGGGAATGATCGTGAGGTCGTTCTCCATCGCCAGGTAGAGGTTGGCAAGGGTCTGCGCCTCGATGCCCTGGGCGGCGTCGACGAGGAGGACGGTCCCCTCGCAGGCCGCCAGCGACCGCGAGACCTCATAGGTGAAGTCGACGTGCCCCGGGGTGTCGATCATGTTGAGGATGTGCGTGCTGCCCTGGTCGGGGCCCTCGGTCGGGGCCCAGGGCAGACGCACCGCCTGGGACTTGATCGTGATGCCGCGCTCGCGCTCGATGTCCATCCGGTCGAGGTACTGAGCACGCATCTGCCGCTGCTCGACCACACCGGTCAGCTGGAGCATCCGGTCGGCGAGCGTGGACTTGCCGTGGTCGATGTGCGCGATGATGCAGAAATTGCGGATCAGAGCCGGGTCGGTACGGCTCGGCTCGGGCACATTCTTAGGGGTCGCGGGCACGCAGGGTCCTGTCTCTTGAGGCGCCTTATGCCTCGGGTCGGATCGATACGTAGCCTCCATGGTCCCATGACGGGGGACCGGGGACCGGTTTGGGCGGTTCCCCGCCCCGCTGCTAGTGTGGGCAGCTGTGTCTCATGCCCTCTCAGCACGAGGCACGTCTTCGAGAAATCACCGGTACGGGATCTGCACGGTCCCGCACCAGAACCTGAAAAGGCTCTTTCGTGGCGAACATCAAGTCCCAGATCAAGCGGATCAAGACCAACGAGAAGGCTCGGCTGCGCAACAAGGCCGTCAAGTCCTCCCTGAAGACCGCGATCCGCAAGGCCCGTGAGGCCGCTGCCGCGGGTGACGTCGAGAAGGCCACCGAGTACCAGCGCGCTGCCGCGCGTCAGCTCGACAAGGCCGTCTCCAAGGGCGTCATCCACAAGAACCAGGCCGCCAACAAGAAGTCGGCGCTCGCTTCCAAGGTCGCGTCCCTCCAGGGCTGACACTTGATACGACGCCGGAAGGACCCGGGCGGGCCCTCTCTCATCCGCCCCCGACCGGCCCCCAGAGCCTGTTCGCGGCCTGCGTTCGCCACGCGGGAACGGGCTCGAAAAGCTTGAACCGATGCCCCGGCATTCCGCCCTTCCCCAGGGCGGACGCCGGGGCTTCCGGCATTTCCGAGCCTCCTGCGGCAGGCCCGGTCCGTTATCCCCGGCCTCGCGACCGCGCCGCCCGCGCGATGGTCACCACGGCCTTCTCCAGGGCGTACTCGGGATCGTCCCCGCCGCCCTTGACGCCCGCATCGGCCTCGGCGACGGCCCGCAGCGCCACCGCCACCCCGTCGGGTGTCCAGCCCCGCATCTGCTGCCGTACCCGGTCGATCTTCCACGGCGGCATACCGAGCTCCCGCGCGAGATCGGCGGGCCGCCCGCCCCGCGCACCCGAGAGCTTCCCGATCGCCCGCACCCCCTGCGCGAGCGCACTCGTGATCAGCACCGGGGCGACCCCGGTCGCCAGCGACCAGCGCAACGCCTCCAGCGCCTCAGCCGTGCGCCCCTCAACGGCCCGGTCGGCGACGGTGAAGCTCGACGCCTCGGCCCGTCCGGTGTAGTACCGCCCGACGACGGCCTCGTCGATGGTGCCCTCGACGTCGGCGGCGAGCTGGGTCACGGCGGAGGCCAGCTCCCGCAGATCGCTGCCGATGGCGTCGACGAGCGCCTGGCAGGCCTCGGGCGTGGCGGAGCGTCCCAGCGCGCGGAACTCGCTCCGGGTGAACGCGAGCCGGTCCGCCGGCTTGGTCATCTTCGGGCAGGCGACCTCCCGCGCCCCGGCCTTGCGTGCCGCGTCCAGCAGCCCCTTGCCCTTGGCCCCGCCCGCGTGCAGCAGCACCAGCGTGATCTCCTCGGCGGGCGCCCCGAGGTATGCCTTCACGTCCTTGACCGTGTCGGCGGACAGGTCCTGCGCGTTGCGTACGACGACGACCTTGCGCTCCGCGAAGAGCGACGGGCTGGTCAGCTCCGCGAGCGTGCCGGGCTGCAACTGGTCCGGGGTCAGGTCCCGTACGTCCGTGTCGGCGTCGGAGGCCCGGGCAGCGGCCACCACCTGCTGCACGGCACGGTCGAGCAGCAGCTCCTCCTGCCCCACGGCGAGCGTCAACGGGGCGAGCGGATCGTCATCAGCAGTCTTCTTTGCCATCTCGCCCAGCATCCCACGGCCCACTGACAACGGGCCGCGCGTACCCACTACGGCTCCTCCCGCCACCCCTCCCACTCGCCGGCGAACTCGTCCAGCTGCGCCGGGTCCAGTCGCCCCTCGGCATCCCTCAGCAGCACCAGCCACTGGGCGTCCTCGGCGTCGTCCTCCCCCGCCAGCGCGTCCCGCACCAGCCGCGGCTCCTCACGGATGCCGAAGCGCTCCCCGAGCGCCTCGGCGGCTTCCTCCGCGGCATCACGGTCCGGCAGCACCAGCACATGTCTCACATCGCTCACGGCACCATTCTCGGCTACCGCCGCAGGCCGCAACGAGCAGGACGGAGCAGGAGCGGGCGGCTCAGCCCTTGGGTACGATCTGCACGTCGAGGTCGACGCGGATGCTCGGTCCGACCACCGCGATCCCGCGCGCCAGCATCGTCTGCCAGCTCACGGTGAAGTCGTCCCGGTGCAGTTCGGTCGTGGCCCGGCAGGCCGCCCGCACCTCGCCCTCCATGCCGTTGCCGAGCCCGAGGTACTCCGTGTCGAGGGTGACCGTCCGGGTCACGCCGTGCAGAGACAGCGCTCCGGTGACGCCCCACCTGGTCCCGCCCCGGTGCGCGAACCGGTCGCCGTAGAACTCCAGCGTCGGAAACCGCACCACGTCCAGGAAATCCACCGAGCGCAGGTGGTCGTCCCGCATCCGCACGCCGGTGTCGATGGTCGCGGCGTCGATCACGACGTGCAGGGCGGACCGCTCCACCGGGTCGGTGATCCGCACCGCGCCCGCGAACGAGTTGAACCGCCCGTGGATCCGTGCCAGTCCGATGTGCCGGGCAGTGAAGGCGATGGAGGAATGTGTCGGTTCGATCTCCCACTCCCCCGGCGCCGGCAGCTCCGGCGGCCGGGCGACCTGGAGGGTGATGTCACCGAGCGAGGCGAGGCTGTTCTCGCCGACCTGCGCGGTGGCCCGGTACGGCCTGAATCCCTCGGCGGACACCGCGAGCCGGTACTCCCCGGCCGGCACGGCGGTCACGAACGACCCGTAGGGATCCACACCCCCGCTCACCACCGTGCGCCCCAGGGTGTCACTGACCGTGAACTCGGCTTTTGTCACCGGCTCGTTGACCGGGTCGAGCACCCGGCAGCTCAGCACGCCGGCGTCGGGTGGAGTCTGCACTGCCGCGAGGGGGCTCGTCCGCTGCACCCGGTTCGTCCGGTTTCCCCTCAAGCCGCCGAACATCAACGCCACCCCTGTACGCTCCGCCACCATCAGTTACCGAAGAAACATTCGATCACTGATGCGGCTTTCGGTGCAACACCGGACCACATCACGGGAATCCGGCGCATCTGCCGGAACTACCCATGAGCAGCCTGTTACGAGCCGGTAGTGACGTGTTCTCCTCAGGTGTCCGAATTAGCCATTGCGGTCGGCGTTCCGTGGATCTCGCACGGCGGGCACCCGGTCCAGCTCGATCCCGAACCGCTCCCGGTAGACCCGCAGCACCTCCTCGTCGCCCTCCAACTCCCGTACCTCACGGGCCCCGTCAGCCGCCGTCACCGTCAGCGTCCGGCCGCCGAGCGTGATCCGCCCACCGTCCTCGGTGACCCGGGAACACACCAGCGACTGCGTGAAGTGGGACGACGGCGAGGTGCTGTGCCACCACGCCCCGGCCGTGAAGTCCCCGAGAACCCGTGGCCGGACCTCCAGCCGGTACTGCGGCTTCCCGTCCCGCAGCACGTCCAGGTCCCCGGCCGGCGCACCCGGTTGTCCCCCGGCCCCGGCCGCGTCCGGCGCGGCCCCGGTGATCAGGAACCTGCCGCCCGGATCCTCCTGCTCACCCCGTTCCGCGAATGCCAGCGGGTAGTGACTGTGCGCCCCGAATCCGACATCGGCGAGCCACTCGCCGCCGTCCACCGCCCTGACGCGCAACGCGAGATGGTCGTAGGGGATGCCGAGCCGCCCCTCGTCGCCGTACACCCGGCCCGCCAGCAGTGCCACCTCGAAACCGAGCGCGGTCAGCAACACTGAGAAGGCGCCGTTGAGTTCGTAACAGAACCCGCCCCGGCCCGCGCCCGCCACCTTGTCCAGCAGCGGTTCCTCCGCCAGCACGATCTCCTCGCCCAGGTGGATGGACAGGTTCTCGAAGGGGATGGTCTGCAGATGTCTCAGATGCAGGTCACGCAGGGCCTCGGCGGTGGGCCGGGCGGGGCGGGCGGCCCCGAGCCGGTGGAGGTAGGCGTCGACCTGCCTGCGGTTCAGCGAGTTCATGCCCTCAGTCTCGCGCCACCGCCAGCTTCCCCGCCTCCCGCCCGGTACGGCCGCCGGTCACGGCGAGCGCCCCGTCCCGGTCGGTCCGCAGCACCACCGCGCCCGCGTCCCGGAGCCGCGTCACCGTGTCCGGCGCCGGATGGCCGTACGGGTTGTCCTCCCCGCACGAGATGAGCGCCACCCGGGGCGCCACCAGCCGCAGCAGCTGCGGATCCTGATACGCGGACCCGTGATGAGCCACCTTCAGGACATCCACCCGCCCAAGTTCGGCGGCCGCCGGTGATCTCAGCAGCTCCTGCTGGGCCGGGGGTTCGAGGTCTCCGAGCAGGAGCATCCGCAGCCCGGCCGAACGGACCAGCAGGGTGACACTGGCGTCATTCGGACCGTCGGGCAGCGGTGCCGGGTCGGGGGGTGGCCAGAGCACCTGCCAGTCCAGCCCACCGGTGCTGCGCCGCTCCCCGGCGACCGCGCGCGTGACGGGGATCCGGTGCTCGGCCGCCTCCCTGCGTACGAACTCGGCCTGCTCCGCCGGCTCCTCGAACCCGGTCGTCTCGATCTGCGCCACCGTCCGTCCGCGCAGCACCCCGGGCAGCCCGCCGACGTGATCGGCATGGAAGTGGGTCAGAAGGACCAGCGGGACACGGGTGATGCCGAGCTCACGCAGACAGCGATCGACCAGCGCCGGATCGGGCCCGGCGTCCACCACCACGCCCGTACCGGCGCCCGCCGCGAGCACCGTCGCGTCGCCCTGTCCGACGTCGCACATCGCGAGCCGCCAGCCGGGCGGTGGCCAGCCCGTGATCACCCGGGTCAGGGGAACCGGCCGTACCACCAACAGCACGAGCAACAGCCCGAACGCACCGCACCACCACGGATGCCGCAGCAACCGCCGTCCCAGCGGTACGACGACCACCGTGGCCCCGGCCAGCAGCAGCGCCCCCGTCCAGCTCCCCGGCCAGTCCACGCCCGCACCCGGCAACGCGGCCCCGGTCCGGGCGATCCCCGCGATCCACCCGGCGGGCCAACCAGCGCACCACGCCAGCGCCTTGGCCAAGGGCATCGCCACCGGGGCCGCCACCAGCGCCCCGAACCCCAGCACCGTGGCCGGCGCGACCGCGATCTCGGCCAGCAGATTGCACGGTACCGCCACCAGACTCACCCGCGCCGACAGCACCACGACCACCGGCGCACACACCGCCTGCGCGGCGGCAGCCGCACCCAGTCCCTCGGCCAGCCGCTTCGGCACCCCGCGCCGCCGCAGCGCCTCGCTCCAGCCGGGCGCCAGTACCAGCAGCGCGCCGGTGGCCAGGACGGACAGCAGGAATCCGTAACTGCGGGCCAGCCACGGGTCGTACAGCACCAGCAGCAGAACCGCCGTCGCCAGCGCCGGGATCAGGGACCTGCGGCGGCCGGTCGCCAGGGCGAGCAGGGCGACGGCTCCGCAGACCGCGGCCCGCAGCACGCTGGGGTCCGGGCGGCACACCACCACGAATCCGAGGGTGAGTGCCGACGCGGACAGCGCGGTGGATCGCAACGACAGCCCCAGTCGTGGGGCCAGGCCGCGCCGCTCCACCCGCTGGGCCAGTCCCGGCGGACCGATGAGCAGGGCGAGCAGGATGGTGAGGTTGCTGCCCGAGACCGCGAGGGTGTGCGCGAGATCGGTCTCCTCGAAGGCCTCGTCCAGTTCGGGCGTGATCCGCGAGGTGTCCCCGACGACCAGTCCGGGCAAGAGTGCCCGCGGGTCTTCGGGCAGCCCGTCGGTCGCCTCCCGCAGTCCGGCCCGCAACCGCCCGGCCAGCTGCTGCGGTCCGCTGGGCTCGCCCACCACCACCGGCGCGGGGTGTTCCCGCACCCGCAGCATCGCCGCGGTACGGTCCCCTCCGGCCGTCGCCGGTGCCAGGCGCCCGCTCACCCGCAGCCGCGTGGAGGGCAGCAGGCCGAGCCACTGCGCGCGGCCACCGCCACCGGGCGCCCGCACCCCGGGGTCGACAGCCATCAGCACCGGTGACCGCGTCGTCACCGCCGTCCCATCCGCGCTCTCCACCCGCCGTACCTCCCCGCGCACCAGCACGGCGACCGGAGTGGCGTGGTCCCCTCGCACACGCGGCCTGCTGACCCACGGGTCGCCCGTGAGCTCCACCTCCGCGGTCACGGTCGCGTAGGCCCGGGCCAGCTCGGGCACCGGCCCCCGGCGCACATCCGCCCCGTGCAGGCCCGCGGAGGCGGCGGCCCCGGCGACACAGAGGAGCACAGCACCGGCGGAGGCGTTCCGCCAGGTCGGCCGGAGGGTCGACGGGTTGCTGTTGCCGGACACCCGGCCGGGCCGGAGATCCGGAAGGTTACCGGCCGCCGAGCCGGACCCGAGGGCCCTCCGGTTACCGGCCACCCAGCCGGATCCGAGGCCGGGAGGGCTGCCGGTCAGGGTGCCGGGCCCTACAACCGAAGGGCTGCCGGTCACAGAGAGGGGCCGACGGCTCGCGCGGCTCCGCCACAGCAGGACGAGTCCGGCGACCAGGCTGGTGACGACGGTCCCGGCCGTCCACGCCGCCGGAGCGTCCAGGGTCAGCGCGGCCGTCGCCCAGGCGGCCAACGCGGGCGCCACCAGCCGCAGGTCCGCCGCCGAGTCCTGCCGGGGGTGCGCGATCCCGAGCCGCCTGCCCGAGCCGGCGTGCCCGGCCCGGCGCACGGTCCCGGACCCCGGCGGCGCTCCGTCGGTCACGGGGCTCATGGCCGTACCAGATCCCGCAGGTCGGAGAAGCGGCGGTCGCCGATGCCCTTCACCTCGCGGAGTTCGTCGACCGAGCGGAAACCGACGTGCTCGGTCCGGTAGTCGACGATGTGCTGGGCCAGCACCGGGCCGACGCCGGGCAGGGCGTCGAGCTGCTCCACGGTCGCCGTGTTCAGGGAGACCGGGGCGGACGGGCCCGTTCCCGTCGCAGCACCACCTGCCCATTGCCCCGGAGCGGCCGGCGGGGCGGGTCCCCCGACGACGATCTGTTCGCCGTCCACGAGGAATCGGGCACGGTTGAGTCCGCCGGTGTCCGTACCGGGCCGTACTCCGCCCGCCGCACGCAGCGCGTCGGTCACCCGGGACCCGGCTGGCAGGGAGTGAACCCCCGGCTCACGGACCTTCCCCGCGACGTCCACGACGACCTCGCCGCCGGGCCCCGCCGGGCCGCCGGGCGCGGCGACGGCAGTGGTGCCCGCGGCCGGAACCTTCTCCTCACTCTTCTCGTAAGGCGCCTCGCGCACCACCTCCGGCGCGCTCACCGACTCGGTCCGGCCCGTCCAGAAGTGGTGCACGGCCAGGGCCCCGGCCACGACGAGTACCACCCCGAGGGCGACCGCTCCCCGGCGCTCCAGCCCGCAGCGGGTCTGCAGCCACACCGGCATCCGCTCCCGCACGGCGACCCCGACCCGGGCTCGGAGCCCGGGGAGCGCGGGTCGGCGCAGGGCCGTGCTCTCGTCGGCGAGCGCGCGGGCCGAGGACATCACGGCCGCCGCCGTGGACAGTACGGCCGCGGCGGTTCGCACGCCGGACGCGGCCGCGCGCACCCCGGAGGTGGCGGCGGTCAGTCCGGCCGCGGCACCGGTACCGGTCACCGTCTCCGTGTGCGGGGGCCCGTGCCCCGGCTTCGGCCGGGTGACTCCCCGTTCGCCGAAGAGGAGCTGGGCCCGGTGGCGCAGTTCCTCCGCGGGAGCCGGGCGGCGCCGGGTACGGGCCCGGACCGCGGGCCGGCGGTTCCGGGTACGGCCGTCGGAGGTGGGGCCCCGGCCCGGGCCACTGGTCGCATGTGTCTCGCGTGAGCGTGATCGAAGTGCCATGCGACGAGAATGGCGGTAGCCGCCGATGCGCGATGATCTTGGCCAAGTTCCGTGGACAACTGGCCGGTTGTGGATAACTTCACCACCCGCACGAGTGAGAACCATGAGGCTTCCGCCCTCTGGCCCACAGGTCACCGCAAGGAGACGACCGCCCCGAGCAGCCCGGGTCCGGTGTGTGCGCCGATCACCGCACCGACCTCGCTCACGTGCAGCTCGGCCAGCCCCGGCACCCGCGCCCGCAGCCGGTCGGCGAGGGCCGAGGCCCGGTCGGGAGCGGCGAGATGGTGGACGGCGATGTCCACCTCGGCGCTGCCCGCCCGCTCGGCGGCGAGCTCCTCGAGACGGGCGATGGCCCGGGACGCCGTTCGCACCTTCTCCAGGAGTTCGATCCGGCCGCCGTCCAGCTGGAGCAGGGGCTTCACGGCGAGCGCGGAGCCCAGCAGCGCCTGGGCCGTGCCGATACGGCCGCCGCGGCGCAGATAGTCGAGGGTGTCGACGTAGAAGTACGCCGAGGTGCCGGCAGCGCGCTTCTCCGCAGCCATGACGGCCTCGTCGGCCGTGCCGCCCGCCTCGGCGGCCTCGGCCGCCGCGAGCGCGCAGAAACCGAGTGCCATCGCCACCATCCCGGTGTCCACCACCCGCACGGGGACGGGTGCCTCACGGGCCGCGACGACCGCCGCGTCATAGGTGCCCGACAGCTCGGCGGACAGGTGGAGCGAGACGATGCCGTCGGCACCGGACTCGGCGACCTTGCGGTACGTTTCGGCGAACACCTCGGGGCTGGGCCGGGATGTGGTGACGGAGCGCCGCTTCTGCAGCGCCTGGGCCAAGGAACGGGTCGAGATCTCGGTGCCCTCTTCGAGCGCCCGGTCGCCGAGGACCACGGTGAGGGGAACCGCGGTGATGCCGTGGCGCTCCATCGTCCGCGGCGGCAGGTAGGCCGTTGAATCGGTGACGATCGCGACATGGCGGGACATGAGCTGGAGGTTACCTGGCGTAGCCCAGGGGCGGCAGCCCGCCCCCGCTCGCCGTGACCGGGACCGGCCCTGTCAAGTGGTGCTCTCCGGCCGGGGCTTCTTCTGCCAGGGGTGGGCCGGACGCCGCCCCGACGGCGTGATCGCGGGCTGTGCCGGGTCTGCGGCAGGGGCGGACCGGGGCGCCTCGGGCCAGGTCTGGCGGTCGCCCTGGCCGGCGGCGGCCTCGGGCCACGGCGGGGTTCCGGGCGCGGCGGCGGGACGGGTCCAGTGCCGCAGGGCGTCCGCCTCGACACCGATCTGCTTGCTCAGGGTGTCCAGATCGTCGTCGGCGAACCGGTGGGCGCGGTCACGCACCGCCCACCGCAGCGCGTCCGCGGACTCGGTGATGCGTGTGGTGCGCCGGCGCAACTCGGGCAGCCGCGCGGCGAGCGTGGCCCGGTCCGGCTCGGTCTCCAGGCGCCTGAGGTCGCCGTCCAGTTCCTGGCCGTGCGTGCTGAGCCGCTGGAAGAGGCCGAGAGACTCCTTCAGCGACTCGTCGTCGGCGACGCCTGCGTCCAGCGCGTCCTGGGTGGCACGCATCGAGGTGCGCAGACTGAGCCGCAGCTGGGCGATCTCGGCCGCCGGGCCGATCTGGACCATGGACCTGGCGCGCAGCGTGTGGTCCTCGACCGTCCGCCGGGCCTGTGTGATCGTACGGTCCACACCGCGCTTGGCGGCGCCGACCGCCTTGAACGTGACGTAGGCCCCGCCCGCGACGAAAAGCAGGAAGAGCAAGGCGAATACGGCGATCACTGTTTCCACGGTGCTCCTCCTCGGCTCCCGGTCTCCCGACCACTTCCGAGCACGGCAGGGGCGGCCGCCCTCTTCAACGGTAAACGCAAAGGGCAGGCCCGGAGTTCCAGAAAAACCCCGAACCTGCCCGTAGGGGACCGCCCGGAGGCGGCCTGCGGCCGTTACGCCGTGACGATGTTCACCAGCTTCGGCGCCCGGACGATCACCTTGCGGATACCCACACCGTCCAGTGCCGCGACGACCTTCTCGTCGGCGAGCGCCACCTTCTCCAGTTCCTCCTCGGAGATGTCCGGCGCCACCTCCAGGCGAGCCTTGACCTTGCCCTTGATCTGCACGACGCAGGTCACGGTCTCGTCGACGACGTAGGCCGGGTCGGCGACCGGGAAGTCCCGGTGCACGACCGAGTCGGTGTGGCCCAGCTTGCGCCACAGCTCCTCGGCGATGTGGGGGGCCAGTGGAGCGATCATCAGCACCAGCGACTCGGCGACCGTACGAGGCACCGCGCCGCCCGCCTTGGTCAGGTGGTTGTTCAGCTCGGTGACCTTGGCGATGGCGGTGTTGAAACGCAGGCCCTCCAGGTCCTGGCGGACGCCGTCGATCGCCTTGTGCAGGGCGCGCAGCGTCTCCTCGCCGGCAGCGGCGTCGGTGACGGTGGCCTCGCCGGTCGCCTCGTCGACGATGACGCGCCACAGCCGCTGCAGCAGCCGGAACTGGCCGACCACCGCGCGCGTGTCCCACGGCCGGGAGACGTCCAGCGGGCCCATCGCCATCTCGTACAGGCGCAGTGTGTCGGCACCGTACTCGGCGCAGATCTCGTCCGGAGTCACCGCGTTCTTCAGGGACTTGCCCATCTTGCCCAGCAGCCGGGTGACCTTCTCACCCTGGTGGTAGTACTCGCCGCCCAGCTCCTCGACTTCGGCGGCGGGCACCGGGAAACCGCGGCCGTCGCGGTAGACGTAGGCCTGGATCATGCCCTGGTTGAACAGCTTGTGGAACGGCTCGACGGACGAGACGTGCCCCAGGTCGTACAGGACCTTCGACCAGAAACGTGCGTACAGCAGGTGCAGCACCGCGTGCTCGGCGCCGCCGACATACAGGTCGACGCCTCCGTGCGGCATGCCCTGGCGCGGGCCCATCCAGTACCGCTCGATCTCCGGGTCGACCAGCTGCTGGTCGTTGTGCGGGTCCAGGTAACGCAGCTCGTACCAGCAGGAACCCGCCCAGTTGGGCATGGTGTTGGTCTCACGGCGGTACTTCTTCGGCCCGTCGCCCAGATCCAGGGTGACGTTGACCCATTCCTCGTTGCGCGACAGCGGCGTCTCGGGCTGGGTGTCCGCGTCCTCCGGGTCGAACGTACGCGGCGAGTAGTCATCCACCTCCGGCAGTTCCAGCGGCAGCATCGACTCGGGCAGCGCGTGGGCGACGCCGTCCTCGTCGTAGACGATCGGGAAGGGCTCGCCCCAGTAGCGCTGACGGCTGAACAGCCAGTCACGCAGCCGGAAGTTGACGGTGCCCTCGCCGATGCCCTTGCGGGCCAGCCATTCGGTGATGCGGGCCTTGGCCTCGGCGACCGGCAGGCCGTCCAGCTTGATGCCGTCGTTGGAGGAATTGATGATCTTCGCGTCGTAGGAGCCGAAGGCGTCCTCCCACGTCGAGGTGTCGGTGCCGCGGCCGTCGGTCGGCTCGACGATGCAGACGATCGGCAGCTCGAAGGCGCGCGCGAACTCGAAGTCGCGCTGATCGCCGGCCGGCACGGCCATGATCGCGCCGGTGCCGTAGCCCATCAGCACGTAGTCGGCGATGAAGACCGGCACCTTGGCGCCGTTGACCGGGTTGGTGGCGTACGCGCCGGTGAAGACGCCCGTCTTGTCCTTGGCCTCGGCCTGCCGCTCAACATCGGACTTGGCGCCGGCCTGCGCGCGGTACGCGGACACGGCCTCGGCTGGCGTGGCGTGGCCGCCGGTCCACACGTCGTGGGTGCCCTCGGGCCAGGCCGCCGGGACGAACGTGTCGACCAGCGGGTGCTCGGGGGCCAGCACCATGTAGGTCGCGCCGAACAGGGTGTCGGGGCGCGTGGTGAAGACGGTGATCTTCTCACCGTCGATCGGGAAGTCGACACGGGCGCCCTCGCTGCGGCCGATCCAGTTGCGCTGCTGCAGCTTGATCGCCTCGGGCCAGTCCAGCGCCTCCAGGTCGTCCAGCAGACGGTCGGCGTAGGCGGTGATGCGCATGTTCCACTGGCGCAGCTTGGCCTTGAAGACGGGGAAGTTGCCGCGCTCGGAGCGTCCGTCGGCGGTGACCTCCTCGTTGGCCAGCACGGTGCCCAGGCCGGGGCACCAGTTGACCGGCGCGTCGGAGGCGTAGGCCAGCCGGAACTCACCCAGGACGTCGCCGCGCTCGGTCACGGTCAGTTCGTTCCACGCGCGCGTGTGGCCCGGTACGGCACGCTCACCGGACTCGAACTGGGCGATCAGTTCGGAGATCGGGCGGGCCTTGTTGGCCTCCTCGTCGTACCAGGAGTTGAAGATCTGCAGGAAGATCCACTGGGTCCACTTGTAGTAGTCCGGGTCGATCGTGGCGAACGACCGGCGCTTGTCGTGGCCCAGGCCCAGGCGGCGCAGCTGCGCCTTCATGTTCTCGATGTTGGACTCGGTGGAGACACGCGGGTGCGTGCCGGTCTGCACGGCGTACTGCTCGGCGGGCAGGCCGAAGGCGTCGAAGCCGAGTGTGTGCAGGACGTTGTGGCCGTTCATCCGCTGGAAGCGGGCGAAGACATCGGTGGCGATGTAGCCCAGGGGGTGGCCGACGTGCAGCCCCGCCCCGGACGGGTACGGGAACATGTCCATGATGAACTTCTTGGGCCTGGCGACCACCTCGGGATCGCCTGCCAGGTCGCCCTTGGGGTTGGGAGCGGCGTAGGTGCCGTCGGCGTCCCAGAAGTCCTGCCAGCGTGCCTCGATCTCGGCCGCCAGGGCGGCCGTGTAGCGGTGCGGCGCGGCCTCCGCCGACGTGGCGGCGGCAGCGGGGTTCGTCTCGCTCATGATCCTCAAAGCTCCATCGATCGTCTCTGCCTGCGGCTGTGACTTTCTAGAAACGAAAAATCCCCTCGCACAGGAGGGGACGCCGCGCCGATGCCGACCGGCCGTTTGGTCCGGCGGTCGGGACTGATCAGCGCGGCCCGCTAAGCAGAAGGCGTACGGCACGCATGGCGTCAGGGTACCGCAGCACTTGAGCAAGCCGCGACGCGCTTACGTATCAACGGTTGACACGTACGTCCAAGGCGACAACCGGGACGAGAGTTGAACCAGGTTCAAAACTTACTTCGCGTAACAACCACTAAGGGACATCACAAGACCCGCATTGCCCTTTGATAACAACGCAATAACTCAAACCTCGTACTGATCGGTATGGCGCCACTTAGGCTGCGGCACCGGGACCGCTTTCCCGAACTGCTCGGAGTTGCCCCCATGAACCCTCGTCGTAGTAACAGCTCGCTCCCCAAGCCAGGCCGTTCGGCCTGGGGGGTGGCGTCCGCTGTCGTTCTGCTGCTCATACCCGTGGTCGTGCTGACCGGAGGCAGCCAGTTCCAATCGTTTTTGAACTTCGGCGCGGGCGTGCTGTCGCTCGTCTCGCTGAGCTGCTCGGTTATCTGGGGCCTGATCGCACAGGACCGCATCTTCCTCAACACTCGCCAGCGGATCATCGGCCAGGCGGTCCACCGGACGACCGCGGTCGCCTCGATCGCGTTCCTGCTGGTGCACATCGTCACGAAGATCGCTCTCGATCACACCGTGGTGATCGCCGCGATCATCCCGTTCTCGCTCGGCATCACCGGAAGCGCCGGCCTGATCGGGCTCGGTTCGCTGGCCGGACTGCTGATGATCTTCGTAGGTGTCACCGGCGCCCTGCGCAGCAACTTCGCCGCGCCCGCCGTGGTGGCGGCCCGCTGGCGGGCCATGCACATGCTGGCTTACCCGGCCTGGTGCGCCGCGCTCATCCACGGCCTGTTCGCGGGCCGCGCGGCGAAGCCCTTCTTCATGATCTCGTACGAGCTGTGCCTGGTCGGTGTGATGGGCGCGCTCGCGCTGCGCGCCGCCCCGCGCCCCTTCAAGCGCAAGGTCGCCGACCGTCTCGTCTCCGTCCTCGGCAGCTCGGAGCGGCCCGACCTGGACGAGCTGGACGCGAGCCGCGCCCGGGTGGGCGAGTCCGGGATGCCGGGCTACGACGGCGGACGTGAACGCGAACCGAGGTCCTCCCGGGCCAACGCCTCGGCCCCGCGGTCCAACCCGCTGTTCCCGTCCGGAGCGCCCGCCCCCGACCCCGCCTCCGGCTTCGCTGCCGCCTACCGGGCCACCTCCTCGCCCGGGCAGCCCCAGCCCCAGTCGCCGTTCGCCGCCGGACAGACCGCGCGCATGGAGCGGCTCGACATGCAGCCCACTGAGGCCTTCCCGCGCATGGACGGCCCCGGCAGCACCTCGGGCACCTGGCCGGTCCCGTCCCCGCCGCCGGTCGGCGAGGCGCCGCCGTCGGCGTACGACCCGCTCCAGGACACCGGATACAGCATCCCGGTCTATGGCAATCCGGGCGCGGCCGGAACGGGCGGACGTGATGTGTACGACACGGGTGAGACGAACGCCCGCTATGGCACGTACAACTCGAATGACACGTACAACAGTGGTCCCGCCAACGAACCACCGCCCGGCGCGTCCTACGACGCACCGGGCTCGGGCGAACCTTGGAACACGCCTTCCGGAGGCTATAGGTGAACGAGGCCCTGCCCGACGTACCAGAAGTCCGCGTGGTCGGCCTTCCGCAGCTCACGTCGGGCTTCGACCTTGTCGAACGACTCGATCTGCCCATGCACCTCAAGGTGCATGGGCCGCTTGAGCCCTTGGGTGGGGAGCAGCTCGCGCAGCTCTCCGAACGCATCAACCTGAAGGGCCGCGGCGGCGCGGGCTTCCCCTTCCACAAAAAGCTGCGCTCGGTGGCCGAAGCGGCGATCAAGCGCGGCGTCCGGCCGGTGGTCGTCGTCAACGGCAGCGAGGACGAGCCGGCCTGCCGCAAGGACACGGTGCTGATCAACCGTGCCCCGCACCTGATCCTGGACGGCGCGCTGCTCTGCGCCGAGGCGCTGGGTGCCCGCACGCTCGTGGTGGGGGTCACCCGGGAGTCCACGCAGCGCTCGATGGAGCAGGCCCTCGCCGAACGGGGCCTGAGCACCGGCCGCCGCTCGGCCCTCAAGGCGTTCGTGCAGCGCAACCCGGTCCGTATGGTCACCGGTGCCGCCGCGTCGCTGGTCCGTTCGATCGACGGCGGCCCCGCGATCCCGCCCGGCCGCAAGACGAGCGCCTCCCAGAACGGGGTCGGCGGCGCGCCCACGCTGCTGTCGAACGCGGAGACGTTCGCGCAGCTGGCGATCGCCGCCCGGATCGGCCCGGAGCGTTACGGCAACACCGGCCTGTACGACGAGCCGGGCACCGTCATGCTGACGGTCTCCGGTGCGGTCGCCCGCCCCATGGTGATCGAGGTGCCCACGGGTGTGCCGCTGCGCTACGTCCTGCAACTGGCCGGCGCCCCGCCGGTGCCGCAGGGCGTGCTGACCGGCGGCTACCACGGCAAGTGGATCGACGCGGCGACGGTCAACGAGGCGATCGTCTCCCGTAACTCCCTGGACGCGGTGGGTGGTGCGCTGGGCGCCGGCGCGATCCTGCCGATCACGCAGGAGACGTGCCCGCTGGGCGAGTCGCTGCGGGTCGCCCAGTGGCTGGCGGAGGAGAGCGCGGGACAGTGCGGTCCCTGCTACCTCGGTCTGCCGGCGGCCGCGCGCGGCATGGAGGACATCCTCAACGGCGGCGGACCGGCCGCTCTGGAGGCGCTCAAGCAGGTCGCCAAGAACGTGAAGCGGCGCGGGGCGTGCTCGCACCCGGACGGCTCCGCGATGTTCCTGGAATCGACGATCAAGGCGTTCACCGACGACCTGGCCGCGCATGTCCTCGGAAACGGCTGCGGACGGCCCGTGGAGGGCGTTCTGCCGCTCTTCGAGGACGGCAAGACGCCGACCGGCATTCCGGGCGGCGCAGAGCCCGAGGAGAGCAGCGGCAGCCGTCAGAAGATCTACGTCGACTGGACGCTGTGCCGGGGCCACGGCCTGTGCGCGGACATCCTCCCTGAGGTCTTCGAGCTGGGCGCGGACGGCTTCCCGACGGTGGCGCAGGCGAAGGTCCCGCGCTTCGCGGAAGCCAAGGCGCTGCGTGCGGTACGCCGCTGCCCGGCGCTCGCCCTGCGTCTCGAAGAGGACACGCGCTCCCAGGCGCCGGCCAAGAACCTGCCGGTCCTCTCGCAGGGGCGTGGCCGCCGAGCCCTGGGCCGCTGATCGCACCGGTACCGGCATCACGTGTTGTGCGGGCCACCCGACCGGGTGGCCCGCACAACACGTCGCACGCGCTTTTCGGTGCCTGTTCAGCGATTCCGAATGTTTCCTGACAACGTCGAAGGCGGACCATCCGTCCGGATGGTCCGCCTTCGACGTCTGTGGAGCTAAGGAGAATTGAACTCCTGACCTCCTGCATGCCATGCAGGCGCTCTACCAACTGAGCTATAGCCCCGCGTTTCGCTCCGCCCGGCTTCCCTGGCGGCGACGCCAACACTACACGGTCGACAGGGTGCACCACCAAATCGTTTCCGTTCTGTGCGGATACGGGCGCTAGTGTCGGTCTTCGTGACCGTGATCGCGTTCTCCGAGACCCGGCGCCGGATGCCGGTTGCCCTGGGGGCCTGCCTCTTGTCGTTCACGGCGTTCTGGGCGGCTCAGCGGGCCGCGCACGTGTCGATGATCGACCTGATGGTCTACCGGGCGGAGGGCGCGACCGTCCTGGCGGGCGGCGACCTCTACGCGCTGCGTACGACGGCCGCTCATCTGCCGTCCACCTACCCGCCGTTCGCGGCACTGCTGTTCACCCCGCTGACGCTGCCGGACGTCACGACCATGCGAGCGCTGGCGACGGCCGGGAACCTCGTTCTCCTGGTCGTGTTCGTGACGCTGTCGCTGCGGCTCGCCGGGCACGCGCGCGTGGAGGGTGTGCTGTGGGTCGCGGCGGCGGCGGTGTGGTGCGAGCCGGTGTGGACGACCGTGCGCTACGGGCAGGTCAATCTGCTGCTGGCCGTGCTGGTGCTGTGGGATCTGTCACGGCCCTCGGCCGAACGTCCGGGACGCTGGGCGGGGGTGGGTGTCGGGCTCGCGGCCGCGGTCAAGCTGACGCCCGCCCTGTTCGCGGTGTTCCTTCTCGCCACAGGTCTGGTGGCGCGCCGCGGGGGCCGGGACGGCGGGCCGTGGCTGCGGCACGCGCGCGGGGCGGCCGTCACCTTCGCGGGGGCGACCCTGCTGGCGGCGGCGGTCCTGCCGTACGACTCGTGGCGGTTCTGGACGGGGATGGTGTTCCGGACGGGGCGGGTGGGACGCGCCGAGGAGACCGCGAATCAGGCCCTGCGCGGTGTTCTGGCGCGGTTGCTGCACACACCCGAGCCGGGGGCGCTCTGGACCGCCGCAGCGGCTCTGACGGCCGTTCTGGGGCTCGCGGTGGCGGTCGCGGCGGAGCTGCGCGGCCGGCGGGGGTGGGCGGTCACCGGGTGTGCGGTGACCGCGCTGCTGATCAGTCCGGTGTCCTGGTCGCATCACTGGGTGTGGTGCGTGCCCGCGGTCATGCTGCTGTGGACGCGCGGACACCGGGCGGCGGCCGTCGGCACCGCGCTGGTCTTCTGCTCGTACGCCCTGTGGTGGGTGCCACACCAGGAAGGGCGGCCCGAATTGCACCAGAACGCGATCGACTTGACGCTGTCGGCGCTCTACACGGTCACCGGGGTGCTGTTCCTGGCGCTCGCCCGGACATCGTTGCCGAAGCCGGGCGCCGCTCAGGCCGTGACGAACGAGTAGAACCGTTTGAGGGTGCAGTGGTCCTCGAGAAGACGGCCGTAGATCGGCTCGCCCTCCAGTTCACGGTAGGTCTCGATCGGGTCGCCTTTTATGATCAGCGCCCGCGCGCATTCCTCGCACCAGTACTGGTAGTCGGGGTTGATCGGCTCCATGTCGCGGACGATCGGGGTGCCGCTTCCGCACCAGTCGCACTTCCGCCTGTGTGCACCCATCGATCAGCTCCAGCTGTGGCCGCAGGCCGTGCACACGTAGGAGATCCCGCCGTTGTCGCCCAGTACTTGGGCCACATGTACGGAACCGCAGGAAGGGCAGAGCAGCCGGGTGGTCGTGTCCTGTATCAACGCCGCACCGAGGAGGTGGCCGCCCTCCTCAAGGATGCTCGCAGGCATCGCTACTCCTCCCGTCGGGCCGCGCCCCCTTCCGGCCGTTTGATTCTGCCACGGCCGGACCAATACGGTCAGCGACGCCTCAGTACCAGTCCGGACACGGCGCCCGCGGCCGCCGTCGCGGCAAGCGCCCATGCGCAGGCTGACAGCGCCTCCGCAGAGGTATACGCCCGTGGTGCCCCAAGTGACTCAAGCCGGTTCAAGAACAGTGTGCCGAATGCGGCGACGCCTATGAGCTGGCCTAGCTGGGTGACGGTCGCCAGGAGACCGCTGGCGTCCGCCGCGTCCTCGGGACGCACCGTTGCTAGCGCCGCGGTGAGGGTGGGACTGAAGGCGAGTGCGAGCCCCGCGCCCACGCCGGCGTACACCACATAGAGCCATGCGCCCCCGTCGCCGCCGCCGTGGAAGACGAGCCCGACGCCTGCGACGGACACCGCGGTCAGGGCGAACCCGGCCGGGGTCAGCACCCGCTGCCAGGCCCTGGGCCACCTGCGCCAGGTGAGGGCGACCGCGCCGAAGACCACGGCGGTCGGCGCGAAGGTGAGTCCGGCGCGCTGCGCGCCGTAGCCGAGACCGCTCTGGACGTGCAGAGTGAGGGTGAACAGGAGCCCCGCGTTGACGGCCATGACGGCGAGGATGCGGAAGACGGCCAGGCCCATGCCGGGGTGGCGCAACACCCGGGGTGCCACGATCGGGGCACCGCCCCGCCGGGCGAGCCGCATCTCATAACCGCAGAACAGCGCGAACACCAGCACGGCGGCGGTCAGGGACAGCCACGACCACAGCGGCCAGTCCTCCTCCTGGCCGAGCACCAGCGGAATCGTGAGCAGCGACACAGCGGCCCCGAGCAGGACCAGGCCGGGCAGGTCCAGGCCGCGCGCACGTTCCGGCCCGGATCCGGTGTCCCGGGGCAGGACTCGCCTGCCGAGGACGAGGAGTACCGCACCGACCGGCACGTTGACGAGGAACACCGGCCGCCAGCCGGTGCCGAACAGGTCCGCGCCGACCAGGACGCCCCCGATGATCTGGCCGGCCGCGGCGCCGACCGCGAGGACCGCCGAGTAGGCGCCGAGCGCGCGGACGCGGGCCTCGCCGGTGAAGGTGCGCTGGATGATGCTGAGGACCTGCGGGATCATCACCGCCGATCCGGCACCCTGCACCAGCCGGAACACGATGAGCTCGGTGGCGCCCTGGGCCAGGCCGCAGGCGAGCGAGGCCCCCGTGAACAGCACCAGTCCGGCGAGGTGGACGCGGCCGTGGCCGAGCCGGTCGCCGAGGCGGGCGCCGGTGATCAGCAGCACGGAGTAGGTGATGGCGTAGCCGGCCACGACCAGTTGCAGGTCGGCGCCGGAGGCGTGGAGTTCTGAACCGATGGTGGGGGCCGCGACGTTCACGATGAAGACGTCCAGCACGGCCATGAACAGGGCCGCGAGGACGACCGCGAGGAGCAGCCGGGGCCGGGTGTCAGTGCCGGGTGCTTCACTTTTCGCAGGGGTTCGAGCGGGTGTGGGACCTGGTCCCGTCCGGGATGTCGTCGTCATGGTGTCGAGCGTGGCGAGCATCCGGTACGGGTGCGGAGAGCCCGCCGATGCTGGTACTGGCAGCACCTGGCAGGCGGCGGGTGCTGCGCCCACGATGGAGGACGTGACGACGGGGGACGTGATGATGACGACGACAGCACACCGCCGCAGGCCTGAGCTGGCCGCTTTCCTGCGTAGCAGGCGGGCCCGGGTGACACCGGCCGACGTGGGGATGCCACCAGGGCTGCGGCGCCGTACTCCGGGGCTGCGCCGGGAGGAGGTCGCCCAGCTGTCGGGCGTGGGGGTGACCTGGTACACGTGGCTGGAGCAGGGCCGGCCGATCAACGCCTCGCCGCAGGTGCTGGACGCGGTGGCACGCACGCTGCGGCTGGACACGCCGGAGCGGGAGCATCTGTACCGGTTGGCGGAGGTGCCGTACGCGGCGGCGCCCGAGGGACTGTCCCGGTCGGTCGGCGCGGAGGTGCAGGGCATCATCGACGCCCTGGATCCGCTGCCCGCGGTGGTGTACACGTCGCGGTACGACGTGCTGGCCACCAATCCGGCCTACCGGGATCTGTTCCTGGTGCCGGAGACGATGCGGATCGGGGTTCCGAACGTCCTGTGGACGTTGTTCACGGTGTCGGAGGAGGCCTGCCCGGTGGTGCACCGGGAGCGTGAACTGCCGGTGATGGTGGCGACCCTGCGCTCCAGTTACGGCAGACATGTCGGCGAGCCGGCCTGGGAGGAGTTCATACGGGCGTTGTCCGGGACGAGTGCGTACTTCGCCCGGTTGTGGGCGAGCGGCGCGGTGGCGCAGCCGGGGCCGCGGGTGAAGACGTTCCGTCATGAGGCGGTGGGCGAGCTGCGGATGACGTCGCAGTCGCTGTCGATCGACGGGATGCCGGAGTCGCGGATCGTGGTCTACACGCCGGAGAACGAACGGACGCGGGAGCAGATCGCGTTGCTGCGGGAGCGCCGACAGCGGCTGTGGCCGGTGACGGACGACGAGGCCGCCGAGATCATTCGGGAATGGAACACGAAAAAACCCGCCCCCTGAAGAGGGCGGGATTCTCTCGTCGATCTTTGACAACTCGACAGTGTGTGGAGTGTCGATCTGTGGAGCTAAGGAGAATTGAACTCCTGACCTCCTGCATGCCATGCAGGCGCTCTACCAACTGAGCTATAGCCCCTCGCGTTCTTCCCGTCTTTCCTCTCGGCGGGCCGAACAAGAAGAACTTTAGCCTGCGACCTGCCGGAAAGTGAAATCCGGGTCCCGGCACGGAGTGCGCGGGCCGGACGGTCACCGGCCGGCGGCCGGAAAGGGCTCTCAGTCGTCGTCGCCGAGGACGGGCTCCGGGAGGGTGCCCGCGTTGTGCTCCAGGAGCCGCCAGCCGCGGGCGCCCTCGCCGAGCACGGACCAGCAGCAGTTGGTGAGACCGCCGAGGCTCTCCCAGTGGTGGGAGTCCAGGCCGAGCAGTCGGCCGATGGTGGTGCGGATGGTGCCGCCGTGGCTGACGACCACGAGGGTGCCGTCCTCGGGGAGTTTCTCGGCGTGCCGGAGCACGACGGGAGCGGCCCGGTCGGCGACCTCGGTCTCCAGTTCGCCGCCGCCGCGGCGGACCGGCTCGCCGCGCTTCCAGGCTGCGTACTCGTCACCGTGGCGGGCGATGATCTCCTCATGGGTGAGGCCCTGCCACACGCCCGCGTAGGTCTCGCGCAGCGCCTCGTCGCGGATCACGTCGAGGCCGGTGAGCTCGGCGAGCTGGGCGGCCGTGTCGGAGGCTCGCCGCAGGTCGGAGGAGACGATCGCGTCCGGTCCCAGGGAGGCGAGCAGCCGGGCCGCGCGGCGGGCCTGGCCGATCCCGGTCCCGGTGAGCTCGACGTCGGTGGATCCCTGGAAGCGGCGCTCCACGTTCCAGGAGGTCTGGCCGTGCCGCCACAGGATGATGCGGCGGCCGCGTCCCGTGCGGTCGGTCACCTCGCCCGTGGCGCTCATCACCACTCCCTGCCCGGCTCGCTGTCGGTTTCGGCGGCCTGCAGCTCGGCGTGCTCGGCGGCCTTGCCTCGGGTGGCCTTGGCGTCGGCGGGCAGCTCGATCTCGGGGCAGTCCTTCCACAGCCGTTCCAGGGCGTAGAAGACCCGCTCCTCGCTGTGCTGGACGTGGACGACGATGTCGACGTAGTCGAGCAGGATCCAGCGGGCCTCCCGGTCGCCCTCACGGCGCACCGGCTTGACGCCGAGGTCCTTCTGGAGGCGTTCCTCGATCTCGTCGACGATCGACTTGACCTGGCGGTCGTTGGGCGCGGAGGCCAGCAGGAAGGCGTCCGTGATCGACAGGACGTCGCTGACGTCGTAGGCGATGACGTCGTGGGCGAGCTTGTCGGCGGCCGCCTGGGCGGCGGCGGTGATGAGCTCGAGGGAACGGTCGGTGGCGGTCACTACTTGGCTTTCCGTCGGCGGTCGATTGACCTCAAGGGTCTCACGGACCGCCGGGCGCACCCCACGTGATTACCGCGTCACGTGGGGTGCGGCGGGCCGGCTCAGGAGGAGGACGGTTTGTAGTCCTGGCCGAGGACGACCGATACGTCGGCGCCCGAGCCGACCGTGCCCTTGGTCACGGCTCCGGTGCCGAGGCCGAGGGTCTTCGCGACCTCGGTGGCGTTCTCCTTGTCGGCGGCGTCGGAGTACAGCACCTTGGAGGCCGCCTGGGTGCCGGAGGCCGTGCCGCCTTCCAGGAAGGTGTAGCCGCCGTTGACGAGGACCACGCGGGCCTTGTCGGTGTTGCCCTTGACGCCGGTGGCGTTCTGGACGGAGACCCGGACCGCGGAGTCCGCCGAGGGGCTCTTGGCGGTGCCGCCGAGGATGTCCTTGACCACGCTGGCACTGGTCTGGGCGCTGAGGGTGCCGTCGCTCTGCACGGGCAGCAGTGCGGTCTTGTAGTCGCCGCCCTTGGCGAGGTCGGCGAGCTTGGCGAGGAAGGTGCCGAGGTCCTTGTCGGTGAGCGAGGGGTCGAGGATCTGCGCGAGGGTCTGGACGGTGACCGTGGCGGCCGAGGAGTCGGAGGACATCTTGCGCAGCACGCCCTGCATGACCTGTCCGAACCGTTCCAGCTGGGCGTTCTGTGCCTCGCCGGACGCACGGTAGGTGGCGTAGGCGACGGCGGCCTTGCCGCTGAGGGTCTGGTCCTTGCCCTTGTGGACCAGGGGGGCCTGGCCCTTCTTCTCGGCGTCCGGGTCGGGCACGTCGGCGTTGGTGTCGATGTCGATGTTGCCGACGAGTTCGACCAGGTTCTGCAGGTAGGGGGTGTCCAGGCGCCAGGTGCCCTCGATGTTGGTCCCGAGGACGGTGTCGAGCTGGTCGCGGGTCCCGGAGGAGCCGTCGTCGGCGACGGACTTGGCGAGGGTCGTCGTGGTGCCGTCGTCGTCGGTCATCCCGAGCGAGTTGGGCAGCAGCACGGTGGTGCCCTGCTTGGTGGTGGTGTTGTCGACGAGCAGCGCGGTCGAGGTGCCGCCGCCGCTGGTGTTGTGCAGGTGGACGACGACCACGTCGCGTTTCTGCGCGGCCGCGGACGTCGTCGTACCGCCCTTGGCGGCGGAGGAGGACAGTCCGGGCAGCATTCCGGCGTACCAGAGGTAGCCGGCGCCGCCCCCGGCGACCAGGGCGAGGACGACGACCAGGGCGATCATGCGGCTTCGGGCGCGGCGCTTGGCCTCTTCTCGGCGTTCGGTGCGGTTCTCGGTGAAGTTCAGCCAGTCGATGACGTCCTCGGAGTCACCGTCCGGGGCCTCGACGAACGCGAACTGCCCGGTGTGGTAGTCCCGTTCGTCGCCGGGTACTTGCCGGGGGTCGGCGGGTTCGTGGACGGGTCCGGCCTGCTGCGGGATGTGCGCGGTCTGCTCGGCGACCCGGGGCTGCCGTCCGCTGGTGGCGGCCTGCCCGTAGGGGTCGTAGCCGGGCCGGCCGCCGGTGCCGTACGGGTCGTAGGCGGGCGTGACCGGTTGCTGCCCGGTGTCGTGGACGGGGGGCACGGGGGCCTGCTGCCCGGTGTCGTACGCCGGTGGGCCCTGCCGTGCAGGGTCGTACGGGGGCGCGCCCTGCCGGCCGCCGTCGGCGTACGGGTCGTACCCGTAGCCCTGTCCGGCGTACGGGTCGTACGTCTGCTGTTGTTGTGCGGGGATCTGGCGGTACACCGGCTGCCCGTACTCGTCGTACCCGACGAGTTCGTACTGGTCGCTGCCGTAGCCCGCGTCGTATCGGTCGTTCACCGGTGCCCCTCTCGGCTCACTCGCCGCGGTACAGCTCGCGCTTGTCGATGTAGCGCACGACTCCGTCCGGCACCATGTACCAGATGGGGTCGCTCTTGGCGACTCTCGCACGGCAGTCTGTGGAGGAGATGGCGAGCGCGGGAACCTCCACCAGCGAGACGCCGCCCTCCGGGAGACCGCGGTCGGTCAGTTGGTGCCCGGGCCGGGTGCAGCCGATGAAGTGGGCAAGGGAGAAGAGTTCCTCCGAGTCGCGCCAGGTGAGGATCTGACCGAGGGCGTCGGCGCCGGTGATGAAGAAAAGGTCGGCGTCGAGGTTGAGGGCGCGCAGGTCGCGCAGCGTGTCGGCGGTGTAGGTGGGGCCGCCGCGGTCGATGTCGATACGGCTGACGGAGAACTGCGGGTTCTCCGCGGTCGCGATCACCGTCATCAGATAGCGGTCCTCGGCCGGTGAGACCTTGCGGTGGGTCTTCTGCCACGGCTGCCCGGTGGGCACGAACACCACCTCGTCGAGGTGGAACTGGGCCGCGACCTCGCTGGCCGCCACGAGGTGTCCGTGGTGGATCGGGTCGAACGTCCCGCCCATGACACCGAGGCGGCGTTTGCCGGTCGGCGCGGGGCCCGCCGGTGTGTACCGCGGGGTCGTCACCGTGTCGTCGGCGGCGTCGGCCGCGTCGTTCGCCGGACCGGTAGGCATGTCCTGCTCTCCCATGCGTGCAGACCCTACCGGCCCGGTCCGTGGGCCCTGCCCCCGAGGACGGGTGCCGGGCTCGGCCGCCGGCTCAGCGGTCGCGGTTGAAACGGGTGGTGATCCACAGCAGGAGCATCAGGACGATGAACGCGCCACCACCGGTGACGAGCGGGTTGAGGCTGTTGTGGTTGCCGCCGTGCTCCTCGCCTTCGGCGGCGAGGGTGACGAACTGGGCAGCGGCGCTGTGAAGATTCATCATCTGCGGCAGGACCTATCGCGTGTGGACGGGATAAAGACGTCGCCCCATCGTATGCGGGCAGCCCGGCGACGATCACGCCGACTCCTCCGTCGGGCCGACTCGCCGGCTCCGTCGTGCCGGCTCTTCGGTCGCGGCGGCTCCGTCGGTCACACGGGGCGGGGAACGATCCCCGCGGCTCAGTCGTCCTTCTGTCTGTACCCGCGCAGCAGGAACCAGGCGGTCAGCACGCAGCCCAGGAACATGACGATCAGGACGACCCGCAGCAGGTCGCCCGAGCCTTGTTGCTGAGCGGCGCTCGCGGCCTGGGTGAGCCAGGCGGCTGGGGGGTTGTGCTCCATGAGGCACTCCTTCGGCTGTACTGCCCGACCACGGTATCTCCGCCTAGGCTGGGCCCTGCTTCGGGGGCATGGTGGGCACACTCACGCACATGGGGGATGACATGTCCGACGACGGCCACGAGCGACACGGGCACGAGCGGGTGCCGGGCAGGCAGCGCAGGCGGTTCCCGGGGATCTCCTCGCGCGCGTACGAGCATCCGGCCGACCGTTCGGCCCTGGTGGCGCTGCGCAAGCTGAGCGGATTCGACACGGTCTTCAAGGCGCTCAGCGGGCTGCTTCCGGAGCGCAGCCTGAGGCTGCTGTTCCTGTCCGACTCGGTCCGCGTCTCGGACCAGCAGTTCGCACACCTGAACGACATGCTGCGGGACGCCTGTTACATCCTGGACCTGGAGAAGGTCCCCCCGATGTACGTCAACCAGGATCCGCAGCCCAACGCCATGTGCATCGGCCTGGACGAGCCGATCATCGTCGTCACCACCGGGCTCGTCGAGCTCCTCGACGAGGAGGAGATGCGGGCGGTCGTCGGGCACGAGGTGGGACACGCCCTGTCCGGGCATTCGGTGTACCGGACGGTCCTGCTGTTCCTGACGAACCTGGCGCTGCGCGTCGCCTGGATCCCGCTGGGCAATCTCGCGGTCATGGCGATCGTGACGGCGCTGCGGGAGTGGTTCCGCAAGTCGGAGCTGTCCGCGGACCGGGCGGGGCTGCTGGCCGGACAGGACCTGCAGGCCTCCATGCGCGGGCTGATGAAGATCGCGGGCGGCAACCATCTGCACGAGATGAACGTGGACGCGTTCCTGCAGCAGGCCGAGGAGTACGAGGCCGGGGGCGATCTGCGCGACTCGGTGCTGAAGATCCTCAACGTGCTGCCGCGCTCGCACCCCTTCACCACGGTCCGCGCGGCCGAGCTGAAGAAGTGGGCCGAGTCCCGCGACTACCAGCGCATCATGGACGGTCACTATCCGCGGCGGGACGCGGACAAGGACACCTCGGTCGGCGACTCCTTCAAGGAGTCGGCGGCGAGCTACGCGAGCGACGTGAAGAGTTCCAAGGATCCGCTGATGAAGCTGGTCTCGGACATAGCGGGCGGCGCCGGCGGCCTGGGCGGCCGGGTAAAGCGCGGCTTCGACGGGTTCACGAGCCCGGCGCCCCGCAAGGATGCTTCCGCGAAGGACGCTCCCCCGCGGGACACCCCGGCGCGGGACGAGGACGGTCCCGCGCAGGACGCTCCGCCGCGGGACGGGGAGTAGACGCTCCGCCGCGGGACGGGAAGTGGCGCAGGACGAGGTGCGGCGCGGGACGGGGTGCGGCGACCGACGACGAGCAGGGCGGGCTCGTCAGACCGTCGGTTCGGCTTCGGCCGCCAGCGTCCCGCACAGGGCGGCGGCACTGTCCGTGGCGTACGGGTCGGTGCCCGCCGGGCCGCCCGCCCTGGCCGTCTCGCCGGCCAGCAGCGGCCGCAGGTGATCGGCGGAGTCCTCGGCGCAGGACAGCGGCCCGGCCTGGACGTAGGAGGCGACCAGCTGGGCCTGACGCAGCCGCAGGTCGTCCCGGTCGAAGCGGAAGGTCAGCTCGCGGCGGACGGTGAACAGGGAGACCTGGGAGCCGGCCGGTGCGCCGGTGGCCCGCAGCGCGTAGACGAGGGTGTGGTCGGCGGTGACCTCCAGGGTGGCCGAGTCCGTCTCGGCGGCCTGCATGCTTCCCTGCACGCGGATCCGCGGATCGGCAAGTTCGGCACGGGTGGGGTCGAAACGGACCAGCCATCCGGTGGGCGCGTGCCGGCCGTCGGACGCGGGGTGGTCGAGGCTCTGGTCGAACTGGTCGAGCTGTCCGGGGTCGAGCAGGACACGGGCGGGCCGTACCTCGCTGCTGTCGAGGACCTCGGGGTAGAGCGCGGAGCGGACGATGTAGTCCTTGGCCGTGGTCAGGGCGGTGACGACCTGGCTGTCGGAGAAGTGCGAGGTGCTGCGGACGGCCGGCAGCGGTATCCCCTCGGCGCCGACCTCGTACTTCGCGGCGGGGCTGTGCGCGAACAGGGTCTCGGCGTCGGTGGCGCCGGGCACTTTGCCCTGGGGAGCGAGCGGGACGACGGTCATCCGCAGCGGCTCGACGGGCTGCTGGGCCTCCTGGGTGCCGTAGGGGTGGCGGACACCCATGTAGACCGCGGTACCGAAGGCGACGAGGATCAGCAGGACGAGGATCAGGGCCTGCCGTGTGAGGCCCCGGCGCAGGGGCGGGCGGCGGCGTACGGCGGGCGCGTGGTCGGACATGCGTTCGCGCGCGGAGGACTCCTGGAGGCGGGCAGCGCGGACGAACGATTCGTCGAAGACGACGGATCGGTACTCGTCCTCTCCACCCACGGGGCCGCCCTCGGGTGTCCCCTCAGGTGGGTCCGCAGGCCCGCCCATACTCTCAGAGTAGGTCTCGGGAGCCTCAGGTAAACGCCCTGCTACACGACAACTTCTGACAGGTTCTCACCAGAACGGGCAATGGCCGCTCAGGGGGTGTGCGGGACCGCGGAGACCGCCGACTGGGCCGGACGGGAGTACTCGGCGGACGCGGAGGGTGCCGCCGCGGTGCCTTGCTGTTCCAGGCCCGTGGTGGGGGGCCGGGGCACCTGGTCGCGGCTGCCGCCTGAGGAGGCGCCGCGGTAGACCGCCGCGAAGGCCAGCGCGACCATGCCGATGCCCATGACGACGGCGAGCACCCAGGCCACGGGGCGGTGCCAGCGGACGTGCTTGCCGTACGCCCCTGGGGCGCCGTAGCGGTGTTCGAGTACGTCGCCGTCGTCCAGGTCGTCGAGATCGGCGCTGTGGCCGACGTCGTGGCCGTCGGGGCCGTAGCGCTCGCCTGTGGCCCGGGCACGGCGGGCCTCGGCCTCGGAGGCCTCGGCTCTGGCCTGTGCTGCGGCCAGGAGACGCTCCACGGCGGTCGGCTCGTGGATCACGGCCGCCTTGACGAAGGCCTCGTCGAAGACCACGGCGTCGAACTCTTCGTCCGACATCCCGCGGTCATGGTCGTCGTCGGGCTCCCAGCCGTCAGGGAACGGCGTGCCCCCCACGTCCTCCGGCACGGGTCCAGAGTAGACCTGGGGGGTCAATTTGGGCAGACGGTATGGAAATTCGTAGGCCTCGTGAGACACCCCTCACGCCCGCGGGGGGCCGCGTACGCCCCCTCCGCGCGCCCGCACGCCGTAGAGCGAGCGCGGTTGGGCCGTACGGGTGTCAGCGGCGGATGTGACCGTCGCCGGTGACGATGTACTTGGTACTGGTCAGCTCCGGCAGGCCCATGGGGCCGCGGGCGTGCAGCTTCTGCGTGGAGATGCCGATCTCGGCGCCGAAGCCGAACTGGCCGCCGTCGGTGAAACGGGTGGAGGCGTTCACGGCGACGGTGGTGGAGTCGACCAGCTGTGTGAAGCGGCGGGCCGCCTGCTGGGAGGTGGTGATGATCGCCTCGGTGTGCCCGGAGGTCCACAGCCGGATGTGCTCGACGGCCCGGTCGAGGGAGTCGACGACGGCGGCGGCGATGTCGTACGACAGGTACTCGGTCTCCCAGTCCTCCGGGACGGCCTCGACCACGGTCGCCTTGGAGTCCTTGGCGTGGGCGAGGACGCGTTCGTCGCCGTGCACGGTGACGCCGGCCGCGGCGAGGGCCTCCAGCGCGCGCGGCAGGAATTCGGCGGCGATGTCCTGGTGCACGAGGAGGGTCTCGGCGGAGTTGCAGACGCTGACCCGCTGTGCCTTTGAGTTGATCAGGATGTCGATCGCCATGTCGATGTCGGCGTGCGCGTCGACGTAGACGTGGCAGTTGCCGGTGCCGGTCTCGATGACGGGGACCTTGGACTCCATGACGACGGTCTGGATGAGGGAGGCGCCGCCGCGCGGGATGAGCACGTCGACCAGGCCGCGGGCGCGCATCAGCTCGTGGACGGACTCACGTCCCTCTCCGGGCACCAGCTGGACGGCGTCGGCGGGCAGCCCGGCGCCGCCGACGGCGTCGCGCAGGACGCGGACGAGGGCGGCGTTCGACTCGTGGGCGGAGGCGGAGCCGCGCAGCAGGACGGCGTTGCCGGACTTGAGGCACAGTGCCGCCGCGTCGACGGTGACGTTCGGGCGGGCCTCGTAGATGATGCCGACGACGCCGAGCGGGACGCGGACCTGGCGCAGGTCGATGCCGTTGGGGAGGGTGGAGCCGCGGACCACCTCGCCGACCGGGTCGGGCAGCTTCGCGACGTCACGGACGTCGGAGGCGATGGCACGGACCCGCTCCGGGGTGAGGGTGAGGCGGTCGACGACGGACTCGCTGGTGCCGTTCTCGCGGGCCTTGGCGATGTCCTTGGCATTGGCCTCGACGATCTCGCTCGTACGGACCTCCAGCGCGTCCGCGATGGCGAGCAGCGCGTCGTCCTTCCCGGCACGCGGCAGCGGCGCGAGGTCGGCGGCGGCGGCCTTGGCACGGTAGGCGGCCTGGGTGACCGGGGACATGGCGTCGTACGGCGAGAGCGTGGTCATGGGGGAAGGGTAGTGCGCGCGGGCGGCCCGTTCATGGGTTGTTCCACACCGCGAGACGGAGTCAAAAGGGGGCATTCACGGTCATCGTCAGAACGGGTGGATACCGACCGGTGTCGCCGGTGGCGGACCGTAGCCCTCGGCGATCCGCTGGTGGTAGGTGGTGCGGTCGATGACTTCGAGGCCGACGATCTCCCAGGCCGGCAGTCCGGCGGTCTGGCGGTGCTCGCCCCACAGGCGCAGGGCCACGGCGGCGGCGTCGTGGAGGTCGCGGGCCTCTTCCCAGTAGCGGATCTCGGCGTGGTCGCACGCGTACCGGCTGGTGAGGAGGAACGGGTGGTCGTGGGCCAGTTGCTCGAGGCCGCGGCGCAGTTCCGGCAGGGGGACCTCGGCACCGCAGACGCTGAGGGTGACGTGCCACAGACGGGGCAGGTCCTTCGGCTCCTCGTAGGTGTCCCCGGCCGCGACGCTCGTCAGAGCACCGCGGGACGCCGCAGCCCCAGGGCGCACTCGTCTCACGACGGCCTCCTTCAGCTGTGCTCGTGCGAAACGTGGTCCTGAGACAAAGTTGAGCAGGCCGCAAGAGTTCGCGTGGCGGTTTTACGGAACGTCCCCCACCGGGGTCCGTCGTTATGCCCCGTTTTTACGGGTGGAGGATCACCAGGTCGTCCCTGTGTACGACCTCCCGCTCGTACGCCGGGCCCAGTTCGCGCGCCAGCTCCCTGGTCGAACGCCCGATCAGCTGGGGGATCTCCTTGGCGTCGAAGCTGACCAGGCCCCGGGCGACCGCGCGGCCCCGGGCGTCGCGCAGTTCGACCGGGTCACCCGCGGCGAACTCGCCCTCCACGGCGGCGATCCCGGCGGGCAGCAGTGACTTCCGGCCTTCGACGACGGCACGGACGGCGCCGTCGTCGAGGGTGAGGGAGCCCTGCGGGGTGGAGGCGTGCTGAAGCCACAGGAGACGGTCTGCGGACCGTTTGCCGGTGGGATGGAAGTAGGTGCCGGTGTCGCCGCCGCAGAGCGCGTCGGCGGCGCGCACGGTGCTGGTGAGGACGACGGGGACGCCCGCGGCGGCGGCGATCCGGGCGGCTTCCACTTTGGTGACCATGCCGCCGGTGCCGACGCCCGCCTTCCCGGCGCTGCCGATCTCGACGCCCGCGAGGTCCTCCGGGCGCCTGACCTCCGCTATCCGCGAGGTGCCGGGCCTGCTCGGGTCACCGTCGTAGACGCCGTCGACGTCGGAGAGCAGCACCAGGAGGTCGGCGTGGACGAGGTGGGCGACGAGGGCGGCGAGACGGTCGTTGTCGCCGAAGCGGATCTCGTCGGTGGCGACGGTGTCGTTCTCGTTGACGACCGGGAGGGCGCCCATCGCCAGGAGTTTGTCGAGGGTGCGGGAGGCGTTGCGGTGGTGGGCGCGGCGGCTCATGTCGTCGGAGGTGAGCAGGACCTGGCCGACCCGGACTCCGTAGCGGGCGAAGGAGGCGGTGTAGCGGGCGACGAGCAGTCCCTGGCCGACGCTGGCGGCGGCCTGCTGACGGGCCAGGTCCCTGGGCCTGCGGCGCAGGCCGAGCGGGGCGAGGCCGGCGGCGATCGCTCCCGAGGAGACGAGGACGACTTCCTTCTCCCCGCCGCGGCTCTTGGCGAGGACGTCGACGAGTGCGTCGACCCGGTCGGCGTCGAGGCCGCCGGAGGCTGTGGTCAGCGAGGAGGAGCCCACTTTGACGACGATCCTGCGGGCCTCGCTCACGGCCTGCCTTGCGGTTGCCACGTCCTGTACCCACTTCCTTGCGCGTGGCAGCAATCTACGCGAACGGGACCGTCGTCCGGCCGCCCCGTCCAGCCTCCGGACACGGCACGGACGCCGTCCGGATGCCACGACGGCCACGGCGGTGCGTAGTCCTATGATCACGTACCGAACACGGCAAAAAAGTTGTGTTGACTGTCCATGGAAATTGAAACGAACTTAAAGTTAACTTGAAGTTTGTGTCATCTAAAGATCGCAGCGTGAAGCGCATTCTGCTCAGGTCGGGCAAAAGTCCCTACGACGCCATCAGCGTCGAGGAAGCCCTGCACCGGGACGTCATAGCCACCAACTCGGGCAACCTGATCTTCAGCGATGCCGCGCACAAGATTCTCGAGACTCCGGGCACCGAGGTCGTCTCCAACGGCATGCCCTCCGATGTCTCCGCCGCCGGACGGATCAACGAGGAGTACGACGCCTTCGTCATCCCGCTGGCCAACGCCTTCCGCCCGTCCTTCGAGAGCGCGTTGAAGCGGATGACCCGGCTGATCTCGAAGCTGAAGATCCCGGTGGTCGTGCTCGGCGTGGGCGCGCAGACCGGAGTCGGCTACAACCCGGACCGGCTCAAGCGCATCGAGCCGACCGTGCGGGACTTCTGCGCGGCGGTACTGGAGCGCAGCGCGTCGATCGGTGTGCGGGGCGAGTTCACCGAGCAGTACCTGAAGGACATGGGATTCAAGGACGTCGAGACCATCGGCTGTCCTTCCCTGTTCCTGTACGGCGACCAGCTTCAGGTGCACAAGAAGGCGCTGGAGTTGACGCCGGAGTCGCGGATCGCGATCAACGGCTCGCACAGCGCGGTACGCGCGCAGGGCCTGGACCGGATCATCACACGCACCCACGAGCGCTACCCGCACCTGCGGTTCGTGGGCCAGAACCTCAGTGACGCGCGGCAGTTGCACTGGCGGGACCTGTCGGACCCGAACGCCGCGGTGACCGCGATGCCGACGCATCCGGACCACCCGATGTTCCGCGAGGACAAGGTGCGGGTCTACGTCGATCCCCTCACCTGGATCGACGACCTGCGTTCCTTCGACTTCTCCTTCGGTTCGCGCATCCACGGCAACATCGCGGCGCTGCTCGCCGGCACGCCGGCCACCGTGCTGTGCGGTGACTCGCGGACGCTGGAGCTGTGCCGTTACTTCGAGATTCCGCACCGACGGCTGGACCAGGCGGTCAAGGACCTCGATTCGGCGGACCCGGCGAAGCTGTACGCGGAGGCGGACTTCGGCGGGCTGGTCGGCGGCCACCGGGAGCGCTTCGAGCGGTTCACCGGGTTCCTCGACCGCAACGGTCTGCAGAACACCTTCACGCACGGCGACGGCGGCGCCGCCTTCGACGAGCGGATGCGCGCGCTGGCGTTCCCGGCGGGCATCCGCCCCTGGAACGAGGCGGACATCGCCTCGCTGAGCGGGCGGTTCGGCTGGCTGCACAGCCGTATCGACGAACTGTCGCTGGACAACGCCCGGCTGCAGAAGGAACTGGCGCGCTCGGGAGCCCGTGCCAAGGCGGCCGCCGTGCCGCCGCAGGCCTCGGTCTACCGGCGGGCCCGGCGGGCCGTGGGCAGGCCGATACGGCGGGCGCTGGGGTCGGGCCAGTAGGCGCCGGGCCGGACGCCCGGCGCTCGGTCAGGCCGCCGCCGCTTTGACCTCCCGGGTCGGCAGCGATCTGCGGAGCCTGCGCAGGGCGCGCCGCAGGAAGGTGTTGGCCGCGTCCTCGCGGTAGCCCGCGACGGTGCGGGCCTCGCGGGGCTCGGCGAGGTAGATCCAGTCGGGAACGCCCGCCGCCCTGGCGCGGAAGTGCGGGTAGGCGAAGTAGACGCGGGTGCCGCGCTTCTCCACGAGGGCCCCGGCCTGCTTCTTGGCGCGTACGAACTCGACGACGTCCAGGAGGAGGTCGGGGCGCTGTACGGCGACCAGGTGGAGCCGCAGCCGTTCGTGGACCCTGAGCCGGCGGGCGATCTCCGGATTCCAGTGGGCGTCCATCAGCGGCTTGGCCAGCTCCATTTTCCTGCCGCGCACTTCGTCGCTGTCCTTGAGGAACCTGGGGCCGAACTGCGGGAGCAGGGTGACCAGGAAGGGCCGGACCATGAGTGCGTCACGACGCGGTCCGGCGGGGACCATGTCGGCGATCAGGTTCATCAAGGCGCGTGCCGAGTCGAAGCGGAGGGTGTAGCTGCCGCTCTTGGTGACGTGTTTGCCGTCCTCGCGGCCGACCAGGTAGTAGCAGGGGTAGTCGGCGACCACGGAGACGCCGTCGGCGCGCAGGTAGGCCTCCATGGTGAACAGCGCGTCCTCGCCGGTCCACAGGGACTCGTCGAAACGCATGCCGTGCTGTTCGAGAAGCGCGCGGCGGAACAGCTTCTGCGCACTGAGCGTGAACTTGACGTTGGAGGAGAAGACGTCGGTACGGTCGAGCGTCTTGCCCCACATGGACCGCGGGGGTTTGCGGTTGATCCCCTCGACCTTGCCGAGGACGACGTCCGTGCTGTTCTTGTCGGCCATGGCGACCATGCGCGCGAGGGCCTCGGGGCCGAGCCGGTCGTCGGCGTCCAGGAAGAACACGTACCGGCCGGCCGCCTTGCCGAGGCCGACGTTGCGGGGACCGCTGGGGCCGCCGGAGTTCTCCTGTCGGATCACGGTCACCGGCATGGCCGCGCGGGCCGCGAACTCCTCCAGGTACTCCCCCGTGCCGTCGGTCGAGCCGTCGTCGACCGCGATGACCTCCATGCGTGCCGGGTCGAGGGTCTGGCGCTCGACGGAGGCCAGGCATTCGACGAGATACGGCATCGCTTCGTACGCCCCGATGATCACAGTCACATCAGGCTGCGTAGCGACGGTCACATTTCCCCCTAGTCAATGATGCGTTCCCCCTGCGTCATCTCGATCGCAACGTGTCAGATGACCGACCGGCGCAACCGGTTGCCTTGGGGCGCCCCTCCAGTGATACACGTCACATGACGAGCAGCAAGCCGTGCGGTGTACAGCGGGTTACGTCGGACAGTACGGACGCCCGGTAAGAGCTGCTCACCGAAGACTGCGAAGCATGGGTAAGAAGAACGGCGCCCATGACCAAGCAGAGGTAAGACGTGACGCCCGGAGAAATGCCGACGGGCTCGGTCCCGGGATTCCTCCCGGGACCGAGCCCGTCGGCGGCGTGGTGCGAGCGGTCAGCCGGTCGGCGTGCCCTCGGCCTCTCCGGCGGCCTTCACCGGGTCGCCGGGCAGCACCTCGGCGAGTTCGGCCGCCTCGGGGTCACCGGCCGCGATCCGGGCTTCCTGGCCCAGGTTGCGGGTCTCGGCCTTGCGGGCGAGCGCGGCGACCGCGGCGTTGAACTGTTCGATGGAGGTCGGCTCGTCCGGTCCCAGCAGGTACTGCTTGAGTTCGTCCCGTTCCAGTGCCAGGGGATCGGCCGACGGGTCGCGTACGGCGTCCAGCAGGGCGTCCAGTTCCCTGGCGCTGTTGGAGAGGATCACGGCGGCGCGCACGGCGGTGTTCGCCCGCTTGAACTCCTCCTCGCCGACTTCGGCGGAGTCGGTGACGGCGTACGGCTTGCCGCTGGCGATGAAGTCGGAGACGACGCTGGAGATGTCGGAGACCATCGCGTCGGAGACGTTGAAGCAGTCGTACAGGCGCGGTTCGGCGCCGGTGACGACCCGGTGCTGGTGGTCGGGGAAGGAACGCCAGTGGGCGTCGTTCCACTCGGCCCGAAGCCGCGCGATCTCCTCGTGCTTCTGCAGGTCGACGACGTCGTCCCGGCTGGCCTCGGCCTCGTCGCGCTTCTCGCCGCCGACGCCGGCCAGCTCGGCCAGGCGGGCCTCGATCCGCGTCAGGTCGGCCTGTGCCGCCGTCTGGGCGGCCGTGTCGGCGGTGAAGCGGGGGTCGGTGGCGCGCTTGGCGGCGGCCTTCTCCAGGAGGGCGGTGACGCGCCGGTGGGCGGCGCCGGCCTTGGCGCTGACGGTGCCGGTGAAGGGGTGCGGCTTGTAGAGGACGCGGACCGGCGGGTCCGCCTTGACCAGCTTCTTCACGATGTTCTCGCCGGCGAGAACCAGGGAGGTGTTGCCGGGGTTGCCGTCCCAGCCCTCCCAGGTGGGCGCGTAGAGGATGGTGGGGCAGCGGTCCTCGGCGGCGGCGGCCGGACGGCTCTGGATGGGGGCCAGCTGCGGGCGGCCGACCTCGACGATGTCGTCGTCGCGGACACCGACGTCGGCGATGGCGTAGCGGTCGCGGCCCGCGCGGCCCGCGGTCCACACCTCGTCGTAGACCTTGCTGAACGGGTTGACGCTGGCCAGCTTGTCGCTGTCGCCGTGGCCGATGAAGACGTGCTTCATGGTGGGCACGCGCAGCAGGTGGATGTTCTTGCCGACGTTGGCCGCGTAGAGGGCGACACGGACCGTGGCGAGGTCCAGGTTCATCAGGTGTACACCGCCGGGCACGCAGATGACGGGGACCGTGGTCGGGGCGAGGTTCTGCAGGATGACCCGCTCGCGCAGCAGGACCAGTGGGCGGGAGTCCAGCTGTTCCATGGTCTCCAGCCACATGTTGACCTGGTAGGCGGCGTCCTTGGAGCCGGAGAAGTACAGCACGGTCTCGGGCTTGTACTGGCTCATCCAGTCGTCGACGGCCGCGAGCACCGCGTCCGCGTCCGGCGGGGTCTTGCGGCCGCGCACGTAAGGCATCAGTACCAGGACGTACAGGCAGCCCAGGGCGAGGGTGAGGCCGATGCCGACGAAACCGGCGATCGCGTTGTCCGTGATCGCCGACACGAGCAGGCCGACGACGGCCGCGAGGTCGAGGTGGAGCATCTTCTCCGCGGAGCGGTCCAGCAGTCCCTGCGGCGGGGCGTCCGGGATCCGGATGCGGGACTTCAGGTCGACGTTGCGGGTGGCGACCGGCATCCGGCGGCGGTTGCGGATCAGCTGGACGAGCGCGCCGTGCGGGGCCTGCAGGCCGTAGAAGGCGATGAAGCAGGCGATCGCGCCGTAGAAGATCAGGTCGTTCGACAGGGCCATCCGGGCCAGCAGCAGGATCAGCAGCAGCTGCCGGATCAGGAACCGGATCGACAGACCGGCCCGGACCTTGCTCAGGCGGTTGATGAGGTAGCTGCCCTTGCGGTGCAGGTAGTGGTCCGCCAGGTACGTGACGGCGGCCGCGGCCGCGAAGGCGTAGACGCTCGGGACGAGCGCGGCGACCATGAGGACGGGGAAGCCCAGCATCATGAGTGCCGCCGCGGCCAGCTCGGCCGCGCTGCCCACCCGGGCGACGCGAATAGCGGTGGATATCACGGAGAACCTTTTGCTGACAAAAAGGCCGGAATTGACCTTGCGGGCAATCTGGATGGTTGTCGATCGGGGATTCTTACGGTTCAGGCCCCTGTGATTGCTCCGCGAACGCGCAGCCACAGAGGCCTGAATTACAGATGACTAAGGGACGTCGATTATGCCACGCCGTCCTGTCGGTCCAGGACACTGGCCAGCGCCTGCTCGAACCCGGAGGCCTGACCGGCGGCGGCCGTCGGATCCTGCTGGCGGACGTCGATGACATGGCCGGTGAGTTCGGACAGCAGCACGTCGAGGGAGGTGCGGGCGACGGCCTCGGAGGAGAGCAGCGAGCCCGACGGCTCCTGGCCGAACGCCTTGGTGCGCATCGGGGTGGCGGTGCGCTCGGGGTTGATGCAGTTGACGCGGATGGCGTCGCCGGCCCACTCGTCGGACAGCGCCTGGGTGAGGTTCACCATGGCGGCCTTGGTCGAGGAGTAGAGGCTGTACTCGGCGCGGCCGCGGGTGTAGCTGCTGGAGGTGTAGAGCAGCAGCTGGCCCTTGGTCTCGGCGAGGTACTTGTAGCTGGAGCGGGCGATCTGCACCGGGGCCAGGTAGTTGACCTTCAGCGCCTCCTCGATGGTGGCGTTGTCGGTCTCGGCGAGCTTGCCGATGCGCAGCACGCCCGCCGTGTTGACGACGTAGTCGATCCGGCCGGTCTCGGCGTACGCCTTGGAGAGCGCGTCGTCGACCTCCTCCGGGTTCTCCACGTGGGTGCCGGTGGTGGAGCGGCCCAGGGCGTAGACGTTCGCGCCGTAGGACTCGGCGAGTTCACCGATGTCCTTGCCGATGCCGTACGAACCGCCGAAGATCACCATGGTCTTGTTGGTGAGCAGCGCGCGGTAGTCGTCCTCGCCGTTCTGCTCGGGCGCGGCCGTGGAGGCGAGCTGGAAGAGCTTGTCGGCGATGAAGACGTCGACGGGCTGAGTGACCTTCATGTTGTACTCGTCGCCCGCGACGACGTGGATCGGCACGTCCGGCAGGTACTTGAGGACGACGGAGCAGTCGTCGGTGGCCTGGAAGTTCGGGTCGCCGTCGGCGACCTGGTAGGCCCGCTTGATCGTGGACAGCTTGAACGCCTGCGGAGTCTGGCCGCGGCGCAGCCGGGAGCGGTCCGGGATCTCGGTGATGAACTCGCCGTCCTGGCCGTGCGTCCGCGTGACGATGATGGTGTCGGCGGACGGGATGGCGACGTCCACGGCCTGGTAGCGCTCCAGTGCGGCCACGCAGTCGTCGATGACGCGCTGCGACAGCAGGGGGCGTACGGCGTCGTGGAAGAGGACGTTGAGGTCGTCACCCTCGGCCAGGCCCTCGCCGAGGGCCGCGATGGCGCGCTCGGTGGTCTCGTTCCGCGTGTTGCCGCCCTCGATGATCTTCTTGATCTTCGTGAACCCGGCCTTGGCGACGATCTTCTCGACGTCGGGGACGTAGCCCGGCGCCATCAGCACGATGATGTCGTCGATCGAGTCGGCCTTCTCGAAGGTGGTCAGGGTGTGCTCGATGACTGCCTTGCCGGCGATCTTCAGCAACTGCTTGGGGATCGACAGACCCACCCGCTGGCCGGTGCCACCGGCCAGGATCACTGCGGTGGTTCGGGGCTTGGCTATGTGCTGTGACACAGGTGACCTACCTTGGGGCATCAGGGAACCTGGAAATGGTCCCACTTCCGGTTACCGGTGTGCAAGGTGAGCGCCGTCCGGTGCATATGTGCCCGCAACCTTTCATTCACCTTGCGGCGCTGGTGATGGGCGTCGCCCCTCAGGCATACAAGAAAGTTCCGTGAATTTGCTGTGAGTAACTGCACAAGTCATTCCGATTGCTGTGAGTGATGCGTGGCACGTCACAGCTGTGCTAAGACGTGCAGTGTGCACGCCTTAGCACAGCTGACTCGACCCGCTCGGGACCCTTTGCCGCAACCAGGCTGTCCGCACACGGGACCGGCTCAGCCCCGTCGCAGCTTCTTCAGACATCGGTGCCCCAGCACCCGTATGAGTTCCTTCGACGACGTCTGGTGCACCGTGCGGGATTTCGCCTCTGCGGTGTGGCGCACCGGGGCCGCGGCCGCCGCGGCGAGTGCGCCGTACAGGGCCTGGGCGGCGACCTCCGGCGCGATGCGGGCCTCCGCGACGGCCGGGCCGGCGACCCCTGTGCGCTGCCGGGGATCGGCGGAGAGCAGGGACGGGTCGCCGACGACGCGGACGCCCGTGGCGCTGATGCGTTCCACCATCTCCGCGCCGATGCGGCCGGCGGCCTCGGCGGCCCAGTCGGGGGTGGAGATCTTCACGTCCTCGGCGGTGGGACTGCACGTGTTCTTCATATGCATGACGGCACCGTTGCGGACGAGCTTGGAATAGAGCTCGTCCGGCAGCCCATTGCCACGGAATTCCACGTTGAGCTTTCGCAGCATTTCCGTCTCGGCGAGGGTCAGGGAGCGGTTCGCCGTGTCCGGGACGGGCCGGAGGAGGTTTTCGGGCAGGCCGAGCAGCGCCTCGAAGGTGCGCATCAGGCCGTCACGGTCGCGGTCGTCGACCACGACGACGGTGAGCCGGTCGGCGCCGACCGCCCGGATCCAGCGTTCGACGAGCCGGTCGTGCCGGTGCCGGCGCCAGAAGCTGGGGGTGGGCTTCTCGCAGGGGGCCTTGCGCAGCATGTGGTCCAGCCAGTCCTCGTACCCCATGCGCAGCCCGTTCTGCACGTACTGCTGCCACTGCGAGGGCATGATCCGGGCGATCGGGCGCAGGGTGACGAGGACGTGGACGCGGTCGCCGCCGAGCTGCTCGACGACGCGGGCGGCGGTCTCGTCGTCGCAGGCGTCGGCGAAGAACTCGCTGCTGATCACGGAGGTCCGGGAGCCGGTGGCCTCGACCTGCCCGATCAGTCGTGTCCAGTGCTTCTCGGTGGGCGCGATGTCGCCCATCATCGCGGGCCGGGCGCAGGCGGCCAGGGCGGCCTCCATGGGGTGCCGGCTGGTCGCCGGGAACTCCACGCCGTGCTCGGGCAGCTTGCCTTTCGCGGCGAACAGGGCGCCCTGGACGGCCGTGGTGCCGGTCTTGTGCGGGCCGATGTGCAGCAGGCGGGTGCCTGCGGGCACGGCGACCAGGGGACCGGTGGGGCTCACGGAGCCTAGGGGGTCTAGGGGGCCTAGGGGGGCGTTGTTCACCGGGCTTCGCCTCTCGTGCAGTCCGTCTCCATGGTCAACGAAAGGTAAGAGGTTCACCTTGGGTTCACCTGAGAGAAGCCTGGGACACAGATGAGTCCCAGGCTCCCGTTCCACGGACTTCACTGTCGGCGCGCCCGGTTCGCCCGTCACGGGGACCGCATGCCGGACGCGCCCGTCAGACGGCCTGTACGCCCGGCTCGTCCGACTCGACACGCAGGGACGCGAAGGTGCTCGCGGTGGCCTGCGGCCTGACGACGGTGTCGACGACCCGCACGCGCGCGTCGATGCCGTCGCGGCGGATGTCGAAGAGGTGGTAGCCGCGGTGGGCGTCGATGACCTTCCAGTGCGGGTTGTCGGGCTTCAGCGGGTCGAACTGGGCGTGGAAGGCGGCCTGGTCCTGGTCACCGTTGCTGGAGACGGAGGTGCCGACGAACTCGGCGCCGACCACGTCCGACGACGGGTCGGCGAAGTCCTTCTTCAGGTCGCTGATCATCGTGAGGTGCCGGTCGCCGCTGAGCACGACGGGATTGCGGATCGAGGCGAACTCGCCCAGCAGGGCGTTGCGCTCGGCCTGGTAGCCGTCCCAGGCGTCGTAGTACCAGAGTTTTCCGTCACCGGGCAGGATGTCGGTCTCGGCCATCATGATCTGCGAGGCGATCAGGTTCCAGCGGGCCGGTGAACGGTGCAGACCGTCCAGGAGCCACCGCTTCTGCGCGGCGCCGAGCATGGTGAGGGAGGGGTCCTCGGCGGCCGCCTGGCCGGTGACCTGGTCGCTGCGGAACTGCCGGGTGTCGAGGACGTTGAGCCGGGCGAGGCGGCCGAACTCCAGGCGGCGGTACATCTGGATGTGCGGTCCGTCGGGGATCGCGGTGGCGCGGACCGGCATGTGTTCGTAGTAGGCCCGGAAGGCGGCGGTCAGCCGGGCGACGAACGCGTCGTGGGACTGCTTGTCGGGGTCCTGCGGGACCTGGCCGGCCCAGTCGTTGTCGACCTCGTGGTCGTCGAAGGTGACCACCCAGGGCGCGTTCGCGTGCATCGCGGCGAGGTCGGGATCGCTGCGGTACTGGGCGTAGCGGTTGCGGTACTGCGCCAGGGTGTAGGGCTCTCCGGTCCCCTCGTGGCGGCGCGGGCCGGCCGAGGACGGTGTGGACTCGTAGATGTAGTCGCCGACGAAGATGACGACGTCGGGGTCCTGGGCGAGCATGTCGGCGTACGGGGTGAAGTAGCCGTGCTGCCAGTTCTGGCAGGAGGCGAGGGCCATGCGCAGGGAGCCCCCGGCGGCGTGGGGGTGGGGTGCGGTACGGGTGCGGCCGGCCGGGGAGATCCGGCCGCCGGCGCGGAAGCGGTACCAGTAGGTGCGGCCGGGGCGCAGTCCTCGTACGTCCACGTGCACGCTGTGCCCGTACTCGGGCCGGGCGTGGGCGGTGCCCCGGCGGACGGCCCGGCGGAACCGCTCGTCCTCGGCGACCTCCCAGGCGACGGGGACGACGGTGTCGGGCATGCCGCCGCCGTCGAGGGGGTCGGGGGCCAGCCGGGTCCAGAGCACGATGCCGTCGGGGAGCGGGTCGCCGGAGGCGACACCCAGGCTGAACACGCCGTCGGGCAGGGGGGTTTCGGCCGCCTGTGCCGAGGCGGGCAGCCAGAGCTGGGCGGATGCGGCGGCCGTGAGGACGGCGGCACCGGCGGTCAGAAAGCGGCGACGGTCGGGCGATGGTGCTCCGGTCATGCGCGGACTCCCTTGCCACAGTGGTCTCGTGAACGGTCTGGCCTTCGGAAGCTCCCACGGGCGGACGTCCCGCGCGCTGAACGAAAGCATTCGTGCGCATGACAACTAGGGGGACAGCGGGCGACCCCGCTGCCAGAGGAACAGACCTCTGGAACCCCGAAGCTGACGCCATCTCGGCCGCGTCACCCCACGTCGGTCCCCGTCGCTCCGCGCGGCCGAGACCCTGGCGCCCCGCCACCCCACGTCAGCCGTGGCGGGGGACGGCCTCCGTGGGGACGGTGGCCGTGACCGCCGACGCCAGCCGGTCGCGGAACCAGCGGTGGCCCGGGTCGGTCGAGTTGCGCGGGTGCCAGGCCATGCCGAAGTCGAGGGGATCCAGGTCGAGCGGGATCGGGAAGGTGCGCAGGCCCAGCGCCTCGATGGTGTCGTCGAGCCAGCCGGCGACGGTGAGCGCGACGAGGTCGGCGGTGCGGGCTGGCATCATCGCGCTGATGTGACTGGGGACGACGACGGCGATACGGCGTGGGAGGCCGAGTCCGTCGAGGGCGCGGTCGATGGGGCCGAGGCGTCCTCCGTGCCGGGAGATGCCGATGTGACCGGCGGCGGCGAACCGGCGGACGGTGATCCGCCCCTGGAGAAGCGGGTGTCCGGCGCGGGCGACGCCGACCAGGGTCTTGCGGGTGAGCCGGCGAGTGCGGATCTCGGGGTCCAGGTGGCCGAGGACGCCCAGTTCGACGTCGACCAGGCCCCGGCGCAGCGCGGCACCGCCCTCCAGCGCCTCCGGCACGAAGACGACGTCCACGTGCGGGGCCTCGGCGTGGACGTGGTCGGCGAGGGTGCCGGCCAGGCCCACGAGGAGCGGTTCGGTGGTCTGCACGGTGAAGGTGCGCCGGAGACGGACGGGGCCGAAGCCGGCGCCCGGCCGCAGGACGTCGTCGCAGCCGCGCGGCAACTCGGCGGCCTGGGCGCAGGGTTGGAGGGCGCGCGGGGTGGGGACCAGGCCCTGCCCTGCACGCACCAGCAGCGGGTCGCCGACGGCCCGGCGCAGCCGGGCGAGGGTGCGGCTGACCGCCGCGGGCGAGGTGCCGAGGCGCTCGGCGGCCCGCGTCACGCTGTTCTCCTCAAGCAGGGCGCCCGGGACCCGCAGCAGATTGAGATCGATCAAGGTCGCCCTCCTGAGCTGCGTCTTTGCGCATGCGGCAATGATTTGCTGCTCGTCCTTGCATGGCTCGGGGCGGTGTGCCGCGGACGGTGGTGCTCGCCGACGGGAGCGGGGGCGGCGGACCGGCCCCGGGCGAGCTCGCCGCGCACCATCACGACGAGAGGCATGTACGTGTACGTCATCACCGCACCCACCGGCACCATCGGCCGTCTGATCGTCGACGACCTGCTCGGCCGCGGGGAGAAGCCGTGTCTGGTCACCCGGGACGCCTCGCGGCTCGCCCCCGGGGTCGGGAGCGGGCCGAGATCGTCGAGGGCTCGCACGGGGACGAGGCCGTGATCGACCGGGCCTGCGCGGACGCGGAGGCGGTCTTCTGGCCGGCGCCGGACGACGCGGACGCACCGACCGCCGACGCGCCCTATGCCGACTTCACCCGTCCCGCGGCGCGGGCGTTCGCCCGGCACGGCGTCCGGCGGGTCGTCGCCGTCACGGCGCTGGGCCGTGGCACACCGCTCGCGGAGCACGCAGGTGCGGCGACCTCCTCGCGGGCGATGGGCGACCTGATCGCCGCGTCAGGGGTGAACTTCCGGGCGGTGGCCTGCCCGTCGTTCATGCACAACCTGCTCGACCAGGTCGGGGCGATCAGGGAGCAGGGCCTGTTCTTCATGATGGCCGACCCGGATCTGAAGGATCCGGCCGTGGCCGCCCGGACATCGCCGCGACCGCCGTACGGCTGCTGCTCGACACCACCTGGACGAGGTCCGGCGAGGTCGCCTGCCTCGGTCCCGAGGACCTGTCGCCGGACGACATAGCCCGGACCGTCTCCGCGGTGCCCGGCACCGAGGTCGGCTACCGGCAGATCACCGGCGCGGCGTTCAGGGAGCGCATGACCGGCTTCGGGAGCGAGGGGATGGCACAGGCACTGGTCGACATGTTCGAGGCGAAGAACAGGGGCCTGGACAACGCCGAGCCGCGCACCCCCGGGTCGACGACGCCGACGACGTTCCGGCAGTGGTGCGAGGAAGTGCTCAAGCCGGCCGTGACGGGCTGAACACCCGCGGCCGCCCGGCGCCTCCCCGCCCGCTTCCCGTCACTCCTCGAACGGGTCGAAGTCGTCGTACTCGCGCAGCGACTCGTCGCGCTCCGCCTGGCGGTCGCGGCGGCGCTGCACGGCGGGGCGCTGCTCCTCGAAGCGGTGGTCCTCGCCGCGGCGGCCGAGCATCTCGGCGCCGGACATCATGGTCGGCTCCCAGTCGAAGACGACGGCGTTGTCCTCGGGACCGATGGCGACGCCGTCGCCGCTGCGGGCGCCCGCCTTCATCAGCTCCTGCTCCACACCGAGGCGGTTGAGGCGGTCGGCGAGGTAGCCGACGGCCTCGTCGTTGTTGAAGTCGGTCTGCCTCACCCAGCGTTCGGGCTTCTCGCCGCGTACCCGGAAGAGACCGTCCTCCTCCTGGGTGACGGTGAAGCCGGCGTCGTCCACGGCCTTGGGCCGGATGACGATCCGGGTCGCCTCCTCCTTGGGCTTGGCGGCACGGGCCTGGGCGACCAGGTCACCGAGCGCGAAGGACAGCTCGCGCAGGCCGAGATGGGCGACCGCGGAGACTTCGAAGACGCGGTAGCCGCGGGCCTCCAGGTCGGGGCGGACCATGTCGGCGAGGTCCTTGCCGTCGGGGACGTCGGTCTTGTTGAGGACGACGATCCGGGGCCGGTTGTCGAGGCCGCCGTACTGCTTGAGCTCCTCCTCGATGACGTCGAGGTCGGAGACGGGGTCACGTTCGGACTCCAGGGTGGCGGTGTCCAGGACGTGGACGAGGACGCTGCATCGCTCGACGTGACGCAGGAACTCCAGGCCGAGGCCCCTGCCCTGGCTGGCGCCGGGGATGAGTCCGGGGACGTCGGCGATGGTGTAGACGGTCGAACCGGCCGTCACCACACCGAGGTTGGGGACCAGTGTGGTGAACGGGTAGTCGGCGATCTTCGGCTTGGCGGCCGACAGCACCGAGATCAGCGAGGACTTGCCGGCGCTGGGGTAGCCGACCAGGGCCACGTCGGCGACGGTCTTCAGCTCCAGGACGACGTCCTGGAGGTCACCGGGCTCGCCGAGCAGGGCGAAGCCGGGGGCCTTTCGGCGGGCGCTGGCGAGGGCCGCGTTGCCGAGGCCGCCGCGGCCGCCCTGGGCGGCGACGTACGAGGTGCCGTGGCCGACGAGGTCGGCGACGACGTTGCCGGCCCGGTCCAGCACCACGGTGCCGTCGGGCACCGGCAGGACGAGGTCCTGTCCGTCCTTGCCGGCCCGGTTGCCGCCCTCGCCGGGCTTGCCGTTGGTGGCCTTGCGGTGCGGGGAGTGGTGGTAGTCCAGGAGGGTCGTCACGGACTGGTCGACCGTCAGGATGACGTCGCCGCCGCGGCCGCCGTTGCCGCCGTCGGGGCCGCCGAGCGGCTTGAACTTCTCCCGGTGTACGGAGGCACAGCCGTGGCCTCCGTTACCCGCGGCGACGTGCAGCTCGACGCGGTCCACGAAGGTGGTCATGGTGGTGTGCCTCCAGTTACTTACGGGGTGATACCTATGTCAACACGCGAAAGGCGGACCCGCCTTCCCGATCGGGAAGTGAGGTCCGCCTCGCGATACGTTGGGTCTGAGCCGTCCAGTCGCAGGACTGGGAGCCGTCAGGTCAGAAGACCGGGACTCAGGCGACCGGAACGATGTTCACGACCTTGCGGCCGCGGTGGGTACCGAACTCCACCGCGCCGGGCTGCAGCGCGAACAGCGTGTCGTCGCCGCCACGGCCGACGCCCGCGCCGGGGTGGAAGTGGGTGCCGCGCTGACGGACCAGGATCTCGCCCGCGTTGACGACCTGACCGCCGAAGCGCTTCACGCCGAGGCGCTGAGCGTTGGAGTCACGACCGTTACGGGTGGACGATGCGCCCTTCTTGTGTGCCATCTCTCCTCAGTCCCTTACTTCGCAGCCGCGGGGATCTCAGTGACCTTGATCGCCGTGTACTGCTGGCGGTGGCCCTGACGACGGCGGTAACCGGTCTTGTTCTTGTAGCGAAGGATGTCGATCTTGACGCCCTTGTGGTGGTCCACGACCTCGGCCTGGACCTTGATGCCGGCCAGGACCCACGGGTCGCTGGTCACAGCGTCGCCGTCGACAACGAGCAGGGTCGAGAGCTCGACCGTGTCGCCAACCTTGGCGGTGGAAATCTTGTCAACCTCAACGATGTCGCCGACAGCAACCTTGTGCTGGCGACCACCGCTGCGCACGATGGCGTACACGCGGATCTCACTCTCTCGCTCGGGAACGGCACCCCCGCAGTCCAGCCGTCCGGCACGCGGGCGGCCTCTCCGGAACACCGTGTGCTCCGGAGGAAGAGGTTTACGGGGATGTGGCACGTCCTCATATCCATGGACACGCCGACGGTCAAGAGTACGGGGCGGTGGCCGAGGGGGTCAAACCGGGCCCCGAGAGGTGTGGGGCCGGTCACTCGGAGCCGGCCCCACGAAGGACGGGACCGGTCACCAGGACCGGTCCCGTACCCGGGTGTCAGGCCTCGTCGGAGGCGGCGACCGTGGTGGTCTTCTTCGCCGTCGACTTGGCGGCGGCGGTCTTGGCGGTCTTGGCCGCCTTCTTCGCCGTCGTCTTGGCCGTCGTCTTGGCCGTCGTCTTCTTGGCCGCGGTCTTCTTGGCGGCCGTCTTCTTCGCCGCCGTCTTCTTCGCGGCGGTCTTCTTGGCAGCCGTCTTACGGGCCGTCTTCTTGGCCGGAGCGGCCTCCTCGACGCCCTCGGCCGCGACCTCGGCGGCCTCGGCGGCCTCCGGGGCGACCGGTGCCTCCGACTGCTCGGGGGCCTCCGCCGACGGTACGACCACGACGGCCGTCTCCTCCGACGCGGTCGGCGCGGTGGCCTTGCGCACCGCGCGGCGGCGCGGGCGGGCCGGTGCGGCGCTCTCGGCGGGCGCGGCCGCCTCGGGCTCCGCGGCCGTCTCCACCGCCGGTTCGGCCACCGCTTCGGCCGCCGCAGCGGTCTCGGCGACGACGGTCACCACGGCCTGCTCGGACCCTGCCGGGGAGCCGGCGGGCGCCGACACCTTCCGGGTGGCCCGGCGACGGGTACGGCCCTGGGGGGCGGTCTCCTCGGCGGCCGGGGGCTCCGGCGCCTCGGGGGCCTGGACTACCGGATCCTCCACGGCGACCGGTTCGGCGTGCGCCTCGGCGGCGGGCTCCGGCAGCACCTCGGGCTCGGCCTGGGCGGCCGGCGTCTCGGACTCCGTGCCCCGGTTGCGGCCCGCGCGTTCCCTGGGCGCCCCGGCCGGAGCGGAGGCCCGGCGGCTCGCCCGGCGGCGGCTACGGCCGCGGCCGGCCGCGGCCTCCGCCTCGGCGACGCTGCTGTAGAGCTCCTCGTCCGGTGCGAAGTCGGGGGCGGGCAGCGCGACGGGGACGGCGGCCTCGGCCGCGACCTCCGCCGCCGTCTCGACCGCCTGGACGGCCTCGGCGTGCTCGACGGCCCCGTCGGCCACGGCCGTGTGGGTCTCGTGCAGGTCGTGCTCGTGCCCGTCGCCGCCACGGCCGCGCTTCTTGCGCTTGCCGCCGCCACCGCCACCGGAGCTCGGCTGCTCCATGTGGACGATGACGCCACGGCCGTTGCAGTGCACGCAGGTCTCGGAGAAGGACTCCAGCAGGCCCTGTCCGACGCGCTTGCGGGTCATCTGGACGAGCCCCAGCGAGGTCACCTCGGCCACCTGGTGCTTCGTACGGTCGCGCCCGAGGCATTCGAGCAGGCGGCGCAGCACCAGGTCCCGGTTGGACTCCAGGACCATGTCGATGAAGTCGATGACGATGATGCCGCCGAGGTCGCGCAGCCGCAGCTGGCGGACGATCTCCTCGGCCGCCTCCAGGTTGTTCCTGGTGACCGTCTCCTCGAGGTTGCCGCCCTGGCCGGTGAACTTGCCGGTGTTGACGTCGACGACGACCATCGCCTCGGTCCGGTCGATGACGAGCGAACCGCCGCTGGGCAGCCAGACCTTGCGGTCCAGGGCCTTGGCGAGCTGCTCGTCGATCCGGTAGGTGGCGAAGACGTCGACCTCGGAGGTCCACCTGGACAGCCGGCCGGCGAGGTCGGGGGCGACGTGCGCGACGTAGCCGTGGACGGTCTCCCAGGCGTCGTCGCCGCTGACGACGACCTTCGAGAAGTCCTCGTTGAAGATGTCGCGGACGACCCGGACGGTCATGTCGGGCTCGCCGTACAGCAGCGCCGGGGCGTTGCCGTTCTTCGACTTCTTCTGGATCTCCTCCCACTGCGACTGGAGCCGTTCGACGTCACGGCGCAGCTCGTCCTCGCTCGCGCCCTCGGCGGCGGTGCGCACGATGACGCCCGCGTCCTCGGGGACGATCTTCTTGAGGATGGTCTTCAGCCGGGCCCGCTCGGTGTCGGGCAGCTTGCGGCTGATGCCGGTCATCGAGCCCTCGGGCACGTACACGAGGTAGCGGCCCGGCAGGGAGACCTGGCTGGTCAGGCGGGCGCCCTTGTGACCGATCGGGTCCTTCGTCACCTGGACGAGGACCGACTGGCCGGACTTGAGGGCGGCCTCGATGCGGCGCGGCCCGTTGGCCATGCCCAGGGCCTCGAAGTTGACCTCGCCGGCGTACAGGACGGCGTTGCGGCCCTTGCCGATGTCGATGAAGGCGGCCTCCATCGAGGGCAGCACGTTCTGGACCTTGCCCAGGTAGACGTTGCCGACGTACGAGGTGGCCTGCTCCTTGTTGACGTAGTGCTCGACGAGCACGCCGTCCTCCAGGACGCCGATCTGGGTGCGGTCGCCGTGCTGGCGTACGACCATCACGCGCTCGACGGCCTCGCGGCGGGCCAGGAACTCGGCCTCGGTGATGATCGGGACGCGTCGGCGGCCCTGCTCGCGGCCTTCGCGGCGGCGCTGCTTCTTGGCCTCCAGACGCGTGGAGCCCTTGATGGACTGCACCTCGTCGGACGGCTCGGACGGCTTGCGGGGCTCGCGGACCTTGACGACCGTGCGCTCCGGGTCGTTCTCGCCGGGCTCGGCGTCGCCGGAGCTGTCCCCGGCGCGACGCCGGCGGCGACGGCGGCGACGGCTGCTGGAGGAGGAGCCGCCGGCCTCGTCGTGGGCCTCCTCGTCGTCCTCTTCCTCCTGGTCGGCGGTGTCCGTGGCGTCCTCGTCGGCCTGCTCGGCGGCGAGTTCGTCGCCGTCGGCGTCGCCGCCCTCACCGTCACCGGCGTCGCCACGACGGCGGCGGCGGCCTCCGCGGCGGCGACGGCGGCGGGATCCGGCCTCCTCGGCCTCGTCCTCGCCGTCGGCGGCGTCCTCGGCCTCCTCGGCGGACTCCTCCGGCTCCTCGGTCTCGTCCTCGGCGGCGGGCCGGGCGGCCGGGGTCTCCTCTGCGGCACCCCGGCGCCGGCGCCGGCGGCGCGAACCGGTCTCGGCCTGCTCGGCCTGCTCGGCCTGCTCGGCCGGCTCCGGCCGGTACGGGGCGCTCTCCTCGGATTCCTCGGATTCCTCGGGCTCCTCCGCGACCGCGGCCACGGCGGCCGCTTCGGCGGCGGCCCGCTCCGGGGTCTGGAACTTCGGCTCGGTGAACACGGGCGCCTGGAACACGGCCACGGCGGGCCGGGCCGGACGGCGCTGCGCGTCGTCCTCGGCGGCCGTGGCGGCGGCGGGCTCGGAGAACCCGATGGCGGCCTGGCGTACGACCCGGCGCCGGCGCCGCGGGGACTCGGTCTCCGGCTCCTCGACGGCGGGGGTCTCGGTGGTGGAGGTGACGGCCGGGGCCTCGACGGCCTGCGGCTGCGCCGCGGCGGGGGTCTCGGCGGCGGTCTCGGGCGCACCGGCGGGCGCGGCGACCCGGCGGGTGGCGCGGCGCCGGGTGCGGGGCGCCGGCGTGGTGGGCTCGGCCTCGGGGGCGGGGGTGCCCCCGCCGGTCCCGGTGGTCTCGGCGGCGGCCGCGGGCTCCTCGACAGCCTCGGCGGCCGCGACGGCCTCGGTGGTACCGGTGGTCTCGGTGGCGGTCTCGTCCGTCACCGGGGCACCGGCGGGCGCGGACGCCCGGCGGGAGGCCCGACGGCGGCCACGCGGAGCGGGCACCGTCTCCTCGGCGGACTCGGCGGACTCGGCGGCCGCGGGGGCCTCCGCGGCCTCAGGCGCCGCGGAAACCGCGGAAGCCTCGACTGTCTCCACGGCTTCGGCGGCCGTTTCCTTCTCGGCCGCCTCGGTGGGCGTGGAGACGCGACGCGTGGCACGCCGGCGCGTCCGGCGCGGCGCGGCCTCCTCGTCGCTCTGCACGGCGGTCTCGACGGCGTCGGCCGCGGGCGCGGCGGACTCGGTGGCGGCCGCGGTCGCGGGAAGGACGGTCTCGGCCGTCTCGACGGCCGCGGCTCCCGTCGGGGCACCGGCGGGCGCGGACGCCCGGCGGGTCGCCCGGCGGCGGCCACGCGGAGCGGGCGCGACGTCCTCCGCGGTCTCTGCGGTCTCGACGGCCTCGGCCGCTGCCAGGGTCTCTGCCGTCTCCTCGTCGGCCTCCGCGGGCTCGGCGGGGAACGACTCGGCGGCCGGCACGGCCGGCGTGGTGATCTCGGCCACGGCCTCGGTCGCGGCGGGCGGTCCCGCCGGGCGGGACGCGGCACGGCGACGCCTGCGCGGCGGCAGGGTGTCGCTGGGGGTGTTCGGTTCGGAGCCCTCGATGGGCTCAGTCGGTTCGAGCATGCGGGCGGTTCTCCCGTCAGGCTCCCGGGCGCCGCGCCTGGTCCGGCGTCGATCGGTTCGAGCGACCGCCGGTGACGTCCGCGGCTCGCGCGATGCGCGGTGCCGCCGTGTGGGGCGCGGGCGCCGCACAGGAGCTCTCTGTGTCCTGTCTCGCCGGTTCCGTACGCCTTGTCGCGGACGGCCTGGCGAAAGTCTTCTGGTCGGTGCGCCGCCCGACCCAGGTGGCTCCCGAGTACAAGGGCTGCGCGTACGACGTCCGTCCTTCGCGGGACCTTCCTTACGCCGGCGCCGTCGCGGCGGCGGCGGGTTCGGCCTTCGAGAGGGCCGCCACTGCCTCGCGGTCGGGCGCGAGCGGGTCGGTCACCGTGCCGGTCTCTTCATCGAGCAGCCCCTGCGCCAGCCTGGTCACCGCTGCGGGGACCGGCGGCGCCAGGTCGGCCACGGCGCGGAGACCGGACAGGACGTCGTCGGGTCGTACGGCAGGCGTCACGTGCCGAACAACCAGCCGCAGTATCGCACAGGGCTGGTCGCTCGGCCTATCAGCCGTTTCATTGTGCGTTTCAAGTTGTACGACCGCGGGGCGGGCGTCGAAGGTCCGGACGCCGTTCTTGGTCATGCGCTGGACCTCGACGGCGTCGGCCGCGTTGAACGCGGTGACGGCCTGCGCGGCCCGTTCCGGGTCCAGTCCGGCCAGCCGCAGCTCCCACACGGAGGCGGTGAGCCGGTCGGCCAGCCCGGACGTGCGGGCCTCGACCGCGTCGACGATGTCGAGCCCGGCAGGCAGGGACTCGTCGAGGAGGATCCGCAGGCGCTCCGGGTCGCGGGGCGCGGTGAGCGCGATCTCCAGGTACTCGGCCTCGCTGCCGGTGCCGGTGGGTGCGGCATTGGCGTACGACACCTTGGGGTGCGGTGTGAACCCCGCCGAGTACGCCATGGGCACCTCGGCGCGGCGCAGCGCACGCTCGAAGGCGCGCTGGAAGTCACGGTGGCTGGTGAACCGGAGGCGGCCGCGCTTGGTGTAGCGCAGTCGGATGCGCTGCACCGCCGGTGCGGGCGGCGGGCCTTCGGGCTGTCGCTTGCCCAGTGTCGTCAGTCCTTCGTGGTTCTGGTGAGAGCAGCCGTGCCGCGGGGGCCGTGCTGCCGTGTCCTGCTATCCATCAAGAGTACGTGTGTCGCGGCCGACGGGTTCCCGCCGGTCCACGGCCTGCGGGCGGGCCGGCTCGCCGAACAGGGCGCGGCGCAGGTCGGCGCGGGCCTGCCGGACGGCGCGGGAGACGGCCCGTGCGACCTGGGCGGCGGGGTGCAGCACGAGGTCGCTCACGACGTGTCCGACCGGGGTGAGGACGGTCCGGTAGAGCAGGCGCGCGGGCTCCAGGAGGATCCACCGGAAGAGGGTCCCGAGAACCCGCCCGAGGGCCCGTGCGACGTGTCCGGCGGCCCGCCAGGCGTGGCCGAGGGCGTCCAGGATCTCCCTGAGGACGATGCCGAGGACGTGGCCGACCGGGGTGAGGATCCAGCGCCACAGGGCGACGGCGGGCAGCACGAGGAGGATCCGCGCGGTCCAGTACAGGGCGGTGGCGAGCTGCCCGGTCATCCAGGCGACGGCTTTGCCCACGGGTGCGAGGAGCCGGAGCACCGCGTGCCCGACCGGGGTGAGCACGCGCGCGTAGAGCCAGGCGAGGCCGTGACCGAGGGGGGTGAGCAGGTAGCGGTACAGCCAGGTCAGCGGGACGACGAGGAGGACGTGCAGGAGCCAGGCGACGGCGCGGCCGGCCGGGGTGAGGACGTACCGCCAGAGGAATCGCGCGACGGCGACGACGAGGTGGCGCCACAGGAACCGGGCGACGGCGGCGAAGGCGTCCCAGAGCAGCCGTACCGGCAGGACCACGAGGAACACGAAGACACGGACGGGGATCCTGATCGCGACGACGAGGCACCCCTCGGGCTGCGGTGTCTGCGGTTGCGGTCGCCGCTGCGGCTGTTTCTGCGTGTTCATGGCCATAGCCATACAGACGCTGTCGCGTGCCGCGCGGATGCGATCGGCCGCCCTTGATCACCGAACGGCGGCGACACGGTAACGGTTGACCCGCACACGCCAATCTGGATGGAACCGGCCACCGCGGCTTGATTTGCTGGGCGCCAGCCACAACTTGAGCCTTTCTTGGATCCTTGGGGGACGAGCAATGAACTGGTACCTGGACGTACTGAAGAAGTACGCGGTGTTCAGCGGCCGCGCGCGCCGGCAGGAATACTGGATGTTCTTCCTGTTCAACGCGATCATCAGCATCGTGCTGCTGGTCGTCGGGCGGGTCATCGGGTTCGCCGCCCTCGGCCTCATCTACGACCTCGCGGTCTTCCTGCCCGGTCTGGGCGTGGCGGTCCGCCGGCTGCACGACACCGGCCGTTCCGGCTGGGCGGTCCTGGTCGGCATCATCCCGCTGGTCGGCTGGATCATCCTGCTGGTGTGGCTCGCCTCCGAGGGCAAGCCGGAGCAGAACCAGTACGGCGACAACCCGAAGTACTCGCCCGCCGTCTGAGCCGCCGTCACCCCGAAGGCCCGCCGGATCCGTCCGGCGGGCCTTCGGCCGTCTACGAGGCGGCGGACGCCTTCTTGTTGCGTTCGGCCTGGAGGTACAGGACCAGGAAGAGGACACGCAGGAGGTCGTCGGGGAGCGCGGACAGGTCCTTGGGGAGCGCGACGCGACGGGGGCGGGTACCGAGGGCGTCGTACGACAGGACGAGCGGGCCGACCGCCTTCGCCCGGCCGCTGAGCCTCGGGTGCTGCACCGCGTAGGGCCCGACGCTGCCCGGGATCCCGGACCAGGCGGCGCAGTCGACGTCCCAGGTACCGAACGTTCTCGGAACGGTGCCCAGGCGGCCGTACCCGATCTCGATGTCGCCGATCCACCGCAGCCGGCTGCCGAGCATGTCGTACTCCAGCGGATGCGGTCCGAGCGCGTGCGGCCTGCCGCCCCACCGGCCGTAGGTGACAGGAACGTCCCCGATGGAGCGCAGCCTGCTGCCCAGCAGGTCGTAGCCGAGTTCCAGTTCCATGCCCGCCAGCTCCCCCGTGTCGCACCGGCCTTCGGTCATCCCGATTGTGCGGCCGGTCCGTGCGCCTGCCATGGCGGTCGTGTCACGGTTTCGTCGCCGGCGGGGGCGCGGGGCCGGCAGTGGGGTCAGCGGCGGGGCAGTACCCCGGCGGCGACGAGCGAGTCGTACAGCCGCTGCTGCTCCTCGTCGAGCCCGGAGTACAGCATGTCGTACGCCTCCTCCTCGCCCCGCAGCGCCGCCACGGGGTCCCAGTCGGCGCCGAGGGCGGCCATGACGTGGGCGCGCCGGGTCATCTCGTGCCCGGTGAGATCGACGGTGAAGTCGACCGGTCCGGCGGGAAGGGGGGCATCAGAACTGGACATATGACCGAATTTAGGCAGCCGGGTCCACGTGGGACAAGAGTCCGTGGGACACCTCACAGCGGCTCATCGAGCAGGTCGCCGGAGCGGGCGGCCTCGGTAGGGTGTCCGCGAACGGCCACCGGACGCGGATCGGCCCACGGCCCGGTCCCGGGCCTGCTGCGAGGTTCGCGCCCCCGTTCGCCCCCGTTGCGCTCCGAGGAGACGCCATGCAGGTAGCCGTACTCACCTTCGACGGATTCAACGAACTCGACAGCTTCATCGCCGCCGCGCTGATCAACCGGTGCCGCGAGGACGGCCTGGAGGCCTTCATCACGACACCGACGCCGGTGGTCACGTCCATGAACGGCGTCGAGGTGACCGGGCAGCGCCCGATGGAGTTCGTGACCGAAGCCGACGTGGTGCTGGTCGGCAGCGGGGTGAAGGCACGGGAGGTGGTCGCCGACGACCGGCTGGTCTCCCGGCTGCGGCTCGACCCGTCCCGGCAACTGGTCGGCGCGCAGTGCTCGGGCGCGCTGGTGCTCGCGCGGCTCGGTCTGGTGGACGCCATGCCCGTCTGCACGGACCGCCGGAGCCGGCCCTTCGTCGAGGCGGCCGGGGTCACCGTCCTGGACAAGCCGTTCCACGCCGAGGGGAACATCGCGACGGCCGGCGGCTGCCTGGCGTCCCAGTATCTCGCCACCTGGGTGATCACCCGGACCCTCGGCGAGGACGCGGCACGCGGGGTCCTCGACTACGTGGCCCCGGTGGGCGAGAACCAGGAGACCGTCGACCGTGCCCTGCGCGCCGTCCGCACGGCCGAGGCCGCGACTTCACGCTGACGGCGCCGCGCTGACGGCGGCCGGGCGCCGCCGGCGTGCTCAGGCCGTGAGGCCCGCCGTCGCCACGGGGAGGTGGCGGGGGCCGCGCAGCACGGCGTTGGCGCGGTACGGCGGCGGGTCTTCGAGCAGCCGGAGGCTCCCGACCCGCCGGAACAGTTCGGGCAGCGCGAGGTGTGCCTCGACCCGGGCGAGCGGGGCGCCGAAGCAGTAGTGGACGCCGGTGTAGAAGCCGAGGTGTTCGTTGTCCCCACGGTCCGGATCGAAGCGGTCGGGGTCCTCGAAGCGGCTTGGATCGCGGTTGGCCGCGGCCACCATGATCCAGACCGGCGAGCCCTTGGGAATGATGGTGCCGGCGAGCTCGATGTCGGCCAGGGCGACGTTGAACGGGACGAACTGGACCGGCGGTTCGTAGCGCAGCATCTCCTCGATGAGCGGCACGGCCAGGCCCGGTTCGGTCCTGAACCTCTCCAGGACGTCGGGGTGGCGCAGCAGGGTGAGTGTGGTGTTGGTGATCAGGTTGACGGTGGTCTCATGGCCCGCGACCAGCAGCAGTACCGCGGTGGTCACGAGATCTCCGGGTGTCAGGCTGCCGCCGGGCTCGGTCTGCGGCGCGAGGGCGCTGAGCAGACCCGGGCCGGGATGCCGGCGTCTGGTCTCGATCAGCTCGGCCAGGTAGGTCCTCAGTTCCTGGCGCGCCGCCAGGATCTCCTCCTGGCCGAGTCCGCCGCGCTGCGGGTCGATGCCGGAGGCGACGGCGTCGGCCCAGCCGTGGAACCGCGGCTCGTCCTCGCGGGGCACGCCGAGGACCCGGCAGATGGCGGTGACGGGCAGGGGGTAGGCGAAGTCCTCGACGATGTCGACCTGGTCCTTGCCCTCGAAGCGGTCCAGCAGCCCGCTGACCACCGCGGCCAGCTCGCCGCGCAGGCTGTCGACGAACCCGGGGCTGTGCGGGGGCCCGAACGGCCGGTTGAAGACGGCGCGCAGCCGGTCGTGTTCGGGCGGGTCGGTGAAGATGAAGCTCGGCGGCAGCCCTGTCTCCTCCTCCGGCTGCGCGGGCCGGTCGTAGCCGGGCGGGCGGTTGCGCGCGTCCTGGCTCAGCCGCGGGTCGTTGGCCAGGCTGCGAGCCTCGTGGTACGTGCTGACCAGGTAGGTGCCGTCGTCATCCCGCATGACCGGCGTCCTGCGCAGCTCCGCGTAGAGCGGGTAGGGGTCGGCTCGGTTGGCGGGGTCGAGGATCTGCGCGGAGAGGGTGCCGGGCTTCATGGTGTCTCCTGAGGGGGTCTCCTGGGGATGTCTCCTGGGGCTCCGGGCGGGCCGGACGGGCGGTACCGGGGCTCGTCGCGGCGGCCACAGGGGGCGGGCCGGGGGTACGCCGGCGTCGCTCCCGGCGCGTGACCACGGGGCCTCCCGGCGTCCCGGCTCCCGCCCGCGCGGATCCCGGGGACGTGTCCCCGGGATCCTTTGCGGCGTCCCGGCTCACGTGGGTGGTTCGGTCCCGGCCTGCTCGCTCGCCATGTACCGCGCGTACCAGTCGGGCCAGTCAGGGTCCGCCGCGCCGGTGCGTGCCTCGTGCTTGCCGTGGGCGGCCTCGGCCCGCCGCAGGGCGCTCGCCAGGTCCTCGGCCGAGGCGAACGAGGTGACCGCGGGATCCAGCCGCCCCGGCAGCCGGTCGGTGACCTCCTGGAGGAGCCAGCCGTTGCCGTCCGGGTCGCTGAACGACAGGAAGGAGCCGTAGCTGTCGTGCTGCGGTGCGGGACCGGACACCCGGGCGTCGCCGTCGGCGTGGTGGAAGACACCGCCGGCGTCGTGGAACACCTCGCTGGGGTGGGCGCCGTGCCGTGCCAGCTCGTCGTGCGCGGTGTCGATGTCGTCGACGATCAGGTGCAGTCCCCGGGCCGAGCCGGGCGCCTGCTCGGTGACCGACTCACCGAAGATGACCGACGCCGGGGAACCCGGCGGGGTCACCTGCACCACCCGGAACTCCCCGTCGGTGGCGACGTCCGCGTCGAGCCGCCAGCCCAGCGCCGTGTAGAAGTCCTTGGCCCGGTCCACGTCGGACACCGGTACCACGACGACCTCGAGTTTCATGTCCATGGTTCGCACTTCCCGTCTCGGAGGGAGCACCGGCGACGGCCGGACCCGCGACAAGGCGCGCACAAGGGGCCTCAGTGCGCGAGGAGCTGCTGGCCGCCGTCGATGTCGTAGGTGGCGCCGGTGAGGGCGTCGTTGACCATGAGGTGCACCGCGAGGGCGGCGACGTCGGCCGGACCGACGACCCGCCCGATGGGCAACGTCTTCCTCAACTCCTCGCGCCGCGCGTCGATTCGGTCGCCCAGCAGGGAGGCCGACAGCGGTGTGTCCACGAAGCCGGCCGCGATGAGGTTGACCCGGACCGGGGCGACCTCCAGCGCCAGGTTGGCGATCAGCGCGGGCAGCGCCGCGGTGAGCGCGCCGGTCACCGCCATCCCGGGCGCGGGCCGCCGGCCGCCGGTGCCGCCGATGAACAGCAGCGCCCCGCCGGCCCTGACCTTCCCCCGGCTCGCCCGCGCCACCGCGAGCACCATGGCGAGCCGCCCGCCGAAGTCCCTTCCGGCGTCGGTCAGATCAAGTTCGCCGAAGGGCGTGTACGCCGGGCTGCCCGCCGTCACCAGCACGTGGTCGGCATGCCCGGGCAGCTCTTCGAAGAAGCGCTCCGTGCGGGCGGTGTCGAAGGCGTCGAACACGGCCGTACTCCGCGGGTGCAGTTCGTCCGCGGCCCGCTGGAGACGCTCGGCGTTGCGCGCCACGAGCACCAGTTCACCGCCGGCCGTCCGTACCTGCCGCGCGGTCTCCAGGCCGATGCCCGCGCTGCCGCCCACCACCACGACCGTCTGCCCGGCCAGTTCCCCGCGTGCGCCGCCGCGCTCGCCACCGTCACCGCTCATGGCCACCGCCTCCACTGCGTACAGGGGCCGGCGCCCCGGCTGTCCTCGGAGAGGAAGTCGTCGCAGGGGCCGGCGGGGCGGAAGTGCGGGACGCGGCGCGGGAGTTGAGACCGGCGGCCGTCCGCATGGCCGCCGCGACCCAAGGCCCGCGTAACACTCCGTCACAGGCCCGCCGGCTCGGAAAAACCAGTCTGTCACTCCCCCGGCCGAACGGCATCCGGGCCGCCGAGCGCCCGCGAATTGGCGCCGGCACGGGGGCACGCAGCCGAGCGGCGGCGGCGGCGTGATCGGTTCCAGGGGCCGTCCCGGCCTGTTGAGCGCCTCGGAGACGGCGTCGTCGTCGGAGTCCGCCGGTTCGCATCCGGGTCCGTTCTCCAGCACGGTCTCCGGGACCGGCACGGCCGCGCCGCACTCCGACCGGCGCCTGCGCCTGGACGTCACCGGCCAGGACACCGTCGACCGGGCGGTGCGCCAGGCCGGCGAGGTCGACGTACTGGTCAGCAACGCGGGCACCACCGTCCGGGCACCGCCGGAGAGCGTCCCGCTCCCGGAGGTCGAGCGGCTCTTCCCGCTCAGCACCCTGGGCGCGCTGCGCGTGACACAGGCCGTGCTCCCGGCGATGCGGCAACGGGGAGCGGGCCGCCTGGTCGTCGTCTCCGGCATCCAGGGACGTCTGGTGCTCCCGCTGACAGACCCCTGCGGCGCCGGCGGGTGGGCGCTGCAGGCCCCCGCCGAGACGCTCACCGTCCAGACGGGCCGGTTCGGCGTCAGGGTGAGCTTCGTCCAGCCCGGCGTGGTCTCCTCGGGCGGCGCCGAACGCGCCGAGGTGTTCCTGCGCCAAGGTGTTCCTGAAGGAGAACGACCCCCACGCCCCGCTGTACGAGGCGCTCGGCCCCCTGCGCGGCGAGGCGGTCACCCCGCAGGACGGCCGCCACGGCGGCACAGGCCATCGAGCGGCCCGATCCGCCGCCGCGCGTACCGGCGGGCCCGCCCGCCGAACGCGTCCTGCGCGCCCGCAAGGCCGCCCCCGAGGACAGGCCCTTCCTCCCGGCCGGGATCCACTGGCAGCGGGCCGGGGGCCGGGCAGTGCACCGGGACCATTACCGCATTAGCCCACCTGGCCGGGTACAACTGTGCCGATCAGCTGTCGACGCGCACTCTCGTGCTTGCATCCTGCGAGGAGGCCGATGACATGACCGACGAGACAGAGCAGGGCACACGCTCCCGACACACCGCGTCCCGGCGTCGCGTGCCGGACGTGATCACCGTCCAGGTCCAGCCTGTTCTCGCGGTACCCATTCCTGGAGGAGAGCCTGCTGATGGCCGCAGACAACGAGACAACCACCTGTTCGTTCCGCTTCAGCGAAGCGCTCGACTTTGATCCCGAGCTCGCGGACCTGATGAGCCGCCGTTCCCCGGCACGCATCCGGCTCCCCTACGGCGACACCGATGCCTGGCTGATCACCGGCTTCGACTCCGTCAAGCAGGTGACCACCGACGCCCGGTTCAGCCGGGCGGGGATCATCGGCCACGACTACCCCCGGATGACACCGGAGCCCATCGTCTCGCCGGAATCGATCAACGTGATGGACCCGCCGCAGAGCAGCCGCGTCCGTCACCTGGCCTCGCAGGCCTTCACACAGCAGCGGGTCGACTCCATGCGGCAACGGATCAGCTGGCTCACCGACCGTCTCCTGGACGGCATGGAGAAGGAGGGACCCCCGGCCGACGTGGTCAAGCACCTCTCCGACCCGCTCCCCCAGCACGCCATCCTGGACCTCCTCGGTGTCGAACGGGAGGAATGGCCCCGGATCGGGGAGTCCGTGCACCAGCTGCTGGTCGTCGGCGCGGGCAACAAGGAGGCCGCCGCGACCGCCAAGGCCGATCTGATCGCCTACTTCGGCAAGCTCGTCGACCAGCGCCGCGACGCGCCCGGCCCCGACCTCATCAGCGCGATGGCCGAGGCACGCGAGGACGAGGACCACCTCGACGACAAGGAACTCGCGGTCATGGCGCTGACGCTGGCGCTCAGCGGCCAGGACACGGCCACCTGCCAGATCAGCGACATCGTCTACCTGCTCCTGACCCATCCCGAGCTGATGCAGGGCCTCACCCGCCGGCCCGAGACCCTGACGGACGTCCTGCACGAGCTGCTCCGCTGCATCCCGTTCCGCAAGGGGGTCGGGATCCCCCGCGTGGCGCTCGCGGACGTGGAACTGGACGGCGCGCTGATCAAGGCCGGCGACTTCGTGCACGTGTCGTACCTGACGGCCAACCGTGACGCGAACCGCTACGCGGCACCCCATGTCATCGACCCCGAACGCCCCAGCGCCCCGCACATGACCTTCGGCTGGGGCGGACACCGCTGCATCGCGATGCCGTTGGCCATGGCGGAACTGGAAGTGGCCATCGGCCGCCTCGTGGAGAGATTCCCCGGCCTGCGCCTCGCCGTGCCCCCGGAGGAGCTGCGCTGGGACACGGAGACGATCAGGCGATTCCCGCTGGAGCTGCCGGTGATCTGGTAGGAACGCCCGCGCCGGGCCCGGCCCCCTCCCGGCCCGGCGCCCCGGCGTCGGGCCCGGCCGCCAGGCCCGGTCGGAGGACTCACGCGCGTGGGCCGGGTCGCGAGGTGCGGCCCGCTCGGCACCGCAGGAACATGGGACACAGGCTTGAGGGGTCCGCCGGTCCCCCACCTGGAGGCAACCATGGGCAAGGTTCTCGGTGACGTGCTGGGGCTTGCGGCCGGCGTCGCGGTCAGCCCGCTCCCGATCATCGCCGTCATCCTCGTACTCGCCACGCCCCGGGGACGTCTGAACGGAGTTCTCTTCACCGTCGGCTGGATCCTCGGGCTGGCGGCACTGGGCGCGGTCATGCTGGCGGTCGCCTCCCCTGCTCGGGCCTCCGCCCACAACCACCCGGCCACCTGGGTGGGCGCCCTCAAGCTCGCCATCGGCCTGTTCCTCGTCGTCTTCGGGGCCCTGCAGTGGCATCGACGGCCGAGGGATCCCTCCCAAGCCCGGCTGCCGAAGTGGATGAGCGCCATCGACCGCCTCACCCCGGTCAAGGTCTTCGCACTCGGACTGGCCCTGGCCGCGCTCAACGCCAAGAACGCCCCGCTGACCATCGCCGCGGGCGCCGCGATCGGCTCGGCCGGACTGCCGCTCGGGCAGCAGATCGCGTCGCTCGCGGTCTTCGTCGTGATCGCCACCCTCGGTCTGCTGGCCCCCCTTGGGGTCTTCCTGCTCGGGGGAGCGCGCGCCAAGGCCACGCTCGGCGACTGGAAGGACTGGGCGGCCCGGCACAACGTCGCCGTGATGGCGGTCCTGTTCTTCGTCCTCGGGCTGAAACTCCTCGGGGACGGCATCGGCGTCCTCGTCTCCTGACGGACCGCCGCCGCGGCCCGCGTTCGGAGCCCTGCGCCGCGTGCCCGGCCGACCGATGAGTTCCGGAGCCCCGTGGAGTCTGACCCCGCACAAGCCCAATCCGTGCACGAGACCTGTGAGGGGACCATGACCGTCCACGCGCTACCACCCGTCGTCGACGCCACGACCTGGGAACAGCGGCTTGAGGCACTGCGCGCCCGGGAGAAGGCCGCGACCCGCGAGCTGGACGCCATCGCCGCCGAGCGTCGCCGCCTGCCGATGGTCGAGATGCCCGACTACACCCTCGAAGGGGAGGACGGGCCCGTTCGGCTGGCGGACGTCTTCGACGGCAGGAGGCAGCTGATCGTCTACAACCACATGTGGTTCACCGGCAAGGAGTGGCAGTGCCCGGGGTGTACGGGCTTCACCTCGCAGTACACCCGCCTGGAGTTCCTGGACGCCTACGACGCGCGATTCGTCGTCGTCACCCAGGGCCCGATCAAGGAGGCACTCGCCTACCGGCAGCGGGTCGGCAACCGGATGGCGTGGTACTCGACCGCGAACAGCCCGTTCGGATCGGACGTCGGCGCACCGCCCGACGGTGGATTCGCGGTCAACGTGTTCCTGCGCGACAACGACACCGTCTACCGCACGTGGCACACCGACGGCCGCGGGACCGAACAGCTCAGCCACAGCTTCGCGCTGATCGACCTGCTGCCGTACGGACGCCAGGAGGAATGGCAGGACTCACCCGAGGGCTGGCCCCAGTCCCCCACCTACAGCCGGTGGTCGTCGTCCCAGAACATCGCCGCGCTCTACGGCCCGTCTTCCGGTTGACCGCACCCGACGGCCCAGGGCGCCTCCAGGAGCGTCGCCCGCCTCAGTGCGCGTGTCCTCCGGAGGCGGCCGCGGCGTTCTTGACCGTCAGCGGCAGCAGCTTCTTGCCGGTCGGGCCGACCTGGATCTGGGTGTCCATCGCCGGACGTATGGAAAAACTTCTAAAACCAGCTCTACGCTGGTCAGCATGGGGAAACGAGGACAGCGACGGCTCGCGGCAGAGCGAGCGACGTACAACGTGGAAGCCGAGTGGACCGAGGCCGATCTAGCTCTGTTAGAGGAGCTGAAGCGGGCCGAGTCTCTGTTACCCGAGGACGCTCCTCGGGCTCTCTTGTCCGTCCGCTTGTCCGTGTTGACGGATGACACGACATCGCCGGTACGGCAGGAACTTGACCTCCGCATCCTTGCCAGGGAGCGGGGCTGTCGAGTCATCGGCGTCGCCTCAGACCTGAACGTGTCGGCCACCAAGGTGCCGCCGTGGAAGAGGAAGGAACTTGGGGACTGGCTGAACAACCGCTCCCCCGAGTTCGACGAGATCCTGTTCTGGAAGCTCGACCGCTTCGTGCGCCGTCTCTCCGACCTCTCGACGATGATCGAGTGGAGCCTGAGGCGCGGGAAGAATCTCGTCTCGAAGAACGACAGCCTTGATCTCACGACGACGGCCGGGAAGATCATGGTCACGATCATCGGCGGCATCGCCGAGATCGAAGCGGCCAACACCTCCACCCGGGTCACGAGCCTGTGGGACTACGCGAAGTCTCAAGAAGACTGGATCATCGGCAAGCCGACATACGGCTACGTGACCGACGAGGACGACTCGGGGAAGCTCGTTCTCGTCATCGACCCCGAAGCGCACAAGGCACTGCACTGGGCTCGGTGCATGGCCCTCCGAGGACGCTCCGCCCGGTTCATGGTGCGCTGCCTGAAGCGGTCCGGCCTCATGAGCCAGGGGCTCACCGTGGCAACACTCCACCGCCGGCTGCGGAACCCTGCCCTTCTCGGATACCGGGTAGAGGAGGACAAACAAGGAGGGCAACGACGTTCGAAGCCGATCCTCGGCAAGGACGGCAGGCCGATCAAGGTTGCGCCCCCGATCTTCACCGACGAGGAGTTCGAGACTCTCGGTGCCGCTCTTGACAAGCGCAAGAAGAACCAGCCGCCACGCCGTGTCGGCGGAGCGACTCAGTTCCTCGGCGTTCTCCTGTGCGCCGACTGCAAGACGAACATGACCGTCCACATCACGAACAACAAGTTCGGGACCTACCACTACCTCCGGTGCCGCAACTGCAAGAGTGGCGGACTCGGCGCACCCAACCCAGAGCAGGTCTACGAACGCCTTGTGGAGGACGCGCTCAAAGTCCTGGGGGACTTTCCGGTCCAGGTCCGCCAGTACGCCGAGGGTGCCGAGGTTCGGCGCGAGATCAAGCGTCTCCAAGAGTCCATCGCCCTCTACATGAAGGAGCTCGAACCGGGAGGCCGGTACACGAAGACCCGGTTCACGAAGGAGCAGGCAGAGACGACGCTGGACAGACTCATCGGCGAGTTGGAAGCCATCGACCCCGAGACAGCGAAGGACCGATGGGTCAACGTCCACGGCGGTAAGACCTTCCGTGAGCACTGGCAGGAAGGCGGCATGGAAGCCATGACCGCAGACCTGTACCGAGTCGGCATCCGGTGCGAGGTCACCCGGACGAAGGTGCCGAAAGTCCGAGCCCCGAAGGTTCACCTTCGCCTGCTGATCCCGAAGGACGTACGCGAACGACTCGTGGTCCGAGAGGACGACTTCGCGGAAGCACTCTGACACGGCCCGGCACAACCAACTCACGTGCGAAGCCGCCTTCCCTGGAGATACAGGGGAGGCGGCTTCTCGTCGTCACAGGAACCAGGAGGCGGGATCAAATGGTGTCTCCGTGCCGTCGTCGTCCACGATCACAATCTCGCTTTCGATCACGCTCATAGCTCTGCCATCCGAGCAGCGAGGCAGAGCGAAACGCGCAGGTCGCCGGGGTTCAGGTTCGGGAAGAGCGGTTATCGGCTCCACCCCCCTTCCTGACTTGCCTCCGTTCCGAGCCGCCGGGACTCTCCAAGGTCTTCGGCGATCCCGGCGGCGATGAGTGCCGCGCCGGGGGTGTGGCCGGAGCCGACGTAGCGCCAGTGCCGTTCGGTGATCGTGTCGGGGGTGTCGGTGTGGCCCATGTGGTGGGCGCGTTCGGCTCGGAGTGCTGCGTAGGTGGTGGAGTAGGCGCGGGATTTGGTGAGGATGTGGCCCCGATAGCCGAGGGTGTGAGTCCAGTCCCGGAGACGGAGAGACTCGTATTCGGGGAGGCTGCCGAGGCGCCAGCAGGTCCGCATGAGGGTGCGGACGTGTCCACTGACGGGTGTCGACTCGATGTCCTCCCGGTCGGTGAGGGGGTGGTCGGTGCCAGCACCTGTCTCGCTGGCTCCCTTGGTGACGTACTTGGCGACGTAGACAGCCACGGCGTCATCGTCGGGTCCGTCGCCGTTCGTGCGCAGGGGCCGGGCGTCGACCTGGGCGCCCCAGCGCAGTGCCAGTTCGCCCACGGCGAGGCAGTAGGGAGTGTGGACCAGGACGCGCCGGGCGGAGGCGTGCACGGCCTTGATGAGCAGTTCCGCAGTGCCCCAGGCCGGGGGTTCGTCATCGGCCCCGCCCGGACCGTCGAGGCGTACGACGGCATGTACGTGGACGGCCGCGCGTTTCTGGTACTCGGCGACGCGGGCGAAGGACAGCCGGGCGCGCCGCGCGAACTCGGACTGTACGAGGCCGACCGAGGAGGCCAGGCGCCGGCGGACGTCGATGACGAACCGGTCCCACAGCTTGGAAGCGTGCGCGTGCCACAGCACGTGGCCGGTGTAGTCGTAGCAGTCGGCACACAGCGGCTGGCCGACGACCGGAGCGTCCGGGGCGTGCACGGCGCCGCAGCCGAGGGGCCGCCCGTGCTCGCAGGTTCCGCCGTCGCGGCGGGGACGGCACACATCCCCCAACCGGTGGACGGGCCGAAGGATGGGGCGGTCAGGGTGACGAAGAGCCGGGGCCGGTGGCGGACTGTCGCGGGGACGTTCTTGCCGCCGAGGAGGCCCGCGCGGACGAGGTGGTAGGTGTCTCCGGCGTGGAGGCGGGAGCAGGCGGGGCAGATGGTGGCGCGGCGGTTGCGGCAGCGGACGAGGAGGCGTTCGCCGGGTTCGGTGCGGGTGTCGTAGTGGTGGAGGATCTCGCCGGTTGTGCCGTCCAGGGTGGTGGTGAAGCCGGAGAGGTGGACGGGGTGGGAGCATCCGCCGGTTGCGGTGATCTGCTGAAGCCAGCGGTGGAATTGCGGGTCTTGGGCGAGGCGGATTGCGTCGCGGTCGGTTTCGGGGAGCTGACGCAGGCGCGCCGCGCGGTCGAGGGCGGCGCGCCTGCCGGCCGGGGTGAACTCCGGGGTGATGGTGGTGACCTTCCAGCGTGAGCCGCCGGGGCGGCACGGTGGGTGGATGGTGGTGCGCCGTGAGGCATGGGGATCACTCCCTTGCGTGTGTCGGGAGGGCGGGGGTTCAGCGGATGGTGCCGGTGCCCCGGCAGACGCGGCAGCGCCGCAGTCGTCCGGTCCAGGTCTTCCGTGCTCCGTCGCCCTTGCAGTACGGGCACCTCACGCGAGGCATGGGCATGGTGGTGGTCCCTTCTCTGCTCAGGTGTGGGAGAAGCCGCTGATGAACCAGGTGACGAGTTCGTGCACGGTCAGGCCTACGGGGGTCTGGCCGAGGTAGAGACCGAAGAGGCCGACACAGACGGCTTCCCAGGGGCGGACGTCGCGGGAACGGACGAGGAGGACGGTGATGATCCCGAAGATCACCGCGAACCCGTAGGCCGTGCCTTCGCTGATCACTTGCTCTCTCCTTCCGGCACCATGAGGGCGCGGCCGAGCGCGGGCAGGTGGGGGGTCAGCGCGCTGTACTTGCGGGCCGTCGAGACGGCTTCTTCGGTGGGGGTGAGGTGGGAGCGGGCCCGGCTCCAGCCGCCGTCCGGGCCCGTGCACACGGCCACCCCTCGCTCTTCGGCGGTGATGGACTGGGCAACGGCCACGGCGTCCTTGTTGAGGTCGCCCAGGGTCATCTCTGCGGTGCCGGGGTCGTTGACGCGGTGGCAGATCCGGCCGCCTAGCTGGGCGCGCAGGGCGGTGACGCCGGGCCCGAGGTCGGAGCCGACGCGTTGTCCGGCGACGACCAGGTGCAGGCCTAGCGCGGCCCCGAGCTGGGCCAGGCGCAGCAGGAGCGTGGAGCACTGCTCCGCTTCCGCCTTGCTCTCGCGGGTGCCGTCGGACAGGTACAGTTCGGCGATCTCGTCGACGATCACCACTATGGGCACCGGCCGGAGCTTGTCGGGGAGCTCCCAGATCGAGCGGACGCCGGCCGCCCGGCACGCGCTCATCCGGTCTCTCATGTCGGCGGCCAGTGCGAAGAGCACGGTGACCGCTTCGCTGCGGCAGGTGGCCAGCGCGCTGAGCCGGTCGGCGAACAGGCCGAGTTCCATGCCGCCCTTGCAGTCGATCCCGACCAGGGCGACCCGCTGCGGGGCTAGCTGTGTGATCAGCCGGGCCAGCAGCGTGGACTTGCCCGACCGGGTAGCTCCGGCGATCAGCCAGTGCGGCACCAACCTGAGGTTCATCACCCACGCGCCGCCGGACTCCAGAACCCCGATGAGGGCCGACAGCAGCTCGGTCGGTGCCGTGGCTAAGCCGGGCCGTTCCAGCGGGTCCGTGGCGGTCGCGGTCAGGAGGACGAGCCCGCGTTCCGGGGAGGTGACCCGGACGGCGTGGACCTTCCACGCGTGGACCAGGGCATCCGCCGCCTTCATGTACGTCGCCGGAGTCTGTCCGGCATGCAGGCGCACGGTCACGGTCAGGCCCAGCCGGGTGGCGCGAGGGAACGAGGCGCGCGGGGTGACCGGCCGGAGCGGGTCGCCCTTGACGACCAGGTCGCCGAGGAGTCCGCGGGGCGGGCGCCGGGACACGGACAGGTCGTTGAGCATCGCGACCTTGCGCCAGGTCGCCACCACCCGGAACGCGGTTGCCGGGTAGCCGGCGAGGTACCAGTGCCAGACCGGACGGTGCCGGCGCACCAGGTCACCGACCACGAGCATCCAGGCGAGCACGGCGAGAACGAATGCGAGCACGATCGGTCCCATCACGCCTCACCGCCCTTGCCCTGTACGGGGGTTCCGTGCACGGTGGTGATGGCGTCGGCGCGGAAGCTGACGCCGTGCCGGTCGCCCATCGACCACATGAACGCGGTCAGCCCTGTGACCTTGACGACCTGGCCTTCCTCGATGCCCTTGGGCGGGCCGCTGACGGCGATCTCGATGACGGAGATCCGCCGCCCGTCCTGCCGCACGGTGACCGCCACCGTCCAGACCGGGTTGCCGTCCCGGTCCCTTTTCACCTCCTGTGTCTCGCTGTTGGTGATCTTCGCTTCGGGAGCGATGGCGCACCGCAGTACGCCCAGCCGCCCGGTGTCCACGGGAATGGACTGCATTTCTTCGGCCTCCCTGGCCAATCTGACGCCAGACTTACTCTGACGTCACTTGTCCTAACGAGTGATGACTATGAAGTCCTGTACGGCGAGTGCGCAAGTACTTATGCTGACGAGTGATGTCGCGCGTGCGACGCGCCTATGACCCCGACCCGCCGGAGATGCCCAGATGTCGGAGATCCAGCGCCCCGGAGCCCTCTACCAGCAGGTGGCCGCCGCGATCCGCGAAGCGATCCTGTCGGGCGAGTTCGCCCCCGACTCCCTGCTCCCGTCCGAAGCCCAGCTCATGACCCGCTACGGCGTGTCCCGACCCACCGTCCGTAACGCCATCGCAGCACTGCGGGCGGAAGGACTGATCGATGTCCGCCATGGCAAGGGCAGCTTCGTCAGGTCCGACGGACAGCCGTCGATGACGATCGAGCGCCGGATCAGCCGCACACCGGACGGCAAGTTCGTCATGCCCAACGGCGACGTCTGGCAGGAGACCGAGGAGCCCTCCGCCTACCGCACGCACACCACGAAGGCCACCGGCCGACTCCTCCACCTCGGCGAGGAAGAAGCCTTGTTCGGCTGTGACCGGCTGCTCCTCGATCCGAGCACGGGGACGCGTGCGATGCACCGCACCCTGATCCCATTCGCCGTGGCCGACATGGTTCCGGCACTCGCCGAGGACCCGCACAAGCGGTCGGGTGCCCTCTACCGGCAGCTCACCGAGGACGGCCACAAGCTCACCTGGTCCGAGACCGTGCGCGCCCGCATGCCCCTGCCCGACGAGCGCACCACGCTCCAGCTCCCCGACGCGACCCCGATCCTGCACCTGGCCCGCGTCACCCACGACACCGACGACCGCCCCCTGATCCTCGAAGAACTCCGCATCGGAGCCGACCGCGCCGAACTCGCCTACCGGATCACCGCCGACAAACAGCCCGCACGACGCACCCGCCGGTGAGCTGAGTCGAGGATCGGTCGAAAGAGCCTTCACTTCCTCAAGGGCGCGCCTGCGGCGCGCCGGGGCGCCCGGCCGCCCCGGCCGGGCGTGCGGCGTGACCGCCGGTCCCGTCCGGTCGCCCGACGCCCCCGCACACAGCACGCCCAAGGAGTCGAGGCGCCGCCCGGCCGACGAGGGCCGGGGCCCACGGGGCTGGGGGTCGCCGGCTGCCGAGACTTTAGGCAGCTCCCATGGGGCGAGCCTCGAAGAACAGGGGGCCGATCGGGCTCTTGCGGGCAGCTCCAAGGACTGCCCGATCCGCTGGCGAGCGTAAGGCCCCCTGTTCACTCGCCCCATGGCAGCTACCGCCCAAAGTCTCAGCGGCCGGCGACGTGCCCACGTGCAGCGCTCACTAGCGAGAAGACGCCTCACGCTGCACCGCCGTCGCCATCCGCGCGCATCTCCAGGAGCTGGGCGAGCCGCTCCACCGCACCGGGCCAGCCCGCCAGCCGCACGGCCCCCTGCCCGTCCTCGTTCGTCGAGGCGACGGCCCGCACCGCGGACAGCTCGAACCCCACGCCCAAGAGCGCCCGGTTCAAGCGATCGGCGGCCTCCCGCGCCTCACGCCACCCCGCGATGTAGTCGACGCCGGGCGTCCAGAATCCGAAGTCCGGACCCGGCACATCGAGCCCGTCACTCAGCCAGCCCTCACCGGAGCCAGTCATCTTGCCCACCTCTGCCCTGATCTAGGTAACGGATCGTCAACTTCCTTGCACCAGGGCCAAAACGCAGCACGACGGCCCCGGTACCATCAGGCACCGGGAACCGCCGTGTTCCCGGCCGGGCCACCCTTCGCTTTCCAGGGCTAATGGGGTGGCCCGGCCTTATCAGGCTGTGAAGCGCGATCTCTCCGGGAGGGGAGTCTCCGGGTCCTAAAGAGACCGCGCTCCTTGGCCGGAGTGGTCAGACTCCGGCCGGTTTCCGGCCCGCCGCCCACTCCCGATCGCGTGGGAGTGATGTGGGGGCGGCGGACCGGAGATCATCAATACGGGACGTCCTCCGCTTCGCCGTCCAGGTCGAAGCGGCACCAGACCGTCTTGCCTCCGCCCGCTTTCGGCGTCCACCACACAGCTGCCGCCATTCGCTGAGTGATCATCAGCCCACGGCCGCTGTCAGCCAGGACCGCCTCCGAGAACTCCGTCACCAACTCCGGCGAGTAGAAGTCACCCATGGGCAGCAGCGGGGGCGTCGAGTCCTCGTCCGCGACCCCGATGAACAGCCACTTGGGGAACAACTTGTAGGTCACGTCGATGCGCCGGCAGGCACCCGGACTGGAGTGGTGGCGGTCCGGAATCGCATGGTTCACGACATTCGCGACCAGCTCTGAGACGGCGAGTTGAGCGTCATACACGAGGTCACGCGGGACCGCGCCACGCAGGAACACGGTGGCCGTGTCGCGCGCGACGCGTCCCGTGTCGCCGAACTCGGCGAAGAGCGTCACCGTCATGTAGTGACCGCCATAGGACGGATCCGGCGCTACGAACCAGTGAGCGTATGCATCCAGCTCGCCCATCACATGCTTGGCTTTCCCCGCGTCCATCGTGTCCCTCCGGCAGCTCTCATGTCTCCGCTTGCCTCACGCAAGTCAGTACACGGCGCAGGGGACGCGAGCGGGAGCGTTCATTGGGGGGTTCACCTGAGCACTTGCAAAGGGAAGGGGGTTCAGGAATGGACCCCCTCAGCCGGATAGTGCTGTGACAAGATGAACACTCGCCGTCATTCTCGGGTTGGCAGGGGAGCATGAGCCGAGAGCCCAACGCGCAGTTGATCGCCGTCATGAGCGAAGCAAAGATCTCCAACAAAGGCCTTGCGAAACGCATGACGGACGATGCCTACCGGCGAGGCACCGAGCTGGGTACCACGCACGTATCTGTACAGCGTTGGCGCAACGGCTCAAGCATCAGGCCGCAGACAGCGGCGATCATGGCGGATGTCCTCTCGGCGAAGCTAGGCCGGCGCATCACGCCCGGCGATCTCGGATTCTTCGGCGACAGCAAACCGACTACGCCCGAGCCGATCGGCTACCCCGGCACCGTTCCCGATGTCCTGTCCATGCTTGACGGACTCGCCCAGGAGCGCGCCGACGCTCCCGCCTCGGACCAACTGATCATCGCGGAGGCCGACATCAGCTCCGCCGTCCTGACATGGATGATCGCGCGCCCAGATGGCATCCAGGCGGACAGGCCGGCTCTCCAGCGAGTGGGCATGCGGGACGTCCGGGCGATCAGGGACGCCGCCGGGACGTTCATGGCCCTCGACTTCAAGTACGGCGGAGGCCACGGCCACAAGGCATTACGCCACTACTTCCGGCACGAGGTGCTGCCGCTCCTGAGCGTCAGCTACAGCGAGAAGGTGGGCACGGCGTTATTCGGCGCAGCCGCCGAGGTGTCCCAGTTGCTGGCATGGACCGCGTACGACGCTGGCAACCATCGACTCGCCCACCGCTACCTGACATCCACGCTGCGCCTGTCCCAGGTCATCGACGACCGCATGTTCGGCGCCCGCATCCTGGGCAACCTCAGCCACCAGGCCAACTACCTCGGCAACCACGCCCAGGCCATCCAATTCGCCCGTGCCGCCGTCGAGGGCGCCAAGAACCGTGCCACGCCCCGCGCCATGGCGAACTACTCGGCAATGGAGGCCCGTGCCCTGTCCAACGCAGGCGACGGCTTCGCTGCGGCCCGCGCGATGAAGGAGGCAGAGCGCCACTTCGAACGCGCGCACACGGCCGACGACCCGGAATGGCTCAGCTACTTCGACGAAGCAGAACTCATGGGCGAACTCTGCCACTGCTTCCGCGATCTCAAGATGCGTCGCGAAGCCGTCGAGCAGGCCCAGCGCGCGGTGGACAGCACCGACCCGAAGTACGCCCGCACACTTGGTTTCTGCCGCATGGTGCTTGCCCAGAGCCAGCTACTGAACGGCGAGTTGGAAGCCGCCGTCACCACCGCGAGCCTCGCAGTCGACGGCGGCGACTCCCTCCAGTCCACCCGATTCCAGCGCTACGTGACCGACTTCCAGAGCGAGGTCAGTGTGCACGCAACGAACCCCACCGTGGCAGCCTTCAGCGAGAAGGTGCGCGATGCGCTGACGCGCTTGGACGAGGACGACGAGTAGCAGTCACCACGGGCGCCAGTCCCGGGGCGCATCGTCGTTCCGCAGTCCGGCGATGCGCCGGCGGTACTCGGCCGCCGTTTCCTCATCCTCCTGAACGTTCTGCATGAGCCACGTCGTCATGCCGAACTCTTGGATACCCCGCAATGTCTCGTAACCGGGCCAGTCGTACAGGTCACGCCCATACGCGGCCACGAAGTCGGCGTACTGTTCGTCGGTCTGCCAGCCAAGACTGTGATGTTCCACGGCCGTAACCATGAGATCCCACTCCGGGTGGTCGTAGCAGAACATCTCGAAGTCAATCAAGATCACACGATCTTGATCATCCACCATGAGGTTCTGCACGTGGGCATCCCCGTGCACCGGCCCCTTGGCCGACTCAAACCGCAACTCGGCGTACCTGTCTTGCAGTTCGCGCCACCTCTTCCGCAAGAAGGCCTTGTCGTCGTCCGGGATCACCGCCCGATCGAGCCTCAGAGCTTGTTTATCGAAGGGATCGTACGAAGGCAGTACAAGCCCGTCCGGCACCGTCAGCGAGTGCAGATCCCGCAGGACGCCACCCAGCTCCCCGTACGTCGCCTTACGATCCCCTTCGACGATCAGATGCCAGAACGTCACCGGGTGACCATCGATCAAGAAGGGTTGCTCAAGGTCCTCGACGATCTGCGCAGCCGGAAACCCTTCCTCCCCGAGCCACCGCGACACGTCCACTTCCACGCGGGCCTTGGGTAGCCATTCCTCCCCCCGCGCCACGCGTACGATGACCGGTGCCGAAGCCAGCCGGAACAGCGCGTTTTCCCCGAGACGGATCAACTCTGCGCCTCTGTCATCGAGCCCCGCAGCCTGGCACGCGGCAGCCATCACCCGCGTAGCCCTCGCCGACGTGAACCCCTCTTGAGATCGAGCAGCGTCAAGCGCCATGCCCGTACCAGCTCCCCTAGTCGCGCGCGATCAACCGGCGCACGCCCACGGGTGACCAACCCGACGCACGCCAGACACGGCTACGACCGTATCGAGCAAAGCGTTACGAAACGAGGCTGGGGCCGCTGCAAGCTAGCACCCATAGATCAGACACGTATGTGACCAACAGTTGGTCGCTGAGCCCGGAACAAGTGTTTCGAGGGCACTCAGCCTTCCCAACAGCCCGCAATTTTGGGGTAGTTGACGCAGTCCTGAGGGCACTGGCACGAGGACCAGGAAGTTGAGCCCAACAAAGAACCACGGCAGCCTCAGTGCGCGCCGACCGAGAGGGACGGCCGTCCCTTGTCGCGTCAAAGCCTAACTACAATCTCTGCGAGCGGAAATGCCGCTTCAACATTTGCCCGCTCAGCGTTATCAAGAACACCCGTAATGCGCGTCACATTCGGGAACATATCTGCAAGCGTTCGACACGCCCCCGACTCCATAACATATCTCGCCGCCCGATGCGGATGCAGAAATCGGAGACACTTAACCTGCGACCAAGATTCGCCATATTCCAAAATTCCAGGAATCAGAGACTTGTCTACAGATAGTTCTTCCAACCGTGGCAAGTGGTTCGCTTCAACCCAATCACGAGAAGAAAGTTTCACTCGCACCGATATCGACAGCTGCTTAAGTGTCGAGTATTCCCTCAATCCACGGAGGCCGCTTCTATTAAGGGCAGAGCCCGAGAAGTAGATTCTTTGCAACGGAGCTTCGCGTGGTAGTACAGAGAGATCCGAGCATGGAACTTCCTGCAAGATTCCCAGCCGTCGGAGGTGTCGCATAGAGCTCAGGCCCCGAAAATCGTCCGAGAGTCCAGCCATTTCATTAATACTTATCTCATCGAGCGGTAGCTCGCCGATTGGTGATAGATCACGGATCGATGGGCATCCATAAAGAAAGAGTGTCTTCAATTTCGAAAATGCACACAGAAACGAGAGGTCGGCGATTACGTCATTCGAATGAATTCCGAGACGGTTGAGAATTTCATGATTCAATGTATACGCTAGGAGATCTTCTGTGTAATCACCGTTCGCGATTAGCCCTGGTCGGCCGCCGACGTCCCGGAGGAACCTGAGTTGCCCTTCCGACTTTATCCAGAAGAGCGTATCCTTCGGCATGTGCGCGATTATTTCTTGACCATAGGCCCGAACGTCGTACTTACTCCAGCCTCTCGCCAAAGTATCTTGGATTTGGGCAGACTCATGTTCGCGGAAGCGTGCGAGTGCAGGGATCGCGGAATCGGTTCCAATAGCTGTGATCGTCTCGACTACTGATCTAGCTTGGAGTGGCGTCAGACCCTCGGGGCCAGGAAGCAAATCCAGCACCATGGGGCCGGCGTTTGCAAGCCTCTCAGCCTCATGGTAGTCATTCGGAGGAATAAGCTCACTGGCTCGCTTCTCGATTTCTCGTCGAATTTCTGGGTCCAATTCGGCAGCTTGCTCCAGGCATGCCATGGCAAGCAAGTAGAGTCGAGTCTTATGGCGCTTCACTCGGTCGCCACGCTTGACCAGCTTATTCAGTAGACGGGTCCTCTCTGCAGGATACGCGTGAGCTACCGCCATTCGTATGACATCTTCCCACTGGTCATGATGAGCGTTCTTCACCATGAGATCAAAGTCGCGTTCCTCGACAGCCGCTTTAGCCCCCAAATAGTCCTGAAAAGTGCGGTGAATAAAGTCCATAACACCGTCAGTAGGTTCGCGCAGCACTCCACTTCTCACAAGCAGGTACTTATACACCTGTTCTGCGGTCCCGAGTTGTCCCAAGAGGGGCATAGCTGGAAGGGTCGCTTCAATGATGCTAATGGCGTCTGAGCGATCCATCTCTACTTGCCCATTACGGATCAACCAATAGGCTAGTTTTTGGAGGAGTTGAATCTGCGGCTCTTCTGTGATTTGCACTTCAAGGTCTCGTTCACGATCCCGTCGCGCGAGTAGCATGGAAAGAGCGGCATCGTACAGGTGCTTTCTCCCTGGAGGGAGGTAACCTCTGCGGTCACGGTGAAGGGCGCAAATGAGTCCACACATCAGCGGGTTTGTGGCCAGGCGTCTCAGGTCTTGTTTAGATCTCAGCGTCCCGAGCAGCCTCGACTCATAGTCAGCCAGGCGTACGCCTTCATCAGCGTCTCGGCATGTCTGGCTTGCAGCACTGTGCCAGCGCTGCACAAACGTGGTTACATCCTTTTGATTCATCGGTGACAAGCTGAGCTCGATGAAATCTTCTGAAGCTAGCCAGTCATCTGAAACCGCCGAAGGACGTGACGTAACGAGCCAACAGTTTCCCGGAAATACTTTAAGGAGTTCATGCAACCAACTCCTTACACGTTCACGGTCTGCTTCCGATATCTCATCAATCCCATCAACCAGAATGAGCCCTCGTTGCGTCATTAGAACTCGCTCTGCCCAGCCCTGGGGTTGCAGGCCAGACAACGGACTTCGAGCAGCTGCGAGAAACTCTCCGGGAAGCGGTAGTGACGAGTTGCGAATCAGGGTCCGCAGAGGTAGGACGAATGGCACACGACCATAGAGGTGGTGAAGGCCTCCATCGAGTTCCCGCTTAGCCGTTGAGACCGCCAGCCACTGAACAAGCGTTGTTTTCCCCGAGCCTGCCACTCCTCGCAACAGCACCCGATCATGACCTTCAAGGGCTTTGTCGGCAGGCCTCACGGCTTGGGACATTTCACTCATCCCTGCCCGGGCCGAGGCCGCCCCTCCTGTTTTCGCCCTATACTCCGCTGCCTCAAGGCTAAGATAAGCGGCATCAAGTGGCCATTCAGCCTGAGAACGGTCCCGCAGATCAATACCAAAGATGGTCAACGTGCCATACCTGGTCGTAATGTACCCTCTATATTGCTCTTCGAATACACTATCGGGCGACAGGTCGCCAGGTATCGAGAGATGATCGAGCATGCCATTTTTCTCGATCGCTTCTCTAAATAACGGATCGCCATAGAATTCCGATACGGGCGTTGCCTCGACGCGACCATGTTGCCAATTGGCTGGATCGTGGCCAACGACCCCAATAATGACATCACTATAAAATATTGCCGCCCCTGAAAAACCTGCCCACGGTGAAGCAGAGCTATCGCGGCCCGATGGAGGAGTATGTGTATTATCTAGAACATATCGCCTGCTCAGCAGATTCGAGCCGGGCTTCAGAGTACCTACAAGTTGTTCGCTGTCGAGACGCTCCTTGCTATCTCGCTGTGCGCGAGGAAATCCGATCGCCTGGCAGTTCGGGAGAGGGGCGAGTGAATTAACCGACCCTAGACGTGCGCCAGAAAAGGGCGCGATATTACCGCCAACGGGGCTATCTGTGATGAGGAGCGCAGCATCGCAGCGATCGTCCTGTCTCATCCACGCGACGTCACAAAAAACCTTCCCAATGCCAGGCAACACTACTTGCACCCTCGCCGCATCGCCTACCACGTGGGCAGCGGTCAAGAACAAGCGAGGATTAAGAAGATACCCACTGCCCTGTCTTCCGTCTGCAAGTACCGCGCCTATACGTTCCCGAGTCGGGCCGTGTTGAGACATGAGTTTTAGTTGCTGCTCTCGAACCCGCTGACGTCCCCCTCAGTTTCATCTGATATGTCCCAGCCATTATTTGTGACTGCATTCTTGGGCTTGAGGGTGAAAGTGATTCTTTGGGCCCGGGTACTTGCAAAGCCACCTTCCGTGGAGACGTTAGCAACCCACGCCTTAACGCCCCCCTTACCTCTGACGTCGCGCCGGAGTTCGACTGAAAACTCCATTTGGATGTCACCGAGTTCGAAGCGCAAGGGCGAGCCACTGCCACGGTTAGTCGCTGCCAGCAGTCCATCGCGGATTGCCTCTACAGCGTCAGCTAGCTCGATGTCATCAACAGATAGCGTCACCCTTCCAGGGTACGGACGTTGGACCTTCGGCGCTATGACTATGCACAAAGTGGGTTGCGTAAGTAGGAGCGACTAGGTTGCGCAGGAGTCGCAGTTGATCTGAGGAAGGGCACCAGAACTTCGACAGCAACAGATGTCCCTTATGACTTGTACCACCCGGACTCTGGCCCACGCCGAGAAGGCCGGCACGACGACGTCGAGTTCCTCATGGGCATCTTCGAGGCAACCCCCTGTCCACGGACAGGCCCGCCGTCTTCGCCAAGACCTACCACTGACGTCGACATCATTCCGACGCACGCGGTCGCGGTCTCTTCGCCCGGCCGTTGGGCCGTCCGTAACGACACTCCCGGCCGGTCCGCTCGTGCACTCCCACGTTCCGGCATACCTGCGATCCCCATCCCTTGATCCACAGGGGAGAGGTAAAGCTCACGCTCCTTCAGGAGCTTCCTGGGCCCCCTGCGGCTTCCGGTTCTCCCGGATCTCGAAGTCCACTGCAACTCCCCTCAAGCGGGGTGTTGCAACGACCTCTTGAACTCAAGCGACCAAAGGAGGGGCTCAGAGGTTCACAGAGGTGGTTCTCAGGTAGCCGAGGGGATCAGACCCACTCCACCTCGGAGAGGATCCCCGGCGAGCCCCCAGGCGGCGGCAGCGGCGTTCTAGACGCATCCCGCACCTGGCTCTGCCGCCCCGGCAGCACTCCGAGTGCGCCCAGCGCGGCAGCCACCTCATCCTCTGCGACCTCCGCCACAGCCTCAGCGATCCGCCGCAGCGCTTCACTCACGTCAGTGAGCGTGTCCGCTGGTCGGAGCGTCCTTCTTGACCGTCAACGGCAGCAACTTCTTGCCGCTGTTACTTACTTGTGGCCAAGTATCCATCTGCGGGCAGACCCCGCAGTCGAAGCACGGGGTCCAGCGGCAGTCCTCGACCTCCGTCTCGTCGAGGGCGTCCTGCCAGTCCTCCCAGAGCCAGTCCTTGTCGAGGCCGGAGTCGAGGTGGTCCCAGGGCAGGACCTCCTCGTAGGTGCGCTCGCGGGTGGTGTACCAGTCGACGTCCACGCCGAGGGCGGGCAGGGTCTTGTCGGCGCAGGTCATCCAGCGGTCGTAGGAGAAGTGCTCGCGCCAGCCGTCGAAGCGGCCGCCGTCCTCGTAGACCGCGCGGATCACGGCGCCGATGCGGCGGTCGCCGCGGGAGAGCAGGCCCTCGACGATGCCGGGCTTGCCGTCGTGGTAGCGGAAGCCGATCGAGCGGCCGTACTTCTTGTCGCCGCGGATCTTGTCGCGCAGCTTCTCCAGGCGCGCGTCCGTCTCCTCGGCGCTCAGCTGCGGGGCCCACTGGAAGGGGGTGTGCGGCTTGGGGACGAAGCCGCCGATCGAGACGGTGCAGCGGATGTCGCCCTGGCCGGAGACCTCGCGGCCCTTCTGGATGACGTTCATCGCCATGTCGGCGATCTGGAGGACGTCCTCGTCGGTCTCGGTGGGCAGGCCGCACATGAAGTAGAGCTTCACCTGGCGCCAGCCGTTGCCGTAGGCGGTGGCGACCGTGCGGATCAGGTCGTCCTCCGAGACCATCTTGTTGATGACCTTGCGCATGCGCTCGGAGCCGCCCTCGGGGGCGAAGGTGAGACCGGAGCGGCGGCCGTTGCGCGTGAGCTCGTTGGCCAGGTCGACGTTGAAGGCGTCGACGCGGGTGGAGGGCAGGGAGAGGCCGATCTTGTCCTCGGTGTAGCGGTCGGCGAGGCCCTTGGCGATGTCGCCGATCTCCGAGTGGTCCGCGGAGGAGAGGGAGAGCAGGCCGACCTCCTCGAAGCCGGTGGCCTTGAGGCCCTTGTCGACCATCTCGCCGATGCCGGTGATGGAGCGCTCGCGCACCGGGCGGGTGATCATGCCGGCCTGGCAGAAGCGGCAGCCGCGGGTGCAGCCGCGGAAGATCTCGACGGACATCCGCTCGTGGACGGTCTCGGCGAGCGGGACCAGGGGCTGCTTGGGGTAGGGCCACTCGTCCAGGTCCATGACGGTGTGCTTGGAGACCCGCCACGGGACGCCCGACCTGTTGGGGACCACGCGGGCGATCCGGCCGTCGGCGAGGTACTCCACGTCGTAGAAGGCCGGGATGTAGACGGAGCCCGTCTTCGCCAGGCGGAAGAGGACCTCCTCGCGGCCGCCGGGGCGGCCTTCCGCCTTCCACTCACGGATGATCTTCGTCATGTCGAGGACGGCCTGCTCGCCGTCGCCGATGATCGCCGCGTCGATGAAGTCGGCGATGGGTTCCGGGTTGAAGGCCGCGTGGCCGCCGGCCAGGACGATCGGGTCCTCCAGGCCGCGGTCCTTCGACTCCAGGGGGATGCCCGCCAGGTCCAGGGCGGTGAGCATGTTGGTGTAGCCCAGCTCCGTGGAGAAGGACAGGCCGAACACGTCGAAGGCCCGCACCGGGCGGTGGCTGTCCACCGTGAACTGCGGGACGCGGTGCTCGCGCATCAGCGCTTCCAGGTCCGGCCACACGCTGTAGGTGCGCTCGGCGAGGACGCCCTGCTGCTCGTTGAGCACCTCGTAGAGGATCATGACGCCCTGGTTGGGCAGACCGACCTCGTACGCGTCGGGGTACATGAGCGCCCAGCGGACGTCGCACTCCTCCCACGGCTTGACCGTGGAGTTGAGCTCTCCGCCTACGTACTGGATCGGCTTCTGCACATGCGGGAGCAGAGCTTCGAGCTGCGGGAACACAGACTCGGCGACCTGGGCGGCGGCTTCGGCAGGCATCTCGCGGACCTTTGTGAGCTGACTGGGACACCCCCGGCCGGAGGCTGGGGGAGGGTGGTCATCCAGCGTAGCGCGCCCGGCGGTGTCCCCCGTACGCGCGTTCAGACGGGCGCATCCTCCTTGATCTCCTGCCAGGCGCCGGGCGTCCTCGCCTCCACCGCCGCGGCCCGCCGCTCCTCGCGGCCGTACAGCAGGCCGTAGGTGAACGCGCTCTCCCCGGCCGCGTGCGCCACCGCGGACAGTTCGCGCAGGGTTTGGCGGGCCATCACGCTGTCCTGGTGTTCGCCGAGCAGGGACTGGAGCGACTTCATGGACTTGACCAGGGATTTCGCGGGGCCGCCGAGGGCGGGACGGGCTGCTTCGGCGGCGTAGCGGGTGCGTTTGGCCTTCTTGCGGGCGTCGTGCAGGCCGAGGTCGCGGTCGTGGCCCGGGGGCTCGGCCATGGCGGTCTCGAGCAGGTCGGTCACCTTCGCGAAGTCCTTGCGCACGGCCTTGGCGAGGACCTTCGCCGGGTTCCCGGCGGCCGCCTCGCGCAGCGGCGGGTCGGCGGCCAGGGCGTCCAGGGTGTCGAGCAGGGCGAGGTAGCGGTGGGAGTTCAGCACGCCGAGGAGCCGGCCCCGGGAGCCGCGCTCACCGGCCTCGGCCCAGGCCCGCAGGCGGTCGTGGACCGGGCCGGAGACGAGGCGGCCGGGGACCTCGTCCAGGGCCGTCATCAGGCGTTCGGCCAGGACCTCCTGGTCACGGCCCACGCCCAGTTCCCCGGCCAGCCACTTCAGCTCGTCGGCGACCGGGTCGGTGACCTGGCGGTCGAGGACCTTGCCGAAGGTGCGGAAGGTGCTGCGCAGCCGGCGGGTGGCCACCCGCATGTCGTGGACGCCTTCCTCGGTGTCCAGGCGCACGGCGGGGTCGAGCTCGACGATCGCGTCCCGCTGGGCGCGGACGTAGGCCAGGACGTGGTCGCCGGCCGTGACGGGGCTGCCGGAGCCGGACTTGGGCGGGTGCGGTTTGCCGCCCTTGGTCTCGGACAGGGCCCGGTCCAGTTTCGAGGCGGACTTGGACGGCCGTACCCCCGCCTTGCCCAATCGTTTCTCCACCTTGTCGAGGAAGGCCGGGTCGCCGCCGTCGGCCAGTTCCACCTCGATCTCGGTCCACTGGGCCTTGCCCGCGCCGCCGAAGAGCCGCTCGGCCCGGACGCGGTCGACGCTCACCTCGGCGAGCAGGGTGCCGTCCGCGTCGACGAGGTGACGGATGTCGCGGGTGGTGCGCAGGCGGATCACCGGGACCAGCTGGCCCTCGCGGACCCGGGAGCGGGCCAGGCCGGCGAGTTCGTCGGGGAGAGCGTCGGAGAGCGGGGCGTGGATCTCGTCGCGGATGCCGGGGGCGACCGGGAGTTTGAGGTGCCAGCCGGCGTCGGTGCCTCCGGTGCGGTGGCGCAGGGTGACCCTGGCCGAGGCCAGGCGCAGGTCGGAGGTGTCGTGGTAGGTGGCGTCGAGTTCGGCGGTGCCCTTGTCCACGACGTTCGCCACGCCGGCGACGCCGGTCAGGTCGGGCAGTCCGCTCTCGTCGGATTCGTACTTGCGCTCGATCTCACGCTTCGTATCCGCCATGAACCGAATCTAATGGCCGCGGCGCCGCGGGGACAGCGGGCGCAATGGGCGAATCAGAGGTGGCACAAAAACGAGGGTGAGGTGAACAAGCGGCGAACGGCCCATTTGCCGGATACGACGTGTTCAGCTCACCCTCGTGACGTCTCGCCCTCCCGACGTCCCGGTCAGGCCGACATCGGGCGCTGCACCCTGATCGACTGCAGCAGTCCCACCGCCACCCACACCGCGAACATCGACGAGCCGCCGTACGACACGAACGGCAGCGGCAGGCCGGTGACCGGCATGATGCCGAGGGTCATACCGATGTTCTCGAACGCCTGGAACGCGAACCAGGCCACGATGCCCGCCGCCACGACCGTGCCGTACAGCTCGGTCGTCTCGCGGGCGATCCGGCAGGCGCGCCACAGGACGACGCCCAGGAGCACGATGATCAGGCCCGCGCCGGCGAAGCCCAGCTCCTCCCCCGCCACCGTGAAGACGAAGTCGGTCTGCTGCTCGGGGACGAACTGGCCGGTGGTCTGCGAGCCGTGGAAGAGGCCCGCGCCGGTCAGACCGCCGGAGCCGATGGCGATCCGGGCCTGGTTGGTGTTGTAGCCGACGCCCGCGGGGTCGAGGTCGGGATTGGCGAAGGCCGCGAAGCGGTTGATCTGGTACTCGTCCAGGATGTGCAGCTGCCAGACCGCGATCGCGCCCAGCAGGCCGGTCGCCAGCAGGCCGAAGATCCAGCGGTTGGAGGCGCCGGAGGAGAGCAGCACGGCCAGGATGATGATCACCATGACCATGACCGAGCCGAGGTCGGGCATCAGCAGCACGATCAGGATCGGAACCGAGGCCAGGCCCAGCGACTGCAGGACCGTGCGGTGGTCCGGGTACTTCTTGTCGCCGGCGTCGACCCGGGCCGCCAGTATCATCGCCATCCCCAGGATGATCGTGATCTTGACGAACTCGGACGGCTGAAGCGAGAAGCCGCCGCCGAGCACGATCCAGGAGTGCGCGCCGTTGACGGTGGAGCCCAGCGGGGTGAGCACGGCCAGGATGCCGAGCAGCGACAGGCCGTACAGGATCGGCACCGCGTTGCGCAGCTGGCGGTGGCCGATCCAGACCGTGCCGATCATCAGGGCGAGTCCGATGCCGGTGTTCATCAGGTGCCGGAGCAGGAAGTAGTACTGGTCGCCCTGGTTGATCTCGGTGCGGTTGCGGGTCGCCGAGAACACCAGCAGCGAGCCCAGCAGCGACAGCGCCAGGGCCGCCGCCAGCATCGGCCAGTCCAGGCGGCGGGCCAGCGAGTCCCGGGCGAAGACCCGGGTCCAGCCGCCCCGCGCGGGACCGTATCCGGAGACGGAGAAGCTGTTGGCACCGGTCACGCCGGGACCCTCCCGCCACACACGTGCGTCACGTCAGCATCCTCCGGCTTCCCCTCTTGCGCGCCCGCCTCCGGGTGTCACGGTTGCCCGCCGACGGCGAGGACGTGGCGGCCGGGGTCTGCTGGCCGCCGTCCTGCTTGTCGCCCTTCTGGGTCGCCTGGAAGTCCTTCACCGGGTCCTTGGAGACCTTCGGCGAGTCGATGGTGCCATCCGTGCGGACCTTGGGCAGGCCCTGCTGCGGGGTGTAGAGCAGCGCCTTGTTCTTGTCGATGGAGCCGTCGGCACCGACGCCGTACAGCGCACTGTAGATGTTGCGGACCGCCTCACCGGAGGCACCGGAACCGGTACCGGCCTGGGCGATGGTCATGATGACCGTGTAGTCCTTGCTGTAGGTGGCCAGCCACGACGTGGTCTGCTTGCCGTAGACCTCGGCCGTACCGGTCTTGCCGTGCAGGGCGATCTTGTCCTGCGGCCAGCCGCCGAACTTCCAGGCGGCGGTACCGCGGGTGATGACGCCGGCGAAGGCGTCGTCCATGCCCCTGAGGGTGGCCTGGCTGACGGGCAGCTTGCGCACCGCCTTGGGCTTGATCTCCTGAACGGTCTTGCCGTCGGCGCTGATGACGGCCTTGCCGATGGTCGGCTGGTACTCGGTGCCGCCGTTGGCGACCGCACCGTAGATCATCGCCTCCTGGATCGGGGTGACGAGGGTGTCGCCCTGGCCGATGGAGTAGTTGATCTCGTCGCCCTCACGCATCTTGTTGCCTTCGAGGCAGTTCTCGTACTCGATCTTCTCGACGTAGGAGCCGTCCTTCTTGCCGGACTTGCACCAGGCGTCCTTGTTGGCCTTCCAGTAGTCGAGCTTCCACTGGCGGTCGGGGACCCGGCCGGTGACCTCGTTGGGGAGGTCCACGCCGGTCTCCTTGCCGAGGCCGAACTGGTGGGCGGTCTTGAAGAACCAGTCCCTGGGCTCGCCCTTCTTCGGGTTGATGCCGCCGTCCTTCTTCCACTCGCGGTCGGCGAGGCCGTAGAAGACGGTGTCGCAGGACACCTCAAGGGCGCGGCCGAGGGAGATCGGGCCGAAGTTCTCGCCCTCGAAGTTCTTGAAGACCTGGCCGCCCACCGAGTACGAACTCGTGCAGGGGTAGCCGCCGTCCCACACGTAGCCGGCCTGGACCGCGGCGGCCGTGGAGACCACCTTGAACGTCGAACCGGGCGCCGCCTGACCCTGTATGGCCCTGTTGAGCAACGGGTAGTCGGAGTTCTTGCCGGTGAGGGCCTTGTAGTCCTTGGCGGAGATGCCGCCGACCCAGACGTTCGGGTCGTAGGTCGGCGCGGAGGCCATCGCGACGATCCGGCCGGTCTTGGCCTCCATCACGACGACGGCGCCGGAGTCGGCCTTGTAGTTCTGGCTGGTGATCTTGTCGTACTGCTGGCGGGCGACCTTCATCGCCTTGTCCAGCTCGTACTCGGCGACCCGCTGGACCCGGGAGTCGATGCTGGTGACCAGGTTGGCTCCGGGCTCGGCGGCGTCGGACTTGGCCTTGCCGATGACCCGGCCGAGGTTGTCCACCTCGTAGCGGGTGACGCCGGCCTTGCCGCGCAGTTCCTTGTCGTACTCGCGCTCCAGGCCGGAGCGGCCGACCATGTCCGAACGCAGGTAGGGCGAGGTGGTGTTCTGCGCCTGCTGGATCTCGTCGTCGGTGACCGGCGAGAGGTAGCCGAGGACCTGGGAGGTGTTGGCCTTGCCGGGGGCCGGGTAGCGGCGCACGGCCTCGGGCTCGGCGGTGATGCCGGGGAAGTCCTCGGCCCGCTCACGGATCTGCAGGGCCTGCTTGGCGGTGGCCTCGTCGGTGATCGGGATCGGCTGGTAGGGGGAGCCGTTCCAGCAGGGCTGCGGGGTCTTGGCGTCGCAGAGGCGGACCTTCTGCATGACGTCGGTGGGGTTCATCCCGAGGACGCCGGCGAGCTTGGTGAGGACCGCCTTGCCGTCGTCCGCCTGCTTGAGCAGGTCGGTACGGGAGGCGGAGACCACCAGCCGGGTCTCGTTGTCCGCGATGGGGACTCCGCGCGCGTCCAGGATCGAACCGCGTACGGCGGGCTCGACGACCTGCTGAACGTGGTTGCCGGAAGCTTCCTTCTGGTACTCGGCGCCCTCACGGATCTGCAGGTACCACAGGCGGCCGCCGAGGGTGCCGAGCAGGGAGAGGACCAGGATCTGGATGACGACGAGACGGATCTGGACCCGTGGGGTCCGACCGGTCTCGGGAATGTTGGTCACTGGGTTGCCTCCCCCTCTCCGTGGCGTACGTCTGTGTCATATACGACGAAGCTGTGGGCGGCGCCGCCGGGTCGCCGGGTGAACTCCCCTGCCCTCACAGACGCTTGACCCCCTTGATGCGGCCGACGCGGACGCTGCGGGTGCGGGCCCTTGCCCTCAGGGAGCCGAGACCGCTGCGCTGGCCGCCGATGCGCAGTCCGGTGCCGGAGGAGAGCCAGCCGGAGGAGATGTCACCGGCTCTGCCACCGGAGTTGGCCTCCGCCAGCGGGTCGCTGTCGGCACGGCGGGCCAGCCACATGATGCCGGGGACCACGAACGGGGCGAGCAGCAGGTCGTAGAGGGCGGCGGTGACCAGCAGGCTGGTCATGCCGACGTGCCGGGCGGCGGTGTCGCCGACCAGGGCGCCGACACCCGCGTACAGCAGGGTGGAGCCGATGGCGGCGGCGACCACGACGAGCATCGGCCCGGTCGCGGACCTCAGCCGGCCGTTCTCCGGCTTGATCAGGCCCGCGCAGTACCCGACGACGCAGAGCACCAGGGCGTAGCGGCCGGCCGCGTGGTCGGCGGGCGGGGCGAGGTCGGCGAGGAGTCCGGCGCCGAAGCCGACGAGGGCGCCGCCCACATGGCCGTACACCATGGCCAGGCCGAGGACGGTGAGCAGCAGCAGGTCGGGGACGGCGCCCGGCAGGTGGAGGCGGGCGAGGACGCTCACCTGGATCACCAGGGCGACGACGACCAGGGCGGAGGAGAGCAGGATGCGGTTGACACGCATGAAGGGATTCAGCTCCTACCGCTGCTGGTCGTTGGTGTCGGTCTCGTCGGTACCCGAGTTCGTGCCGGTGTCCGTACCCGAGCCGGTGCCCGAGTCCGATCCCGTGTTCGCGCTCGCGCTCGCGGACGGGGTGACCGTGACGGTCACCGTCGGGATGGGCGTCGGCTTCGGCTTGGCCGGGAGCACCTCGTCGCGCGGGTCCTTCTTCGGTGCCTCGACGACCACGCCGACGATGTCGAGCTTGGTGAAGGACACGAACGGCGTGACGTAAAGGGTGCGGGTGAGGCCGCCGTGGGACGGGTCGACGCTGGAGACGGTGCCGACCGGGACGCCGGGCACGAAGGGCCGGTCCGCCTCGGAGCCGAAGGTGACGAGCCGGTCGCCCTTCTTCACCTCGGCCTTGCCGTTGAGGAGCTCGACACGCAGCGGGCGGTCGCCCTGTCCGGAGGCGAAGCCGAGCTCGTCGCTGCCCTCCATGCGGGTGCCGACGGTGAAGTCCGGATCGTTGGCGAGCAGCACGGTGGCCGCGTCCGGGCCGACCGTGGTCACGCGGCCGACCAGGCCGCTGCCGTTCAGCACGGTCATGTCGCGTTTGATGCCGTCGTTGGCGCCGACGTCGATGGTGATGGTCCAGGAGAAGCCCTGCGCCGACCCTATGGCGATGACCTGCGCGCCCTTGATGCCGTACTGGCCCTCTCCGGCCATCTTCAGCATCTTGTCGAGCTGGTTGAGGCGGCTGCGGTTGCGGTCGTCGCTGCCGAGCTTCGCCTTGAGGGTCGCGTTCTGCTTCTCCAGCCGGGCCAGCCGGTCGTGCCGTTCGTCGGAGTCGCGGACGGCGGAGACGGCGTTGCCCACCGGGTCCACCACCGTCGACATGCCGTTCTCGATCGGGCCGAAGGCCGCGGCCGCGGCCTGCCGGGCGCCGTCGACCGGGGAGTTCCTGCCGCCCCGGATGTCCACCGTGATCAACGCGAACGCGATGGCGATCAGCAGCACCAGGAGCAGCCGGCTCTCTTTCGTGTCCCTCACGTGCGGCGGCCGTGCCTTCCTCAATAGGAACTTGACAAGAACTTGCGGGAGCTTGTTTTTGTGAGTCGGGGGGCGGAGCTCGTGCGGGCGAGCCTATGCCTCCATATCAACGATCCGCCGCACGAGAGGGGATCATCTCGTACGGCGGAATCGAAGAGTTACGTCATCTGCGCGGCTGGGCGTCCAGGACCTGCTGGAGCGCCTCGAATTCCTCGACGCACTTGCCGGATCCGAGCGCCACGCTGTCCAGCGGGTCCTCGGCGATGTGGATCGGCATGCCGGTCTCCCGGCGCAGCCGCTCGTCCAGACCGCGCAGCAGCGCTCCGCCTCCGGTCAGCACGATTCCCCTGTCCATGATGTCGCCGGAGAGCTCCGGCGGGCACTTGTCCAGCGTCGTCTTGACGGCGTCCACGATCGCGTTGACGGGTTCCTCGATCGCCTTGCGGACCTCGGCGGCCGAGATGACCACGGTCTTCGGCAGCCCGGACACCAGGTCCCGGCCGCGGATCTCGGTGTGCTCGTCGGAGTCCAGGTCGTACGCCGAACCGATCGTGATCTTGATCTGTTCGGCCGTCCGCTCACCGAGGAGGAGGCTGTACTCCTTCTTGATGTGCTGGATGATCGCGTTGTCCAGCTCGTCGCCGGCGACGCGGATCGACTGGGCGGTGACGATGCCGCCGAGCGAGATGACCGCGACCTCCGTGGTGCCGCCGCCGATGTCCACCACCATGTTGCCCGTGGCCTCGTGGACCGGCAGGCCGGAGCCGATGGCGGCGGCCATGGGCTCCTCGATGATGTGCACCTGGCGGGCACCGGCCTGCGACGACGCCTCGATCACCGCGCGGCGCTCGACACCGGTGATACCGGAGGGCACGCACACGACGACCCGCGGCCGCGCCAGGTAGCGCCGCTTGTGGATCTTCAGGATGAAGTAGCGGAGCATCCGCTCGGTGATCTCGAAGTCGGCGATCACGCCGTCCTTCAGGGGCCGTACGGCGACGATGTTGCCGGGCGTGCGCCCGATCATCTTCTTCGCTTCCGCGCCGACTGCCAGAATTCCACCGGTGTTCGTATTGATCGCGACGACGGACGGCTCGTTGAGTACGATCCCGCGACCCCTGACGTACACCAGCGTGTTGGCGGTCCCGAGGTCGACAGCCATGTCACGGCCGATGAACGACATTGAGTTCCCCATCAGGATTCGTCTGGCCTTCCCGGGAGCTTTTGAGGGCATTTCAGGTCGGCGAAGTGGCTGCTGTGACGTGAAGGCTTACATCGTAGACGCGCCTGCACGAACACTGCGCGAGGGTCTTCGCCATTGTCATCACGTACAGGGCCGACTCGCTTGTGGAGACGGTCCGACGGGGGCACTCGTTCCCCCGATCGGCACGCATATGCCGAAGGACGGCCGAAATCATTCGACCGTCCCAGGCCGGACGGCGCACTGGACTGACGGCCCGTCAGAAAATTCTACGGAAACTCTACGGTGCCCCGACCGAGGGAGTCAGGCGCGGCCCTGGAAGGCGGGCCCGGCCCGCGGAGTCAGGCGCGGCCCGGGAAGAAGATCTTGATCTCGCGTTCCGCGGACTCCTCGGAGTCGGACGCGTGGATCAGGTTCTCGCGGACGATGACACCGAAGTCGCCGCGGATGGAGCCCGGCGCGGCGGCGATCGGGTCGGTGGGGCCGGCCAGCGCGCGGATGCCCTCGATGACCCGCTCGCCCTCGACGATCAGGGCGACGACCGGGCCGGAGGCCATGAACTCGACCAGCGGCTCGTAGAACGGCTTGCCGACATGTTCGGCGTAGTGCTGCTCCAGCGTCGCCCGCTCCAGGGAGCGCAGCTCCAGCGCGGTGATCCGCCAGTCGGCCTTGCGCTCGATACGGCCGATGATCTCGCCGGTCAGGCCGCGCCGGACGGCGTCGGGCTTGAGCAGGACGAGGGTGCGCTGAGTCACGTGAGGGCTCCTTCGCGGTACTTACGTGTGCGGTGAGGAGAGGCTACAGGGCTGGTCCGGGCGCCCGTCACGCAGTGTCAGCTCCCGGGGCCGAGGGCCGGGGCGCCGGGTCCGCCTGTGCCGCGAAACGGGCCTTCGCCGCGTCGATCTTCCGGCCGTAGTGCACCGACGCCCACCACAGGGCCGCGAAGACCGCGCCCATGAAGTACATCGTCGGCACGAAGACGCCGGAGGCGATCAGCGCGATCTGCAGGGCCCAGCCGAAGGCGATGCCGCCGGGCCGGGTGACCACACCGCACAGGGCCACGCAGAGGACCATCGCGATGCCGCTGACCAGCCACACCGTGGCCGTGGACAGGTCGGGGTCCTTCATGGCGACCAGCGCGGCGAAGCCGATGACGAAGAACTCGCCGATCAGGGTGGAGGAGCAGAGTGTCCGCATGGTCAGGCCCTCCCCAGCAGCAGGCGGGCCTCGCCGACCGTGATGACCGAGCCGGCGACCAGCACCCCCGCGCCCGCGAACTCGCCCTCCTCCTCGGCCAGCGTGATCGCGGCCTCCAGGGCGTCCGGCAGCCGCGGCTCGACCTGGACCCGGTCCTCGCCGAACACCTCGACGGCGACCGTGGCCAGTTCGTCCGCGTCCATCGCGCGGGGGCTGGAGTTCTGGGTCACGACGACCTCGGCGAAGATCGGCTCGAAGGCCTCCAGGAGGCCCCGGACGTCCTTGTCGCCGCTGGCCCCGACCACGCCGATCAGCCGGCTGAAGTCGAAGGCCTCGCCGACCGCCTCGGCGGTGGCGCGGGCACCGGCCGGGTTGTGCGCGGCGTCCAGCACGACGGTGGGAGAGCTCCGTACGACTTCGAGCCGGCCCGGCGAGGTGACCGCGGCGAACGCCTTGCGGACCGTGTCCACGGCGAGGGGCTCGGGGCGCTGCGAGCCGACCCCGAAGAACGCCTCCACGGCGGCCAGCGCGACGGCCGCGTTGTGAGCCTGGTAGGCGCCGTGCAGGGGGAGGTAGACCTGGTCGTACTCGCCGCCGAGGCCGCGCAGGGTGAGCACCTGGCCGCCGACGGCGACCTGGCGGGCGACCACCCCGAACTCCAGGCCCTCCCGGGCCACCGTGGCGTCCACCTCGACGGCCTTCTTCAGCAGCACCTGGGCCGCGTCCACCGGCTGCTGGGCGAGGATCACGGTGGCGTCCTGCTTGATGATCCCGGCCTTCTCGCCCGCGATCTCGGCGGTGGTCCCGCCGAGCCGGTCGGTGTGGTCGAGGTCGATGGGGGTGACGACGGCGACGTCCCCGTCGATGACGTTCGTGGCGTCCCAGGAGCCGCCCATGCCGACCTCGACGACGGCGACGTCGACGGGGGCGTCCGCGAACGCCGCGTACGCCATGCCGGTGAGCACCTCGAAGAAGGAGAGCCGGTACTCCTGCCGGGAGTCGACCAGTTCGACGTAGGGCTTGATGTCGTCGTACGTCTCGATGAAGCGCTCGGCGGAGATCGGGGCGCCGTCGAGGCTGATGCGCTCGGTGATCGACTGCACGTGGGGGCTGGTGTAGCGGCCGGTGCGCAGGTCGAAGGCGCCCAGCAGGGCCTCGACCATCCGGGCGGTGGAGGTCTTGCCGTTGGTGCCGGTGATGTGGATCGAGGGGTACGCACGCTGGGGGTCGCCCAGGACGTCCATGAGGGCGGCGATCCGGGTGACCGACGGCTCCAGCTTGGTCTCGCCCCAGCGGGTCGCGAGCTCCGTCTCCACCTCGCGCAGGGCCCGGTCGACCTCGGGATCCTCGGGGCGGGCCGGAACATCGGCCTGCGGCGTGCCGCCCTGGGTACGCAGGGTCCGGCTGCCGGCCTCGATCACCGCGAGGTCGGGGTCGCGGTCGGTCTCGGCCGCGACGATGCCCTCGAAGGCGTCTTCGAGGTTCTCGGCGTTCTCGTCGGGCTCGGCGTGCTCGGCGTGCTCGTCGAAGCTGTCATGGGGGTCGCGCGGCGGCAGATCACTCACGGCACCAGTCTACGGAGCCCGGCACCCGCCCGGCGGCCCAGGAGGGCTATGCGGGCTGGGCGGCATCGGCGGCGGGCAGGGCCTGCTCGCACCAGATGGTCTTGCCCGCGGAGGTCTGCCGGGTGCCCCAGCGCTGGGTGAGCTGGGCGACCAGCAGCAGGCCTCGGCCGCCCTCGTCGAAGACGCGGGCCCGCCGCAGGTGGGGGGCGGTGCTGCTGCCGTCGGAGACCTCGCAGATCAGCATCGTGGTGTCCCGGATGAGCCGCAGCTGGATCGGGGAGCCGCCGTAGCGGATGGCGTTGGTGACCAGCTCGCTGACCACCAGTTCGGTGGTGAACGACAGGTCGTCCAGCTGCCAGGCGCCGAGCTGGCCGGTGGTCAGGGCGCGGGCCCGGGCGACGTGCTCGGGGTCCGCGGGGACCTCCCAGGTGGCCACCCGGTCGGAGGGCAGGGTGTGGGTGCGGGCCAGCAGCAGTGTGACGTCGTCGGCGGGTTCGCCGGTGCGCAGCGTGGCCACCACGTGGTCGCAGGTCGCCTCCAGGGACGCACCCGGGGTCGCCAGGGCGCGGCGGAGCCGGTCGAGGCCCTGGCTGAGGTCGAGGTTGCGGGAGTGCACCAGGCCGTTGCTGAACAGCGCGAGGGTGGTGCCCTGGGCGAGGTCCAGTTCGGTGGTCTCGAACGGCAGTCCGCCGAGCCCGAGCGGCGGTCCGGCCTGTCCGGGGGCCTTCTCCACGGCGCCCTGCGGGGTGATCACGAAGGGCAGCGGATGGCCCGCGCTGGCCAGGGAGCAGCGCCGCGAGATCGGGTCGTAGACGGCGTACAGGCAGGTCGAGCCGACCTCTCCGGCCGGTTCCATGGCGCCGTCGTCGAGATGGAGGACGAGGTCGTCCAGGTGGGTGAGGAGTTCCTCGGGCGGCAGGTCGACGTCGGCGAGGGTGCGGACCGCCGTGCGCAGCCGGCCCATGGTGGCCGAGGCCTGGATGCCGTGGCCGACGACGTCCCCGACGACCAGGGCCACCCGGGTGCCGGACAGCGGGATCACGTCGAGCCAGTCGCCGCCGACTCCGGCCCGGGTGCCGGTGGGGAGGTAGCGGTAGGCGACCTCGACGGTCGGGCGCTCGGGCAGGCCGTGCGGGAGCAGGCTGTGCTGGAGGGTCAGCGCGGTCTCGCGCTCCCGGGTGTAGCGCCGCGCGTTGTCGATGGCGGCCGCGGTCTTCGCGGCGAGTTCCTCGGCGTCGGAGAGGTCGTCCTCCTCGAACGGCGGGGAGTTCCGGGTCCGCCAGAAGGCGATCACACCCATCGGGACGCCCTGCGCCGACAGCGGCGCGGTGATCAGCGAGCCCATGCCGTAGGCGAGCAGCCGGTCCGCGCACCGGGTGTCGGTGGCCCACGCGGCGGGGGCGGCGCTCAGGTCGGAGTGGAGGGCCGCGCCGGTGCCTGGGGCGGCCCGGCCGGGTGCCGCCGGCGCGCCGACGGGGTCCAGCGGCGGATCGTCGCGGATGCCGCCCCGGGCGACCCGGCGCAGCACCGAGCCGTCGGCGTCCTCCGGCTCGGCACCGGCCAGGACGGCCGCCGCCAGGTCGACGGTGACGTGGTCGGCGAAGCGGGGGACGGCGACCCGGACGAGTTCGTCGGCGGTCCGCCGCACGTCGAGGGTGTTACCCACGGCCGTTCCGGCGTCGTAGAGCAGTCTGAGCCTGCGGTGGCTCTTCTCCAGGGAGGCGGCCATGGTGTTGAACGCCGTCTCCAGCTGCCCGATCTCCCGCCTGCCGGAGGGCGGCACCCGCGCGCTCAGGTCCCCGGCGGCCAGCCGGGTCGCGGTGCCGGCCATCCTGCGCACCGGCCAGACGATCATCCGGGTCACGTAGGCGCCGTAGCCGACGATCAGCACGACCGCCCCGGCGACACCGGCGGACGCCCCGATGGCCAGCCGGTCCATCCGGTCTTCGAGGGCGTGTTCCTGCTGGTCGATGCCGACGCGCTCGCCGCCCAGGTAATCCCTGAGCCGGCTGCGCAGCTCCTCGACCCGTTGTCTGCCCTCCCGCGTGCGTGCCGTGCTGCTCACGGAGGGATCGCCGCGTCTGACCGCGTCCACGAGCGGCACCGAATAGTCGTCGATGAAGGACTGCCCGGACTGCCGGATCTGCTGGGCGAGCCGCCGCTGGCCGGTGGTGGAGCTGACGTCCACGAGCCGCTGCGCCTGCACGGGGAACTCGGCCCGTGCCGCCCGCCACGGCTTGAGGAACTCGTCCTGCCCGGTGATGACGTAGCCCAGCTGCCCGCCCTCCATGTCGAGCACGACCTTCTGCACCGCCCCGGCCTGGTCCAGTGCCGGGCGGTCGGCGCGGGCGGCCCCCAAGGAGCCGCGGGCGTCCTGGAGGGCCCACACCAGCATCAGGAAGACGATGCCGATGAAAACGGCGAGCAGGGCGCCCGTGACAGCCGTCAGGGCAACCAGTCCCCCTTGCGGAGGTGTCTTCGTTCGGCCCCTGCGCAGCATGCGGGCGTTCCCTCCGCCACATCGCGTCACAACGGGACATCAAGGCTATGTCCCTACATTTGGATTGTAGGGCGATGGCCGGTCGGCGCTTGGTGGCGGCGGAAAACGCGCAGGCGTCCGGCGGCCCGGAGCACGGGCTGCCGGACGCCTGCGGGGTCCTGGCGGGGGTCAGGCCTGCGGAAGGCGCTCCAGCTGGGCCTGGATACGGGCGATGTCCTCGTCCGCCTTGGCCAGCCGGCCGCGGATCTTGTCCACCACGTTGTCCGGGGCCTTCGCGAGGAACGCCTCGTTGCCCAGCTTGGCCGTCGCCTGGGCCTTCTCCTTCTCGGCGGCCGCGAGGTCCTTGGCCAGACGCTTGCGCTCCGCCGCCACGTCGATGGTGCCGGAGAGGTCGAGGGCGACCGTGGCACCGGCGACCGGGAGGGTGGCGGTGGCCGCGAAGGCGTCGCCCTCCGGCTGGAGGCGGAGCAGCTGGCGGATGGCCGCCTCGTGCGGGGCGAGTGCCGTGCCGTCGAGGGCGAGGCGGGCCGGGACCCGCTGGCCGGGCTGCAGGCCCTGGTCGGCGCGGAAGCGGCGGACCTCGGTGATGACCGACTGGAGGCTCTCGATCTCCTTCTCCGCCGCCTCGTCGCGGAAGCCGCTGTCGGACGGCCACCGCGCGACGACGACCGACTCGCCGCCCGTGAGGGTGGTCCACAGGGTGTCCGTGACGAAGGGGACCACCGGGTGGAGCAGCTTCAGGGTGACGTCGAGGACCTCGCCCAGGACCCGCTGGGAGACCTCGGCGCTCCGGCCGCCCGCCTGGAACGTCGTCTTCGACAGCTCGACGTACCAGTCGAAGACCTCGTCCCACGCGAAGTGGTAGAGGGCGTCGGACAGCTTCGCGAACTGGAAGTCGTCGTAGAACGCGTCGACTTCGGCGACCGTCTTGTTGAGGCGGGACAGGATCCAGCGGTCCGTCGCCGACATCTCGGACGGGTCCGGCAGCGGGCCCTGGACCGTGGCGCCGTTCATCAGGGCGAACCGGGTCGCGTTCCAGATCTTGTTGGCGAAGTTGCGGGAGGCCTGGACCCAGTCCTCGCCGATCGGGACGTCGGTGCCGGGGTTGGCACCGCGGGCCAGGGTGAAGCGGACGGCGTCGGAGCCGTACTTGTCCATCCAGTCCAGCGGGTCGACGACGTTGCCGAACGACTTCGACATCTTCTTGCCGCGCTCGTCACGGACCAGGCCGGTCAGCGCGATGGTACGGAAGGGAACCTCGCCGTCCATCGCGTACAGGCCGAACATCATCATCCGGGCGACCCAGAAGAAGATGATGTCGTGGCCGGTGAGCAGGACGTCGGTCGAGTAGAACTTCCGCAGGTCCGCGGTCTGTTCGGGCCAGCCGAGGGTGGAGAAGGGCCACAGGCCGGAGGAGAACCAGGTGTCCAGGACGTCGGTGTCCTGCTTCCAGCCCTCCGCCTCGGTGCCGGGCGGCTGCTCGTCGGGGCCGACGCAGACGGCCTCGCCGTCCGGGCCGTACCAGACCGGGATCCGGTGGCCCCACCACAGCTGGCGCGAGATGCACCAGTCGTGCATGTTGTCGACCCAGTCGAAGTACCGCTTCGACATGTCCTCGGGGTGGATCCTGACCCGGCCGTCGCGGACCGCGTCGCCGGCGGCCTTGGCCAGCGGGCCGACCTTGACCCACCACTGCATGGACAGCCGCGGCTCGATGGTCGTGCCGCAGCGCGAGCAGTGGCCGACGCTGTGGACGTAGGGCCGCTTCTCGGCGACGATCCGGCCCTGCGAGCGCAGCGCCGCGACGATCGCGGACCGCGCCTCGAAGCGGTCCAGGCCCGCGAAGGGCCCGTGGACGGTGATGACGGCCCGCTCGTCCATCACGGTGATGGACTCGAGGCCGTGCCGCTGGCCGATCGCGAAGTCGTTCGGGTCGTGGGCCGGGGTGACCTTGACGGCACCCGTGCCGAACTCCGGGTCGACGTGCGTGTCGGCGACGACGGGGATCGTACGGTCCGTCAGCGGGAGCTTGATGCGCTTGCCGACCAGGTGCTTGTACCGCTCGTCGTCGGGGTGGACGGCGACCGCGGTGTCGCCGAGCATCGTCTCCGCGCGGGTGGTGGCGACAACCAGCGTCTCCTCCCCCTCGCCGTACCTGATGGAGACCAGCTCGCCGTCGTCCTCCTGGTACTCCACCTCGATGTCCGAGATGGCCGTCAGACAGCGCGGGCACCAGTTGATGATGCGCTCGGCGCGGTAGATCAGCTCGTCCTCGTAGAGCTTCTTGAAGATGGTCTGGACGGCCTTGGACAGGCCCTCGTCCATGGTGAAGCGCTCACGGTCCCAGTCGACGCCGTCGCCGAGCCGGCGCATCTGGCCGAGGATCTTGCCGCCGTACTCTTCCTTCCACTGCCAGACCCGCTCGACGAACTCCTCGCGGCCGAGGTCCTGGCGGGACTTGCCCTCCTCGGCGAGCTGCTGCTCGACCTTGTTCTGGGTGGCGATACCGGCGTGGTCCATGCCGGGCAGCCACAGCGACTCGAAGCCCTGCATGCGCTTGCGGCGGGTCAGCGCGTCCATCAGCGTGTGCTGGAAGGCGTGGCCCAGGTGCAGGGAGCCGGTGACGTTGGGCGGCGGGATGACGATGGTGTACGCGGGCTTGTCGCTCTTGGCGTCGGCCGCGAAGTAACCGCGCTCCACCCAGCGCTCGTACAGCGGCCCCTCTACGTCGGCCGGCGCGTACTGGGTCGGCAGTTCGGTGCTGGGCGCTGTGGGCTGCTGCTGAGCATTCTCGGTCACGGCGCTCAGTTTAGAGGTGTCTCAGGGCTGTACCGAAACGCGTTTGTTCTGTAACGGTGCGCACCCCCGTGCCGTGCGTCCCCGGCGGCTGAGCCAGGATGTCAGGAACACATAAGCATCTGGAGGGGAACCCAGAGATGAGTCACAACCAGCCGGGCCCGTACGGGGGGCCGCCGCAGCAGCCGGGACCCTACGGACAGCAGCCGGGTCCGTACGGCCAGCCGCAGGCGCCCCAGCCCGGCTACGGCTACCCCCAGCAGCCCCCGGGGCAGCCGCCGCAGCCGGGCTACGGCTATCCGCCCCAGGGCGCCCCCGTCCCGCCGCAGCAGAACCCGTACGGCCAGCAGCAGCCGCCCTACGGCCAGCCTCCGTACGGCCAGCAGCCCTACGGCGTTCCGCAGCCACCGGCTCCGGGCGCCGGGAAGAAGCGGACGGGCCTGATCATCGGGGCGGTCGCGGTGGTGGCGGCGATCGCGGTGGGCGCGTACTTCGCACTCGGCAACAGCGGCGGCAGCGCCGGCTCGGTCGCCGACGACGGGCCGCACAAGCTGACGGCGCCGGCGGTGGTCATCGACGGCGCCTACAAGAAGCAGGGCAACTCCGAATCGGGCAAGCTGACCTCGTCCGACGTCAAGGACGCCGAGGCGTGGGGCATCCACGACCCCAAGGACGTGAGCGCGAGCTACGTGCAGGGCTCGGGTCTCACGGCCAAGTCCCTGACGTTCAGCGGGGTGTACGGCACCATCGAGGATCCCGGGAAGACCGTCGACGCGATGTTCGCCGAGACCAAGGCGGAGAGCGCGAAGAGCGACTCGGAGGGCAAGCTCGTGGGCGAGCCCCGGACGTTCAAGCCCGCCGGCTTCGACGGCATCATGAAGTGCCAGGAGATCGAGTCCAAGGACAGCTCCACCGGCAAGTCCACGACGATGCCGTTCTGCGTGTGGGGCGACCACAGCACGGTGGCCTACGTGTTCGCCTACGATCTGGCCGCCATCGCCACCGGGAAGAGCGGCTCGATGGACGACACCGCCTCCCTGACCGCCAAGCTCCGCGACGACGTCCGCGTCAAGGCCTGACGGTCGCCTGAGACACCGAGGAGGGGCGCCCGCGAAGCTCGCGGGCGCCCCTCCTCGCTACGACCGGTACGGCTATGCCGACTTCTGCTCGCCCGCGCCGCGCCCGCGCGCGTCGCGCGGGATCAGGGTCGGGTTGACGTTGGAGTGGACGACGTCGGCCGTGATGACCACGCGGGCCACGTCCTTGCGGGACGGGACCTCGTACATCACGGACATGAGGACTTCTTCCATGATGGCGCGCAGGCCGCGGGCGCCGGTCTGGCGGAGGATGGCCTGGTCGGCGATGGCCTCCAGCGCCTCGCGCTCGAAGTCCAGCTCCACGCCGTCGAGTTCGAACAGGCGCTGGTACTGCTTGACCAGCGCGTTGCGCGGCTCGATCAGGATCTGGAGCAGGGCCTCGCGGTCCAGGTTGTGGACCGAGGTGATGACGGGCAGCCGGCCGATGAACTCGGGGATCATGCCGAACTTCACCAGGTCCTCGGGCATGACGTCCTCGAACTGGTCCTTGGACTGCAGCTCGCGCTTGGAGCGGATGGTCGCGCCGAAGCCGATGCCCTTGGCGCCCGCCCGTGACTCGATGATCTTCTCCAGGCCCGCGAAGGCGCCGCCCACGATGAACAGCACGTTCGTCGTGTCGATCTGGATGAACTCCTGGTGCGGGTGCTTGCGGCCGCCCTGCGGCGGGACCGACGCGGTGGTGCCCTCCAGGATCTTCAGCAGGGCCTGCTGCACGCCCTCGCCGCTGACGTCCCGGGTGATCGACGGGTTTTCACTCTTCCGCGCGACCTTGTCGATCTCGTCGATGTAGATGATCCCGGTCTCGGCCTTCTTGACGTCGTAGTCGGCCGCCTGGATCAGCTTGAGGAGGATGTTCTCGACGTCCTCGCCCACGTAGCCCGCCTCCGTCAGCGCGGTCGCGTCGGCGATCGCGAACGGCACGTTCAGCATGCGGGCCAGGGTCTGCGCCAGAAGCGTCTTGCCGGAGCCGGTGGGCCCCAGCAGCAGGATGTTGGACTTCGCCAACTCGATGGCGTCCTCGCGGCTTTGGCCGCCGCCGTTCTCGCCGGCCTGGACCCGCTTGTAGTGGTTGTACACCGCGACCGAGAGGGCCTTCTTGGCGGCCTCCTGGCCGACCACGTAGCCCTCCAGGAACTCGTAGATCTCGCGGGGCTTGGGGAGTTCCTCCCAGCGCACCTCGCTCGTCTCGGCGAGTTCCTCCTCGATGATCTCGTTGCAGAGGTCGATGCACTCGTCGCAGATGTACACACCGGGCCCTGCGATGAGCTTCTTGACCTGCTTCTGGCTCTTGCCGCAGAACGAGCACTTGAGCAGATCGCCGCCGTCACCGATGCGTGCCACGGTGTGCTTCCCCTTCGCCTGGGAGACGCCTGGACTCTTTCGAATCCAGCGGCTCCTGGTGCTGCCTTATGTCGACGGTACCTTGCCGGGCCCCTCGTACGGGCCCCCCTTGGCACGGTTCACTTTGACGTGCACCTTGCCGAGCCCGCGGTCAAACCGGGCCAAGGGCGGCAGAGACTACATCCTCTGTCAGCGGACGTCAGCGTTGTTCATCTTCCGGGTGGAGATGATCTGGTCCACGATGCCGTAGTCGAGGGCTTCCTCGGCCGTGAGGATCTTGTCGCGCTCGATGTCCTCGCGGACCTGCTCGATCGGCCGGTTGGAGTGCTTGGACAGCATGGTCTCCAGCTGGTCACGCATCCGCGTGAACTCCTTGGCGATGATCTCCAGGTCGGAGAGCTGGCCGCGGCCGGTGGAACCGGCGGGCTGGTGGATCAGCACCCGGGAGTTCGGCAGCGCCATGCGCTTGCCGGGCGTGCCGGCGGCCAGCAGGATCGCGGCGGCGGAGGCCGCCTGGCCCATGCAGACCGTCTGGATGTCGGGCTTGACGAACTGCATCGTGTCGTAGATCGCCGTGAGGGCGGTCATGTCGCCGCCCGGGCTGTTGATGTAGATCGAGATGTCCCGGTCGGGGTCCATCGACTCCAGGCACAGCAGCTGCGCCATGACGTCGTTGGCGGAGGCGTCGTCGATCTGGACGCCGAGGAAGATCACGCGCTCCTCGAAGAGCTTCGCGTACGGGTCGTACTCGCGGATGCCCTGGGAGGTGCGCTCGACGAAGCGCGGGATGACGTAGCGGGCGTCGGGCCGGGGCCCGTCGTAGCGGGCGTCAGCGGCGCCGGGAATGTTGCTCATGAGGGTGTTCACCGTCCTGGTGGCGTTCGGGGGGCTGGAGTCTCGGCGGAGCGTGGCGTGGCGGGGCCTGGTCTCAGGCGCCGGTGCCGCCGCCTCCCGGAACACCGGAGGCATGCGTGATGATCTCGTCAATGAGACCGTACTCCTTGGCCTCTTCCGGGGTGAACCAGCGGTCGCGGTCGCCGTCGCGGACGATCGCCTCGACGGTCTGGCCGGAGTGCTGCGCGGTCAGCTCGGACATGCGCTTCTTGGTGCGCAGCAGGTACTCGGCCTGGATCTTGATGTCCGAGACGGTACCGCCGAGGCCCGCGGAGCCCTGGTGCATCATGATGTCGGCGTGCGGCAGCGCGAAGCGCTTGCCCGCGGCGCCGCCGGTGAGCAGGAACTGGCCCATCGAGGCCGCCATGCCCATCGCGATGGTCACCACGTCGTTCGGGATGTACTGCATGGTGTCGTAGATCGCCATGCCGGCCGTCACCGAACCACCGGGGCTGTTGATGTAGAGGTAGATGTCCTTGCCGGGATCGGCCGCGAGCAGCAGCAGCTGCGCGGTGATCTTGTTGGCGATGTCGTCGTCGACCTGCTGGCCCAGGAAGATGATCCGCTCGCCGAGCAGCCGGTTGTAGACCTGGTCGCCGAGGCCACCACCGAAGGAAGGCTCGCCGGCGGCGGAGGGCATCAGATTCGTCACGTATCCACCTGCTCGTCTTACGACGGCGCCGGGCCGTCTCACGTTTCCGTAGCCGGGGGCTTGGCTGCCCTCGTACTCATGGACCCTAACGCGATGGTCCCTTCGGGGAATCCCGGTAAGAGGGCTGTTCGCCGGGGGCGTAGAGCCCCCGGCGGTGGCCGGACGGGTACTCGCCGTGGTGCTACGGGCGCGCGGGCGCGTGCGGGCGCGCAGCGGCTTGTCGCGCAGTTCCCCAGTGCCCCCCGCGGGGGGCACTACGGTCCCGGCGATGACGAAGGGGCCCCCGGGACGGTGCCCAGGAGCCCCTTGTACGCCGTTGGCGGGCGCCGTGGGGCTCAGCCCTCGGTCTTCTCCTCGTCCGTGGCGGCCGGGGCCTCGGCGGCGGCCTCGGGGGCCTCCGTCTCGTCCTCGTCCTCGTCGTCCAGGTCGACGACCTCGCCGTTGGTGTCCTTCACCGTGGCGGCCTCGACCACGACGGCCAGGGCCTTGCCGCGGGCGACCTCGCCGACCAGGAGCGGAACCTGGCCACCCTCGACGACGGCCTGGGCGAACTGGTCGGGGGACATGCCGGAGGAGGCCGCACGCCGCATGAGGTGCTCGGTGAGCTCCTCCTGGTTGACGTTCAGCTTCTCCACCTTGACCAGCTCGTCGAGGACGAACTGGGTCTTGATGCCCTTGACCGCGGCTTCCTTGGTCTCGGCCTCGAACTCCTCGGCGGTCTTGCCCTGGATCTCGAGGTACTTCTCCAGGTCGAGACCCATCTGGCCGAGCTGGTGGTGCTCCAGGTTGTGCTTGCGGGTGTTGATCTCGTCCTCGAGCAGCTTCTCGGGGACGGGCACCTCGACGAGCTCCAGGAGCTTCTCCAGGACGCGCTCCTGGGCCTGCGTGGCCTGGTCGTACGTCTTCATGTTGGCGAGCCGCTTGCGGCTGTCTTCCTTGAGCTCGTCCAGGGTGTCGAACTCGGAGGCCAGCTGCGCGAACTCGTCGTCCAGTGCGGGAAGTTCGCGGGCGGCGACCTGGGTGACCTTGACGGTGACCTCGGCCTCACGGCCGGCCGCGGAGCCGCCCTTGAGCTCGGAGGCGAAGGTGGCCTCGCCACCGGCCTCCAGGCCCTTCACGGCGTCGTCGATGCCGTCGAGCAGCTCGCCGGAGCCGATGGTGTAGGAGACACCGCTCGCGATGCCGTCCTCCAGCACCTCTCCGTCGACCTTGGCCTCCAGGTCGATGGTGACGACGTCGCCGTCCTCGGCGGCCCGCTCGACCGGGGAGGTCGAGGCGAAGCGCTCACGGAGCTGCTCCACGGACTTCTCGATGTCCTCGTCGGTCACCTCGACGGCGTCGACCTCGACCTCGATACCGGAGTAGTCCGGGATCTCCAGGGCGGGGCGGATGTCGACCTCGGCGGTGAAGTTCAGCGTCTCGCCGTCCTTCAGCTCGGTGATGTCGACCTCGGGCTGGCCCAGCGGGTTGAGCTCGGCCTCGTTGACCGCCTCGGTGTAGAACTTCGGAAGCGCGTCGTTGACGGCCTCCTCCAGCACCGCACCGCGGCCGAACCGCTGGTCGATGACGCGGGCCGGGATCTTGCCCTTGCGGAAGCCCTTCACCGTGACCTGCTGGTTGATCTTCTTGTACGCCGCGTCGAGGCTGTCCTTGAGCTCCTCGAAGGGCACCTCGACAGTGAGCCGAACCCGGGTCGGGTTCAGGGTCTCCACGGCGCTCTTCACGGTTCGGTCTCCTTGTGGCTGACTGCTTGGGTTCTGCCGGGACCAGAGAGGCACCGGCGGAGTTTCGCCGCCCGGAGGAGTTCGTAGGCCGCCGTGCGGGGGCCGGGACACGCGGGCGCGCAGCTTGCATAGTAACCGCAGCCGCTCAGCGCCCCAAAAGGCGATCAAGACGGACGCCGTCATTCGATGGTCGGGGTGGCGGGATTTGAACCCACGGCCTTCCGCTCCCAAAGCGGACGCGCTACCAAGCTGCGCCACACCCCGTTTCGGTGCGACACGTAGGGTACATGCCCGGCCCGCCCGCGTCGGCCGCTTTGTTCACCCGCGCCGGCGCCACGTCCGTGCAGACCAACACGTTGGCCTAGGCGGTGGACGACCCGCTACGATGCCTTCTGTGCCGCGGTCACCGACCTGCGGTGCGTGATGTGCGGGCGTAGCTCAATGGTAGAGCTCCAGTCTTCCAAACTGACTACGCGGGTTCGATTCCCGTCGCCCGCTCTGCGTGGCGAAGGCCCAGGCGAGAGGTTCCGACCTCCTCGCCTGGGCCTTCCGCGTGTCCGGGCCTTCCCCGCGTCCGGGGCCGGGGGCCTCACTCCGTGGCGGGCCGGGCACGCCGGGCGCACGGACGGAGCCGGCGCCGTACAGGGCGTACGGAATCCATGTCTCGGTTCCGTCGCGTGTCCGCGGCTCGGGAAGCTCACTCGCGCGGGCGCACGCCCGCGCGCGCCCGCGCGGTCAGAAGCTGATCGAGTTGATGGTCTGCGCTATCGAGTCGAGGAAGCGCTGGATGGAGGGGGCCATCCCGGTCGACGCGAGGAAGAAGCCGAACAGGACGGCGACGATCGCGGGGCCGGCCTTGATGCTCCCCCCTCTGATCAGCACCACCAGGATGATCGCCAACAGCAGCACCACAGACAGTGAAATCGCCACAACTGATCACGCCCTCGGTCGGTTCCGCTCTCCCGGCCCGGGGGTACGACCCCGCACCCCCGCCAGGACCATCGTGCCACCAACCCGGCCGCACTATGCGGCCCGTGACACAACGTCGACAACTCACCGCCCACCGGCCCCCGCCCGCACAGTAATTCGACGGCCCACCCGGCCGCGGATCCAAGGTAATCGGCAGACTTGGTTTCGGTGTCCACACAACGCGTGCGCAGCCAATTCGAATTGTTGACACAGGCATCACAAGGCGGGGTCACACGCAGGCGTTATGCACCAATTAGTCAGGATGAACAGGGACATCAAGGGTGTAAGTGCCGCATGAAACCGCATGGCTGCAGGAGTCGACCCGGGTAAACAGACGGGCGGTTCACAGACCGTCACGGCCGATATCCAGCATTCACATCGATGGTTTTACGAAATCCCACAGGCGACGCTAGGGTGCCTCAGATGTTTGCCGCCGCCACGTCCCCCGGCCAGAACCCAGCACCGCGTCCCCCCGCCCGGCCGCCGGCGTACGGACACCGCGACGCCTTCTTCGACAACGCCAAGTACCTGGCGATCGTGCTCGTCGCGATGGGCCACTCCTGGGAGCCGCTGAAGGGTGACAGCCGTGTCCTGGAGGCGCTGTACTGCGTCGTGTACGCCTTCCACATGCCGGCGTTCATCGTCATCTCCGGCTACTTCTCCCGGAATTTCGACATGCGCCCGGACCGGCTGAAGCGGCTGATCACCGGCGTCGTCGTGCCGTACGTCCTGTTCGAGACCGCCTATTCGCTGTTCGAGCGGTACGTCGACCACTCCCCCGGCCAGGACATCAGCCTGCTCGACCCCTGGTACCTGACCTGGTTCCTGTGCGCACTGTTCGTCTGGCGGCTGACCACGCCGATCTGGCGGGCGGTCCGCCACCCGCTGCCCGTCGCCTTCGCCGTCGCGATGCTGGCGTCCGTGTCCCCCAGCATCGGCGACGACCTGGACCTGCAGCGGGTCCTGCAGTTCCTGCCGTACTTCGTGCTCGGCCTGTGCCTGAGGCCCGAGCACTTCCGGCTGGTACGCCGGTGGCCGGTGCGGATCGCCGCGCTGCCGGTGTTCGCCTTCGCGCTGGCCTTCTCCTGGTGGTCGGTGCCCCGGATGAACACCGCGTGGTTCTACCACCGGGACTCCGCGCAGGAACTGGGTGTGCCGTGGTGGTGCGGGCCGGTGATGGTGCTCGCGATGTTCGGCTGCTCGCTGCTGCTGACGGCCGGCTTCCTGTCCTGGGTACCGGGCCGCCGGATGTGGTTCACGGCACTGGGCGCGGGCACGCTGTACGGCTATCTGCTGCACGGTTTCGCCGTGAAGTACGCCGACCACGCGGGCTGGTTCGATCCGCGGTGGCTGCACGGGCCGCTCGGCGAGATCCTCGTCACCGCCCTCGCGGGCGCCACCGTCACACTGCTGTGCTCCGGGCCGGTCCGGCGGGTGTTCCGGTTCGCCATGGAGCCGAGGATGGCCTGGGCGTTCCGGCAGGACGCGGCGGAACAGGCGCGGGAGCGGCAGCGCCGGGAGGGCCGGGAGATGGCCAACGCGTGATTCCGGTTACGCCGGCGGGCTGAGCAGGGCGCGCATCCTGGCGTACTTCTCGGTCAGCCGTTTCCGGGTCTCTTCGTCGAGTACGGCGAGACGGCCCGGGTCGGCGTTGTGCGCGAGGTCGGCCTCTTTGACCAGGAGGGCGCCCGGGGTGTCCAGGATGCGGCGGGCGTACGCCTCGGCGGGCTCGGCGGGGTGCTTGGTGAGGGCGAGCACGATGGCCCTGGTGCGGGCCGTGAGGGGGGTCGCCGCGAGCCGTTCCGCGCTGAGGGCGTGGTCCTCGACGGCGTCGTGCAGCCAGGCGGCGGCGATCTGCTCCGGGTCACCGCCGCGGGCGCGGACGCCCTCGGCCACGGCGGCGAGGTGCTCGGCGTAGGGGCGGCCGGCCTTGTCGGTCTGTCCCGCGTGGGCGGCTCGGGCGAGCGCCTCGACTTCGGGGAGGGAGAGGGGGGTCGGGGAGGTCACAGGTGCGAGTGCTCCGTGGCGGGGGCGGGGACGCTCACCGGCGCTTGCGGGGTGCCTCCCCCGGAGGGGGTGCCGCCGGCGCCCACCCGTGCCGCCCCGAGCGGCACGACCGCCCGCGGGCCGGGCCGGCTCACCGCGCCGCCTCGCGGCAGATCAGCAGCAGCGCCCTGTCGTCGTTCACGTCCTTCGCCACCGCCTCGATCAGGTGCCAGGCCGCCCCGTGGAAGCCGCCCGCCACATAGCGGTCGGCCTCGCCGGTGAGGCGGTCGATGCCCTCCACGATGTCCCGGTCCGACGTCTCCACCAGGCCGTCCGTGAAGAGCATCAGGACGTCGCCCGGCCGCAGCGAGCCCTTGACCGAGTCGAACTGGGCGCCGTCGTAGACGCCCAGGAGCGGGCCCTCCGCGGCCTTCTCCTCCCAGCGGCCGCTGCCCGCGCTGAGCTGGAGCCCCGGGGGGTGGCCCGCGGAGTAGAGCTCGTAGTCGCCGGAGTCCAGGTCGAGGACCAGGTGGATCGAGGTGGCGAAGCCCTCGTCCCAGTCCTGGCGCAGGAGGTATCCGTTGGCGGCGGTGAGGAAGGCGTGCGGGGGCAGGGAGCCCAGGAGGCCGCCGAACGCGCCGGACAGCAGCAGGGCGCGGGACGCCGCGTCCATGCCCTTGCCGGAGACGTCGGTGAGGACGACCTCCATCGTGCGGCCGTTGTTCGTGCGGGCGGCGACCACGAAGTCCCCGGAGAAGGACTGGCCGCCGGCCGGCCGCAGGGCCATCTCGCGGTGCCAGCCCGGCGGCAGCTTCGGCAGCTTGCTCTGCACCCGGATGCGTTCGCGCAGGTCGAAGAGCATGGTGCCGCCGCGCCGCCAGGGCACGCCGACCCGGCTGCGGAACTGGGCGGTGAGGAGGCCGAAGAAACCGCAGGCGGCCACGACCAGGACCACGCCGGGGGTGACCCGGGAGGGGCCCTCGGTGTAGGGGCCGAGCCGGACCGACTCGACGATCAGCGCCGTGGCGCCCGCCGCGTACAGGCCGAGCAGGCTCGCCGGGCGCAGCAGCAGGCCGCCCGCGATGATCGGCAGGACCAGGGAGGCCGGCGAGAACCACACCGAGTTGGCGAGGGTCATGGCCGCCAGCACGGGCACGGTCAGCAGGAGTCCGGCGAGCGCGATCCAGTCGGAACCGTCGCCGCGGAAGTAGTCCACGGCGCTTCTGCGCAGCCCGACGCGGGCCCGGTGCCACTGCATCCTGCACCGGGCCGTGAAGGTCTCGGCCTTCCCGCGCCGCTCTCCGTCTGCTGCCATTAGTTCGGGACCCTATCCATCGGACCAGCTGCTCGGCACGGGAGGTCCCACTTGTCCCCCGTCCGAGGTTCGCCGTCGAGTGCGACTTCACAGTGAACTTCACCGGACGGCCCCGCGTCGCCGTCCGGGAGAAATTCGCTGGCCTGTCCGGCATTGCCCCTGGTACGCATGGCGGATGGCGACCGACCGTGCGACCGAGTTGAAGGTGCTGCGTGCCGAGGAGTTCGACGGGTGGTGGGACCACCTGATCCGGGCTTTCGGCGCCGGCTCGACCTCCGCGGAGGAGCGTGAGCTGGATCGCTCCCTCACGGAGTTCGAGCGTTCACTGGCCGCATGGGACGGGTCCGACCTGGTCGGGACGGGCGGGGCGTTCAGCTTCCGGATGACCGTACCGGGCGGCGCGGTGCTGCCGGTGGCGGGCGTCACCATGGTGAGCGTGTCCGCCACGCACCGGCGGCGCGGGGTGCTGACCGCGATGATGCGGCGCCAGCTGGACGACGTACGGGAGCGGGGCGAGGCGCTCGCCGCGCTGACCGCCTCCGAGCCGGCGATCTACGGCCGCTTCGGGTACGACATGGCCGTCCAGCAGCTGCAGGCCGAGATCGACACGAGCCGGGTCACGCTGACCGTGCCGGCCGGCACCGACGACGTACGGCTGAGGTACGCCAGGCCGGCCGACGTGCTCGACGCGTGCGAGGCGGTGTACGCGGAGCTGGTGCCGCTGCGGCCCGGGATGCTGGCCCGGCAGCCCGGCTGGGAGCGGGCGCCCCTCGTGGACCCGGAGAGCCACCGGGACGGGGCGTCGGCGCTGCAGTGCGTGGTCGCCGAGCGGGACGGGCGGATCGTCGGGTACGCCCGTTTCCGTACCAAGCTGGGCTGGTCGCCGAGCGGGCACGACGGCACCGTGGCGCTGGAGGACCTGGCCGCGCTGGACGCGGCGAGCGACGCGGCGCTGTGGCGGTTCCTGTTCGGCATCGACCTGATGTCCAAGCTGACGCTGCGGGGACGGCCGGTCGACGACGCCTGGCAGTACCTGGTCTCCGACATCCGGCGCTGTCTGACGCGGGTGCGGGACATGGGATACCTCCGCCTCGTCGACGTCGGCAGGGCGCTCGCGGCGCGGACCTATCAGGCGCCGGTGGACGTGGTGTTGGAGGTGACCGACGCCTTCTGCCCGTGGAACGAGGGGCGTTGGCGGCTGACCGGCGACACCAAGGGCGCCTCCTGCGAACGTACGGCGGATGCGGCCGAACTCGCCCTGTCCGTACGGGAGCTGGCGGCGGCCTACCTCGGTGGTGTCTCCCTGGTGTCGCTGGCGCGGGCGGACCGGGTACGGGAGCTGCGGCCGGGGGCGCTCGCGGAGGCGTCGACGGCGTTCGGGTCGGCGTCCCTGCCGTGGCTGCCGCACGGTTTCTAGAGCCCGCTCCGGGGCGCGCCGCTCAGCGCTTCTGACAGCGTGGGCACCAGAAGAGGTTGCGGGCGGCGAGGTCCACGGTGCGGATCTCGGTGCCGCAGATGTGGCAGGGCAGGGCGGCCCGGCGGTAGACGTACACCTCGCCGCCGTGGTCGTCCACGCGCGGCGGGCGTCCCATCGCCTCCGGGGTGTGTTCGGGCCGGACGGTGTCGATGCGGTTGTTCCGGACGCCTTCGCGCATGAGAGCGACCAGGTCGGCCCAGACGGCGTCCCACTCGGCGGGGGTGATCTCCCGGCCCGCGCGACAGGGATCGATCCCGTGCCGGAACAGCACCTCGGCGCGGTAGACGTTGCCGACCCCCGCGATGACCTTCTGGTCCATCAGGAGCGCGGCGACGGTCGTGCGGCTGCGGGAGATCTTTTGGTACGCGGCGCCCGGGTCGGCGTCGGCGCGGAGCGGATCCGGGCCGAGCCGGGCGTGTACGGCGTGCTTCTCCGCGTCGGTGATCAGGGCGCAGGTGGTGGGGCCGCGCAGGTCGGCGTAGGAGGCGGTGTCGGCGAGGCGGAGCCGGACGGTGTCGGTGCCCGGCGGCGCGGGAGCGTCACCGAAGGTGACCTTGCCGAAGAGCCCGAGGTGGATGTGGACCCAGTCACTGTCGCGGAAGCCCAGGAAGAGGTGCTTGCCGTGCGCCTCGGTGCGGGTGAGGGGCGCGCCGTCGATCAGCTGGGCGGCGTCGGAGAACTTGCCCTGCGGGCTGCTGACCCGCACGGGTCCGCTGAGCCGGCGGTAGTCCAGGGCCAGCCGGTGGATCGTGTGCCCCTCTGGCACTGAGGTGATTCCTTTCCCACCCACCCACTCGACTCACTCGGTCGAGGGGTGGGAATCGGAGGACTTCCGGTTACGCCTGCTGCTGCGGGTGGTGCGCCGGGACCGGCGGGAGGGTGCCCGTCGTCTCGTACGCACTGAGCATGTCGATGCGGCGGATGTGGCGCTCGCCCTGCGAGAACGGCGTGTTCAGGAAGGTCTCGACGAACTTCGTCGCCTCCTCCTCGGTGTGCATCCGCGCCCCGACCGCGACGACGTTCGCGTCGTTGTGCTGCCGGCCGAGCGACGCGGTCTCCTCGCTCCAGGCGAGCGCGGCGCGCACGCCCTTCACCTTGTTCGCCGCGATCTGCTCACCGTTGCCGGAGCCGCCGATCACGATGCCGAGGGACTCCGGGTCCGCCGCGGTCCGCTCGGCCGCGCGGAGGCAGAAAGGCGGGTAGTCGTCCTGGGCGTCGTAGATGTGGGGGCCGCAGTCGACGGGGTCGTGGCCCGCCGCCTTCAGCCACTCGACGAGGTGGTTCTTGAGTTCGAAGCCCGCATGGTCGGAGCCGAGATACACGCGCATGGGACGAGTGTGACATGGCCGTTGACGCGCGGCAGTTCGGGGGCCACGCCCCGGAAAGTGTGAGTAACACTACAGAACCTCAGGAAAACCTCAAGTAACGATCTGGAATCAAAGGTTCAGGAATTCCTCCGCCTCCGTTTCACTGGACCAACTCGTACGCCGCTCGTACGGGACCCCCATTCACGGCGCAAAGGAATTCCCCCATGACTTCGCAGCCGACCACGACTGCCCCGCCCCCGGCCGGCGATCCCGGCAACGGCAACGGTCTGCACGCAGGACTCAAGAACCGCCATCTGTCGATGATCGCCATCGGTGGTGTCATCGGCGCCGGTCTCTTCGTCGGTTCCAGCTCGGGTATCGCCACCGCAGGACCCGGCATCCTCCTGTCGTACGCACTCGTCGGCACGCTCGTCGTCCTCGTGATGCGGATGCTCGGCGAGATGTCCGCAGCCAATCCGACCTCCGGTTCGTTCTCCGCGCACGCCGACCGCGCGCTCGGCCGCTGGGCCGGGTTCTCCATCGGCTGGCTGTACTGGTTCTTCTGGGTCGTGGTGCTGGCGGTCGAGGCGACCGCCGGCGCCAAGATCCTGGAGGGCTGGATCCCGGCCGTGCCCCAGTGGGGCTGGGCGCTCATCGTGATGGTGGTCCTGACCGCCACCAACCTGGTCTCGGTCGGCTCCTACGGCGAGTTCGAGTTCTGGTTCGCCGGCATCAAGGTCGTCGCGATCGGCGCGTTCATCGTCGTCGGCCTGCTGGCGGTCCTCGGTGTGCTGCCCGGCGTCCACGCGGACAAGGCGAGCTTCGCCAACCTCACCGACCACGGCGGATTCCTGCCCAACGGGCCCGGCGCCATCCTCACCGGCGTCCTGCTGGTCGTCTTCTCCTTCATGGGCAGCGAGATCGCCACCCTGGCGGCCGGCGAGTCCGAGAACCCGCAGCGCGCGGTCACCAAGTCGACCAACAGCATCATCTGGCGGATCGGCGTCTTCTACCTCGGCTCGATCCTCATCGTCATCGCGCTGCTGCCGTGGAACGACCCGTCGATCAAGGAGAAGGGCTCGTACGTCGCCGCCCTCGACTCCCTCGGCATCGCGCACGCCGGCGAGATCATGAACTTCATCGTGCTGACCTCGGTGCTCTCGTGCCTCAACTCCGGCCTGTACACGGCCTCCCGGATGGCGTTCTCGCTCGGGCAGCGCGGCGACGCGCCGAAGGCGTTCGCCAGGACCACCTCCCGCGGTGTGCCGATGGCCGCGATCGTGGCGTCCGTCGTCTTCGGGTTCGTCGCCGTCTTCTTCAACTACCGCTTCCCGGACTCCGTCTTCCTCTTCCTCGTCAACTCCTCCGGCGCGGTCGCCCTGTTCGTCTGGCTGGTCATCTGCTTCTCGCAGCTGCGCATGCGGAAGATCATCCAGGCCGAGGCGCCGGAGAAGCTCGTCGTGAAGATGTGGCTGTACCCCTACCTGACCTGGGCGACGGCCGGTCTGATCGTGTTCGTCCTCGGCTACATGCTGACCGACACGGAGGGCGAGAGCAGCGGCCGTACGACCGTGCTGCTGTCACTGCTCGTCGCGGCGCTCGTGATCGCCGTCGCGCTGGTGAAGCAGAAGCTCACGGGGAACCGGGCGGCGGTCGCCGCGGAGGCCGGTGAGCCCGCCGACAAGGTGTCCGTCGGCTGATCCGTTGGCCGCTCACAGCAGGGTGAAGTCCTCCTTGACCCGCTCATAGGTCCGCACGGCCTGGGTTTCGACCGCCGGCTGGTACCAGGTGTTGATCTGGTACGACTTCCCGTCGGTGTCGAACCCCAGCAGCCGTGCGTGCCAGGGGACTCCCTCGAGGGTGAAGGTGTACTCCCAGATCACCGCCGGGTGGCCGCGGAACTCCGTCTCGGCCAGCCGGATCTTGCTGTAGTCCTGGCCCTGGTGGGCGCTGCGTTCGGAGGCGCTCCAGCTGTCCATGAGGTCGCCGCGGGCCAGGGAGGACTTGGCGACGAGTTCCTGGCTGCCGTCCGGGGAGGTGTAGTGCACCTCGGCGCCGGTCTTCACGTCCCTGCGCCAGCCCTTCGGGGTCACCCAGGCGAAGCCGCCGGCCTCCTCGTGGGCGCCGGGCGGGAGGGTCCGGGGGCGGGCGGTGCCTTCGACCGTGGGCGCCGGTGTGGCGGGCCTCGCGGTCGAGGCGGTCGGGGAGGTGCCGGCCGCTCGACCGTCACCGCCGCCGGCCGTGGTGGTGACGAGGACGGCAACGGCGGTGGCCACCGCGGCGGTCCCGAGGACGGCCAGGAGAGCGGTGCGCCGGGGGACTTTGCGCCGGGGGACCGCCGCGGGTGCGCCAGGCCTTGTGGCGCCGTTCGCCGCGCCCCTGAGGGGGCGTCGCAGTGTGGGGTCCACCGGACTGCTGGACGGGGGCTCCGAGCGGGATTGCGTCGCCGCCTGCGTCGAAGCGCTCACCGGCGGGGAGGCCTGCAGCTGTGCCGGCTGCGGGCGGGCGTCCTCCGGGGCCGGGGCGTGCGGTTTCGTCAGCTCCACGTACGTCGGGGTCGGGCGCTCCACCGGGGCAGGAACCGGGGCCGGGTAGGCCTGTGCCGGGGTCCGGGTCGGGTGGGCCACCGGGCGCAGGGTCTCCTCGGCCTCCTCCAGGCCCGGGCGTGCCGTCGGTTCCTTCGCCAGCAGCGCGGACAGCAGGTCGTGCAACGGGCCCGTCGTCGCCGGGAGTTCGGGCTCCTCGTAGAGGACCGCGTGCAGGGTGGCGAGGGTCGTGTCGCGGGCGAAGGGGGAGCGGCCGCCGAGCGCGGCGCACAGGGTCGCGCCGAGCGACCAGACGTCGGACGGCGGGCCCTGCGGGCGCCCGGAGATCCGCTCGGGTGCCATGTAGTCGGGGGAACCGACGAGCATGCCGACCATGGTGAGCGCCTTGGCGTCCTGGATCGCCGCGATGCCGAAGTCGGTGAGGACGACGCGGCCGGCGGCGCTCTCGACGAGTACGTTCCCGGGTTTGATGTCGCGGTGCAGCACCCCCCCGGCGTGCACCTGCCGCAGCGCGGCGACCAGACCGAGGCCGATCCGGGCCGCCGCGCGCGGGCTCAGCGCCCCCTCCTCGGCCATGATCCATTCAAGGGAGCGGCCGCGGACCAGCTCCATGACGATCCACAGCCGTTCCCCCTCGTCGACGACGTCGTAGACCCGTACGACGTTGGGGTGGTCGATCCGGGCGGTGGCACGGGCCTCGCGCAGGGTGCGTTCGCGGCGGGTGCGGGTGTCCTCGGCGCCGAGCCCGTCGATCCGCATCTCCTTGACGGCCACCTGCCGGTCGAGCGTCTCGTCGGCGGCCCGCCACACCCGCCCCATTCCCCCCTGCCCGATACTCTCGGCCAGCCGGTAGCGACCGGTCACCAGCAGCCCCGGGACACCACCGGGCCCCGCACCCACCGAACTCCCCGGACCCGCCGGATTCTCTGGGCCATCAGAATTCCCTGGACCACCGTGATCACCCGGGCTCCCTGGACTCCCTGAATTCTCTGAATTCCCTGAATTCTCCGGCAATTCGCTGTACCCCCTCGACGACCGCCCCTGATGACACACGATGGTCACACTTACGGCCGTACCAGCATAGGGCGGAGAAATCTTGTGGTACCTCTTCAAGTGGCCGCGAATTCAGGCGCGGCCCAGGGGGTCGCAAGGGGGACGAACATGAGTTCTCGTCGTATGGCAGTCGTCGCGGGATCGCTGGTCACGGCATCTTTCTCGGCCGTGATGATCCTCCCGTTCACGGCTGTCGCCGATGACCAGGGACCGGCGAGCGGCAAGGGGGGAAAGGCGGTCGACCAGGCACCGGAGGGCGTGAAACTGACGACCACTCTGCCCGGGAAGATCTCGGTCGACAACAGCTCGCAGAAAACGGCGGTTACCGCCACCGTCAAGAACGAAGGAACCAAGGACAGCACCGGCATCAGGCTTTTGGTGGTCGGTTTCGACGGCCTGAAGGTCACGAACGTGCAGGGCTGCGACGCCATCGCGGCGAAGGACCTGCCGGCCGGTTCGAACAGCGGCTTCCGTTGCCCGGTCGGCGCGCTCGGCGCGGGCAAGTCGAAGTCGTACCCGGTGGACGCCACGTTCGACCTGGGCAGGACCGGGAAGATCTGTCTGCCCGTGCAGAGCGCGGACGGGAAGAAGACGTTCTGGCAGCAGGGCCCGGTGCCGTTCGGTACGACGAACCCGTCGCCGAACGCGCCGGCCACCCCGCTGCTGCTCGGCACCGACAACAAACCGGTGGGGCCGGGCGGCGACCAGCTGCCGAAGACCGGCACGGACCGTGACGTACTGCCGCTCGGCGCGGCCGGCGCGGCGCTGATCGTGGCCGGGGCGGCGGGCGTGTGGTGGTCGCAGCGGCGGGCGGACTGAGCGGGACACCCACGCGAAGGGGCCCGGGGCGCGTGTGCGCCCCGGACCCCCGCGGAGCTCTCGTCCCGTCAGCTCTTGCCGGCGAGCTTCCAGGCGGCCGGCAGCGCACCCATCGCCAGGACCGCCTTGACCGCGTCGCCGATCAGGAACGGGGTGAGGCCGGCGGCGATCGCCGCGGACGCGGACAGGTCGGCGGCGTAGGCCAGGTACGGCACACCGATCGCGTAGATGAGCGCCTCGCCGAGCAGCATCGTGCCCGCCATCCGCAGCGCGTTGCGGTCGGCGCCGCGCCGGGCCAGGGCGCCCACGACGGCGGAGGCGAGCATCATGCCGAGGATGTAGCCGAAGGAGACGGAGACTCCGGAGGTGCCGCTCGCGAACCACGGCACGCCCGCGAGTCCCGCCAGCGCGTACAGCGCGAGGGAGAGCAGACCGCGGCGGGCACCGAGGGCGGTGCCGACGAGCAGGGCCGCGAAGGTCTGGCCGGTCACCGGGACCGGGGAACCCGGCACCGGGACGGCGATCTGCGCGGCGAGGCCGGTGAGCGCGGCGCCGCCGGCCACGAGGGCGACATCGCGCACCCGGGACACGGGCAGGAGGTCGGCGAGGACGGTGCCGGTACGGCTCGACGCGGCTGCGGTGGCGGTGCTCATGGGGACTCCGCGAGGTGAGGGTGGACGGACAGGCAGGGGACACCGTGACGCTATCCCGGGCCGCCTGAACCGAACACGTCAGCGATCGACAAAGGCCGGAACGGGCACTTGGTGGGCTCCCCACAAAGAATGTGGACTACACGCGGTACGAGGTGACGCCGATCACTGAGGCAGAGATGTTTCAGTCACGTCAGCGGCGTTGAACAGGCCTGTGGAGCTCCACCAATCAAATCCCAGGGCTCTGGTGGGATTCCGGGTTGCCGGCCTACGCTCTCGCACATGGCCGCCCAGTCCCGGAACTTCACGTCGCGTCGCTATGTCGACCCGCGACGGCAAGGGGCTGCCACCTGTCGCCGTCCGGCCTGAGTCCGCGCGGCAGGGACCGGACCCGGCGCGCCTCGTCCGCCCAGACGTGTCGGCCCCGTTCCCGAGGACGGTTCCCATGCCCGTACCGCGGTTCGTGGTCGGCGGGGTGCACGTGGCCGTCCCGTACACCACGGTCGCGCCGCTCGGCCTGCGCGGCCGGGTGCTGGTGCGGCGGGAGTCGAAGCACCGGGACACCGGGCCGCGCGGGGTGGCCCTGGCCGGCATGGCGGCCGTCCTCGCCCTGATGGCCCGCGAGGCCGGCACCCGTGTGCAGCTGTACTACAGGGGCGGGATGACCGCCGTACTCGCGGCGGCCGGGTACCTGCGGCAGCGGCGGCGCGCCGGCGGCTGACCCCGCCACCTCTTCCCGAGGCCCTCACGTGACGACACGTGGGGGCCTTCTTCCTTGCCCGCGACAGGCTTCTTGTTGCTAATGTGTAGTTGCAAGTCTTTCGCAATAAGAGTAAGAGGTCCGGAGGGGACTCACGCCCATGCCCGTCTACACGCTCCCTGAACTGCCCTACGACTACTCCGCGCTCGCGCCCGTGATCAGTCCCGAGATCATCGAGCTGCACCACGACAAGCACCACGCCGCCTACGTCAAGGGCGCCAACGACACGCTGGAGCAGCTCGCGGAGGCGCGGGACAAGGCAGCCTGGGGGGCGGTCAACGGGCTGGAGAAGAACCTGGCCTTCCACCTGTCCGGGCACATCCTGCACAGCATCTACTGGCGGAACATGACCGGCCCGAAGGACGGCGGCGGCGAGCCGCTGGCCGCCGACGGCGTGGGCGGCCTGGCCGACGCGATCACCGAGTCCTTCGGTTCCTTCGCCGGCTTCAAGGCCCAGCTCACCAAGGCCGCCGCGACCACCCAGGGCTCCGGCTGGGGCGTCCTCGCCCACGAGCCGCTGAGCGGGCGGCTGATCGTCGAGCAGGTCTACGACCACCAGGGCAACGTCGGCCAGGGCTCCACCCCGATCCTGGTCTTCGACGCCTGGGAGCACGCCTTCTACCTCCAGTACAGGAACCAGAAGGTCGACTTCATCGACGCCATGTGGGCCGTCGTCGACTGGCAGGACGTGGCCCGCCGCCACGAGGCGGCGAAGTCCCGCACGGATGTGCTGCTGCTGGCTCCCTGAGCCGCCGATACGCCCTGCCTCGTGATCGTCTTCTCACCGCTCACGCGGGCAGGCGGCAAAAAGGGAGGCCCCCGCGAGGACATGACTCGCGGGGGCCTCCCCGTGCGGGGCCGCTGGGCCTGCGGCCGCCGGGGCCTACAGGTTGCTGAAGTCGGGGCCCTTGGTGCGGGTCCGCTTGATCTCGTAGAAGCCGGGGACGGAGGCGACCGCGAGGGTGCCGTCCCACAGGCGGGCCGCCTCCTCGCCCTTGGGGGCGGGGGTGACGACCGGGCCGAAGAAGGCGATCTGCTCGCCGTCCGCGCCGGGGACCGCGATGACCGGGGTGCCGACGTCCTGGCCGACCTTGTCGATGCCCTCCTTGTGGGAGGCGCGCAGCTCCGCGTCGAACTCGAAGTCCTCCTGCTCGGCGTAGTCGATCAGGTCGGCGGGCAGACCGACGTCCTCGAGCGCGCCGGCGATGGCCTCCAGGGTCGGGCCCTCGCCGTTGTTGTGGATACGGGTGCCGAGCGCGGTGTACAGCGGGCCGAGGATGTCGGAGCCGTGCTTCTGCCAGGCCGCGGTGACCACGCGGATCGGCTTCCACGCCTTGGTCTCCAGCAGCTCGCGGTACTCCTCGGGCAGCTCGTCCAGCTTGGGCTCGTTCAGCACGGCCAGGCTCATGATGTGCCAGCGGACCTCGATGTCCCGGACCTTCTCCACTTCCAGGACCCAGCGGGAGGTCATCCAGGCCCAGGGGCACAGCGGGTCGAACCAGAAGTCGACGGGGGTCTTGCCGGAACGCGTCTCGGTCTCGGACATGGTTCTCCTTGGAATAAGGCCTTTTCCACCGGCAACACCGGCACCCACGACCCCATTCCCGGGTCCCGCGGTCAGGGGCGCATGGGAGGATCGGTGCTGTTCCGGCGTACCGACAACGATGAGGGAGTGCCGCCCGTGCCCGGTGAGAATCTGTCCCGCGACGAGGCCCGGGAGCGGGCCGCCCTGCTGTCGGTGGAGAGCTACGACGTGTCGCTGGACGTGCGGTCGGCCCTCGGCGAGGGCCAGGGCGAGCCGCGCACCTTCCGTTCGGTGACCACGATCCGCTTCCGCTGCAGCGAGCCGGGCGCGTCGAGCTTCGCCGACCTGATCGCGCCGAGCGTGACGGCCGTGACCCTGAACGGCAAGGATCTCGACCCGGGCGAGGTCTTCGACGGCACCCGGATCGCCCTGGAGGCCCTGGCTGCGGAGAACGAGCTGGTGGTGGACGCGCAGTGCGCCTACTCCCGTACCGGTGAGGGCCTGCACCGCTTCGTCGACCCCGAGGACGGCGAGGTCTACCTCTACACGCAGTACGAGCCGGCCGACTCCCGCCGGGTCTTCGCCAACTTCGAGCAGCCGGACCTCAAGGCGCCGTTCCGCTTCGAGGTGCGGGCGCCCGAGGAGTGGACGGTGTGGAGCAACGGGGCCGGTGAACTCGCCGACGGGGTGTGGCGGTTCGCGGAGACCAAGCCGATCTCGACGTACATCACCTGTGTGGTGGCCGGTCCCTACCACCACGTGACGGACCACTACACGCGCACGCTCCCGGACGGGACGGCGCTGGAGATCCCGCTCGGCGCGATGTGCCGCAAGGGCCTGGCGCCCTACTTCGACGCGGACGACGTCTTCCTCGTCACCAAGCAGGGACTGGACTTCTTCCACGACCACTTCGACTACCCGTACCCCTTCGGGAAGTACGACCAGGCGTTCGTGCCCGAGTACAACCTCGGCGCGATGGAGAACCCGGGTCTGGTGACCTTCCGGGAGGAGTACATCTTCCGGGGCAAGGTGACCCAGGCGTCCTACGAGGCGCGGGCCAACGTCATCCTGCACGAGATGGCGCACATGTGGTTCGGCGACCTTGTCACCATGGTGTGGTGGGACGACCTGTGGCTGAAGGAGTCCTTCGCGGACTTCATGGGCACCTTCGCGAACGTCGGCGCGACCCGTTTCACCAACGCCTGGACCACCTTCGCCAACCGCCGCAAGGCCTGGGCCTACCGCGCCGACCAGCTGCCGTCCACACACCCGATCACCGCCGACATCCGCGACCTCCAGGACGCCAAGCTCAACTTCGACGGCATCACCTACGCCAAGGGCGCCTCCGTCCTCAAGCAGCTGGTGGCCTACGTCGGCCAGGACGCGTTCCTGGAAGGCGCCCGCCGCTACTTCAAGCGCAACGCGTACGGCAACACCCGCCTGGCCGACCTGCTGTCGGTCCTGGAGGAGACCAGCGGCCGGGACATGAGCGCCTGGGCCGGGAAGTGGCTCCAGACGGCGGGGGTGAACGCGCTGACCCCGCAGGTGCTGCTCGCCGCCGACGGGCGGATCGCCGAGCTGGCGGTGGTCCAGGAGGCCGCCGAGTCACACCCCGAACTGCGCCCGCACCGGGTCGCGATCGGCCTGTACCGCCGAACGGCCGGGGGGGCGCTGGAGCGGTACGCGCGCGCGGAGACGGACGTGGACGGCCCGCGCACGGTGATCGCCGACCTGGCCGGCGCCGAGGCCCCCGAGCTGGTCCTGGTCAACGACGACGACCTCACCTACTGCAAGATCCGCTTCGACGACACCTCGCTGGCGACGCTCCGGGACCACCTGGGCGACCTGACCGACCCGCTCGCCCGCGCCCTGTGCTGGTCGGCGCTGTGGAACCTGACCCGGGACGCGCTGCTGCCGGCCCGGGACTTCGTCGGCCTGGTGCTGCGGTTCGCGAGCCGCGAGTCGGACATCGGCGTGCTGCAGATGCTGCACGCGTGGGCGGACTCGGCGCTGGTGAACTACGTGGCGCCCGAGGGGCGGGAGACGGCCGGGCGGCGGCTCGCGGAGGGCGCCCTGCGGGAGCTGCGGCAGGCCGAACCGGGCAGCGAGCACCAGCTGGCCTGGGCGCGGTTCTTCGCGTCGACGGCGGCGGACGAGGCCGACCTGCGGCTGCTCGGGGAGCTGCTGTCGGGCGCGGCCACGATCGAGGGCCTGGACGTCGACCAGGAGCTGCGCTGGGCGTTCCTGGAGCCCCTCGCCGCGCACGGCGCGGCCGACGAGTCCGTGCTGGCGGCCGAACTGAACCGCGACGACACCGCGTCCGGCAAGCGCCACCAGGTGCGCTGCCTGGCCGCCCGGCCGTCGGCGGCGGTGAAGGCGCAGGCCTGGGCTCAGGTCGTGGAGTCGCAGTCGCTGTCCAACGCGCTGGTGGAGGCGACCATCGCGGGCTTCGCGCAGTCCTCGCAGCGGGACCTGCTGGCGCCCTACGCGGAGAAGTACTTCGAGGTCATCGCGCGGATCTGGGAGGACCGCTCGATCCAGATCGGGATGGACGTGGTGCGGGGCCTGTACCCCTCGTTGCAGGACAGCCCCCGGACGCTGGAGGCGACGGACGCCTGGCTCACGGCCCACGCCGACGCGCCGCCGGCCCTGCGCCGGCTGGTCCTGGAGGCCCGCGACGACCTGGCCCGCACACTGCGCGGACAGGAGTGCGACGCGAGGGCCGTCACCGGCTGACCTTTGGCCTACGGTTCCCCGCCGGGTGACCGTTACGGAATTCATTCCATCATGACCGTAACCTCTGGTCCGCACCCGATCGGACCAGGGGTTTTCGGCTCCTACTCGGCAGTCGAACACCTGACCTTTAGCACCGTTCCGTCCGCATTCTTCAACAGGAACGTAACAGCGGTTAACGGGCAGACCGGACGCGGGAATCTCCGGTCCATGACCCACAACACCCCGCTCTCCCCCCGCCCCCTGAGTCACCTCTCCGACGTCCACCGCCGGGTGCTGACGACGGCTCAGCTCCGCTCCCACGGCGTCCCCGCCGCCGAGATCACCGAGCAGTGCCGGGCCGGCGGCCCCTGGCAGCAGCTGCTGCCCGGCGTGATCCTGCTCCACCCCGGCGCGCCGACCAGCGAGGAACGCCTGCACGGGGCGCTGCTGTTCGCCGCCCGCGAGCCGGCCCCCGGCGTGCCCGCCCAGCCCGGCGCCGGCTCCCCGCACCGCACGGTCTACCCGGAGGCGATGATCACGGGCCTGGCCGCGCTGACCCTGCACGGCTTCACGGCCACCCCGCCGCTGCTCTCCCTGGACCACGTGGACGTCCTGGTCCCGCGCCTGCGCCGGATCCGCTCCACCTCCTACGTCCGGGTACTGCGCACTTCGGCCCTGCCGACCGCCGAGGCGGTGACCGGCCTGCCCGTCGCCCCGGTCCCCCGCGCCCTCGCGGACGCGGTGGCGGACCTGACCGACGCGGAGGCGGTACGCCGGCTGCTGACGGAGGCGGTCCGCGGTCACCACTGCGAACCGGCCCCGGTGGTGCGGGCGCTGAACGAGGCGAAGCTGCTGTCCCGCCCGCACGTGGTCGACGCCGTCGACTCGCTGGTCGCCGAGGGCCGGGCCATCGCCGAGGACCGCCTCTACCGGATGGTCCACGAGTACGGCCTGCCCGACCCGGTGTGGAACGTGGACCTGCGCCTGCCCGGCGGCCCGCACCTGGGCGGCCTGGACGCCTACTGGCCCGAGCAGGCCGTCGCCCTCGAACTGGACACCCGCGCGCCGCGCCAGGACGAGGACGCCCTGTGGTCCGAGTACGCCGGCAAGCGCGAACACCTGGAGCGGCTGGGCATCACCGTCGTCCACCTCACCCCGAAGAAGCTCCGCGACACGATGGAGCAGCAGGCTGCGGTGGTCCGTACCGCCCTGATGGCCTCCGAGGACCGGGATCCGGCCGCCCATGTCGTGGTGCTGCCCCGGTAACGAAGGGGGATCGCGGAGGGGAGCGCGGAGGCCGTCGGTCCGGAGGGGGACCGACGGCCTCTCGGCGTCCTGCCCTGTTACTGCCCGCCGACGCCCGGCCGCAGTTCGTCGCGCACGTCGCCGGCGACGCGGTCCAGCAGGTCGGCATACGCGGCGATCATCCGGGTACGGCTGAACCGCTCGCGGCTCGTGAGCAGTGCCGGCGTGAAGGCCTCGCGCTCGGCCACCGCCGCCGACCACGCGAAGGCGATCGCGTCGGGGTCGAAGGGCGTCACGAGACCGAGCCCCTCGACGATCGAGGCGCTGTCGCCGACGTCGGTCGTCACCGGTACGGCGCCGCACATCATGCCCTCGATCAGGCACAGCGGTGCCGCCTCGCCGGAGACGGAGGTGAGGGCGACGACGTCGGATCCGGCGTAGACGGCCTCCATGTCGTGCCGTACGCCAAGGAGGTGCACCCGGTCGCCGAGGGCGGCCCGGTCGGCGCCGAAGGCGATCTCCATGTCGGCCCAGAGCGCGGGGTTGTCCCCGGTCATCCCGGCGCCGCACATGACCACGTGGCCGCCGCCCTCGCGGGCCAGCCACGCCCGGGCCGCCCGCAGGAAGAGCGGCACGTTCTTCATGCCGGCGTACCGGGCCGCGAAGACGACGACGGGGGCGGCGGCCGGGATCCCGGCGGACTCGCGGAAGGCGAGGCGGGCCGCCGCGTCCGGGCGGAAGCGGAGCAGATCGACCCCGTTCGGGATGACGTGCAGCAGCTCACCGGGGATGCCGGCCGCCTCGTACGCCTCCCGCGTGGACTCCGCGCAGCACACGCACGCCACGACCTTCCCGTCCGCGATGGCGGTCTTCAGCTCGTCCAGCGCCGGGCCCTGGTTCTCCGGGTCGGACCGGTGCAGGCAGACGACGACGGGGCGACGGGGCAGCCCGGCCTGGTTGAGGAGCGCGAGCGGCTGCTCCTTCAGGGAGAGGATGACGTCCGCACCGGCCATCGCCCGTGCGGTATCGGCCAGTTCGGGCCCGCTGAAAACCGACGCCGCCACCGTGCCGTCGACGAGGCCCGCGGTGCGGCCGAGGGAGGTGACGTCGATGCCGCCGGCCGTGAGCGCGCGGTAACAGGCGTCGTCCTCCATACGCTGCGTGGTGGCTTCTCGGTGGACCTCACCGTGCAGACTCAGCACCCGATGCCACTGCTGTCCGCCCTCTACCAGGCCGAGCAGCACATCGCTGTGCACGATCCGGGCTCCCCCGGAGAAAAAACCCTCGTAGACCGAGAGCACACGAAGTCCGGGCCGAGCGCCCACACGATCACCAGCCTTGCACCATATCGAGCCATCCCCGGGAACCTCGGGTTAGCCGATATGAGGCGGTACGGACGTTTCATTCGGATGAACGGTATGTCTCATATCGGAGTCCGATTCATTTACACGGCGGGTACCGGGACGGTCACGCGCGGCATCGTCCGACGACCTTCGTTGTCACCCTTCTGACCTGCGGTTTTACGGGACCTTGTCGGGGCGGCGGGAGGCGCGGGACCGACCCGGCCAACGGCAAAAAATCGGCAAGCGCGCCCTTGGAACGTACGACGGTGTCAGCGGCGGCCGCGACGGGCGTTGAGCCGGGCGGCCTGGCGGGTCAGATGGTCCCGCTCGGCGAGGTCGGCCGCCTTCCCGGCCGCCTCGGCGTACAGCCGCGCCGCGGTCGGCAGGTCGCCGGCGCGCTCGTGGAGGTAGGCGGATACCGCGGTGTACCGGGGCAGGGCGGGGTCGAGCGCCGCGAGCGCGGCCAGACCGGCGCGCGGTCCGTCGGCCTCACCCACGGCGACCGCGCGGTTGAGCCGGACCACCGGGCTTTCGGTCAGGCGCGCGAGTTCGTCGTACCACTCGACGATCTGCACCCAGTCGGTCTCCTCGGCGGTGAGCGCGTCCGCGTGCAGGGCGGCGACGGCGGCCTGGGCCTGGAACTCGCCGAGGCGGTCGCGGGCGAGGGCCGCCTGGAGGATCCCGACGCCCTCGGCGATCAGGCGGGTGTCCCAGCGGCTGCGGTCCTGCTCGGCGAGCGGCACCAGACTGCCGTCGGGCGCGGTACGGGCGGCGCGCCGGGCATGGTGGAGCAGCATGAGGGCGAGCAGTCCGGCCGCCTCGGGGTGGTCGACCCGGGCGGCGAGAAGCCGGGTGAGCCGGATTGCCTCGGCGGCGAGGTCGACGTCACCGGAGTAGCCCTCGTTGAACACGAGGTAGAGCACGCGCAACACGGTGGCGACGTCGCCGGGCTGGTCGAACCGCACGCCGGAGACGGTGCGCTTGGCCCGGCTGATGCGCTGTGCCATGGTCGCCTCCGGCACCAGGTAGGCCTGGGCGATCTGCCGGGTGGTGAGCCCGCCGACGGCGCGCAGGGTGAGCGCGACCGCGGACGACGGGGTCAGGGACGGGTGGGCGCACAGGAAGTAGAGGTGAAGCGTGTCGTCGGCCGCGGGCGCCGGCCCGGGCGCGGGTTCCTCGTCGGCGCGTTGCTCGCGCCGGCGGCGGGCGGTGTCCGCCCGGGTCGCGTCGAGGAACCTGCGCCAGGCCACGGTGACCAGCCAGCCCGTGGCGTCCCGCGGCGGGTCTGCCGGCCAGCTCCGGACCGCCTCGACGAGCGCGTCCTGCACGGCGTCCTCGGCCGCCGCGAAGTCGGCTCCGCGGCGGACGAGGATCCCGAGCACGCCCGGGGTGAGACTCCGGATCAGAGCCTCGTTCATCTCCGAGGTCATTCGGTGACCGTGGGCCGCACGCCGTAGAACGGGCGCAGCTCCAGCCACTCGTGGATCGGCCTGCCGCCGGCCCCGGGGGCGGCCGACAGCTCCCCCGCCAGCTCGACGGCGCGCTCGTAGCTGTCGACGTCGATGATCATCCAGCCGGCGATGAGGTCCTTGGTCTCCGCGAACGGTCCGTCGGTGACCGGCGGGCGCCCCTCACCGCCGTACTGGACGAACGTCCCCTCCGGAGCCAGCGCCTGGCTGTCGACGAACTCGCCGCTCTTCTCCAGCCGCGCCGCGAAGTCGTTCATGTACTGCAGGTGGGCCGAGATCTCCTCGGGCGTCCACTGGTCCATGGGGACGTCGTTGACCGCGGCCGGGGCGCCCCGGTAGTGCTTGAGCAGCAGGTACTTGGCCATGGTGGTTCTCCTCGGTGCTCGTGCGACCCATTGTGGCCGCGCTCGCCCCTGGGACGGAGCCGACCGCGCGTTCTCTACATCACCGCCGGATCTTTTTTCCGGCTGCCCGCAAAGGGCGCTCGCGGCGGGCGCCCGTGGGAGGCGCTCAGCTCCCGCAGAACTCCGCGTCCAGGACCGTGGCCGGGTCGCCCGTCCAGTCGCCGTTGAAGTTCACGGCCAGGGCGTGGCGGCCGTCGGGGGTGGTGGCCGCCGTGGAGGAGGAGCCGTGGATGCCGCCGTCGTGGCCCCAGACGTGCACCCCGCAGGAGAGGGTGTGGTCGATCAGGCCGAGGCCGTAGGCGCTGTTGGGGTCGCCGGGGACGGGGACCGTGGTCTTCATCTCCTTCAGCTGGTGCGCGGGGAGCAGCCGGCCGCGCAGCAGGGCCTGGTAGAAGCGGGTCAGGTCGGCGGAGGTGGAAATGATCTCGCCGGCCGAGGAGGCCATGGAGGGGTTGAGGGCGGTGACGTCGTAGGTGGGGCCGGTGGCGGTCTCCGCCAGTTTCGAGTAGGCGCGGCTGCTCGGGCGCGGGAGGGTGGTGCGGGTGCCGGGGACGGACGTGCCGGTCAGGTGGAGTGGCCCGATCACCCGGTGCGTGATCTCCCAGGCGTACGAGTGGCCCGTCACCGCCTTGATCACCAGGCCGGCCAGGACGTAGTTCGTGTTGGAGTAGGACCAGCTCGTGCCCGGTGCGAAGGCCGGCTCGTGGCGCATCGCGATGCCCACCAGCCCGGCGGCCGTCAGGGTGTCGTAGCGGTGCCGGAAGAAGCCGTCCTTGAGGAAGTACGTACGCCCGAAGTCGTCGTCCGCCGTGTAGTTGAAGATGCCGCTGGTGTGGCCGAGGAGCTGGCGGACGGTGACGCGGCGGCCGTCGTTGCCGTGGCCGCGGACCACGCCGGGCAGCCACTTGTCCACCGTGTCGTCCAGGGACAGGCGGCCCTCCGCCTCCAGTTGGAGCAGGACCGTGGAGACGAAGGTCTTCGTGATGCTGCCGACCCGGTAGCGGTCGGACGCGGCACGCGGGGCACCGGTGCGGGTGTCGCCCACCCCGGCCGTCGTGGACCAGGTGCCGCCCGGGCCGCGGACCGTGGCCGTCACCCCGGGCACGCCCGCCGCGACCGCGGCCCGGACCGCCTCGCGGGTGGCGCTGTGCCCGGCGGCGGGTGCCGCCACCGCCGGTGCCAGGAGCGCCGCCGACAGGGCCACCGCCGTGGCCGCCACCAGTGTCGTACGTACGAACATGTCTCTCCCCCAGTCGGATCACCGGTCGGTCACCGGTCGGGTCCACGCGGTCGTCGGACCCGGTCGGGGGAAGGGACACCGCCGTGATCGGCGAGGTTGCCCGGCTGTGGGCCGGTTGGGTGAGTTTCAGCCCTTCTTCAGGACCAGCTCCGTGTTCCGGTCCACGGCGTCGCCGCCCAGGACCTTGCTGGAACCGGGCGCGTTGAAGGCCAGTTCGCGGTACAGGGCGGCGAGGCCGGTCTGGGAGAGGTCGGAGAAGTCCGTGCGGTGCGGGGCCGCCGACTCGATCAGGGTGGTGAAGAGGGAGACCGTGCCGTCCTTGTTGTCCACCAGCTCGACGACCCGGGCCAGCTGCGGGTGGTCCACGTGCGAGGCGGTGGTGATCTCCCAGAAGGAGTTGCCGTTCGAGGCCTTGTGCGGGGTGATGAGGTTGCGGTGGATGTGGCCGTTCACCCAGGCGAGCACGCCCGCGTGCCGGTTGAGGAGGCTGACCAGCTCGGCGCCCGAGTGGCGGCGGTCGCCCGGGCGGGCCGGGTCGGGGCGGGTGTTGGTCATCGTCCGGCTGGTGTGGTGGCTGAAGACGACCGCGTAGGAGTCCTTGTTCTCCCGCAGGGTCTTCTCCAGCCAGGCCAGCTGGGCCCCTCCGATCGATCCGTCGTAGTGTCCGCCGGCGTCCGTCGTGTCGAGGCTGATGCCGATGACGTCGTCGGAGATACGGAAGACGTAGTACTGGGTGCCCGCGGCCAGGTTCGCAAAGGAGTAGCCGTGCCCGACCGGCCCGAGGCCCTGGTGGGCCGGGTCCAGGTGGGCCTTGAGGTAGTCCGACGCCGTGTAGGGGGCGCGCTTGTCGTCCGGTGTCACCGAGCGCATCGAGCGGGCGTGGGCCTTGAGGAAGTCGCGGTAGCCGCTGCCCTTGGGGTCCTGGGCGTTGCGGATGGAGTCCTGGAGCTTCCTGGCCTCGGCGTCGGTCACCGTCATCAGCTTCTTGCCGGCCACCGCGGCCGCGGCCAGGTAGGGATCGGCGTGGGAGCCGAAGCAGCCGAGCGGCAGCGCGTCGTGGTTGCCGACGGTGGAGTACCAGGGGAGGTTGAGGCCGGGGCTGTTCACCTCGCGGATCGCGGCGGCGAGGAAGCCGGCCAGGTGCGGGAAGCCGAGCGCCTTGTCGCCGTCGCGGACGGTGGAGCCCGCCTGCCAGTACATCTTCAGGCCGCTGTTCTGCACGCCCTCGTAGTGCGCGGGGTCGCCGCTGTTGGGGGTGATCCGGCCGCCGCTCATCACCTTCATGAACCACTCCAGCTCGGAGTGGGCGTTGTTGTCGGTGTTGTCGCCGGTCGTCATCACGAAGTGCAGCGGGGAGCCGGTGACCGGGGCGCCGCGCAGCGCGTTCACGCGCTCGACGAGGGAGACCGCGCCGGGCACGGTCAGCGCCTCGTGGGGGCGCCAGGCGTGCGGGTCGTGGGCGCGCAGGTACTCCAGCCGCAGCGGGTGCTGGACGTCCATCAGGTGCAGGTCGGTGAACTGCACGAACGCGGCCAGTGCGGTACGGCGGTCGGCCCGGCCCGACTTGGCCGCGGCCAGGTCGGAGCGGAGCACGCGCGACCAGCCGGCGCCGTCACCGAGCCGGCGGTAGCCGGAACCGGTGCGGGGGGCCGCGACGGAGGCGAGGGTGGTGCCCTTGGTGTAGGGCGCGAGGGGCGCCGCGGCGGCCCGGCGGCCCTCGGCGACCGGCTGCTGCTCCTCGGTGACGGCGGGCGCGGCCTGGCCGGCGGTGGGACGCAGGGCGAGGCCGACGCCGGCGGAGAGCGAGAGGGCTCCGGCGGTGGCGAGCACGGTACGACGGTTGATCTCCAGTGCCTCGCGGCCCTTGTGGGCCGCGGAGGTGGCGACTGAGCGTATGCGCGACATGGCGCGGTCTCCCCGAGTGCGAACGCGTCCGGCAGTGGTCGCGGGCGATCGCTTCCGCGAACTTCCCGCTCACTCTGGATCGTTGGCACCGGGGATGGCCTGCGCGTGAACGCGGCGGCAACGTGCAGCGCCGATCACCGTACGTGGATCAGGTGAGGTGGGGGCCGGTCATGGAGCGGATCGCGGGCGTCCGGGGTCCGGTCACTCCGCGTTCATCTGCCGGGGAAGGGGCGGGTCTCCGGCCCTCACGACCGGCCCGCGGTGCTTACGACTGCTCCTGTGCGAACCGCCCCGCCGCCGGCCGCTCCCGCCACAGCCGCAGGGCGACGTCGACCAGCCGGATGTGCCTCAGGTCCGGTACGGCGTCCAGGTCGTGCCAGGCGGCCATGTCGGTGGAGCCGTTCACCTCGTTGCGCAGTTCGCCGCCGGCGATCTCGCCGCTGTAGACGATCCGCACGTGGTGGTGGTCGGTGACGCGGGCCAGCAGACTCTCCCGGACGAAGCGGTGGTGGCGGGAGTCGATGCCCAGCAGCCCGGTCACCTCGATGCGGTAGCCGGTCTCCTCCAACAGCTCGCGCCGGACCGTGTCGTAGGGGTCCTCGCCGTGTTCCATGCCGCCGCCGGGCAGGACCCACTCGGGCGTGCCGTCGTCGGCGGGCGACCGGGCGAGCAGGACCTGTCCGTCACGGACGCACACGGCGTAGGCCGCCACCCTCAGCTTCTCGCGCACATCCGCACGGTAGGCCCCGCGGGAGTCCGCGGCCAACGGGATTTCCTTTCACAGCAAGGACGCAGACAGGGGGTTTTCCCCATACGTTCATATCGATTCGGTCAACGATCCCAAAAGGCCATTCCCTTGGGGAAAGCTGTGCGCCTGCGCGCTGGTTCTTGACCAGGTTCCGGCCGTTCCATGCTCGTTCCTTTACCTACAAGGGATGCAGATGACCCTCAGCCCCCAGCACGACCCGATACCGGGCCACAGACGCCTGGGCCGGATAGCCGTCGCCGTCGGTGTCGTGGCCGCGCTCTCCGCCGCCGGGCCGATACCCCTGGCGGCCGCCGCGGCCCAGGCCCCGGCCGCCGCCACCGCGGACGCCAAGCCGGCCCACGACAAGCTCGGTTCGGACGACGCCGAACTGCTCGCCGAGGCCAAGGCCGACGGCACCAAGAACGTCACGATGATGATCGCGACCGCCCCGGGGCAGACCGAGCAGGTCGCCCGGGAGCTGGACGGGGTCAAGGGCGGCTCGGTGGGCCGTACGTACGACGAGCTCGGCTATGTGCGGGCCACCGTCCCCACCGGCCGGGCGGACTCGGCGATCGCCGCCGCCGCGAAGCTGTCCTCGGTGCACGCGATCGATCTGCGCCAGGAGATCCAGCTCGACGACCCGGCGGTGTCGGACACCGCCAAGCCGGCCAAGTCCGCCAGGGCCGCGAAGACCTCCCCGGCGCCGGGGAGGAACACCCCCGCCGCGAACCCGTACAACCCCTCCTTCGAGACCGGCGCCGTCGACTTCGTCGAGGACCACCCGAAGGCGGACGGCCGGGGCGTCACGATCGGCATCCTGGACTCCGGCGTGGACCTCGGCCACCCGGCGCTGCAGAAGACCACCACGGGCGAGCGGAAGATCGTCGACTGGGTGACCTCGACCGACCCGATCGTCGACAGCGACCAGACCTGGCGGCCCATGGTCACGGCCGTGTCCGGGCCGAGTTTCAGCTACGGCGGCCAGACCTGGGCGGCGCCGGCCGGGTCGTACGGGATCAGCACGTTCAAGGAGTCGTACACCACGGGTGGCGACGCGGCCGGTGACGCCAACCGGGACGGGGACACCACCGACAGCTGGGGCGTGCTCTACGACCCGGCGGCCGGCAAGGTCACCGTCGACCTGAACAACAACCACGACTTCTCCGACGACACGCCGATGAAGCCGTACAAGGACGGCTACCAGGTCGGCTACTTCGGCACCGACAACCCGGCGACCGACGTCGTCGAGCGGCAGCCGTTCGTCGTGCAGATCCGCAAGGACGTCCCGATGGACCCGTACGGCGGGGACTGGGTCGGCAAGACGGCCGACTTCGTCAACATCGGGGTCATCGAGTCCGAGCACGGCACCCACGTCGCCGGCATCACCGCCGCCAACGGGCTGTTCGGCGGCAGGATGACCGGCGCGGCTCCGGGCGCGAAGATCGTCTCCTCCCGGGCCTGCACCTGGACCGGCGGCTGCACCAACGTCGCGCTCACCGAGGGCATGATCGACCTGGTCGCCAACCGGGGCGTCGACATCGTCAACATGTCGATCGGCGGTCTGCCGGCGCTGAACGACGGCAACAACGCGCGCGCCGAGCTGTACACCCGGCTCATCGACACCTACGGCGTGCAGCTGGTGATCTCCGCGGGCAACTCCGGCCCGGGCACGAACACCATCGGTGACCCGGGACTCGCCGACAAGGTCATCTCGGTCGGCGCGGGCATCTCCAGGGACACCTGGGCCGCCAACTACGGCTCCCAGGTGACGACGAAGTACCAGCTGCTGCCCTTCTCCTCGCGCGGTCCGCGGGAGGACGGCGGCTTCGCGCCGACGCTGGTCGCCCCCGGTGCCGCGATCAACACCACCCAGACCTGGCTGCCGGGCTCCCCGGTCGCCGAGGCGGGCTACTCACTGCCGGCCGGCTACTCCATGCTCCAGGGCACCTCGATGGCCTCCCCGCAGGCCGCGGGAGCCTCCGCCCTGCTGCTGTCGGCGGCGAAGGAGAAGCACATCAGCCTCTCCCCCGCCGACCTGCGCACGGCGCTGACCTCGACCGCCCACCACATCAAGGACGTGCAGGCCTACGAGGAGGGCGCGGGCCGCATCGACGTCGTCGACGCGTGGGACGCCATCCGCGACCACGCCGCCGCGCACGACTACACCGTCAAGGCGCCCGTCGACACCGCGATCGACTACGCGCTGAAGACCCCGGGCTTCGGCACCGGCCTGTACGACCGCGAGGGCGGCCTGAAGGCCGGGCAGAAGAAGACCTACGACGTCACGATCACCCGGACCTCGGGCCCGGACAAGGCGGTCCGGCACGAGCTGCGCTTCGAGAACAACGCCGGGCACACCTTCAAGGTCCTCGGCGACGACGAGGTGAGGCTGCCGCTGAACCAGCCGGTGACGGTCAAGGTGCAGGCGCGGGCGAAGAGTTCGGGCATCAGGTCGGCGATCCTGGAGGTCGACGACCCGAAGACCGAGGGCGTGGACAAGCAGATCCTGACGACGGTCGTGGTGTCGGCCCCCGTCCACTACACCTGGGCCGCGTCCGGTTCGGTGCAGCGCAACAGCTCCACGTCGTACTTCGTGACCGTGCCCGAGGGCGCCAGGTCGCTTGAGGTCGCGATGAGCGGGCTGGCCGCCAAGAGCCAGACGCGGTTCATCTCCATCCACCCCTACGGCGTCCCGGTCGAGGACACCGGCACCCCGTACTGCTACAACAACTACCTCGACGGCAACGGCTGCAAGCCCGACGTCCGTTCGTACGCCGACCCGCAGGCGGGGGTCTGGGAGATCGAGGTGGAGGCGCGCCGCACCTCGCCGCTGCTCGACAACCCGTACAAGCTGGGCGTCACCGTGCTCGGCGCGGCCTTCGACCCGGAGACCGTGACCCTGCCCGAGGCGAAGGCCGGCGTCCCGGTCAGCGCCTCCTGGAAGGTGACCAACGAGTTCGCCGCGCTCGACGGCAAGCTGGTCGGCGGTCCGCTCGGCTCCTCGAAGACGGCCCGTCCCTCGATCAAGGAGGGCGAGGTCCAGTCCACCACGGTGACCGTGCCGGCGGGCGCGCAGTCGCTGGACGTGGCCATCGGCGGTGTCTCCGACGCGGCCGCCGACCTGGACCTGACCGTGTACGACGCGTCCGGCAAGCAGGTCGCCCAGTCCGCCGACGGCGACTCGGAGGAGGCGGTCTCCATCGCCTCGCCGGCCGCCGGCACGTACACCGTCCAGGTCGCCGGCTACTCGGTCCCCTCGGGTGCCACCGACTACGACTACCGGGACGTGTTCTTCTCCGCCGCGCTCGGCGCGGTCACGGTCGACGGGTCGGCGCCGGTCAAGCTCGGCACGGGCGGATCGGCCACGGTGACCGGCCAGGTCACGGCGGCCACGGCGGCCCCCGAGGGACGTGAGTTCTTCGGCCGGGTCCAGCTGGTCAACGCACGTGGCACGGTCGCGGGCATCGGCAGCGTGAAGATCGAGAAGGTCGTTCCGTAAGGGACACCGGAACGGAGGCGGGCGTCCCGAGCGGCGCCCGCCTCCTTCATGCGCCCGGGCAGGTCGCCGTCCGGGACTCGGGCAGGTCACGGACGATCCAGGCGCGCTCCGGCGCGATCGCGGCCTCGCCGACGGCGTACAGGTCGGCCACGGACCGGCCGCGGGTGACGCCGACCAGCAGCCGGACCCCGGCGCGGATCCGGGCATCGGACTCGACGACGACGTCGACCTCCGCGGCCGTCCTCGCCGGTTTGTAGGCGTGGGTCACACGTAGGGTGACGCGTTCCCTGCCGGCGTCCGGGAGCTGTCGGACCCCGGTGACGGTGCCCTCGGCCACGAGCCGGGCGCAGGCCAGGTAGCCGGGGCCGGCGGCGGACTCCTGGGCCGGGACGCTCCCGGCCGCCTTGTCGGAGCTGCTGCGGTTGTCGGACTCCGACCCGCTCGGACCGTGCGCCGCCAGCCAGCCGAAGCCGAGCACGACCGAGGCGAACGCGGCGGCGAAGGCGCCGGCGAGCGCGAGGGCCCGCACCCTGGGATGCCGCCGGGGAGCGGGGCGGGGCGCCGGCTCCCGCTCGGGCCGGGGAGGAAGGCGGGGCGCCGGCTCCCGCTCCGGCCGGGATCCGGCGAGCGCGTTCCCGATGACGCCCAGCCGCTCCCGCAGGACCGCGACGTCGGCGGCGGCGGCCCGGTGCTCGGCCATGAAGCCCGGGTCGGCACGCTGCCGGTCGGAGAGCGGCTCGTCCAGCAGAACGGCGAGCAGCGCGTCGGCGCCGTGGGCGGCACCACCGTCGGCGCCACCGAAGAACCCGTCCCGCACCTCGCCCTCGGCGTCGTGGCCGTCGTGTTCGGCGGGCATGGTCACACCACCTCGTCCTCGTGCAGGCGGGCGCGCAGGGCACGTACCGCCGTGTGCAGCCGGCTCTTGACCGTGCCCTCGGGGATGCCGAGTTCCTCGGCTATGCCGCGCACCGGCAGGTCGGCGTAGAAGCGCAGGACGACGACCTGGCGCTGGGCGTCCGGCAGCTCGTCCAGGCCGCGGGCGACGGCGACGGAGAGCACACTGCTGTCCTCGCCCGAGGTGTGGTCGGGGACGCGCAGGGCGGCCAGGCGTTCGCCGAGGCGTTCCTGGCGGCGCTTGGCGCGGTGCCAGTCCATGGCGAGGTTGGAGGCGACCACCGCCGCCCACGCCGAGACGTCCCGCGGTGCCTCCCGCCCGCTCGCGGCCCGCTCCAGCAGCCGCAGGCGGACCTGCTGCACCCCGTCCAGCAGGTCGACCTGCGGTACGCCGCCCAGCGCGAGCACCGCCCGGACCCGGCGCTCCTGGTCCGCGTCCAGGGGATCACCATGCTGGTCCCCCTGGGCCCGGCGGGCCTTTCTGCGCAGCACAACCCACCCCCCTCACCGCGTTTCCCCTACGACGCCGCAGCTCCCCGAAACGTTCGGACGGCTCCGGGAAATCTTTCCCGAGGCGTATGTCACACCGGCGCGCCAGGCGGCACAGCTTGCGGCGCGGGCGCGGCACGGAGGTAATTTATGCAGCTCAGTGCCGGTGCCGACGAGAGTTCCGCCGACCGTGCGGTCCACTCCTCGGGCATGGCGGGCAAAGAATTGGACAGGCTGACCCGGGTCGGCCGCATGATGGAAAGGCCGCAGACACACGTCACCACAGGCAGAGGGAGTCACCGTGAGGGTCGGAATCGTCGGAGCCACCGGTCAGGTCGGCACGGTCATGCGCAGGATCCTCACGGAACGCGACTTCCCCGTCACCGGGCTGCGCCTGTTCGCCTCGGCCCGTTCCGCCGGGACGGTGCTGGACGGCGTGACCGTGGAGGACGCGGCGACCGCCGACTACACGGGCCTGGACATCGTGCTGTTCTCGGCGGGCGGATCCACCTCCCGGGCGCTCGCCGAGAAGGTCGCGGCGCAGGGTGCCGTCGTCATCGACAACTCCTCCGCCTGGCGCAAGGACCCCGCGGTCCCGCTGGTCGTCTCCGAGGTCAACCCGCACGCGATCGCCGACCGCCCCAAGGGCATCATCGCCAACCCGAACTGCACCACGATGGCCGCGATGCCGGTCCTGAAGGTGCTGGACGCGGAGGCGGGCCTCGAAGCGGTCGTCGCCACCACCTACCAGGCGGTCTCCGGCTCCGGTCTGGCGGGCGTCGCCGAGCTGCACGGGCAGGTGCAGAAGGTCGCCGCCGACGCCGACAAGCTCACCCACGACGGCGCGGCCGTCGACTTCCCCGAGCCGCAGGTCTACAAGCGGCCCATCGCCTTCAACGTGCTCCCCTTCGCCGGCAACCTCGTCGACGACGGTCTCAACGAGACCGACGAGGAGCAGAAGCTGCGCCACGAGTCCCGCAAGATCCTCGAACTCCCGGCGCTCAAGGTCTCCGGCACCTGCGTGCGCGTCCCGGTGTTCTCCGGCCACTCCCTCCAGGTCAACGCCCGGTTCGCCCGCCCGATCAGCCCGGAGCGCGCCACCGAGCTGCTCGCGGACGCCCCGGGCGTCGAGCTCTCCGACATCCCGACCCCGCTGCAGGCGGCCGGCCAGGACGCGTCGTACGTCGGCCGGATCCGTCGCGACGAGACGGTCGACAACGGGATCGCGCTGTTCATCTCCAACGACAACCTCCGCAAGGGGGCCGCGCTGAACGCGGTGCAGATCGCCGAGCTGGTGGCGGCGGAGCTGTCGGCCTAGGCGCCGTCCGCCTCAGGGGGTGCCGCCTTCTGCCGCGGGGCGGGTGCGGCGCCGTCCCGGCCGGCCGCGCCCGCCGCGGAGCCGCATATCGGCACGGTCCCGCGCCCCTGACGGGGCGCCGTCGCTCACGCACCTCGTCCAGGGGAGGGACACCACACATGAGCAACACCCAGCCGTCCTGTGCCGCGTCGCGTGTTCTCGACGGCAAGGTCGTCATGATCACCGGTGCTTCCAGCGGGATCGGGGCGGCCGCCGCGCGGCTGTTCGCGCGGGAGGGTGCGGCCGTCGTGCTGACGGCGCGGCGGGAGGAGCGGCTGCGCGCGCTGGCCGAGGAGATCACCGCCGACGGGGGCCGGGCGCTGGCCGTACCGGCGGACGTGGCCTCGGCCGCGGAGGTGGAGGAGGTCGTCCGTACGGCGGTCGCCGCCTTCGGCCGCCTGGACTGCGCCTTCAACAACGCCGGGTTCGGCACCGCCGGGACCGAGCTGCACGAGACCGGCCAGGACGTCTACGAGCAGACCATGGACGTCAACGTGCGCGGGGTCTGGAACTGTCTGCGCTCCCAGATCCCCGAGATGCTCGGGTCCGGCGGCGGCACGATCGTCAACACGTCGAGTGTCGCGGGACAGCGGGCGACGGGGGCGTCGGCCGCGTACGTGGCCGCCAAGCACGCCGTCCTCGGGCTCACCAGGGCCGCCGCGGCCGAGTACGCGCAGCGCGGCATCCGGGTCAACGCGCTGGTCGTGGGCAGTACCCGCACCGAGATGATGGACCGGGCGGTGCGCACGCTGCCGGAGCTGCGGGAGCGGTTCGAGGGCGAGACCCTCCAGAAGCGGATGGCCGGCCCCGCCGAGGTCGCGGAGGCCGCGCTGTGGCTGTGCAGCGACCGCTCCTCCTTCGTGACCGGCGCGGCGATGCCGGTCGACGGCGGTACGACGGCCGCCTGACATCCCGTGTCCGGGAGATCTCTGGGATTTTCCTCGTCGCCCGGGGCCGGGCCGCCGTGGAAGGATGGCGCAACCCACACATAACGAGGAGATGACCGCGTGCCTGGCACAAACCTGACTCGCGAAGAGGCACAGCAGCGGGCGAAGCTGCTCACCATTGACTCGTACGAGATCGATCTCGACCTCTCCGGAGCGCAGGAGGGCGGTACCTACCGGTCCGTGACCACGGTGCGCTTCGACGTCGCCGAAGCAGGCGCCGCTTCCTTCATCGACCTGGTGGCCCCGGCGGTCCACGAGGTCACCCTGAACGGCGACCCGCTGGATGCCGCCGAGGTCTTCGAGGACTCCCGGATCGCCCTGCCGGACCTGCTGGCGGGCCGCAACGTCCTGCGGGTCGTGGCCGACTGCGCCTACACCAACACGGGCGAGGGTCTGCACCGGTTCGTCGACCCGGTCGACGAGCAGGCCTACCTGTACACCCAGTTCGAGGTGCCGGACGCCCGCCGGGTCTTCGCCTCCTTCGAGCAGCCGGACCTCAAGGCGACCTTCCAGTTCACGGTGAAGGCGCCGGCCGGCTGGACGGTCATCTCGAACTCGCCGACGCCCGAGCCCAAGGACGACGTCTGGGTCTTCGAGCCGACGCCCCGCATCTCGTCGTACATCACCGCGCTGATCGTCGGCCCGTACCACTCCGTGCACAGCGTGTACGAGAAGGACGGCCAGTCGGTGCCGCTGGGCATCTACTGCCGGCCCTCGCTCGCCGAGTTCCTCGACTCGGACGCGATCTTCGAGGTGACGCGGCAGGGCTTCGACTGGTTCCAGGAGAAGTTCGACTACGCGTACCCGTTCAAGAAGTACGACCAGCTGTTCGTGCCGGAGTTCAACGCGGGCGCGATGGAGAACGCGGGCGCGGTGACCATCCGCGACCAGTACGTCTTCCGGTCCAAGGTGACCGACGCGGCGTACGAGACGCGCGCCGAGACGATCCTGCACGAGCTGGCCCACATGTGGTTCGGCGACCTGGTCACCATGGAGTGGTGGAACGACCTGTGGCTGAACGAGTCGTTCGCCACCTACACCTCCATCGCCTGCCAGGCGTACGCGCCCGGCTCGCGCTGGCCGCACTCGTGGACGACGTTCGCCAACTCCATGAAGACCTGGGCGTACCGGCAGGACCAGCTGCCCTCCACGCACCCGATCATGGCCGAGATCCGCGACCTGGACGACGTCCTCGTCAACTTCGACGGCATCACCTACGCCAAGGGCGCGTCCGTCCTGAAGCAGCTCGTCGCCTACGTCGGCATGGACGAGTTCTTCACGGGCGTACAGGCGTACTTCAAACGGCACGCGTTCGGCAACACGCGCCTGTCCGACCTGCTGGGCGCCCTGGAGGAGACCTCCGGGCGTGACCTGAGCACCTGGTCGAAGAAGTGGCTGCAGACCGCCGGGATCAACATCCTGCGCCCGGAGGTCGAGACCGACGGCGATGGTGTCATCACCTCCTTCGCGATCCGCCAGGAGGCCCCGGCGCTGCCCGCCGGCGCCAAGGGCGAGCCGGTCCTGCGTCCGCACCGCATCGCGATCGGCCTGTACGACCTGGACGAGGCGACCGGCAAGCTGGTGCGCACCGACCGGATCGAGCTGGACGTGGACGGCGAGCTGACCGCCGTACCGGAGCTGACCGGCCGCCGCCGTCCCGCGGTGTTCCTGCTCAACGACGACGACCTGTCGTACGCGAAGGTCCGGCTGGACGAGCGGTCGCTGCACGTCGTGACGGAGCACCTGGGCGACTTCGAGGCCTCCCTGCCCCGCGCGCTGTGCTGGGCGTCGGCCTGGGACATGACCCGCGACGCCGAACTGCCGGCCCGTGAGTACCTGGCCCTGGTGCTGGCGGGCATCGGCAAGGAGTCCGACATCGGTGTCGTGCAGTCGCTGCACCGCCAGGTGAAGCTGGCCGTCGAGCTGTACGCCGACCCGACCGCCCGCGAGGCGCTGCTCACCCGCTGGACCGACGCCACCCTGGCCCACCTGCGGTCGGCCGCCCCGGCGAGCGACCACCAGCTGGCCTGGGCGCGGGCGTTCGCGGCCACCGCCCGCACCCCGGAGCAGCTGGACCTGCTGGACAGCCTGCTGGAGGGCACCCACACCATCGAGGGCCTGGCCGTCGACACCGACCTGCGCTGGGCGTTCGTGGAGCGGCTGGCGGCGGTCGGCCGGTTCGACGAGGCGGAGATCGCGGGCGAGTACGAGCGGGACAGGACGGCCGCCGGCGAGCGCCACGCGGCCACCGCCCGTGCCGCCCGGCCGACCGAGGAGGCCAAGGCCGAGGCGTGGGCGTCGGTCATCGAGTCCGACAAGCTGCCGAACGCCGTGCAGGAGGCGGTGATCGGCGGCTTCGTCCAGATGGACCAGCGTGAACTGCTGGCGCCGTACACGGACCGGTACTTCGAGATCCTGAAGTCGGTGTGGGACACCCGCTCCCACGAGATCGCCCAGCAGATCGCGGTCGGCCTCTACCCGGCCCTCCAGGTCTCCGAGGAGACCGTCACCAAGACGGATGCGTGGCTGGCCGCGGCCCAGCCGAACGCGGCCCTGGCCCGTCTCGTCTCGGAGTCCCGCGCGGGCGTCGAGCGCGCCCTGCGGGCGCAGGCGGCGGACGCCGCGGCCCAGTAGCGGCCGTCGTCACGACGGAGGGGGCGCCGGCGGACCGGCGCCCCCTTCCTCATGCGCACAGCCGTGCGGCGAGATCCAGCATCGTCCGCACGTGCAGCCCGGTCTGCGCGGACACCGGGATCCAGCGCGGCTCGCAGGCCTTGTCCAGCTCCCGGCACCACTCGCGCACCAGGTCCGCGAGCGCGTCGGCGGTCGCGGGCTCGGTGCGGGCCAGCGCCCGGTGGGCCATGGCCGCCACCCGCAGCGGGATACGGCGGGCGGAGACCCCTAGGGTCGCGAAGTGGCCCCGGGAACCCGCGTGTTCCTCCTCGGCCCAGCCGGCCGCGAGCGACGGCGCGACCCGCAGCAGCTCATCGGCGGCGGTGTGCAGGGGCCGCAGATCGTCCGGTACCGCACCGGCCGGGACCGGCTCCAGCAGGGCGGCGAGCTCCCGGGTCCGGGCCAGCAGCAGGTCGCGGGCCCGGCCGACGGCGCGCCGCGGGTCGGGGGCGGCCCGGGAGTCGCTCACCGCGGGCACCGCCCAGGCCGGTGCCTCGACGAGGACGGTGAGGGTGCCGTGGCACCGCGGGTGGAGCCAGGTGCTCTCGGCGACGAAGCCGCTCGGGTCGCGTTCGCTGCCGCTGCTCGCCGGCGGCAGCCGCAGGACGCCGGGCGGGTCCGGACGCCAGTCAGGACCGTCGCAGGGGTGGTCGTCGAGCGGGATCCGCAGCCGGGCGGCGATCTCCCGGAACGCGCGGGCGGCGCCCGGAACCTCCCGGGTCTGCATGGTGAAGGCGCCGCCGAACTCGATGCCGTGCAGGGTGAACTGGACCGCCGGACGCAGTTCGTCGAGCAGCCGCACCAGCGCGGCGGACTCGGGCAGCGGTTCCCGTCCGGTGTCCGAGGCGGGCAGCGACTCGGGCTGGCAGGAGAACTCGGGCCGGTAGAAGTGCCGGTGGCACTCCTCCAGGGACGGGTCGGGTTCCTCGGGCTGCCAGCCGTGCGCGAGGCGGGCGCCGTCCGGGTCGAGACAGAGCAGCAGGTGCCAGGTGCAGTCGAGGCGGCGGAGCAGCTCGGGCCGGTGGGCGAGGAGACGGGCGAGCCGGAGCGCGGAGGCGCCCCCCACGGGTTCGTTGGCGTGCGCGCCCGCGACCGTCAGCAGCTGCCGTTTGCCGTGCCCGGCGGACAGCAGCCACAGGGGCCGGCCGGCCCGGCTCTCCCCGGCCGCCCGCAGCCGCAGCGTCCCGGGCGCGAGAGCGACCAGCGTGCGAGCCCGCCGCTCCAGCTCGCCGACGCCCGGGTAGAGCGGGCGCCGCAACGGCGGAGTCCGCACGCGGGCCTCTCCCGTCAAGCGCCCTGAGAGTTGCTGTCCCCGGTGGTCTCCTTCTTGTCCAACGGGCGGATCTCGATCTTGGTCGTCACGTCAACTCCCCTTGTCGATACGGACGTTGGGCGACCCCCATGGGAACTCCGGGCGCAACGGCTGTCAAGGGCGCAGCCGGGTCCCCGCGCTCCCCATCACCTAGGCGGAGTTGAGTACCCGTGCTCACGTCCGGGGTGTCCGTGCGTTGCGAGTATCGGTGCAACGGCGGGGCACGGAGCGCCGGTTCGCCCGGCCGAGCCGGTCGGATTCGGCCGGAGTCAGCCGGACAGTCCGCCAGACACGCAGACACGCAGACACGCAGACACGCAGACACGCAGACAGCCAGACAGTTACGGAGAAGCCGTCATGTCCCGTCGTATCGCTCTGTCCATCGCCGCCGGTGTCGTCGTCCTCGGTGGCGCCGGTGCCTTCGCCCTCGCCTACGCGGGGGACCAGCCGCCCGCCTTCGCGCACAGCACCGCCCGATACACCGCGGCCGACAGCGGCCGTGCCGGTTCGTTCGCCTTCTCCACCGAGGTCACGGCATCCTCCGGGGTGAAGAGCCTGAAGGTGCTGGCCTGGCCGGAGAAGTCCGAGTTCGCGAAGAAGCCGCTGACCGCCAAGGACATGGCCGGGGTGGAGTCGGCGACCTGCGCGCCGGCCGAGGGGGACACCACGCGGTGCGTCCACAAGTCCGTGGTGACCGCCGCCGACGCCGCCTCGTCCGCGCACGGCACCTGGCACGTCGCCGTACTGGCCACCGCCAAGGACGGCAGCACCACCCTGGACACCAAGGTCACCGACTTCACCGTCGGCTGACCCGGCCGTCGCCGATGGCGTCCGCTCAGCCGACGTGCGCGGCCAGCGCCGACTCGATGTCCGCGGCCCGCGCGTCCTCCGCCGCCCAGGCCGCGTACCCGTCGGGGCGCACCAGCACCGTCGTACCGCGGTCGCTCGCCCAGTGCGCCACCGCCAGCCGGTCCGCGCGCCCCTCGCCCGCCTCGTACGCACCCGGGGTGACCAGGACGAACCGGCCGCCGCGCAGCGCCTCGTAGAGCCGGCCGCCGCCGGCCAGGGCGAGATCGGGAACGCGGGCGCCGGTGAGGGGATGGGCTCCCCTCGGAGCCGGGTACCGGTAGCCGACGCCGGTGATCTGGCCCATGATCCTGGCGCGGACGGGAGCCAGCCGGTCGAGGACCGCGACGAGCACGGAACGCACCGGCAGCTGCCAGCCCTTGGCCATCGCCAGGCGGACGATCGCGCCGCTGCTGCGCAGCACCGACCTGCCGACCGGGTGGCGTTCGGCCTGGTAGGTGTCGAGCAGACCGGGTGCGGCGTGGCCGTGCAGGACGGCGGCGAGCTTCCAGCTCAGGTTGGCCGCGTCCTGCAGACCGGTGTTCATCCCCTGGCCGCCGGCCGGGGTGTGCACATGCGCCGCGTCACCGGCCAGGAAGACCCGGCCCACCCGGTAGCCGGGCGCCTGCCGCTCGTCGCTGTGGAAGCGGGACACCCAGCGGGCCTCGCGCATTCCGAAGTCCCGGCCCAGGGCCAGCCGGGTGATCTCCCTGACCTCGTCGAGACCGACCGGCTCGTGATCGGGAACGTCACGGCCCCGGTGCCAGCAGATGACACGGTGGTAGCCGTCGCCGAAGGGCGCGAGGAAGGCGAACGCGTCGCCGACCGCGGCGGCCGTGATCAGCGTCTCGGGCTCCTCGTCGAGCAGCACGTCGGCGAGGACGACGGACCGGATCGCGGACCTTCCCGGGAACGGCAGCCCGACCGCCGTCCGCACGGCACTGCGCATGCCGTCGGCGCCGACGACATACGCGGCGCGCAGGTCCTCGTCGCCCTCGGCGCCCTCGACGTGCACGGTGACGCCGTCGGCGTCCTGGCTCAGGCCGGTCACCTCGGACTCGTAGCGGAAGTCGACACCGGCCTGGACCGCGCGGCGCTCCAGCACCTTCTCCACCTCGTACTGCGGGATCACGAGCACGTGCCGGAAACGGGAGGGGAGGGCCCCGACGTCGAGAGTGAGCCCGTCGAAGAGGTTGAGCCGGGTGAGCGGCTTGCCGACGGCCTCCAGCTCGTCGGCGACGGCGCGGGCGTCCAGCTGCTCCAGGGCACGGGCGTGCAGGACGAAGGCGCGGGAGAGGTTGCTGATCCCGTGCGGCCGCTTCTCCAGGACGGTGACCGGGATGCCGGCAGCGGCGAGGTCACCGGCGAGGAGCAGGCCGGTGGGACCGGAGCCGACGACGATCACGCGGGAGGTCGCGGGGGTGGCGGGGCTTGTGGGGGTGGCGGGGGTGGCGGTCGGGCCGTTCATGGGGGCCTCCTGGATTGCCTACGCGCGGTGACCAGCACTCGTTGACCAACGCTTGTTGACCAGCGCTTGTTGACCAGCGCTTGTTGACCAGCGCCTGTTTGCCAACACCTGTGGGCCAACGCTTGTTGACAAGCCTAGGCAGGGTCGCTCACGCAGTCAACACTTGTTGGCCTACGACTGTTGGCCTACGCTCGTTGGCATGACCGGCACCCCCAGTAGAGACACAGGGCCCACGAACGGCTCGGCGACGCGCCGCTCCGAGGCCAGCCGCTCCGCCATCCTGGCCGCGGCCCGCGAACGCTTCGCCACCGACGGGTACGAGCGCGCCACCATCCGCGCCATCGCCAAGGACGCGCACATCGACCCGTCCATGGTCATGCGCTATTTCGGCAACAAGGACGGCCTGTTCGCGGCGGCCGTCGCGCTCGATCTGCACATGCCCGACGTGTCCCAGGTGCCGCGCACCGAGGCCGGGCGGACGCTGGTGGCCCACTTCCTGACCATCTGGGAGGAGAACGAGGAGCTCACCGCGGTACTGCGGGTCGGCATCACCAACAGGGCGGGGGCCGAACGGCTGCAGGACATCTTCCGGGAGCAGGTGGTACCGGTGGCCCGGCTGGTGTGCCCCGACCCCGAGCAGGTGCAGACGCGGGCGGGGCTGTGCGCCGCGCAGTTGATGGGGCTCGCCCTCACCCGTTACGTGCTGCGGCTGCCACCGGTGGTGACGCTTGCGCGGGAGGAGATCCTCGCGTGGCTCGGGCCGACCCTGCAGCGGTATCTGACCGCGCCGAACCCCTGAGCGAACGCGCCGAACGCACCGAGGGCGCCGGTCAGCTCCCGTGCGCCCCGTGCGGGGACGTACGGAAGGCGACCGGCGCCCTCGACGGAGAAGCGGAGGTCAGGCCTTCGCCCTGGCCTTCGTCGTGCCCGGCCTGGTGACCCGGATCTTGGACTTGTCCAGCACCATGACCAGGCCCGCGATGACCACGAAGAGCACGAGCGGGATCAGGACGTAGAGACCCAGCGTCTCGATGACGCTCAGGCCCTTGCCGGGGTCGTCGCCGTCGTCACGCGTGAGCGCGAGAGCAGGGGACGACATGAGCAGCATCATCAGCGTCGTACCGGCAGCCAGGGCGCCGGCGCGCAGGGCGTTCTTCTTGTCCACGCTCCCAAAAGTAGCGGGCCGGCCTGAGGGGCGCGCGGCCGGGGTACCCGTACGCGGCGCCGCGCACGGCCGAGACCGCCCCGGGGGCCGCCGCCGAGCCGCCGCCGGCCGGCGGACGCCCCAGGACCGGTCGCCGCCCTCACGCCCCGGACGGGCTGGGCAGAGGCACCGAGCGGCCGTCGTCCTCCGGGCCGGGCGGGTTCTCCGGCCGCAGCACCTCCAGGAGCGCGCGGACCCTCGCCGACGCCGTCAGCTCCTCCAGGGTCACCGGGCGGCCCGTCGCGTCGGCGATCGGGAGGCGCCAGTTCGGGTACTGGTCCCAGGTGCCGGGGAGGTTCTGCGGGCGGCGGTCGCCGACCGTGTCGGGGAGCCAGACGCCGACCATGCGGGCCGGGGTGCGGAGCAGGAAGCGGTGCACGGCCCGGATCTCGGCCTCCTCGTCACCGGCGTCGGAGCCGGCCAGCAGGCCCAGCCGGGTCAGCAGCGCCAGCCACTCCGCCGTGTCGGCCGCCGCGTCCGCCCGCTCCTCGGCCACCGGACGGGTCAGCAGACCCAGCCGGTCGCGGAGTCCGACGTGCTCGCCGGTGAGGCGGGCGGCGGTGGGCGGCAGGTCGTGGGTGGTGGCGGTGGCGAGACAGTCGGCGCGCCAGCTCTCCGGGGCGAGCGGGCGGCCGTCGCCGTCCCAGTCCCGTTCGAACCAGAGCACCGACGTGCCGAGCACCCCGTGGAGCTGGAGCGTCTCGCGCACCCCCGGCTCCACGGTCCCCAGGTCCTCCCCGATCACCACCGCCCCCGCCCGGGTCGCCTCCAGCGCCAGCAGGGCCAGCATCGCCTCGGCGTCGTAGCGGACGTACGTGCCCTCCGTGGGCGGCCGGCCCTCCGGCACCCACCACAGCCGGAACAGGCCCATCACGTGGTCGATGCGCAGCGCGCCCGCATAGCGGAACAGGGCGCGCAGCAGCTGGCGGTAGGGAGCGTGACCGGAGGCGGCGAGGCGGTCGGGGCGCCAGGGCGGCAGGCCCCAGTCCTGGCCTCGGGCGTTGAACGCGTCGGGCGGGGCGCCGACGGACATCCCGGCGGCGAAGAAGGCGCGCTGCGCCCAGGCGTCCGCGCCCGCGGGGTGCACTCCGACGGCGAGGTCGTGCACGATCCCGACCGGCATCCCGGCCGCGCGGGCGGTGCGCTGGGCGTCGGTGAGCTGGGTGTCGGTGAGCCAGGCGAGCCGGGAGTGGAAGGCGACCCGGTCCCGCAGCGAGGCACGGGCGCGGGCGGTCTCCGGCGAGCGCGGGTCGCGCAGCGCCTCGGGCCACCGGTGCCAGTCGGAGCCGTGCCGCTCGGCGAGCGCGTACCAGGTGGCGTGGTCCTCCAGGGGCTGCCCCTGGTCGGCGCGGAAGGCGTCGTAGGCGGCCTGCCGGGCGGCGGTGAGCGGTACGGCGGCCACCGCCTCCAGCGCCTGCCGCTTCAGCTCCCAGACCGCGTCCCGGTCGATGTGGGCGCCCTGCTCGAGGACGGCGGCGCGCAGCCGTCCCGCGCGTTCCGTGAGCGCGGGATCCGGGACGTACTCGGGGACGGACTCCAGCCGCAGGTGCACCGGGTCGGGGAACCGGCGGGAGGAGGGACGGTAGGGGGAGGGGTCGGTCGGAGGTCCGGGCACGGCCGCGTGCAACGGGTTGACCTGCACGAACCCGGCCCCGGCCGTGCGTCCGGCCCAGTCGGCCAGTCCGGCCAGGTCACCGAGGTCGCCCATGCCCCAGGAACGGTCGGAGAGGAGCGAGTACAGCTGGACGAGGAGGCCGTACGAGCGGCCGGCGGGTGTGGGCAGCCGGTCGGGGGCGACGATCAGGTGGCTGCGGGCGGTACGGCCGTCGGGCGCGACGGCTGTCAGCAGATGCACCCCGGCCGGCAGGGCCGTCACGTCCGCCCGGGTCTCGCCGTCCTCCGTGCGGACCTCCAGCCGGGTGCCGGCGGGCAGGTCGAGGGCGGGGCCGCGGGAACCGGCCCAGTGCACGAGTGTCGGCGGCAGCAGCCGTTCGGCGAGGTCCCGCTCCCGGTCGGCCAGGGCGGTGCGGACGGCCTCCGGGCCGCTCGCGTCGACGCCCAGGGCGGCCAGCACCGCGGTCACGGCACCGGCCGAGGCCGCGACCGTACGGTCCGGCGACGGGCTGTAGGAGGTGGCGACGCCGTGCAGTTCGGCGAGCCGGCACAATTCCCCGTCCAGGGCTTCGCTCATCTACAACCCCGGCTCACTGGTCAGCGGGGCCAGGTCGGCGAGCGGCGGTTCGCTGGTCAGCGGCTCGGCGTCGGGCAGCGGCGGCTCGCTGGTCAGCGGCGCCTCCGCGCAGACGGTCTCGGCGCTGAACACGCACAGCAGGGACTCCTGCTCGGTCTCCACCGGGGGTTTGAACTGGGCCGGGATCGGATGGTGAACCGTTGCGGCCACGGTGGCCTCCTTGTCCTGACGTCGGGTACGGCGGCGGACGCCGCGTCGTGGCAGGCCTACCCCGTCGCGGCGAGGGCACTCCCCGCCCCCCGTCCCCACACCGGGTGAACCGACCGCGTCCGGGTGATCGATAAAGAGGCTGTGAGACTGTTCCGCCCCATGGGGGGCCACCGGGAGAACGACGGAACGGCCGACGGGGACGCGGCGCTGCTGCGGGCCGTCGCGGCCGGCGACGGCCCGGCGCTGGCCGTCCTGTACGACCGGCACGCGGGCTGGCTGTACGCCCGCCTGACCCGGCGCTGCGCCGACCCGGAGGTGGTGCGGGAAGTGCTCCAGGACACCTTCGTCACGGTGTGGCGGTCAGCCGCCGCACACCGCGGGCAGGAAGCCGGCGGCTGGCTGTGGACGATCGCCGCCCGCCGGCTGGTGGACGCCCGTCGGGTGCAGGAACGGGCCGCCCGGGTGGAGGTCCTGCCCGGCCCCGCGGTCGCGCCCTCCGCGGAGGACCGGGTGCTCATGGGCCTGGAGTACGGCGACGTCGGCACCGCCCTGGACCGGATCTCGCCCGAACTGCGCGAGGTGCTGCGGGCGACGGTCGTGGACGGCCTGTCCACCCGGGAGACCGCGCGGCTGCTCGGCATACCGGAGGGCACGGTCAAGTCCCGCGCACTCCGGGCCAGGGCCGAACTGCGCACGGCCCTGGCCCGGTTGAACCCTTCACCGATGGGAGGCCCGGCGTGAGGACACCCTGGCACGCCTCCGAGGATCTCACCCTGCGGTACGCCGACGGCTCCCTGCCGGAGGCGGACGCGTGGTCCCTGGAGAAGCATCTGGAGAGCTGCACCGGCTGTGCGAGCCGGGTGTCGGCGGCGGTGCGGGAGACAGCGGCGGGACCGGTCCTCGAAGAGCTCCGGGACTTGGTGCTGACGGCCGCGCCCCCCGCCGCAGGGGCGCGGGAGGCAGCGCGACGAGCCCCCACCGGCCGACACCGGACCAGCCGCCTCACCCCCGCCTTCCGGTCTCTCGGCCCCGCCCTGAGGGGCAGCTGGCTCCTCGCCCTCCTCACCGTCGTCGTCGGTGCCCTCCTGCTGGCCCGAGCCGCGGACTACGGAGCCACCCGCGCCCTCCTCCTGACCGTCGCCCCGGTCGTCCCCGTGGCCGGTGTCGCCCTCTCCTACGGCCCGCACGCCGACCCTCTGCACGAGATCACCGCGTCCACCCCCGCCGGCGGACTGCGCCTCGCGCTCACCCGTACCGCCGCCGTCCTCGCCGTGAGCCTGCCCGTGCTGACGCTCACCGGCGCCGCCCTGCCCGCCTCGGGCACCCCCGGGGCCGCCGCCTGGCTGCTGCCGGGCCTCGCGCTGACCCTCGGCTCCCTGGTGCTCGCGTCCTGCGTCGGCTGCCGTACCGGGACCGCGGTGACCGGCGGCGGCTGGCTGGCCGCCGTCCTCGTCCCGGCCGTCGCCGCCCACGGCGGCCCGTTCACCGCGCGGCTGGCCGGACAGCTGTCCGCCTGCTTCGACGGCACCCAGGCCGGCTGGGCCGCCGCCGCCGTCGCGTGCGCCGCGCTCCTCGCCGTCCGCCGGGACGCCTACGACCACCTGGAGAACCGTTGAACATACGAGTGACCGGCCTGCGCGTCCGGCACCGCAGGACCGTAGCCCTGGACTCGGTCGATCTCACGCTCGGCACGGGTGTGCACGGGCTGCTGGGCCCGAACGGCGCCGGGAAGACCTCGCTGATCAGGGTGCTGGCCACGGTCGCCCGGCCGGCCGCGGGACGGGTGGAGCTGCTCGGCCGGGACACCGCCGGGCACCGCGCCCTCGGCGAGGTCCGCGCCCGGCTGGGCTATCTGCCGCAGGAGTTCGGCCACTACCCGGGGTTCACCGTGCGGGAGTTCGTGGCGTACGTGGCCTGGCTGAAGGAGATGCCGGCCGCCGTGGTCCCGGCCGCCGTGGAGCGGGCGGTGGCCCGGGTCGGACTCGCCGGCCGGGCCGACGCGAAGATCCGGACGCTCTCCGGGGGCATGGTCCGCCGGGTCGGCATCGCGCAGGCGGTCGTCAACGAACCGGAGGTCCTGCTGCTCGACGAACCGACCGCCGGCCTGGACCCCGAGCAGCGCGTGGAGTTCCGGGAACTGCTGCGCGAGCTGGGCGCCTCGGCGACCGTGGTCGTCTCCACCCACTTGGTGGAGGACGTGGCCGCGGCCTGCACGGAGGTCACCCTGCTGGACGCGGGCCGGGTCGCCTACCGGGGCACGCCCGGAGGGCTGGCCGCCCTCGGCGAGAGGTCCGAGGGCCCCGGCGACCATCCGATCGAGCGCGGCTACACGACAGCCCTGCGCGCCCACCGCACCGCCCGGGAGGCCCTGCGATGAGAGTGGTGACGACGGTACGGGCCCCGCTGCTCGCGGAGGCGCGCCGGGGCTTCGCCCCCTGGGCCGGGCTGACCGTGCTGCTGACGCTGGGCGTGGCGCTCGCCGCGTCGGCCGGCCGGTGGCAGGGCGGCTGGGCGGAGACGGCCACCGAACTGCACGATGCCGTGCTGATCACGGTCCCGGCGGCCGCGGCCGCGGGCTGCTGGCAGGGCGGACGGGAGCGGCGGCGCCGTACCCGGGAGCTGTGGGACACGGCCGTACGGCCACCGCTGGCCCGGTTCCTGGTGTCGGTGCTGCCGATGGCGCTCTGGGTGGCTGCCGGGTACCTGGCCGCGGCGGGGCTGGCGCTGCTCGCGACCTGGCCGTACGCGCAGGGTGCCCTGGGTGACGGACCGCGTCTCGCCCGGCTGCCCTTCGACGCGTTCGTGACGGGCGCCGCGGTACCGGCCGGCCAGGTGGCCGGGCGTGTGGTGCCCTGGCGGCTCACGGCTCCGCTGCTGGCCGTGGCGGGCTATCTGGGACTGGGGGTGCCGGCGGCGACCGGCTCCGGGTCCGGGCGGTATCTCGACCCGGCGTTCGCGGTCGTGGAGACGTCGGTGCCGGTGTGGTGGCAGCCGGTGACGGCGGCGGTGTGGGCGGGCGGGCTGGCCGGGGCGGCCGTACTGGCGTACGCGGCCCGGCGCCGGTGGACGGCCCTGCTGCCGCTGGCCGCGGCGACGGCCGCGGCCGTGCTGCTCATACGGACCGGGGACGGACTGTGGCGCACCGACCCGCTGGCCCTGCGGCAGGTGTGCGACACGTCCGTCACCCCGGCGGTCTGCGTGGACGCCCGGTACGCGGGTGCGCTCCCGCAGCTCACCGAGGCCCTGTCGGGCGTCACCGGCCGGCTGGCGGGCGTGCGGAACCTGCCGGTGCGCTGGGTGGACCGGTACGGCGGGCCGCGCGCCGGCGAGGCCGGCCTGCCGTCGCTGACGCCGCTCGGCTGGTCGTTCGCGCGGGGGCGGCTGACCGATCCGGCGGAGTTCGCGTGGGAGGCGGTGGGGGCGCTCCAAGTGCGCGGTGACTGCCCGGACGAGCTGACCGACCGGCGGATCGTGCTGGCCGACGACGCGGTCGTCGACTACCTGGCACCGCTTCCCGCCCGGCGGCACCTCGACGACCTGGCCCCCCGTGCCGAGAGGGCCGCGCGCCTCGCCGCCCGGGCCCGCCTGGCGGCGATGGGTGCGCGGGAGCGCCGGGCCTGGCTGTCGGCGTACTTCGCGGGCCGGGCGAACTGCGACCCGAGCGGGGTGCCCGCGCTGTGACGACGATCGCCGGTCCCCTGCTCCACGCCCGCGCGCGCACGCTCCCGGCCGCCCTGGCCGCACTCGTCGGCACGGCCGCCTTCGCCGTCTGGGCGGCGGCCCGCCTGGACGCCTATGTGGACCCGGACCGCCGGGTGCCGGTGGTCGCGCTGGCCCCGCTGCTGGCGGCCGCGGTGATCGGGGCGAGCCTGTACTCGCCCTCGGACGAACTGGACCGGACGGCGGTACGGCCGTGGTGGCCGCTCCGGCTGGCTCAGCTGGCCGGGCTCGTCGCAATGGCGGCCGTGCTGCTGCCGCTGGCGGTGCTGGGGCATCCCGAGGCCTTCGGACCGCCGGCCGTGATCCGCAACACGCTGGGCTGTACGGGAGTGACGGCCGCGGCGGCGGTGCTGATCGGCGCCCGGCTGAGCTGGCTGCCCGCCTTCGGTTACGTCAGTGCCGTGTACCTGGGCTCGGCGGGGGCGCGTGGACGTGCGGTGGCCGTCTGGGCGTGGCCCGTGCAACCGGGCGCGCAACCGGGCGCCTGGGCGGCGGCGCTGGGGGCGTTCGCGGTGGGCGGCGCGCTGTATGTCGTACGGGGTGCGCGTGCCGAAGGGCCCCGTGGCTGAGGCGGGCAGCCACGGGGTGTGCGAAGGCCCGGATCGTCAGGCGGAGATGCCGTCGATCCGGGCCAGGGCGTCGTCCGCGCCGTACGGCTGCAAGTAGGGCAGCCAGCGCGGGTCCCTATGGCCGGTCCCGATGATGCGCCAGGCCAGGCCGGTGGGTGGGGCTGGTTTGTGCCGCAGCCGCCAGCCGATCTCGAAGAGATGGCGGTCGGCCTTGACGTGGTTGCAGCGGCGGCACGACGCCACCACGTTGTCCCAGACGTGCTGACCCCCGCGACTGCGCGGGATGACGTGGTCGACGCTGGTTGCGACGCCACCGCAGTACATGCACCGGCCCCCGTCGCGCGCGAAGAGCGCCCTTCGGGTGAGCGGAACGGGTCCTCGGTAGGGAACCCGGACGAATCGCTTGAGCCGGACCACGCTGGGTGCGGAGACTGTGACGGTTGCGCTGTGCATGAAGGCGCCGGATTCCTCCAAGGCGACTGCCTTGTTCTCCAGGACGAGGACGAGCGCGCGGCGGAGCGGTACGACGCCGAGCGGCTCGTACGACGCGTTGAGGACCAGGACATGCGGCACGGGGGCCTCCTTGGGCGTCGGCGGCGCGTGGCTCGCGCCGGGACGATCTGTGGCCAGTCTCCCCTCTTGCCTGGTGGACGCGCCACCATGTCCGCGTAACGGCCTGGGAGTGTTTTCGACCACACCGCATTCATCCCCCGGACACCCCCCATTTCAAGCGAGCCTGCTCAACCGGGAGGCCCGCGGAGTGAGCCGGGGCGAGCCGGAGTGAGCACGGTCTCTCCTTCTCGTATCCGTCGGGCGCACACGCGATGCCCCGTTAGTGTGGTGATCCTGCCCGTCCGGTGACCTTTTCGTGACCTTGAACGCCGTACGTGACCTTGAACGCCGTACCGGAGGGCAGTACCGCACCGCCTGGAGGTACCCGCCGTGTCCTTGCCCGCCGCCCTGCTGGCCGCCGGTCCGTCGCCGTCTCCGACCCCCTCGGGGTCGCAGACACCGGCGGTGCCCGCACTCCAGGACGCCCAGGAGAGCGCCACGAACGCCGCGAGCTGGGTCGAGCAGAACTGGTCGACGTGGCTGGCGATCGGGCTCAAGGTGCTGCTGGTCCTGGTGATAGCGGTGGTGCTGAGAAAGGTCGTCCTACGGGCGATCACCAAGTTCATCGACCGGATGAACCGGACGGTCGAGTCGGCGGAGGGCACCACGCTCGGCGGGCTGCTGGTCAACGCCGAGCGGCGGCGGCAGCGCTCGCAGGCGATCGGGTCCGTGCTGCGGTCGGTGGCGAGTTTCCTGATCCTCGGCACGGCCGCGCTGATGGTGCTGAGCAGTTTCCAGATCGACCTGGCCCCGCTGCTGGCCTCCGCCGGTGTCGCCGGTGTGGCGATCGGTTTCGGCGCCCGCAACCTGGTCACGGACTTCCTGTCCGGCGTGTTCATGATCCTGGAGGACCAGTACGGCGTCGGCGACTCGATCGACGCGGGGATCGCCTCCGGCGAGGTGGTCGAGGTCGGCCTGCGGGTGACCAAGCTGCGCGGCGACAACGGCGAGATCTGGTACGTGCGCAACGGCGAGATCAAGCGGATCGGCAACCTCTCGCAGGGCTGGGCCACGGCCGGTGTGGACGTCACCGTCCGGACCACCGAGGACCTGGACCGGGTCCGGGCCACCCTGGACGAGGTCGCCGAGAAGATGGCCAAGGAGGAGCCCTGGAACGAGCTGCTCTGGGGCCCGATCCAGATCCTCGGCCTGGACTCCGTCCTCCTCGACTCGATGGTGGTCAGGCTCTCCGCCAAGACCATGCCGGGCAAGGCCCTGACGGTCGAGCGCGAGCTGCGCTGGCGGATCAAGCGGGCCTTCGACGAGGCGGACATCAGGATCGTCGGCGGGGCGCCGGTCGCGCTCACCGAGGAGGAGCCGGTGGACCCGGCGGCGGCCGTGGCGGCACCGTCGGCCTTCTCCAACTCGGACTCGCCGCAGGTGGCGGCGACGGCTCCGATCGCCGTGCAGCGAGGGGCGACGGCCGGGAAGTAGCGGAACGGTCCAGCACACTCGTTCGAGTGCACGATGGGGCATTCCGGCGTCTCACGGCGTACGGGGTGCCCCATCGTTCCGCCGGGGCGCCCGGCGCGGGCTCAGCCTGGCAGCAGCGTGAGGAGAACGGGGGACGAGCGCCGAACCGATCATGGAGACGGTCGTGACGGAACAGGACCCCACCGATTCGCTGATCGCGATCGAGGAGGCGTCGGTGGCGCCGATTCGACCCGAGTTCACCGAGGGGACGGCCGTCGTGCCGCCGACGGCGAACCACAGGGACGCGGCCGCGTACAAGGACTGCCAGGGGCGCCGCGGCGGCGACGGCCACGGGCGACTTCATCAAGGTCAAGTAGCACCCGCGAGCGCCTCGCCACAAGGGCCCGTCCGGCCTTCCGGACGGGCCCTTCGCGCGTCCGAGCGCAGGTAACGAGTGGGTTGCCGCGCAGTAGGGCTATTGACGCTCCCCTTCCGGCGGCCTACGTTTTCCAGCCAACAGGAAACTTTCCTAACAGTGATCAAGGGCGAACGGTCCCGGGGGTCCCGGGCGGGTGACCCCCGCGCGTGATCCCAGAGCGTCACCCGGGTGGACCGATCACCCGGGTCACTGGGAAACTGAGCGGCTGGAAAGGCAGGTGTCGAACCGCATGGCAGGAACCGCAGGCACGCCGGGCACCCCGCGCGTACTCCGCGCCATGAACGACCGCGCCGCACTGGACCTGCTGCTGGAGCACGGCCCGCTGTCGCGGACCCGGATCGGCAAGCTCACCGGCCTCTCCAAGCCGACGGCCTCGCAGCTGCTGGCCCGCCTGGAGGCGGCCGGACTGGTGCTCGCGACCGGCACGAGCGAGGGCCGGCCGGGCCCCAACGCCCAGCTGTACTCGGTGAATCCGGGCGCCGCCCACGCTGCGGGGCTCGACGTCAACCCGGCCCGGATCCGCGCCGCCGTCGCCGACATCACCGGCCGCACCGTCGGCGAGTACGAACTCCCTACCCCGGGACGGCGGTCGGCCCAGTCGGTCGTACGGCAGGTCACCGACGCGCTCGACGGCGCGGTCAAGGCGGCCGGGCTGGCCCGGGACGACGTCCACCGGCTGGTCATCGGCACACCGGGCGCCTTCGACCCCAACACCGGCCGGCTGCGCTACGCCTCGCACCTGCCCGGCTGGCACTCCCCCGCACTGCTCGACGACCTCGCCGCCGCGCTGCCGATGCCCGTCGAGTACGAGAACGACGTCAACCTCGCCGCCATCGCCGAACAGCGGCTCGGCGCGGCCCGCGGCCACGGCGACTTCGTGCTGCTGTGGAACGAGGAGGGCCTCGGCGCCGCCCTGGTGCTCGGCGGCCGACTGCACCGCGGCTGGACCGGCGGCGCCGGCGAGGTCGGCTTCCTTCCGGTGCCGGGCGCCCCACTGGTCCGCCAGGTCACCAAGGCCAACAGCGGCGGTTACCAGGAACTCGCCGGAGCGCAGTCGCTGCCCAGGCTGGCCGACGAGCTCGGCATCGCCGGGCTGCCGGCCGGGTCGCACTCCGAGGCGGCCGCCGCGCTCGTCGCCCGCGCCGCCGATCACGGCAGCGGGCCGCACCACGAACTCCTGCGGACCTACGCGACCCGGGTCGCCACCGGTCTCGCCTCCCTCGTCTCCGTCCTCGACCCCGAACTCGTCGTCCTCAGCGGCACGGTCCTGACCGCCGGGGGCGAAGTGCTGCGGGCCCTGGTCCAGGCCGAGCTGGAGGAGCTGGCGGCCGCCCGGCCGCGGCTCGTCGTCGGCGAGGTCCAGGAACACCCCGTGCTGCGCGGCGCGCTGGAGAGCGCGCTCGCGACCACCCGTGACGAGGTCTTCGACACCTCGCGCTGACCCGCACCAGACCCCGTCGGCCCGCACCGCCCCGCCAACCCCCCGCACCGGCCCCTTCCCTCACCGCCCGCCCCTGGGAGACCTTGCCATGCCCATGTCCTTCACTGCCCGAAAGACGGCGTTTGCCCTCACCGCCCTGACCAGTTCGCTCGCCCTGCTCACCGCCTGTACCGGCCAGTCATCCTCCGGCGCCACCGACGACGCCTCGGCCGACACCACCATCAACTTCTGGCACGCCTGGAGCGCGCCGAGCGAGGTCAAGGCCGTCCAGGCGCTGATCTCCGGCTTCGAGAAGGCGCACCCCAACATCCACGTCAACGTCGTCGGCAACATGACCGACGACAAGATGAACCAGGCGCTGCGCACCGGCGGCGACAAGGCCCCGGACGTCATCTCGTCCTTCACCACCAACAGCGTGGGCAAGTTCTGCGACTCGGGCGCGCTGGTCGACCTCAACCCCTTCTTCAAGAAGTCGGACATCGACCCGGAGACGACGTTCCCGAAGGCGATGAACGAGTACACCCAGTTCGAGGGCAACCGCTGCTCGGTGCCGTTGCTCGGGGACGCCTACGGGCTCTACTACAACAAGACGGCGTTCCAGAAGGCCGGCATCACCAGCCCGCCGAAGACCTGGTCCGAATTCCGGTCCGACGCCAAGAAGCTGACGATCGCCAGGGGCGACAGCTTCAAGCAGCTCGGTTTCATGCCGGACTACCACGGCTGGGAGACCACGACCGAGCACTACCTCGGACAGTTCTCGCCGACGTACTTCGACAGCCAGGGCAAGTCGAACCTCGCCAAGGACCCGGCCTTCGAGAAGTCCTTCACGCTCCAGAAGCAACTCGTCGACGCGCTCGGCGGCTACAAGAAGCTGGAGACGTTCCGCGCCACGCTCGGCGACGAGTGGGGCCCCAAGCACCCCTTCCAGACCGGCCAGGTCGCCATGCAGCTCGACGGTGAGTGGCGCCTTGGCATGGCCCTGGACGCCAAGCCGAACTTCGACATAGGCGTCGCCCCGATGCCGGTCCCCGACGACCAGGCCGCCCAGTACGGCAAGGGCTACATCACCGGCACCATCGCCGGCATCGCCGCCACCAGCAAGAAGCAGAACGCGGCCTGGGAGTTCGTGAAGTACATCAGCACCGACACGGACGCGGTGGTGAACTTCTCCAACGCCATCCACAACGTGCCGTCCACGCTGGCCGCCCTGAAGTCGCCGAAGCTGAAGTACGACCCGCGGTTCAAGACGTTCCTGGACATAGCCGCGAACCCCGACTCCACGACGGCGCCCGCCTCCGTCAACGGCGGTGTGTACCTGACGACCGTCCAGCAGCTCGGCTACGACTACGAGAGCGGCAAGGTCACCGACCTGAAGGCGGGCCTGAAGCAGGCCGCCGCGCAGATCGACACGGACATCGCGCAGGCGAAGTAGCGATGAGCACCATCACCCTGGCCTCCAAGCGCCGCAAGGCGGCGCTGCGCAATCTCGCCTTCATGTCGCCCTGGCTGATCGGCTTCGCGGTCTTCTTCGCGTATCCGCTGATCTCGACGGTCTACTTCTCGTTCATGCACTACGACGGTTTCAAACCGGCGACGTGGAACGGCACGAAGAACTGGACGTACGTCTTCGAGCACTATCCCTACTTCTGGCCCGCGATGCGCAACACCCTGTGGCTCGTGGTCGTGATGGTCTCGCTCCGGGTCGTCTTCGGCCTCGGCATCGGCATGCTCATCACGAAGATCAAGACGGCTACGGGAGTCTTCCGCACCCTCTTCTACCTGCCCTACCTGGCCCCGCCGGTCGCGGCCACCATGGCCTTCGCCTTCCTCCTCAACCCCGGTACGGGACCGGTCAACTCCATCCTGGAGAAGGCCGGGATCCCGGCCCCGGGCTGGTTCAACGACCCCACCTGGTCCAAGCCGGCGCTGACCCTGCTGGCCCTGTGGGGCATCGGCGACCTGATGGTCATCTTCATGGCCGCGCTGCTCGACGTACCGGCGGAGCAGTACGAGGCGGCGGAGCTGGACGGCGCGTCGGCGTGGCAGCGCTTCCGGTACGTGACGCTGCCGAACATCTCGCCGATCGTGATGTTCGCGGTCGTCACGGGTGTCATCCAGACGATGCAGTACTACACGCAGCCGCTCATCGCCGGGAAGGTCGCCTCGGGGGTCATCCAGGGAGCGGGCACCCAGTTCGAGCCCGGTTATCCGGAGAAGTCGACGCTCACCCTGCCCCAGCTCGTCTACAACCTCGGTTTCCAGCGCTTCGACTACGGCTCCGCGTGTGTCGTCGCCCTCGTCCTCTTCGTCCTGTCCATGGTGTTCACCGCGTTCCTGATGCGGCGCCGGGGCGGTCTCATCCAGGCAGGTGACTGAACATGGCCCAGGTACTGGACCGGCCGGTGGACGTGACCGACCAGCCGATGACGTCGGCCGAACGCACCGCCCGCCGCAAGGCGCTGCTGAACTGGGTGGCGGTCCACTCGCTCGGCATCGCCGCCGCCCTCTTCTTCACCCTCCCCTTCGTGTTCGTCTTCCTGACCTCGCTGATGAGCGACAGCCAGGCACTCAGCCGGGACCTGATCCCGCACACCTGGGAGTGGGGCAACTACCGCAAGGTCTTCGACACCCCCGGCTTCCTGACCTGGTGGCGCAACACGCTCTTCTACGCCGGCCTGGGCACCGTCCTGACCGTCGTCTCCTCGCTCCCGGTGGCGTACGCACTCGCCAAGTTCCGGTTCCGGGGCCGCGATCTCTCGCTCATGCTGGTGATCTCGATGATGATGCTGCCACCGCAGGTGATCATCATCCCGATGTACCTGTTCTGGGCGAAGCAGCTGGGCCTGTCCGGCACCCTGTGGCCGCTGATCGTGCCGATGGCGTTCGGCGACGCGTTCTCCATCTTCCTGCTGCGCCAGTTCCTGATGACGATCCCGAACGAGTACCTGGACGCGGCGAAGGTGGACGGCTGCGGGGACCTGCGCACCCTGCTGCGGGTGGTGATCCCGATGGCGAAGCCGGGCATCGCCGCCGTCGCCCTCTTCCAGTTCTTCTACGCCTGGAACGACTACTTCGGACCCCAGATCTACGCCTCGGAGAACCCGGGCGCCTGGACCCTGTCCTACGGCCTGGAGTCGTTCAAGGGCATGCACCACACCGACTGGAATCTCACCATGGCCGCGACCGTCCTGGTCATGGCCCCCGTGATCCTCGTGTTCTTCTTCGCCCAGAAGGCGTTCGTCGAGGGCGTCACGCTCACCGGAGTGAAGGGTTAACCCTTTTATGAAACTCACCGTGGTCGGCGGAGGCTCGACCTACACCCCCGAACTCATCGACGGCTTCGCGCGGCTCAGGGACACCCTGCCCATCGAGGAACTGGTCCTGGTGGACCCGGCCGCCGAACGCCTGGAACTGGTGGGCGGACTGGCCCGCCGGATCTTCGCCAAGCAGGGCCACAGCGGCCGTATCGTCACCACCTCAGACCTGGATGCCGGGGTCGAGGGAGCAAACGCGGTGCTGCTCCAGCTGCGCGTGGGCGGCCAGGCGGCCCGGCAGCAGGACGAGACCTGGCCGCTGGAGTGCGGCTGCATCGGCCAGGAGACGACCGGCGCCGGCGGGCTGGCCAAGGCCCTGCGGACGGTCCCGGTCGTCCTGGACATCGCCGAACGCGTCCGGCGGACCAACCCGAACGCCTGGATCATCGACTTCACCAACCCGGTGGGGATCGTGACCCGCGCGCTGCTCCAGGCCGGGCACCGGGCGGTCGGGCTGTGCAACGTGGCGATCGGCTTTCAGCGGAAGTTCGCGAACCTGCTCGGTGTCACGCCCGCCGAGGTCCACCTGGACCACCTCGGCCTCAACCACCTCACCTGGGAGACGGCGGTCCGTCTCGGCGGGCCCGAGGGTGAGAACGTGCTGCCCAAGCTGCTCGCGGAGCACGGCGACACCATCGCCGCCGACCTGAAGCTGCCGACGGCGCTCCTGGACCGCCTGGGCGGCGTGATCCCCTCGTACTACCTGCGCTACTACTACGCCCACGACGAGGTCGTGCGGGAGCTGGGCACCAAGCCGTCCCGGGCCGCCGAAGTGGCCGCGATGGAGAAGCAGCTGCTGGAGATGTACGGCGACCCGGCGCTCGACGAGAAGCCGGAGCTGCTCGCCAAGCGGGGCGGCGCCTACTACTCGGAGGCGGCGGTGGACCTGGCGGCGGCGCTGCTCGGCGGCGCCGGCAACCCCTACCAGGTGGTGAACACCTACAACGGCGGCACGCTCCCCTTCCTCCCCGACGACGCGGTGATCGAGGTGCAGGCCGCGGTCGGCTCCGGTGGACCCGTACCGCTGCCCGTCCCGGACGTCGACCCGCTCTTCGCCGGCCTGGTGGCGAACGTGACGGCGTACGAGGAACTGGCCCTTGAGGCGGCACTGCGCGGCGGCCGGGACCGGGTCTTCAGGGCCCTGCTCTCGCATCCCCTCGTCGGCCAGTACGAGTACGCCGAAGCCCTCACCGACAAGCTGATCGCGCACAACCGGGAGCACCTCGCGTGGGCCTGACCGCAAGTGTCCTCGCCATCGACGCGGGCAACAGCAAGACCGACGTCGCAGTGGTGGCGGCGGACGGCGAGGTCCTCGCCACGGCCCGCGGCGGCGGCTTCCGGCCGCCGGTGGTGGGCGTGGAGCAGGCCGTGGACGAGGTGGCGGCCGCGGTCGCCGAGGCGTACGGCGCCGCCGGCGTCACCTCGGTCGGCCATGTCTCCGCCTGCCTCGCCAACGCCGATCTGCCGGTGGAGGAGGAGCAGTTGGCCGCCGCGCTGGCCGCCCGTGACTGGGGCGGTTCGGTGACCGTCCGCAACGACACCTTCGCCATCCTGCGGGCGGGTGTGGCCGAGCCCCGGGGCGTCGCCGTGGTATGCGGCGCGGGCATCAACTGCGTGGGCATGCGCCCCGACGGCCGCACCGCCCGGTTCCCCGCGATAGGCCGCATCTCGGGTGACTGGGGCGGCGGTTGGGGACTGGCCGAGGAGGCCCTGTGGCACGCGGCACGGGCCGAGGACGGGCGCGGCGGGCCGACGGCCCTGGCCGACACCCTCCCGGCGCACTTCGGGCTGACGTCCATGTACGCGCTGATCGAGGCGCTGCACCTGGAGCACGTCGAGTACGGCCGCCGGCACGAGCTGACGCCGGTGCTGTTCGCGACGGCGGCCGACGGCGACCCGATCGCCCGCTCGGTGGTGGACCGGCTGGCGCAGGAGGTCGCGACGATGGCCACGGTCGCCCTGACCCGCCTCGACCTGCTGGACGAGGAGACGCCGGTGCTGCTGGGCGGCGGTGTGCTGACGGGCGGCCACCCGGGCCTCGACGACGGCGTACGGGAACTGCTGGCGGCGCGCGCGCCCAAGGCGGTGCCGAGGGTGGTGCGGGCCCGGCCGGTGCTGGGCGCGGCGCTGCTGGGGCTGGACGTGATGGATGCGGGGCCCGACACGCAGGCGAGGACACGCGCCTACTTCGAGGGGTGACCCGGGGTGGGGCGGGGCGATGCGGCACCGCCCCTCCGCGCCCCGCCCTCCGCCCCCGCACCACCCCTGCGGAACCGAACCGATTCCCCCGGCGTATTCATGGGCAGGGGTTCCGCTGCGATCGGATCAAGATCCCGTGACGGCCGGTGCCGAATGTCAGTCCGGGCGGCGATACTGGGCGGCGACCGGATGACCATGGGGGAGGTCAAGTGACACACCCGCCGACGAAGAGCGCGGCGCCACCAGGCACGGGTACCGTCCTGCCCGCACAGCGCACCGGCTCGCCCGCACCCGAGGCGACGCCCCCGCGCCGCAGCGCCTTCGCGGAGGGCGTCGAGCAGGTGCGCGCAGCAGCCACCACCGAGCCCGGCCGGCTCCGGCTCATCGGCGCCGTCCTGGCCGTCCTGATCGTCGCCTTCGGTGCCGTCACCGCCTGGCAGATGACCGACCGCGCGGCCGCCGCCGACGACGTGCTGCACCGCAGCCAGCCGCTCAGTTCGGGCGCCGCCGACATCTACCGTTCGCTGGCCGACGCCAACACCGCGGCCTCCAGCGGCTTCCTGGCCGGCGGCCAGGAGACGGCGGCCTCCCGCGCGCGGTACGAGACGGACATCCGGACCGCCGCCGCCAAGCTCGTCACCGCAGCCGCCAACTCCGAGCCCGGCTCCCCCTCCGAGGCGGCCGTGGCGAAGCTGAACAGACTGCTCCCGGAGTACAAGGGGCTCGTCGAGCGGGCCAGCGTCTACAACCGGCAGGGCTACCCGGTCGGCGGCGCCTACCTGCGGTACGCGAACGAGAAGATGCAGAAGGAGATGCTCCCGGCGGCGGAGGATCTCTACACCAAGGAGAACGCGCGGCTGTCGTCCGACTACGCGGACGCGACCCCGTACCCGTGGGCGGCCATCGTCCTCGGCCTGCTCGCCCTCGCCGCGCTCGCCTGGGCGCAGTTGCGTCACTACCGCCGTACCAACCGGGTGCTCAACCACGGCCTGGTCGCGGCCTCCGCGGCCACCGTCGTCACGCTGCTGTGGCTGGTCGTCGGCCACACCTTCGCCCGCGCCGGCCTGGACGGCTCCTACGACCACGGCGTCCGCTCGCTGAACGTGCTGCACGACGCCCGGATCGCCTCCCTGAAGGCCCGGGGCAACGAGAACCTCAGCCTGGTCGCGCGGGGCGCGGAGACGGTCACGGTCGACGGTGAGACCTACGACGCGTACTACTACGACTTCGACCAGGACATGGCCGCCCTCGGCAAGGGCCTCTCCCAGGCCGCGGCGCTCGCGGACGACTCGGCGGGCAGCAAGCCCGTGCAGGCGGCCGAGGGGAACATGAAGGTGTGGAAGGAGCGGCACGCCGGCGCCCGCACCGAGGACGAGAACGGCGACTACCAGGCGGCGCTGGACAAGGTGATAGGCGCCAAGGGCGCGACCGCCGAATGCTTCGACAGCGTCGACGCGAACCTGAAGAATGCTCTCGCCCACGAGGAGTCCGAGTTCCAGGAGCGGGCCACCGACGGGCGGGACGCGATGTCCGGGCTGCCGATCGGTGCCGCCATGCTGGGTGTGGCGGCGGCGTCGGGCGCGCTGTTCGGCATCGGACGCAGGCTTTCGGAGTACCGGTGAGAGGGGGCGGGAGGGTGTTCGTGCAGAGGATGCGGGCCTCCCTGCGCGGCTGGGGCGGAGTGGGCGCGATGGCGGTCGGCTGCGCTCTCGCGCTGGCGTTCGTCCTGCTGCTGCCCCTCACCCAGTCCGCCGGGGGGAGCGGCACGGACGGGGCGCGCGGCGGTCCGGGACTGGCCACCGCCGGCCCGGCGAAGGCGGACAGCTGCGTCGACTCCCAGGCACAGAACGAGACCTGGTCGCCGTCGGGCGCGGACGGCACGACGATCGACGCCATCAAGGCCCGTACCGGCGCCAAGCGGAAGCTGATCGTCGGCATCGACCAGAACAGCTACCGCTGGGGCTACCGCAACCCGAACAACTCCGGTGCGGAGCTGGAGGGTTTCGACATCGACCTGGTGCACCGGATCGCCCAGGACATCCTCGGCGACCCCGACGCGGTGCAGTTCAAGGCGATCCCGACCAGCCAGCGGATACCGGCCGTCCAGGACGGCCGGGTCGACATGGTGGTCCGCACCATGACCATCAACTGCGACCGGCTGAAGGACGTGGCGTTCTCCGCGCCCTACTTCAAGACCGGTCAGCAGGTGCTGGCGCCCAAGTCGTCGCCGATCACCGGCTACAACGACACGCTCGCGCACCGGAGGATCTGCACGGCGGCCGGTTCGACGGCCTTCACCAAGCTGGACGCGGACAAGAAGGCCGGGCGGCTGCCCGCGTCGGCCGACATCTCCACCACCGTGCCCAACCAACTCGACTGCCTGGTGCGGCTGCAGCTCGGCGAGGTGGACGCGGTGGTCACCGACGGCGCGCTGGCCGCCAGCCAGGCCGCGCAGGACCCGACGGTCGAGCTGAAGGGCGCCGCCTTCACGACCGAGTACTACGGCGTGGCGATGAAACAGGGTTCGACCGATCTGGTACGCCGGGTCAATCAGATCCTGGTCGGCTACCGGGCGGACGGCTGGCAGGCGTCGTACGACAAGTGGCTGTCGGCGACACTGGGAACGGACTCGGCGGCGTCGGAACCACCCGCGCCGCAGTACCTGCGCACCAGCTGACCCGCGTCCGCGGGGCCGGTCCCGACAAGTGAGCGAGAGGTGATCGATGGGCGTCACGGACCCCGCCGGGCCGGTGATGGACCGGGACGAGGTGGACCGTGCGCTGGCGCGGCTCGGCGCGGAGCACGAGGCGATCGAGACCTCGCTGCTCGCCCTGCAGGACCACGCGGGCCGCAGGCTCCTGGAGGGTGCCGCGCTCACCGGGACGACCCGGGAGCGGTGGACGTCCGCCGACGCCTCGATCACCCTGCTGTGGGCGTACTTCGACGCCTACACGGACACCCTGCGCTCGGCCCGGGAGATCAGGGCGCGACGCCGCTGGTCCAGCCGTGAGGACCTGGTGGAGCTGACCGAGCTGCTGCGCGGCGAGTCGGTGACGGTCGCGGGCAGCGCCACGGCGACGGCGAACGCGCCGACGCTGCTGTCGGCGGCCGGCCGGCTCAGCGAGCGCTTCTCGCTGGTGACCCTGGTCGACCGGATGAACGAGCTGTACGCGACCTCGCTGGACCTGGTCGTCACCGCCGACGCGGTGTGGTCGGCGCTGCCCGCGCGGATCGATCTGCTCGCCGCCGAGCTGCAGCGCACCCGCAAGCTGGCGCACTCCGTCGGGGTCCGCCCGGGCGAGCACCCGGCGGGTGACGACCTGGAGCGGATCACCCGCATACTGACGAGGCTGCGCGAGGACGTCGTCTCGGACCCGCTGGGCTTCTGGGTTCCCGCGCAGGGGAGTTCGGCGCCGGGCGGCGGCCGGCCGGACACCACGGTGTACGACCGTGAGGCGCGGGCGCTGGAGGAGGTGCGGCGGGAGATCGACGCCGTGCTGACGGTCCGGCAGGACGCGGAGGCCCGGCTGATCAGGCTGCGGGACGTGCTGTCCCGGGCGGACCGCACCCTCGCCGAGGCGCGCACCGCGCGCGGCGAGGTGCTGGCGAAGATCGCGGCGACCGAGGTGCCGGTGGTCAGCGGCCCGCCCACCGCGCTTCAGGAGCAGCTGGCGACCGCCGCGGAATACCGCAGAACGGCCCAGTGGCACCGGCTGTCGCCGCTCCTGGAGTCCCTGGAGCAGAAGGCCGAGGACGAACTGCTGCGCGCCCGTGAGTCGTTGACGGCGGTCACCGCGCCGCTGGCGGTCCGCGCGGAGCTGCGCGGCCGGCTGGACGCGTACAAGGCGAAGGTGGCCAGGCACGGGCTGGCGGAGGACCCGTTCCTGATCGAACGGTACGACGCGGCCCGGCGGATGTTGTGGAGCGCGCCCTGCGACCTGCGGGTCGCGGAGCAGGCGGTGCTGCGCTATCAGCACGCGGCGGCCGAGGCGCTGGGCGCGCCGCGGGTGCCGCAGCAGAGCGGTCCCGAGGACCGGAGGGGACCCGGAGCGTGAGCGACAAGGGGGATGCGGCGGCGATGAGCCAGGCGGGACAGACGTGCCAGCGGCCGGAGTGCGAGGGCACGTACGAGGACGTCGGCGACGGCGAGCTGTACTGCGACACGTGCGGTCTGGCGCCGGTCGTCTCGGCGGGAGGACTGGTCGGGTCGCCGCCCACCGGGATCACGGCCGGCGGCCGGTCCTCGGCGAGCAGCGGGAGTTCGCGCGCCAGCGGCCGCAGTTCGCGTACGTCGTCACAGTCGTCGAAGTCACGGCGCTCGGTCTCCGGGCGGCTCTCACGGTCCCTGTCGGGCGGCTCGACGGGCCGTTCGGTGTCGGTGCGCAGCTCCGGTTCGTCGACGAGCGCATCGGGGCGCAGCAGGCTGGGCGCGGGGCTGGTCACGGTCCCGCAGGTGCCGAAGCCGGACCCGCGCGAGATGGTCCTGGACAACCCGGAGGTGCCCGAGCGCAAGCGGTTCTGCTCGCGCTCGGACTGCGGGGCGCCGGTCGGCCGGGGCCGTGGGGAGCGGCCGGGGCGGACCGAGGGGTTCTGCACCAAGTGCGGCAACCCGTACTCGTTCGTGCCGAAGCTGAAGGCCGGGGACGTCGTGCACGGCCAGTACGAGGTCGTGGGCTGTATCGCGCACGGTGGCCTGGGCTGGATCTACCTGGCGGTGGACCGGGCGGTGTCCGACCGCTGGGTGGTGCTCAAGGGCCTGCTCGACACCGGCGACCAGGACGCGATGGCCGCCGCGATCTCCGAGCGGCGGTTCCTCGCGGAGATCGAGCACGCCAACATCGTCCGGATCTACAACTTCGTGGAGCACCTGGACCAGCGCACCGGCTCGCTCGACGGCTACATCGTCATGGAGTACGTCGGCGGCAAGTCCCTCAAGGAGATCGCCAACGACCGCCGGACCCCGGAGGGCCGCCGCGACCCGCTGCCGGTGGAGCAGGCCTGCGCGTACGGGATCGAGGCGCTGGAGGCCCTCGGTCATCTGCACAGCCGCAACCTGCTGTACTGCGACTTCAAGGTCGACAACGCCATCCAGACCGAGGACCAGCTCAAGCTGATCGACATGGGCGCGGTGCGCCGGATGGACGACGACGAGTCGGCGATCTACGGCACGGTCGGCTACCAGGCCCCGGAGGTCGCCGAGGTCGGTCCGTCGGTCGCCTCCGACCTGTACACGGTCGGCCGGACCCTCGCGGTCCTCACCTTCGACTTCCAGGGCTACACGACCGTCTTCGTGGACTCGCTGCCCGACCCGGACAACATCGAGGTGTTCCGGAGCTACGAGTCCTTCTACCGGCTGCTGGTGCGGGCCACCGATCCCGACCCGGCCCGCCGGTTCGCCTCCGCGCAGGAGATGGCCGAGCAGCTGACGGGCGTGCTGCGCGAGGTGGTGTCGGTGCAGACCGGCAGGGCCCGGCCCGCGCTGTCGACGCTGTTCGGACCCGAGGTGAAGGTCACGGACACGGAGCTGTTCCCGAAGCTGGCCGGGGACGTCTCCCGGCTCGGCGGCCGGACGGTGGCGTCCAGAACGCTCGCGCTGGAGCCACCGGGGGCGGCCGGCGCCCCGTCCGGCGCGGACGCCCCGGTCTCCCCCGCCCTGGTGCGGCCCGTGCCCACCCCGGCCGCCGCGCTCGCCCTGCCCGTCCCGCTGGTCGACCCGAACGACCCGAACGCCGGATTCCTGGCGGGGCTGACGACCTCGGGGGCGGGCGAGGTCAGCCTGATCAGCGCGCTGGCCGCGGCGCCGACGCAGAGCGTGGAGACCCGGCTGCGCCAGATCCGCGCCCGGCTGGAGAACGGCGACTTCGAGGCCGCGCTGGAGACTCTGGACCGGCTGGAGGGCGAGCAGCCCGACGACTGGCGGGTGGTCTGGTACCGGGGTGTGACCGCCCTGGTCACCGGGGACCACGAGGGCGCGGCGCTGTCCTTCGACGCGATCTACGACGCCTTCCCGGGCGAGACCACGCCCAAGCTGGCGCTCGGGCTGTGCGCGGAGGTGCTCGGCCAGCTGGACAACGCGGCCGAGTACTACCGGCTGGTGTGGGCGACCGACCCGGGTTTCGTCAGCTCCGCCTTCGGCCTGGCCCGGGTGCAGCTGGCGGCCGGGGACCGGAGCGGTGCGGTGCGTACCCTGGAATCGGTGCCGGAGGCGTCGATCCACTACACGGCGGCCCGGGTGGCGGCCGTACGGTCGCGGCTGCGGCACCGGACCGCGACACCCGACGACACGCCGTTCCTGGACGATCTGACGGCCGCCGCCGGACAGATCGAGGCGCTGGACGCGTACGGTCTGGATCCGGCACGGCGCGAGCAGTTGTCGGCGGAAGTCCTCGGCTGCGCGCTGGACTGGATACTCTCCGGAGGCCAGGACTTCCGGCCCGTCGTCGGTGGCCGGGTGCTGCTCGGCAGCGGTCTGGACGAGCGGGGCCTCCGCTTCGGCCTGGAGCGCTCGTACCGCACGCTGGCCAGACTGGCGACCGGCGGTGAGGAGAGGATCGACCTGGTGGAACGGGCCAACCGTTACCGCCCCCGGACGTGGGTGTAGTTGATGTCGCAGATGCCCCAGCAGGCCGCACCGGCGAAGTGCCCGAGCTGCGCGGAGCCGCTCGAATCGGGTGACCTGTTCTGCGGTGCGTGCGGGTACGACCTGTCGGCCGTGCCCGCCGCGTCGCAGGACCACCCGACCCTCACCATGGGCGCCTCCGGCGTGGACTGGCCACCGCCCGAGCCGGACAGCTCCGGTCCGTCGGCGGCCCCGCATCTGCCGACGGATCTGCCCGGCACGGACTCGGGCGGCAAGCCGCTGCCGGGTTCGCCGGCGCACGGTTCGCCGGCCGCGCCGGATTCGCCGCCGCCCGGTTCACCGGCGTCGCCCGCCTCCGGGGTGCGTTTCGACCGGCCGCCGAGGCCCGACGACGACTACGCGCTGCAGGCGCCGGACCCGCGGGTGGCCGCCTCCGCCACGGAGAGCGCCGAGACCACCGAGCTGCCGAAGGTGTGTGTGGCCTGCCGGGCGGGCCGGGTCGACGACGACGGCTACTGCGAGAACTGCGGGCACGCCCAGCCGCGCGAACGCGACCACATGGAGCAGGAGTCCGGCCCGGTGGCCGCCGTCAGCGACCGCGGGCTGCGCCACCACCGCAACGAGGACGCCTTCACCGTCGGTCGCGCCGCGCTGCCCGACGGCACCCCGGCGATGTTCGCGGTCGTCTGCGACGGCGTCTCCTCGGCGACCCGCCCCGACGAGGCCTCGCTGGCCGCCTCCCGGGCCGCGAGCGAGGCCCTGCTGGCCGCGCTGCCCCAGGGCACGCACCCGCAGGCGGCGATGCACGAGGCGATCGTCGCGGCCTCCCAGGCCGTCAACGCCCTCGCCGAGGAGCCCCCGGCGGCCCGCGAGCACACCCCGCACCAGAACGCACCGGCGTGCACGATCGTCGGCTCGGTCGTCACCGCGGGCCTGCTGGTGGTCGGCTGGGTCGGCGACAGCCGGGCCTACTGGGTGCCGGCGGACCGCGGGGCGCCGTCGGCCCGGCTCACCGAGGACGACTCCTGGGCGGCACAGATGGTGGCCGCGGGGCTGATGAGCGAGGCCGAGGCGTACGCCGACGAACGGGCCCACGCGATCACCGGATGGCTCGGCGCGGACGCCTACGAACTGGAGCCGCACACCGCTTCCTTCAAGCCGGACCGGCCTGGTGTGGTGGTGGTGTGCACGGACGGCCTGTGGAACTACGCGGAGTCGGCGGAGGAGATGTCCGAGGTCGTCCCCGCCGACGTGGCCCTGCGGCCGCTGCACGCGGCCCGGGTCCTGGTCGGCCACGCGCTGGACGGCGGGGGCCACGACAACGTAACAGTGGCGCTGCTCCCGTTCCCGGCACCGCCGCAGGGGGCAGGATCCGCCTGAGGCCGCCGCAAAACGGCCGTAAACGGGAACGAGACGTACAAGGAAGCACCCGCGGACCGGAGGGGACCGGCCCGCACATCGCCAGCACCCACCACGCGTGGGGTGGAGGGGGACCAGAGCAGTCATGGCCAATTTCTCGAAGTCGACCGTGCCGCAGTTCTCGGTGGACGTCTACCAGAACGAGTACCTGCCGGACGGCGGCCGCGAGGTCAACGCCATCGTCACGGTGACGTCGACCGGCGGCGGCACCGTCGGGAGCGCGGCCGGGACGTCGTACGCGCCCGGGCAGGGGCCGGCCGCCGGGGTGGCGATCATGGTCGACTGCTCGGGTTCGATGGACTATCCGCCGACCAAGATGCGCAACGCCCGGGACGCCACGGCGGCCGCCATCGACACCCTGCGCGACGGCACCCATTTCGCGGTGATCGGCGGCACGCACGTCGCCAAGGAGGTCTACCCGGGCGGCGGCCGGCTCGCGGTGGCCGCCCCCGCCACCCGGGACCAGGCCAAGCAGGCGCTGCGCAGGCTGAGCGCGGGCGGCGGTACGGCGATCGGGACCTGGCTGCGGCTGGCCGACCGGCTGCTGTCCTCGGCGGACGTCGCGATCCGGCACGGCATCCTGCTCACCGACGGCCGCAACGAGCACGAGTCGCCGGAGGACCTCAGGGCCACCCTGGACTCCTGCGCCGGACGGTTCACCTGTGACGCCCGCGGGGTGGGCACCGACTGGGAAGTGAAAGAAGTCACAGGGATAGCCTCCGCACTCCTCGGCACCGCGGACATCGTCGCCGATCCCACGGGCCTGGCCGCCGACTTCACGCGGATGATGGAGACGGCGATGGGCAAGGAGGTCGCGGACGTCGCCCTGCGGCTGTGGACCCCGGTCGGCACGACCATCAAGTTCGTCAAGCAAGTGGCCCCCACAGTCGAGGAGTTGACCGGCCGCCGCACGGAGGCCGGGCCGCGCGCCGGGGACTACCCGACCGGCTCCTGGGGCGACGAGTCCCGGGACTACCACGTCTGCGTGGAGGTCCCGACGGCGGCCCTCGGCCAGGAAATGCTCGCCGCCCGGGTGTCGTTGGTGGTCCCGCAGTCCGACGGAAGCGTCCAGAACCTGGGCGCGCAGGGACTGGTCAGGGCGGTGTGGACGGACGACATGGTCGCCTCGACCTCCATCAACCCGCAGGTCGCCCACTACACCGGGCAGGCCGAACTGGCGCAAGCCATCCAGCAAGGTCTCGATCTGCGCAAAGCGGGCGATATGGATGGAGCAACGGCAAAACTGGGGCGGGCGGTTCAGCTCGCCAGCGCCTCGGGGAACGCCGATACTGCGAAACTCCTTGCGAAGGTGGTGGACGTGGTCGACGCCGCGACAGGTACTGTGCGACTGAAAGCGAAGGTTGCGGAGGCCGACGAGATGACTCTCGAAACGCGGTCCACAAAGACTGTTCGTGTAAAGAAGTGACCTGGCAGCACCCGCAGGACACCCAGACAGGCTCAGGACGAACCTGACAGAGAGGGAACCACCGACATGCCGACCTGCCCGAACGGACACCAGTCGGGTTCCGACGACTGGTGCGAGGTGTGCGGTCACCGCATGGCCGGTGCCGTGCCCCCGCCGCCCCCGCCCACCGCCGGCGGCGGCTACGGCTTCCCGCCGCCGCCCGGGCCCGGCGCCCAGGCCGGCGGCCGCCACCTGTCCGCCGTGCCGAACGCGCACGAGCCAGAGCTGTGCCCGCAGTGCCGTACGCCCCGGGAGGGCGGTGCGCCGTTCTGCGAGGAGTGCCGCTGGAACTTCCTGACCAACACGGCCACCTCGTACACCCCGGCCGCGCCGCGCCCGCCGGCCGGCGGCGGTCCGGCCGCGCCGACCTTCCGGCCACCGGCCCCGCCGTCGTACGGCGGCAACACCGACTCGTACGAGTACCAGGGTTCGCGCCCCTCGCAGATGAACCGCCCGGCCGAGCCGATCCCCTCCTTCGGCAGCGAGCCCTCGGGCCCGACGCCGTTCGCGAACGAGCGCGGCGGCGGCCCGTCGGGCCCGCCCGGGCCCCCCGCGTTCGGCAACGACCGCGGCCAGTCCGGTCCCCCGGCGTTCGGTGGTGAGCGGGGCCAGTCCTCGCCGCCGCCCTTCGGCGGTGAACGGGGCCCCTCGGCTCCGCCCCCGTCCTTCGGCGGCGCTCCGGGCCAGAACCCCGGCGGCCCGTCCGCCTTCGGCAACGCCCCGGGCGCCGGGCCGGCCGCCGGGCCCTTCACCCGCGACCCCTCCGCCGGCCCGGCCGCCGGGCCCTTCGGCGGCGGCGACCCGTCCCGGCCGCCGGTTCCGCCGCCGCCTGGCGGTCCCGGCGCACCCGCCGGTGGCGCTCCCGGCGCCTTCCAGCAGTCGGCTCCGCCCGCGCCGCCCGGCTTCCCGCAGGAGACCGGCAGGCCCCCGGCCGGCGGCCCGCCCTTCGGCGGCGAGGACGACTGGGTGATCTCCCCGCCGGCGGCCGGCCCCGGCGCACCCCCGGCCCCCGCCCCGGGCGGCCGCGCCGGCGGCTACGGCTACCCGCAGCCCGGCACCCCCGCCGGTCCCGGCTTCCCGCGGGCCCCCCAGGGCCCGGCGACCTGGACGGCGACGATCGGGCCGGACCGCGAGTACTTCATGGCGATGATGCAGCGCTCGGGCCCGGAGGCGGCCGGCCTCAACCTGCCCGCCTACTCCCCCGAGCAGCAGCGCACGCTGGCCGGCAACCAGGTCACCATCGGCCGCCGCCGGCACTCCACCGGTGACACCCCCGACATCGACCTGTCGGTGCCGCCGGAGGACCCGGGCGTCTCGCACCAGCACGCGGTCCTGGTCCAGCAGCCGGACGGCAGCTGGGCGGTCGTCGACCAGAACTCGACGAACGGCACGACGGTCAACGGCGGCGAGGAGCCGATCCAGCCGTTCGTCCCGGTGCCGCTGCAGGACGGGGACCGGGTGCATGTCGGCGCCTGGACGACGATCACGGTTCGCCGGGGCTGAGCGGCAGCACCCGTACGGGACTCAGACCGGGAGCGGCCAGACGAACGGCCCCTCCCGGTCGTCCAGCCACACCCACTCCCCGTCCTGCGCCACCGTGACCCCGTACCGCTCCCGTCCGGGCATCCCCGCCCGCTCCCACACCTCGTAGGCCTCCCGAGGGCTCAGCACCCCCTGGGTCAGCTCCATCAGGAACTGGAACAGCTCGTCCTCGAGGGCCCGGGGCGGCACCGCGCCCACATCGCCCCGGGCCGCCCGCGGTACCCCGCGAAGCGGCACGAAGAACGCCGCCGACGGCAGGAACCGGCCCTCGGCGCACCCCCGTCCGCGCACGGTCAGCGCGAGCAGCCCGGTGGCCACCGGCGCGAGGATCCGGGCCCCCGCCGCACACTGCGCGACCCACGCCCGCGGTACGCCCGGCAGCGCGCAGGTCGCGATGATCCGGTCGAACGGCGCACGCTCCGGCACCCCCCGCGCCCCGTCCCCGGTGACGACGGCCGGCCGGTGCCCGGCCGCGGCCAGATGCCGCCGCGCCGACTCGGCGATCTCCGGATCGACATCCACCGTGGTGACGAGGTCGTCCTCGCCGAGCCGGTGAGCCAGCAGCGCCGCGTTGTAGCCGGTCCCGGCGCCGATCTCCAGCACCCGGTCGCCGTCGGCCACCCGCAGCGCGACCAGCATCCGCGCCATCAGCGAGGGCTGGCTGCTGGAGGAGATCAGCTGGCCGTCGCGCAGCCGGGTGGCCAGCGGAACGTCCTCGTAGGCACCCCGCACCCAGCGTTCCCGGACCCCGGGATCCGCGCTCTGGCCCCACCGGCGCTCATAGCCGTGCGCCCCGGCGACGTAGTAGTACGGCACGAACAGATGCCGGGGCACCGCTTCGAAGGCCTCCCGCCACACCGGCTCCGCCGCCCAGACCCCCTCGGCGTCGATCTCCCGCACCAGCTCGGCCCGCGCCGCCGCGGCAATCCCCTCGACGTCCGGAACATCCGGAACGTCCGGGACATCGGGGATGTTCGCTTCGTGGGCGTCCATGCGTCCACCCTAGAGCCCCTCCCCGCACCGGGTCCTAAGCCTCGAGTCCTCGGTCACCGCGTCTGAGACCATGGAGGGGTGAGAGAGATTCGGCGCGGCACGCTTCAGGAGAAGACCTTCTACGAGCAGGTCGGCGGGGAGGAGACCTTCCGCCGACTGGTCCACCGTTTCTACGAGGGCGTCGCCGGGGACCCGCTCCTCAAACCGATGTACCCGGAGGAGGACCTGGGTCCGGCCGAGGAGCGGTTCACCCTGTTCCTCATCCAGTACTGGGGCGGCCCCACGACGTACAGCGACAAACGCGGCCACCCCCGGCTGCGGATGCGGCACGCCCCCTTCACCGTGGACCGGGCCGCGCACGACGCCTGGCTGCGGCACATGCAGGTGGCCGTGGACGAACTGGGCCTCTCGGAGGAGCACCGGGAGACCCTCTGGAACTACCTCACCTACGCGGCCGCCTCGATGGTGAACACCCCGGACTGACCCGGGACCGGCCCCGACGACTGCGGGCGCCGGCTCAGCGGACGCTGACGTCCAGCGCCCCGAGTCCCGCCCGCCGTACGGCGATCGACCCGAACGGCGTGCGCAGCCGCAGCCAGGCCCCCGAGGAGAGCAGCACGGCCTCGTCGGCCGGACGCAGGAAACGCAGCGACTGGGCCGCGTGCACGGCCCGTACCGGAAGCCGGGTGCCGCCCACGGTCCGGGACCAGATGTCCCGCCCGATCCGGTCGAGTTCGGCCCGGGTACGGCTCTGGGGCGCCAACTCCGCGGTACGGGACCGGAATTCACCCACCGCGGCCGCCACGGTGGCCTGCAGCGCCTGCGGCGCGGGCAGTCCCGGCTCCGCCTGCCAGCCACCGCGCGGCGGCAGCACACCCGCCCACGGCGGCCCGGTGACCGCCTCCGGCACCCCGGCCGTGGCGGCCCGCTCGTCCACGGACTCCAGCAACTCCCCCGCGGAGACGGTCACATCGAGCGTGACGTCGAGGCCCCGTTCGTACGGCTTGGCGAGCCGGACCGCGCGGATCGCCAGCACCTCGAAGGACGGCGGACGCCCGAAGACGGCCAGCGCGGTGCCGGCCGCCTGGAGGCGTACCGCGGCCGACCGGTCGTAGTGCAGCAGCCGGGAGAGGAAGGCCGCGAGATCCGCCGCCTCCCCCTCGTCAGCCAGGTGGAGCACCGTCATGCGGCGACGGCCTCCTCCTTGTCGTCCCGGTACTCCTCCAGGAAGTCCCGCTCGTCGGCGGTGATCCGGCGCGGCCGGCCCGTCTCGAAGTCGAAGGGAACGACCACCGTGGAGGCGCGTACGTAGATCGTGTCGTCGTCCTTCACCTCATAGGTGATGGTGAAGGAGGCGGCCCGGATCTCGGTGATCCACAGCTCGATGTCCACCGGGTGGTGCCGGTGGACGAGCTGCCGCTTGTAGTCGATCTCGTGGCGGGCCACCACCGACCCCTGCTTGAAATCCTTTTCCGGACGGAACAGGAAGTCGATGCGGGCTTCCTCCAGGTAGCGGATGAAGACCGCGTTGTTGACATGGCCGTACGCGTCCATGTCGGACCAGCGCAGGGGGCAGCGGTAGTGGTGACGCAAGTGTGATCAGCCCCGGGTCAGCTTCTTGTAGGTGGCACGGTGCGGACGCGCGGCGTCCGGGCCGAGCCGCTCGATCTTGTTCTTCTCGTACGACTCGAAGTTGCCCTCGAACCAGAACCACTTGGACTCGCCCTCGTAGGCGAGGATGTGGGTGGCCACCCGGTCCAGGAACCAGCGGTCGTGGGAGACGACCACGGCGCACCCGGGGAACTCCAGCAGCGCGTTCTCGAGGGAGGACAGGGTCTCCACGTCGAGGTCGTTGGTGGGCTCGTCGAGGAGCAGCAGGTTGCCGCCCTGCTTGAGGGTGAGCGCGAGGTTGAGGCGGTTGCGCTCACCGCCGGAGAGCACGCCGGTCGGCTTCTGCTGGTCCGGGCCCTTGAACCCGAAGGCCGACACGTACGCGCGGCTCGGCATCTCGACCTGGCCGACGTTGATGTAGTCGAGCCCGTCGGACACGACCTCCCACAGCGTCTTCTTCGGGTCGAGGTTGGACCGGCCCTGGTCGACGTAGGAGATCTTGACGGTCTCGCCGACCTTGATGTCACCGGCGTCCGGCGTCTCCAGGCCCTGGATCATCTTGAACAGGGTGGTCTTGCCGGCGCCGTTGGGGCCGATGACCCCGACGATCCCGTTCCGGGGCAGCGTGAACGACAGCCCGTCGACGAGGACCTTCTCCCCGAAGGCCTTGTTCAGCTTGTCGACCTCGACGACGACGTTGCCCAGGCGCGGACCCGGCGGGATCTGGATCTCCTCGAAGTCCAGCTTCCGCATCTTGTCGGCCTCGGCGGCCATCTCCTCGTACCGCGCCAGACGGGCCTTGGACTTGGCCTGCCGCCCCTTGGCGTTGGAGCGAACCCAGTCCAGCTCCTCCTTGAGGCGCTTCTGCCGCTTGGCGTCCTTCTGGCCCTCGACCTTGAGACGGGTCGCCTTGGTCTCCAGGTAGGTGGAGTAGTTGCCCTCGTACGGGTAGGCACGCCCGCGGTCGAGCTCGAGGATCCACTCGGCGACGTTGTCGAGGAAGTACCGGTCGTGGGTGATGGCCACGACGGTACCCGCGTACTTGGCGAGATGCTGCTCCAGCCAGTTCACCGACTCGGCGTCGAGGTGGTTGGTGGGCTCGTCGAGGAGCAGCAGGTCGGGGGCCTCCAGCAGCAGCTTGCACAGCGCCACGCGGCGCCGCTCGCCACCGGAGAGCGTGGTGACGGGCCAGTCGCCGGGCGGGCACCCGAGCGCGTCCATCGCCTGCTCCAGCTGGGCGTCGAGGTCCCAGGCGTTCGCGTGGTCCAGCTCCTCCTGGAGCTTGCCCATCTCGTCGAGCAGCGCGTCCGAGTAGTCGGTCGCCATCAGCTCGGCGATCTCGTTGAACCGGTCGAGCTTGCCCTTGATCTCGGCGACGCCCTCCTGGACGTTCTCCAGGACGCTCTTGTCCTCGGTGAGCGTGGGCTCCTGCATGAGGATGCCGACGCTGTAACCGGGCGAGATGAAGGCGTCACCGTTGGACGGCTGCTCCAGCCCCGCCATGATCTTCAGCACGGTCGACTTACCGGCGCCGTTCGGGCCGACGACGCCGATCTTCGCCCCCGGCAGGAAGCTCAGGGTGACATCGTCGAGGATCACCTTGTCGCCGTGCGCTTTGCGCGCCTTGCGCATGGTGTAAATGAACTCAGCCAAGAGAAACCGTCCGGCAGCTTGAATCTGGCAGTGGGCAGATACACCCCATCTTGCCTGACGTCCAGCCTTGGGTGTTAACCCGTTTGGTTGGAGGGCTGTGACCTGGGGGTTCAGCGAGTACGACGGTAGCTCGCCTGTCACTGTCGGTCGCCGATGACCCTATCGCTGACCGGACAGACAGAACTGGGAGCTGAGCGCGACGACTCGTAAGAGGCTGGGGCGTCGCGCTCAGCACAGCTTTTGATCCGTAGCTCTGCAGAGATCGGCCGTTAGAGGTCATACAGGCTGCGGGGAGGGGCGTGACGGCCGACATTGGGTGCTGACGGTTGCTGGGGTTGCTGTACTCCGTTGCTGTACCGCATCACAGATCCACTCGGGTCTCCGTCTCCCGGCTCCCCTGCCGCAGCACGACGTGGGCCGGCCTGAACGGCACACCGCGAAGGGCCGGCTCCATCACCTTGAAGAGCGCCTCCGCATCCGCCCCGTAGGCGTACAGTACGGCTTCGCCTCCGCCGAACTCATTCCCATCCACTTCACCGACTCGCGCCTCTTCGACGGCGGCCGTCATGGTGCGCTCAGCGGCGAAGATCGTTTCCCGCTCGGCACGCGAGCCGTATTGGTCATCGCTCAGCCGATAGCGAGCAATGACGGCTTCTTCGTGTGTCTCCGGTTCGGGAAAATCAAAGAGCGTGTCCATGCGGGCACGATGCCACCAGCCTCTGACAACGCGCCCACACCGTATCGGCCGGCCACGAGCGAGCCGACGCACGCTTTCCAACTGTGGTGTAGGGAGCTGGGGTGCGGGCAGGGTCGCTCACCTGGGTTCAGGGGCGGCTGGCCCGAGGACGGGAGCGGTCTTCTGGTCTCGGCTGAACGTCGGCGAACGATGGTGAATGAGACGGAACGGCCGAACCACGAGCCCAGAGGCAGTGTCTGTCCCTCGTGCCATCATCCTCACGTGCTCAGGATCCCGGGATACGAAGAGGGCCCTCTGGTCCAGGACAGTGCCTACCTGGATGATCCGCTGTTCTGGCCCGTGCACCTCGGCACTTCGTTGCAGGGGGAGGACGCGCAGCGAGCTGCGTTCGGCGCTGACTGGGACGCGGCCATGGAGCCGTATCGCGGGCTGTCCTCCGAGCGGGAGTGGCCGGTGTTCAGCGTGCCGCTGTCCTCGGGGCACACCATTCACGCCGTCTACCGCAACATCGAGGGTGACCACGGGGTGGACTACCTGATACATCACCCAGCCTGGTCCGCAGCGGAAACCCTTGCCGTGGATGACGGTCACTTCATGGGACCGGGCATGGCCTGGCCGGAGTTGCTGTCCGCTGCCCGACATCCGGCCACAGAGGGCATTGCCGACCCCGACGCGCGGCTCTTGCTGCTCTTTCCGACACTCGGCGATGCGCGACTTCCCGACGACGCGGCCACCACCCTGACTACCGCTCTCGCCGCTCTCACCTTGATCGAAGAGCCTGCCGAAGTGGCGGGCATGCTCCTGGAGAACCAGGGCCAATGGGCACCTGCTCACTGGAGACTGGCAGACGGCGCCTGGATCAACGACGGTGGACACTCGTACCGAAACCCCGGCAACGCCTTTGCTCTGCCCGAGGGACACCTCGGGAGATGAGTGACGCGCTGGACAGCAGGCAAGCGACAGTACGCCGGACATCCGGCTGAAGCTCGCAGCTTGGGAAGCTGCGAGCACTTGGGGATCGTTCGTGCGCTGGCCTGGGCGAACGGCCGCGGTGTGGTCTCGTCGGGCCTGCTTGATCCAGAAGCTGTCCTTCTCGTCCTTCGACGCACTCATGGGCAGGAGTTGAAGCTCCTTGGCGAGCTGGTAGAAGCCGGGGCCGGCATCGTTGGCGGTCAGGTAGTTGACGAGAGCCGACAGCATCAGCGGGGGATCAGAGGGGGAACCCCGCGCCTGGGACCTGTTCGTCCGTATGGAATGGATCGACGACCTCACGCTCCAGCTTGATGCGCTGCTGGAGTTGATCGCGCCGCACGTCGCACAGCAGGGCTACGGCGGCCACATACGCGACGAGTACGCCCTGGACGTGAAGACCTTCAATTTCCACGACGGCACCTATGACCGCATCGAGCTCTGAGCACAGGGGCCGTCGGGGGAATCAGCCGCGGTCGGGCGGAGGCTTCTGGAGGGCTCGGTGGAGGAGGACGGCTGTCGCCGCCGCCGCGGTCACGGCTCCGGCCGTGCGGTAGGCGTGGGAGGAGCGCCAGGAGAGGACCGACCAGCGGGACTGGGCCGACAGGACGGATCCCGTGCTCAGCCATGAGCCAGCCGAGATCAGCGACAGCGCCGAGCCGATCGAGCCCACCGAGAGGGCGCTGCCGATCGAGCCGACGGACAGGGCCGATCCGACCGACCCGACGGACAGGACGGATCCCACCGAGCCGATCGACAGGACCGAGTCCTGGGACCACAGGGAGAGCACCGACGGCGACTTGGTCATGGGGTCATACTGCCCTGCGCGGCCCTGCGGCGGGGGTCAGTCGCCCGTCGGGTTCTCCCTGCGGCGCAGGATCACCAGGACCGCGCCGCCGATCACCACCAGGCCGATGGCCACGCCGGTGATCACACCGGTCGCGGAGTCGCCGCCGGTCGCGGCGAGGTTGACGTCGGAGGCGGTGCCGCCGACCGAGGCGGGGCTGGGCTCGCTGAGGGTCTGGGTGGTGAGCCCGCTCTCGGCGGCCTGGGTCTTGCAGTCGAAGACGCCGGTGAAGCGCCGTTCGAGGCCGTTGGCGCCGGTGATCGTGAAGTCGTAGACCTGGTCCTCCTGGAGCGGGATGGTCACCGTCCGCGAGGTGTTCGCGGGGACGGTGTGCTCGGTGTCCATCAGCTCGAAGGTGAACGGCTGGTCGCCGGTGTTGGCCGCGGTGATGTCCACGCCGCCCGCGGCGCAGTTCTTCTCGGCCGACAGTGCCGGTATCGCGCCCTGCTCCGCCCAGGTCGCGTTCGCGGTCGCGGCCACCGTGGACTCGCTGGAGCCGGCCAGGATCTGCGTCTGGCTGCGGCTCTCCGAGGTGAAGGCGCGGCCGACCGGGACGGTGGTCGACGCCTGCACGGTGAGTTCGGCGGACGCGTCCGTGGCGTCGTCGGGGACCTTGAAGTACAGCTCGCCGCCGTCCTGGGCCGTGGTGACCGGCCTGCCGCTCCGGTCGGTGATCCGTACGCCGCTCAGGGCCGCGTCGGCGGGCGGGACCACGGTGACGGTGCGCGCGTTGGTGTGGACCTCGACCGGGCCCAGCAGGTCGCCCGGCCGGCCGGAGACCGCGGGCGGGTCCAGGGTCAGCGAGGCTTCCGGCTCCGACTGGCCGCGGGCGTTCCTCTCCAGGTAGTCGGCGAGCTTCTCGGCCTGCGGGTCCACCGCGTCGACGTCCGCGCCGTCGGAGTAGCGCCAGATCGCCACCTGGGTGCCGGCCGCAGCGTCCTGTTCGGTGAGGGTGCCCACTCCGGCCTCGCGGGCGAGCGAGGCGAGATCGTTGACCTGCGGGTAGGAGTTCTGCAGGATCCAGCGGATCTTGCCGGCGTTCGTGTTGGCGCCCAGTGAGGTGCCGCTCCAGGCCGTCTCGTGGTACTTGGCGTCCCTCTGGGTGGGGTTGTGGAGGTCGACGCAGTACGTCTGGAGGGTGCCGCCGCCGTCCACGGACATCTCGAACAGGCCCGCGGCCACCTGCTCGTCGCCGCTGTCGCCGTGCACGACGGCCTCGCCGTAGGTCTTCAGGCCGCCTATGGTGGCCGTCGCCCCGCTCTGGCTCTGCCCGGTGCCGTCGTCGGCCGCGGCCCGGCCCGCGCCGGTCAGCACGGCGGCGGCCACCAGCCCGGACGCCAGTGCGGCGGCGGCGAGGCGGGTCACGCCTCTCGCCGGCACGGACATACCGGAGTGCCTGGCGGACGCACCGGGCGCCGAGGGACCAGAGAACGCAGCGAGCACAGAATTCCCCTTCGAGCAGGACCCCTTGACCGCGGGGGGTGGTCCCACCAGCAGAATCGGCTACCCCAGGGGCCACGCCCGGCATCCTATGGATCAGCCGGACCGCTCAATCCCGGTGAGATGGTCGGATGAGCGATCCGATCCGTAATCGTTATCGCCTGGTGCCGGATGAGCGGCGGTTGTCGACAAATCCATCTGATTGTCGGGACGGGCACTTGCAAGTGCCCTCGCCGACAGACCGTCAAGGTGCCTTTGCTGAGCCGCAGTTCGGGTGGGTTATGCCGAACAGGCCTTCATCCGCAGCGATTTCACGGCACCGTCACCGGTTCCGGCTGTTGTCGCGCGGGAGTGTCGGGGGACTCCCGCGGGGTCTCCCAGTCCGGCTCCGGGCGAGGTGGCGCCGGTGCCGCCGTATCCGGCTTCCCGGCCCTCCGGAAGGCGGCCGTACCGCGTGCCAGGTCGTGGCCGATCGCCACCGCGTCGATGTCGGCGGAGGTCCACTGCTGGCCCTCCCGGGACTCGGTGCGCACCTTCAGCCGCCCCTGCACGACGACCGGGTCACCGACGGACAGCGAGGCCGCCGCGTTGGTGGCGAGCTGCCGGTTCGCCCACACCGTGAAGAAATTGGTGTGGCCGTCCGTCCAGGTGTTCTTCTCACGGTCCCAGTAACGCGAGGTCACCGCCAGCCGGAAGCGCGCCGACGGTCCCGCCGCCAACTCCCGGTAGACCGGCTGCGTCGCCACGTTTCCCACCGCGCAGACCAACGTCTCGTTCATCACGAACCCCTCCCTCGCCCGGCCGCCGGGGCCGGGGCGGTTCCGCCTACGGGCCCGTCCCGTACGGCTGTGTCCATCGCGGCGGCCGCCTTCGTGGCGATCGCCGCGGGACCCAGACTGCCGTCGCCGGGCCGGACCCGCTGAGCGCTGTGGACCACCGCCGGCCTGGGGAAAACCCCGCCACCCGGACGGGTGACCCGCATCCGCCAGGACGCACCTCACCCGTCACGGACCAACGGTCTGCTGACCGGCGACCGGCAGACCCCACCCCACCCCGGACCCGCGCACAGCGGCCGTCGTCACCCCACCCCGGCGCCGGTCCGCGTCACCCTGCCGTACTGCTCCCGCACCTCCTGGTAGCGCAGCAGCTCCGCCGCCACCGGATCCAGCACCCGGGCCCGGCCGCACCCGGCCGCCGCCTCCCGCAGCCTGCGTTCCGCCTCCAGGCCGTACCGCCGCGCCGGTCCCCGGGCCGCGATCCGGCAGCCCCACTCGACCAGTGGCCCGCCGACGATCCCGGCGACCATCAGAAGCACCGGCACGCCCAGGTTGGGCGCCATCACCCCGGCGATCTGCCCGACCAGCCACAGTCCGCCGACCACCTGGAGGAGCGTCATCGCGGCCTGGGCCAGCACCGCCACCGGCCACCAGCCCGGCCGCGGCGGCCGCCCCGGTGGCAGCCCGGCCTGGGCGGCCAGGCCGTCGAGCGTCTCCGACAGCCCCTGCGAGCCACGCACGGCCGCCTCCCGCACCGCCAGCGCCCAGGGCGCGGGCAGGCCTGCCGAGGCCCGGTCGGAGACCGTGCGCACCGCCTGCTCGACGCGCTGCCGTGCGGTGGCCTCCTCCTCCGGCTGGGCTTGCTGCAGGCGCCCCGTGGGCTGCTGCTCGCCGCGCCCCTTGTGCCAGCGCCACAGCCGCAGCCAGGGGGTGCCGCAGGCCCGGTTGGCATTGCGCAGCCAGGCGCGTTCGGCGGCCTCGCCGGCGGCGGTGGCACCCACCGCGTCGGCGAGCCGGCCGGCGAAGTCGTCGCGCGCCTCCTCGCTGAGCCCGGGGAGGTGCCCGGTGGCGTACACCGGCCGCAGCCGGGCCGCGGCGGCGTCGACGTCGGCGGCGACCCGGCGGGCCGCCGCGCCCCGCTCGGAGACGAACTGACCGAGGGACTCACGCAGTTCGCCGATGCCGTCGCCGGTGAGCGCGGACAGCGCGAGCACCGTGGCGCCCGGTTCGCCGTACTCGCCGAGCGCGACGCCGTCCTCGTCGAGCACCCGGCGCAGATCGTCCAGGACCAGGTCGGCGGCCTCGCCGGGGAGCCGGTCGATCTGGTTGAGGACGATGAACATGACCTCCGCGTGCCCGGACAGGGGCCGCAGATAGCGCTCGTGGAGCACCGCGTCGGCGTACTTCTCGGGGTCGACGACCCAGATCACCGCGTCCACCAGCTTCAGGATCCGGTCGACGTGGTCGCGGTGCTGGACCACGGCCGAGTCGTGGTCGGGCAGGTCGATCAGGATCAGCCCGCGCAGTTGCGCGTCCGCCTCCGGGTTGTGCACGGGGCGGCGGCGCAGCCGGCCCGGGATGCCGAGCCGGTCGATGAGGGCCGCACTGCCGTCGCTCCAGCTGCACGCGATGGGCGCGGCGGTGGTCGGACGCCGTACGCCGGTCTCCGAGATGGCGACTCCGGCGAGCGCGTTGAACAGCTGTGACTTGCCGCTTCCGGTCGCACCGGCGATGGCGACGACGGTGTGCTGGCCGGAGAGCCGGCGCCGGGCGGCGGCCTCGTCCAGGACCCGTCCGGCCTCGGAGAGGGTCTGGCTGTCGAGGCGGGTGCGGGACAGGCCGACGAGTTCGCGCAGCGCGTCGAGGCGGGCACGCAGCCGGCCTTCGTACGCCAGCGGGGCGGGGGGCGGGGCGCCCGGGCCCCGGGTCTCCGTGACGGGGACGGCCGGTTTGGCGGTCTCGGTGACCCGGCGGGCGATGAGACCGTCGTCCCAGACGTCCTCGTCGGCGGTCTGGCCGTCGTCACCCGGCCCGAGCGGCTCCCGCCGTTCCGCCTGCTCCCGCCGCTCCGGCTCCGCCTGCTCCCGCACGCGCGCGTGCGGGACGGTCTCGGTGTCGCTCTCCGCGGCGCCCCCGGCACCGGCCGCCGGCGCCGCCGCGGTGCCGTCCCGCCGGTCCTCGGCCCCCTCCGGTACGGGGTCCTTCGCGAGGCGCGGCGACGAGGCACCCGTACGGTCCTTCACGGCGCCCGGCGGGCGATCCGGCGCGGAGCCGGTCCCCGCGCCCGTCCCCGCGCCCGTCGCCGGACCCGTCGCCGAGTCCCGCCCCGGGACCTTCCGCGAGTCCCTCCCCGAATCCTTGACCGACTCCATGAGGGTGCCTTTCGCGGTGTCCTTCGCAGCGGCCTTCACCGGGTCGGGACCAGCGTCGCGGGCGCGGTCCGGCACGGACTCCCGGCCCGCCTCCCGGCCCGGCTGCCGCCTCGCCTGTCGTCCCGGCTCCCGTCCCGCGTCCGGCGCGGCGTCCGGCGCGGGCACGGCGCCTTCGAGGTCACCGGAACAGCCACCGGTGAAGTCACCCGGTCGGTCGCCGGCGAAGTCACCCGGTCGGTCGCCTGTGCAGTCACCGGTGTGATCCGTGCGTTCCATGCGATCCGTGTGGTCGTGGTCAGTGACGGCGGTCACCAGTCACCTCTCCTTCTGGAGGACGGACAGGGCGGCGATGAGTTCGGCCTGGGGCTCGGGGTGGACGTCCAGGGCGTCCAACGGGGCGAGCCGGCGTTCGCGTTCGGTGTGCATGACGCGGTCCACGTGCTCCCCGAGCAGTCGTCCCGCCCGGTCGCGCAGCCGGAGCGCGCCGTGGGCGCCGATGCGTTCGGCGAGCCGCTCCCCCGCCGCCCGGGTGCGGCGCCCGCCGAGCAGCGCGGTGGCCACCAGGGCGGCGACCGCCTCGGAGTCCGGCGCGACACTGCGGTCCAGCTCGCGCACCTCGTCGTCGGCGTACTCCTCCAGCTCGCGCCGCCAGCGCCGGACGGCGAGGCCGATGCGGTGCTCGGCGCTCTCCAGGGAGGGGTCGCGGTCGGTGAGTCCGGGGGCGGTGGAGGCGGGTTCACGGCGCCAGGAGTCGTCGATGCGTTCGTCGGCGGCGGTGACGGCGCACAGCAGCAGCGCGGCGAGGCCCTCCACCAGGGCGTCGAGGAGTTCGCCTGCGGCGCAGTCGACGGGGAAGGCACGCCAGCGCTTGAGGGCGTCACCGGCGAGGACGGTGCCGTTCTGCAGCCGGCCGCGCACGCGCGCGTGCTCGCTGTCGTAGGCCGTCTCGACGGCGGAGTTCAGCCGCAGGGCCGCGGCGTACTGGGCGGCGGCGGCGCCGGCCAGCTCGGGCAGCCGGGCCTTGAGGGAGTCGAGGACGCCGTGGGCGGTGCGGGCCACGGTCTGGCGGCGGGCGCCGGGGTCCTGGGCCTGCTGCAGGAGCCAGGCGCGCAGCGGGGCGACGGCGGTGGCCGGCAGCAGCCCGCCGCCCCACGCGGACTCGGGCAGCTCGGGCACCGTGAACCGGGGCACCTCGCCGAGACCGGCCTTGGTGAGGAGGGCGCCGTACTGCCGGGAGACCTCGGAGACGACCGTGTGCGGGACCCGGTCGAGGACGGTCACCAGGGTGGCGTCGTACTCCTTGGCGGTGCGCAGCAGATGCCAGGGGATGGCGTCGGCGTACCGCGCGGCCGTCGTGACCATCACCCAGATGTCGGCGGCACAGATGAGCTCGGCCGCGAGAAAACGGTTGTCGACGATCAGGGAGTCGATGTCGGGGGCGTCGAGGAGGGCGAGTCCGCGCGGGAGGCTGTCGACGGTCTCGACACGCAGCACGCGCCCGGGATTCTCGCCGGGGAGGAGGGGGTCGTCGCCGGGCTCCTGGTGCGGCACCCACACGCGTGCGAGGTCGGGCAGCACGCGCATGCCGCTGAACCAGTGATGGTCCTCCGGATGACAGACCAGGACCGGTGTGCGGGTGGTGGGCCGCAGCACACCCGCTTCACTGACGCGGCGGCCCACCAGAGAGTTCACGAGGGTCGACTTGCCGGCACCGGTCGATCCGCCCACGACGGCCAGAAGCGGCGCGTCGGGCTCTTTGAGCCGGGGCACCAGGTAGTCGTCGAGCTGGGCGAGCAGTTCGTCGCGATTGGCACGCGCGCGTGCGGCCCCCGCCAGGGGCAACGGAAAGCGTGCGGCGGCGACACGGTCGCGCAGAGCGGAGAGTGTGTCGAGCAGCTGGGGCCGTACGTCCAAGGTCACCACATGCGAAGAATGCCCAATTTTAGGGGAATTCTGAAGCATATAGACATGTCTGCGCGCCGACAGAACACAACGGGCGGAAGGGACGACTGGGACGGAGGCACAGTCCAGGCATAACGAGTGCACAACACCCGGTGCGTCGGGCGCCAAAAGCGATGCACGATTCGTACCTGCCTGCGATTATCAGGACCGCTTCACCGAACCTCCACATTGAGCCACGGAGGCGAAGCAACCGGGACGAGGACCGGGGAGTTCTATCCTTGTCCCCGGCAACGTCACGGACCGGCCCGACCGGGGCAGTACGTACGAGGCCAGCACAGCCGGCCCCCGTAGCTCAGTGGATAGAGCAGGCGCCTTCTAAGCGCTTGGCCGCAGGTTCGAGTCCTGCCGGGGGCGCCCACTCCGCAACCGTCCGCCTTCACGGGAAACCGCAGGCCGTGCCGGGTTCCGGAGCCGTTCGGGCAGTGCCTCGCCGATCACGGGCGCGGGCGCCGGGGGCAGCCGAGAAAGGCTCGTAGTCGACGCCGCGCGCGACCGGCCGGCCACCGCGTTCAGGACAGCGGACCCTCCTCGCAGACCCGGCGGGCGACCTCGCGGAGCTTGATGTTGTTCTCCTGCGAGTAGCGGCGCAGTACACCGAAGGCCTGCTCCTCGGTGAGGTGGTGGCCGCCCATCAGGATGCCCATGGCCTCGCCGATCACGTGCCGGGTGGTGACGGCGTGTTCCAGCTGGGCCTGGGTACGGGCGCTGGAGAAGGCGACCGCCGCGTGGGAGGCCAGCAGCCAGCCGGCCAGTTCACTGGCTTCGGTGAAGGCGCCGGGCCGACGGGAGTAGACGTTCAGCGCGCCGAGTTCCTCGTCCTCGGTGTACAGCAGGAAGCCCATCATGCTGCCCACGCCCAGCCGGTGGGCGGCGGGGGCGTATTCGGGCCAGCGGGGCTGCTCCCGGGTGAAGTCCCGGATGCGGAACACCCGCTCGTCGTTCTCCGCCCGCGCGACGTCGAAGCACGGGCCTTCGCCCAGCCGCTCCTGGAGCCGGTCGCTGTCGACGACCAGCTGGTCGGTGGGGGCGAGCGTCCGGACCTCCTTGCCGTGCAGCACCAGGATCCCGGCCGCGTCGCAGCCCTCCACCAGCTCGGTGGCCGATTCGGTGATCCGGGCCAGCGTGGCGTCGACCGACTCCTGTGCCAGCAGATCCCGCGCCATCGACGCCAGCTGCTGAGCGAACCCGGCCCAGTCCATTCGCGTCCGCCGCCTCTCGGTCCGTCCGGCTCTCAGCATGCCACGGGACGGGCGCCGGCCTCGGAGGGACCAGACCTGACATCGTTGTCGGAAGTCTCCTGTGCCGTCGGGTGCGAGATGCCGCGCATCTCGCACCCGACGGCACAGGAGACCGGCGGGCTCAGGCCCGGCCGACCAAGTCGCTCAGCGTCGCGGCCAGTTCACCCACCGACTGTTCGCGCAGGAGGTGATGGGCGGGCACCGGGATGTTCAGGGCCGACTCCAGGGTGCGCTGGAGGGTCAGGGCCGTGAGGGAGTCGATGCCCTGGGTGTAGAGGGGCCGGTTGCGGGCGATGCGGTGGGCCGGCGGGATGTCCAGGTGCTGGGCGAGGTTCCGGCACAGGAACGTCTCGAACGCGCGCCGCCGGTCGTCGCCGGGAGTCTCGCGCAGGGCGCCCAGGTCGAGCGCGGTGGTCGGTGTGGCTGACACGGTCTCATCGTCCTTTCGTCTGGCGTGGGCGTGGCTGGGAGCTGCGCAGTGCACGGGGGTCGGGGCCGGGGCGCGGGCCGGCGCCGTCGGACCACATCAGGTGGAAGCGCCAGCGGCTGAGCCGCCAGCCGTCCGGGGTACGGACCGCCTCGCCCTCGCTGTGGCCGCCGATGTCGAAGCGGCCGTCCGGGTCCGGACCGTCGTCGTGGTGGACATGGGACGCGACGAGATGGACGCGGATCCGGGCGGTGTCCCCGTCGACCCGGATGCCGTAGTTGGCGGCCAGGTGGTGGGTGCGGGCGAAGCGGGACTTGCGGTCGTAGTGGAAGGCGGCGGCCTGGTCACGGCCCTCGACCGTGCCGACCGGGAACTCCAGCCGGCAGTCCTGGGTGAAGACCGTGGCCGGCCAGGCGGGGTCGAAGCCGTGTTCGTCCTGGGTGTCGAGGAGGGTGATGTAGCGGTCGATCAGTTCGGCGACGGCCGCACGGTCCGCGAGTACGGCGAACTCCGCACGCAGGGCGTCGAGCTCGGCACGCAGTTCGAGGACCGTGCCGGCGTGGTCGAGGGACGGGGACGTCATGGGGTCCGTGACTCCAATTCGGGTGAGGGGGCCGTCAGGCCGCGGGACTGCCCGCGACCCGCCAGCCGCGGGGGTCGCGGTGCGCCGCGAGGCGTTCCGGGCGGCGCCAGCCGGCCACCGGGCGGGGCTCCAGCGGGCAGGGGTCCGCTGCGGCCAGGGCGGCCGCGCGGGCCAGCAGGACGGTGGTCAGGGCGGCCAGCTCGGCGGGGCTCGCCGCGCCTTTCACGACCCTGATGACCAGGGCGCCGTCGGCGCCGCGGGTACCACCGGTACCGTCCGCGCCTCCGGTGCCGGCCCGATCGCGGGTGCCGGCCGGGCCTCCGGAGCCACCCACGCCGGCCGGGCCGCCGGTGCCGCCCGAGCCGGCGGTGCCTCCCGCGGCTCCCGCGCCGCCCGCGCCGTACGGGCCGGTCGCGGCCTCCGCCGTGCTCACTGCGGCGGGTTGCCGTGCTTGCGGCACGGCAGGTCGGCCTGCTTGCTTCGCAGCATCGCCAGGGCGCGGATCAGGGTGGAGCGGGTCTGCCGCGGGTCGATGACGTCGTCGATCAGACCCCGTTCGGCCGCGTAGTAGGGGTGCATCAGCTCCGCCTGGTACTCCTTGATCTTCTGCGCGCGGGTGGACTCGGGGTCGTCGGCGGCCGCGATCTCCCGGCGGAAGATGACGTTGGCCGCGCCCTCGGCGCCCATCACGGCGATCTCGTTGGACGGCCAGGCCAGCGCCAGGTCCGTGCCGATCGAGCGGGAGTCCATGACGATGTAGGCACCGCCGTAGGCCTTGCGCAGCACCAGGGAGATGCGCGGCACGGTGGCGTTGCAGTAGGCGTAGAGCAGCTTGGCGCCGCGCCGGATGATGCCGTTGCGCTCCTGGTCCACGCCCGGCAGGAAGCCCGGTACGTCGATCAGGGTGACCAGTGGGATGTTGAAGGCGTCGCAGAACTGCACGAACCGTGCCGCCTTCTCGCTGGCGTCGATGTCCAGGACGCCGGCGAAGGAGGCGGGCTGGCTGGCGACGATGCCGACGACCTCGCCGTCCAGCCGGGACAGCGCGCACACCACGTTGGTCGCGAAGCCGGGCTGGATCTCGAAGCAGTCGCCGTCGTCGACGATCTCCTCGATGACGGACCGGATGTCGTAGACCCGGCCGGGGTCCTCCGGGACCAGTTCGAGGAGATGGTCGGTGCGCCGGTCGGCGGGGTCCTCGCCGGGCACCCGGGGCGGCAGGTCGCGGTTGTTGGACGGCAGCAGCGACAGCAGGTGCCGTACGTCCTCCAGGCAGCTGCGCACGTCGTCGTAGGCGAAGTGGGCCACGCCGGAGGCGGTGGCGTGGACGTCGGCGCCGCCGAGGTCGTTCTGGGTGATCTCCTCGCCGGTCACCGCCTTGACCACGTCGGGTCCGGTGATGAACATCTGGGAGATGTCGCGGACCATGAAGACGAAGTCGGTCAGGGCCGGCGAGTAGGCGGCGCCTCCCGCGCACGGGCCGAGCATCACGCTGATCTGCGGGATCACCCCGGAGGCGCGGGTGTTGCGCTGGAAGATGCCGCCGTAGCCGGCGAGGGCCGAGACACCCTCCTGGATCCGGGCGCCGGCACCGTCGTTGAGGGAGACCAGCGGGGCCCCGGCCGCGACCGCCATGTCCATGATCTTGTGGATCTTCTGGGCGTGGGCCTCGCCGAGGGCGCCGCCGAAGATGCGGAAGTCGTGCGCGTAGACGAAGACGGTACGGCCGTGGACCGTGCCCCAGCCGGTGATCACCCCGTCGGTGTACGGCCGCTTCTTCTCCAGACCGAAGCCGGTGGCCCGGTGCCGGCGGAGCATCTCGACCTCGTTGAACGACCCCTCGTCGAGCAGGAGTTCGATACGTTCGTACGCGGTGAGCTTGCCCTTGGCGTGCTGGCGCTCGGTGGCGAGCGGATCGCCGTGCCGGGCGGCCTCCTTCATCAGGCCGAGCTCCTCGATCCGCTCGGCGGCGCTCCACTGACCGCGGTGCTCACGGTCGTGCAGACTCGGGCGGTCGGCTTTCTGTTCGAGTGACATTGGTGGGTCACGCTCCCCAGTCGGATACTGCGGTGGTCGTGCCTTCGGCGCCCCGGTGCACGGGCACGCCCACGGTGCCGTCGGTGTCCAGGTCGACCGTCTGTCCCGCGTACAGCGCGAACGGCGGCACCCAGCGCACGGTGACCTGCTCAGGGGCCCCGCCGCGCACCGCGACGGCCGCGTTGTGCCGGGGTCCGGACGGCAGGTCGAGCAGCGTCCAGCCGGCCGGCCTGCGGTGCCGGTCGGCACCCAGGTAGTCGTGGCCGGGGTCGCGGGACAGACCGGTGCCCAGCGCCTTGAGGTAGGCCTCCTTGCGGGTCCACAGCCGCCCGAACGCGGCGCGCCGCTGCCCGGCGTCGTCGAGCGCCGCCAGCTCCGCCTGCTCCCCCGGGTGCAGCGCCGGGGTGCACACCTCGACGGTCTCGGCCCGCGGCAGCCGCTCCACGTCGGCGCCGACGACCGCACGGGAGACGGCGACCACGGCCATGCCGTGGCTGTGCGCCAGCGAGAAGTGCAGCGGCGGGTCGGGGTGGGTGACGGCCGGGCGGCCGTGCGGCTCCGCGCACCCCGGGCAGGGCTCCCGCACGAACGGCACGTCCTGCGGGGCCAGTCCCAGGTAGGCCCCGAGCAGCCGGCGCAGGGCGACGTGCGCCGAGGCGTACGTCACCCCGTCCGTGGGCCGGACGAAGGACGCGGTCCGCCGGCGCTCCGCCTCGCTCAGCTCGGACAGGTCGAGCAGCTCGGCCGCGGTCTCCAGCTGCGCCCGGCGGACCAGCCAGACGTCCAGCTGCCCGGCGGCCGGCAGCCTGAGGGCGACGGCGAGGGGGGCCGTGCCGAACTCCAGCACCGGCATCCGCCCGGTCACCTCGGGCTCGGCGCGTCGTGCGCGACCAGGTGGTACTCGGCCCTCCCGGCGTGCTTGTGCGGACTGTCCTCCGGGCCGAGCTGTCCGGCCAGGCACTCGACCAGCTCGGCGGCGCTGTTGGCGCGCAGCAGCCGGTTGAGGTTGACGTCGACGCGCAGCGCGGCCTCCATCCGGCGCTGCAGCTCCAGGCCGTTGATGGACCCGATGCCCAGGCTGTTCATCGGGCGGCCCACGGTGTCGATGCTCTCCGGCGACACCCGCAGCACCCGGGCGAGTTCGCCGCGCACGTAGGCGTCGATGATCCTGGTGCGTTCGGCGAGGCCGACGGAGGCGAGGTGCGCCAGGCTGGGCGGGATCACCTCGACGATCTGGTCGCGCTCGAACTCGTAGTCCAGATCGTCTAATTCGTCCTCCAGGCCGTCGAAGACCCAGGTCTGCGTTGTCTGGTCCATGGTCATTCCCCGTCGTGGAGTGAGGAGGGTGGGGTTTTTCGGATCAGGCCGGTGAGGCCGACGAGCAGGCCCAGGAAGCCGAGGACGGCGACCAGGGTCAGCGCGGGCCGGCAGGCGTCCGCCGCGACGGCCGGGCCGGCGCCGGGCGCGGGCGCCCGGGCGGCGAGCAGGGCGGCGACGAGTGCGACCGTGACGACCGCGGCGAGCTGTACGGCCGTCTGGTACAGGCCACTGCCGGTGAGCCTGTCGGCGGGCGCGAGGCGGGACATCGCCTGCATGTTCAGCGCGGCGAAGGACAGCACGAAGCCCGCGCCGACCAGCAGCAGCGTGGGCAGCATGCGGCCGGGGTAGTCCAACGGCCATGCGTGGGGCCGCAGTTGGAGCAGGTAACCGGCGAACGCACAGGCGGCGCCGGCCACGATGAGACGGGGGGCGCCGAACCTGGTGACCAGGCGGCCGGAGGCGAGCGCGGTGAGCGCGGGGGGTGCGGCGGCCGGGGTGAGGGCGAGCGCGGCGTGCAGCGGGGACCAGTGGCCGAGGGTCTGGGTCCGGTACGTCAGGACGAACAGGAGGCCCAGGTAGGAGCCGTTGAGGCAGGCGGCGCCGGCGGCGGAGCGGAGCAGGGCGGGGTTGCTGCGCAAGGGGCCGAGTTCGAACAGGGGGTCGGCCGATCTGCGCTCGATCTGCCACAGCGCCGCCAGCAGCAGTGCGGCCGCGCAGAGCGGCCCGACGGCTCTCGGGTCGCTCCAGCCGCGGCCGGGGAGCTGGGTGATGCCCTGAACGAGGGCGAGGAGGGTTGCCAGGAGGGTGAGGGCGCCGGGGATGTCGTAGCGCCGCGACGTCGTCGTTCGGGTGCGGCTCGGTGGGGGCTGGCCGCGCCCACGCGGCGGTAGCCGCAAGTCCGGTACAGCCCCGCGCCCCTTCGGGGCGCCGCCACCACTCCTCGTCACGGGGTTCGGGTCGGCTTCCTTCGGGATCAGGCTCAGCCCGAACGCGAACAGCACCAGCACCACCGGTGCCGGAAACGCGAACGCCCAGCGCCAGGACGTCTCCGTCAGCCAGCCGGAGAGGATCAGGCCCGCGGTGAAGCCACCGGCGCCGAACAGGGTGTAGACGGAGACGGCGCGGGATCGGGGGCGGCCCTCGGGGAAGGTGCTGGTGATGATGGCCAGGCCGGTGGGGGCCGTGAGGGCCGCGCAGAAGCCCTTGACCAGGCGGGTGGCCAGAAGCAGCCACGGATCCTGGGCGAGGGCGCTGAGCGCGGACGCGGCGGCGAAGGCGAGCAGGGCCGCCAGATAGACACGGCGGCGGCCGAGCAGGGTCACCACGCGGGCGCCGAACAGCAGCAGTCCGCCGAAGCCGGCGGCGAAGCCGGTCATCGCCCACTGGCTGACGGTCGGCGCCACCCCGAGGTCCGTGCCGATGGCGGGCAGTGCCACCACCGCGACGGACACCTCCAGCGCGTCGATGAGCATGTTGCCCGCGAGGACGAGCAGCAGGCCCCACAGCCGGGGGCCGAACCGCTCGTCCGGGCCGGCGGCGACCGGTGACGGAAGGGTCCTGGTCACCGCGTCACCCGAGGAGCGTGCCGCCGCTCGCGTCGACGAAGGAGCCGGTGACCCAGCGGGCGTCGTCGGAGACGAGGAAGGCGATGACGTCGGCGACGTCCTGCGGTTCGCCGACCCGGTTGAAGGTGGACAGCGCCGACATGGCCTCGACGGCCTCGGGGATGCCGAACACCGGGTTGCCGTTGCGGGTGATGCCCGGCGCGACGCTGTTCACGGTGATCCCGCGCGGGCCGAGCAGCTTGGCGTAGTGGAGCGCCAGCTGCTCCACCGCGCCCTTGCTCATGGCGTAGGCGATCTCGTCCGGATTGGCGAACCGGGTCAGGCCCGAGGAGATGTTCACGATCCGGCCGCCGTCGGGCATGTCGACCAGGGCCCGCTGGATGACGAAGAACGGCGCCTTCGCGTTGACGGCGAAGATCCGGTCGAACTGCTCAGGGGTGGTGTCCTCGGCCTTGACCCCGCCCATCACACCGGCGTTGTTGACCAGGATGTTCAGCTCGGTCTCGCCGGTGCGCTCCTTCAGCCCCGCCTCCACGGCGAGGAACAGCTCGTGGACGTCGCCGGGCGTGCCCAGCTCGGCCTTGACCGCGAACGCCCGGCCGCCGTCCTTCTCGATACCGGCGACCACCTCGGCGGCGGCCTCCTCACTGGTGCCGTAGTGCACGGCGACCAGCGCGCCGTCGGCGGCGAGCCGCTCGGCGGTGGCCCGGCCCATGCCCCGGCTGGCGCCGGTGACAAGGGCGGTCTTTCCGGTCAGGTTGCCCATCTTCCTTCTCCTGCCAGTCAGTTGTGGTGAGGGGGCGACGGCCCGCGTGGCGGGGGCAGCGGGTGCGGTGGGTGCGAACCAGCGGCCGAGGGCCTCGCGCAGCCCGTCCGCGGAGTTGCCCGCCCAGGCGACGTAACCGTCGGGTCGTACGAGCACGGCCCCGAAGGAGAGCGGACCGGTGTCCTCGGGACGGGCGGTGACCGTGTCGACCGAGGCCGACCAGTCGCCGGCCGCCCCGCTCAGCGACCCGTCCGTGACGAGCAGCAACCCCCGTGCGGGGTGCAGCAGTTCGGCGGTGGTCGCGCCCGACTCCAGCCGCAGCTCGGGCAGCCGTGCGCCGACGGGACCGGGTCCGTCGCCCTGCGGATCGTCGCCGTACCGCACGTCGAGACCGCTGATCATCCCGGCGAGGTGCGCGCGGACGTTCTCGTACGAGGTGAGTTCGCCGACGACCGAGCGCACCGGGTCCACCTCGGGCCCGCCGAGCAGCAGCCGGGCCTGGGCGCGGATGTTGGACAGCACGCGCCGCCCGACCGCGTGCCGTTCGTCGTGATACGTGTCCAGCAGCCCGGCCGGGGCCCGGCCGAGGACGGTGGCCGCGAGCTTCCAGCCCAGGTTGACGGCGTCCTGGAGGCCGAGGTTGAGGGCCTGGCCGCCGATCGGCATCTGCTGGTGGGCCGCGTCGCCGGCGAGCAGCACCCGGCCGGTGCGGTAGCGCTCGGCCTGCCGGGACGCGTCGCCGAAGGAGTTGACCCACAGCGGGGTGCCGTGGGCGATGTCCTCGCCGGTGACGTCCCGCCAGGCGGTCACGATGTCGGCGAACTCCGCCTCGCCCGAGCCACGGGGCGGGGTGCCGAACCGGTGGACCATCACCCGGGTGACCCCGTCGCCGCGCCGGGCGGCGATGGCGAGTCCGTTCGGCAGCCGCTGGAACCGTCGGTTCGGGACGTCTATGCCGTCGACGTCGGCGCGGATCAGCTCCCGTCCGGCGTCGTTGCCGGGGAAGGGGATGTTCGCGAGGCGGCGTACGACGGATCGCTCCCCGTCGCATCCGGCCACGTACCGTGCGGTGAACTCCTTGCGCTCGCCTCCGCGTTCGGCGGTGACGACAACCCGGTCGCGGTCCTGCCGCAGCGCCACGACCTGGTGGCCGCGCAGTACCCGCGCCCCGAGCCGCCGCGCCCAGGCGCCGAGGAGTTCCTCGGTGCGGGTCTGCGGGACCTTCCACTGCCCGGGGTGGCTGCTGGGCAGGGTGAGGTCGAGCGGGAGGCCGCCGAAGTGTCCGCGGGGTTCGTGGGGCGGCGGCTCGGGGTCGCCGAAGCCGCCGGGCCCGTCGAGCAGGCCGCGCTGCCGGAGCAGTTCCATGGTGCGGGCGTGCAGGGTGGACGCCCGCGACTCGGCCGTCGGGGCGTCCAGCCGTTCCAGTACGGTCACTTCGGCGCCGCCGAGCCGCAGTTCCCCGGCGAGCATCAGCCCGACGGGACCGGCGCCGACCACCACGACGTGCGTCTCGACCGCGTCGGCACCGGCCATGGGTCAGCGCCTCGCTTCGGCGTACGCCTTGGCGTGGTTCAGGGTGGCGCGGCTGTTGGTGCTCAGCGCGCCCTGGACGTACTCGCGGGCCTCGGCGACCCCCGCGTCCGGACCGAGGATCTTCTCGATGTTCTCCGGGCGCAGCACGACGGTGTGCTGCGAGGAGGCGAAGGTGCCCTCGTCGGTCTCGCGGAACGTCCAGTAGCCGGTGTGCAGGTTCATCAGGGCCGGCAGGGTGGTCTGCTTGTAGGCGATCTTCCGGCCGTCCAGGCAGACCCGGTAGGACTTGGTGGTGTGCGTCGAGCCGTCCTTGGCGCGGGTGTCCATCTCCAGGGTCTGCAGACCCGGGGTGTCCTCGGTGAGGCGGACGGTCGCCACGTGCGGCAGCCGCTCGGACCAGCGGTCGGCCTCGTTGACGAAGTCGTAGAGGTCCTTGGCGGCGCCGTCGACCTGGACGGTGTCCTCGAAGGAGAAGGTCAGCTCCCGCGAGGCGGTGGCGAGTTCGACGTTGGTCTTCAGCGCGGCCAGTTCGGAACGGGAGTTGCGGTCGACGGCCTCGTCGATCCAGGCGAGCCCGGCCGGGTCGTCGTCGACGGCCGTGTAGTCGTGCAGCAGCCGGACCCGGGCGGTGGCGTCGTCGAGCGGCTCGATGATCCAGGTGCCGCCCATGCTCGCGACGGGCGGGGTGGAGACCGTCTGCCGGAAGGTGATCCGCAGACCGGCGGGGTCCAGCACCCGGCGCGAAGTCCAGTTCTTGGCCTCGCCGTTGGCGGTGGCCCAGATCCCGATCAGCTCCTGGTCGGCGGAGCGCTCCAGGTGGTCGACGTAGATGGTCGGCGGGAAGATCCGCGGCCAGTTGGCCACGTCGGCGATCAGCCGGTAGACCTCGGCGGCCGGCGCCGAGATCGTGACCTCGTGCTCGACTTCCTTCGGCTCGGACATGCGTGAACTCCTAGAGGGTGCCGGGGGTTTCAGAAGTTGCCGAGGCCGCCGCAGACGTTGAGGGCCTGGGCGGTGATGGAGGCGGCGGTGTCGGAGGCGAGGTAGCCGACGAGTCCGGCGACCTCTTCGGGGGTGGAGTAGCGGCCGAGCGGGATCTTCGCCTGGAACTTGTCGAGGATGGCGTCCTCGGAGGTGGCGTAGGCGGCCGCGTAGCCGGCCCGGACGCGCTGCGCCATCGGGGTCTCGACGTATCCCGGGCAGACCGCGTTGACGGTGATGCCGGTGGGGGCCAGCTCGTTGCCGAGGGCCTTGGTGAAGCCCACCACGCCGTGCTTGGAGGCGGAGTACGGCGCACCCAGCACCACGCCCTGCTTGCCGGCCGTCGAGGCGATGTTGATGATCCGGCCGCGACTCTTGTCCCGCATGCCTCCGGTGGTGAGGGCGGCACGGGTGAGGCGGAAGACGCTGTTGAGGTTGGTCTCGACGACGTCGTACCAGAGCTCGTCGTCGATGTCGGCGGTCACTCCGCCGCCGGACCGGCCGGCGTTGTTGACCAGGACGTCGACGGTGCCGTAGCGCTCGACGGCCGCCTGGACGAAGTTCGCGATGGACAGCGCGGACCGGACGTCGAGGGTGGTCCCGTCGACTTCCAGCCCCTCGGCGCGCAGTTCCTTGACGGTCCGCTCCACGTTCGCGGCGTCACGGGAGCCGATGAAGACGCGGTGGCCCTGCTGGGCCAGCAGCCGCGCCGAGGCGAGGCCGATCCCGCTGGTGGCCCCGGAGACCAGGGCGACCTTCTGCTGCTGTTCGGACATGTCTGCCGCTCCCTTTCAGGGCGTTCAGGTCGTTTCAGGGCATGGGGGTGCCGCCGGCGCCCGGAACGAACGGGGGGCGGGCGCCGGCGGCCGGAGGGGACGGAGAGTGGTCGGTCAGGCCGCGGTGGCCGTGACGTCACCGAGCTGCGTGTTGACGAGGACGAGCAGCTCGCGGGGGGTCTTCGCCTCGGTCACCACGGTGTCGTCGAGCGTGATGTCGTACTCCCGCTCGATGCGCCCGCAGGTCTCCAGGATGGCGAGCGATTCGTAGCTGAGCTCCTCGAAGTCGGTGTCGAGGATGTCCCCGTCGAGGTCGACGCTCTCGTCGGCACCGGCGGCCTCCAGCAGGATCCGCTTGAGGTCGTCGAGGGTGAAGGACTGGGTGGCCACGGTGATCTTCCTTTCGGTTCTGCGAAACATTCCTGCGAACGGGAACACCCGCCCTTCCGGCCCGGCGTGGGAGAGAGTGGTGGACCGGAAGGGCGGGTGTGTCTTGGGGCAGCGCCCCGTAAGGGACGCTGGGGGTAGGAACTGCGCGAGCGGCCACGGCGGGACCGCGGCCGCCTTACGGCGCGCACCCCTACGGCCGTGGGCGGCCTACGCCCGCACGACCATCGCCGAGTTGAACCCGCCGTAGCCGCGCGCCAGCACCAGCGCCGTCCGTACCTCGGTCAGCCGCGGCTCCCCCACCACCAGGTCGAGGTCGTAGCCCGCCTCGGGCGAGACATTCACCGTCGCCGGCACGATCCCGTCCCTGACGGCGAGCAGCGCCGTCGCCACGTCCAGCGGCGCCGCCCCCGAGTACAGCCGCCCGGTCATCGTCTTCGGCGCGGTCACCGGCACCCCGTGCGGACCGAACACGTCGCCGATCGCGTCCGCCTCCACCCGGTCCAGTTCCGGCACGGCCGCCGCGTCGGCGAAGACGACGTCCACGTCGGCCGCGTCCACGCCCGCGTCGGCGAGGGCCAGTTCGATGGCCTTGCGCAGCCCCGGCGGCCGTTCGCTCCCCGGCGCCGGATCGAAGGTCGTGCCGTACCCGGCGATCTCCCCGTACACCCGGGCACCGCGCCGCGCGGCCGTCTCCTCGGCCTCCAGGATCAGGATCGCCCCGCCCTCGCCGGCCACGTGCCCGGCGGCCGCCTGGTCGAACGGCAGGTACGACCGTTCGGGCTCCTCCGACGTGGACAGCCGGTCGCTGGCCAGCTGCGCCACCCACCCCCACGGGCAGATGGACGCGTCGATCGCCCCGGAGACGATGAGCTGCGTGCCCTTGCGGATCTGCCGGCGTGCGTGGGCCAGTGCCTCCAGGCCGCCCGCCTGGTCGGACACGACGACGCCGCTCGGCCCCTTCATCCCGTTGCGGATGGAGATCTGCCCGCTGTTGACGGCGTAGAACCAGGCGAACGACTGGTATGCCGAGACGAACTGGCTGCCCTGGCTCCACAGTTTCTGCAGCTCGCCCTGGCCGAACTCGAAGCCGCCGGAGGAGCTGGCGGTGACCACGCCCATGTCGTACGCGGGAAGGTCGGCCGGGGTGACGTCCGCGTCGGCCAGCGCCCAGTCCGTCGCGACGAGCGCGAGGCGGGTCATGTGGTCGGTCTGGGCGAGCAGCCGGCTCGGCAGGTGCTCCCCGGCGCTGAACCCGGGGACCTCCCCGGCCAGTTTCGCCGGGTATCCGGAGGGGTCGAACCGGGTGATCCGGGCGATGCCGCTCTTGCCGGCGCGGGCCGCCGCCCAGTAGTCGGCGGTGCCGAGGCCGTTGGGCGCGGCGATGCCGAGCCCGGTGACAACCGTGCGCGTGCTCATGCTGCCGTGTTCCTCTCCGGTCGGGCGAGCACCATCGCGCTCTGGAAGCCGCCGAACCCGCTGCCCACGGTGAGCACCGCGTCGGTGCGGTGCTCGCGGGCGGTGAGCGGCACGTAGTCCAGGTCGCACTCGGGGTCGGGGGTGTGCAGGTTCGCCGTCGGGGGCACGACGTTGTGCTCCATGGCGAGGACGGACGCGGCGATCTCGATGGAGCCGATCGCGCCGAGCGAATGCCCGACCATCGACTTGATCGAGGACACCGGCGTCCGGTAGGCGTGGTCGCCGAGGCTCTTCTTGAACGCGGCGGTCTCGTGCCGGTCGTTCTGCTTGGTTCCGGAGCCGTGCGCGTTGATGTAGTCGATGGCCTCCGGGTTGAGCCGGGCCTCGCCCAGCGCGACCGTGATCGCCTCGGCCATCTCGGCGCCGTCCGGGCGCAGTCCGGTCATGTGGAAGGCGTTGCAGCGCGAGGCGTACCCGGCGATCTCGGCGTAGATGTGCGCGCCCCGGCTCCGCGCCGCCTCCAGTTCCTCCAGGACGAAGACCGCCGATCCCTCGCCCAGCACGAACCCGTTGCGGGTGCCGTCGAAGGGGCGGGAGGCGTGCTCGGGGTCGTCGTTGCGCGGAGTGGTGGCCTTGATGGCGTCGAAGCAGGCCAGGGTGATCGGGGAGATCGGGGCGTCGGTGGCGCCGGCGATCATCGCGCAGGCGGAGCCCTCCCGGATCAGCTCGACGGCGTGCCCGACGGAGTCGAGACCCGAGGTGCAGCCGGTGGAGACGACGGTGGCCGCGCCCTCGGCACCCACCGACCAGGCCACCTCGGCGGCGAAGGAGCTGGGCACCAGGTAGTTGTACAGGTGCGGGACGGCGTAGGTGTGGTCGACCAGTTCGAGCCGGCCGCCGTCGCTGACCACCCGGTACTCCTCGTCGAGGCCCATGGTCGCGCCGACCGCGCTGCCGATGGTGACCCCGACCCGGTGCGGGTCGGCGCCGGACAGGTCGAGCCCGCTGTCGGCGAGCGCCTCGCGGGCGCTGACGACGGCCAGCTGGGCCGCGCGGTCCATCCGGCGGATCTCCTGCGGGGAGAGCCCGTGCTCCTCCGGGTCGAAGTCGACCTCGGCGGCGACCCGGGACCGGAAGGAGGAGGGGTCGAAGAAGGTGATGCCGCGGGTCGCGGTGCGGCCCTCGCTGAGCAGGTTCCAGAAGTTCTTGGTGCCGACACCGCCGGGGGCGATGACCCCGACCCCGGTGATGACCACTCGCCTGGCGTTCACGCCCGGCCCTCCCAGTCGTAGAAGCGCGTGGCGACCGCGTCGGCGGGAGACCGCCAGGTGGCGGGGTCGTACGCCTGGATGAACGGCTTGAGGTCCTCGCTGATCCGCACGAACCGCGGGTCGGACTTGGCCGACTCGATCAGCTCACCGCCGTTGTCGGTGTCGAAGTGCTGGAGGTGGAAGTACAGCCCGCGGTAGGCGAACAGTTCACGGCGCCGGGTGCCCATGAGATGCGGCATCTCGGTCTCGTCGAACTCCTTGAACAACCGGGCGACGTCCTGGCTGTGAGCCGGCTCCATCCGGGCGACGATCAGGGTGCTGTGCATGGTTCACTCCTCAAAGAGGCCAAAGGAAAGCGCCCCGGCAGGGGCGCGGGGCTGCATTGGTGTGCGGTTTCCGCCGCGTGGGCGCGACCAGCCACGAGGGCGGGACAGCCACAGGACGACAAACCGCGGCACGGCCCTACCGCGCCGGCCCGAACCACCGCTCCAGTGCCATCGGCAGATCCGCGTGGCTGCCCGGCGCCGCCCAGGCCACGTATCCGTCGGGCCGGACCAGCACGGCCGTGGTGTCCGTGAGCGGGCTGCCGGCCGGCAGGTCCGCCGCCGTCGCCGTCACCACGTCCACCCGGTCCCGCCACGCCCAGGCCCGCTCCCGCAGCCGTGCGTTGTCGGCGAGGTCGAGCAGCACACCCCGCCCGGCGCGCAGCGCCTCCGTGCTGGAGGCCACCCTGTTGTGCCCGGTGAGCGGCACGTTCGGCAGCCGTCGGCCGAGCAGCGCGTGGCCGCCCCCGTCGAGGTCGTAGTGGATCTCGAGGCCGGAGACCATCGCCGCCAGGTGCTTGCTGACCTCGGGGTAGCGGATCAGCTCGTTCAGCACGTCGCGCAGCGGCTGTACCTCGGGTCCGGACAGGAACAGCAGGCCCTGCGCCCGGGTGTTCATCATCAGCCGCTGCCCGACCGGGTGCCGCTCGTCGTGATAGGTGTCGAGCAGCGCCTCGGGCGCCCGGCCGCTTACCACCGCGCCGAGCTTCCAGCCCAGGTTCACGGCGTCCTGGATGCTCGTGTTCATGCCCTGGCCGCCGGCCGGCAGGTGGATGTGCGCGGAGTCGCCGGCGAGCAGGATCCGGCCGCGCCGGTACTCGGTGACCAGGCGTGTGCCGTCGCCGAAGGACGAGATCCACACCGCTTCGGCGTGCGAGATGTCGTCGCCGGTCAGCCGCTGCCAGGCCGCCGCGGCCTCCGCCCAGGTGGGCGGCTTGTCCCGGCGCTGCGGCGGGGTGCCGCGCTCGCAGATGATCAGGCGGGTGATGCCGCCGGGCAGCGGTCCGACCATGACCATGCCGCCGGGCAGGGTCTCGCCGATCATCCGGGGTTCCAGCTCGATCCCCCTGACGTCGGCGAGGTACATCTCCAGCGTCGAGGGGGTGCCGGGGAAGTCGAAGCCGGCGGCCTTGCGGATGGTCGAGCGGCCGCCGTCGCAGCCCACCAGGTACTCGGCGCGCAGCCGGTGCACGCCCTCGGGGCCGCGCACCTCGACCTCGACGCTGTCCTCCTTCTCCTTGACGGACAGCACGTCGTGCCGGCGCCGGATGTCCGCGCCGAGGCGCCCGGCCCACTCCTCCAGGACGGTCTCGGTGACCGACTGGGGGATCGTCTTGGCGGCCTGGTGGGCGCCGTCGAGCACGCCGAAGTCGACGGGCAGGCCGCCGAAGTGGCCCACGTTGCTGACCTCGATGTCCCCGAAGCGGGGCAGCAGTCCGCGCTGGTCGAACACCTCCATGGTGCGGGCGGTGAAGCCGAGGCCGCGCGATTCTCCGGTGCGCGCGGGCAGCTTCTCCAGAACGATGACGTCGGCGCCCGCGAGCCGTAGCTCGCCCGCGAGCATCATGCCGGCCGGACCGGCGCCCACGACGATGACTTGTGCGTCCATGACACTCCTCGGGAACGGTTCCGTACGGTCCGGTCTGCGGGACCGTCGACGGTGGCGAACTGTCAGCGGTACAGGCGCCCGATGGCCCGGTTCGCCACCTGTGCGGCCGCCGCGTGCCGCGGATCGGGCGCCCACGCCTCGTGCCGTACGGCCACTTCGGCGAGCTTGATGGCGTGCTCGTCGCCGATCTGCACGGCCTCGGCGAAGAGACCGGCCACGTCGGGGGCGTCCGGCAGCGGGGCCGGGGGCCGGGGCACGGCGTGGAACCAGTCGAGCATCGTGCGGCTGACGGCCCGCGCCACCCGGTACGAAGGCCACCGCTGGTCCTGCGGCAGGTGTTCCACCACCAGTCGTACGGCGGCGGGCCCGGTGACCGAGTGGATCAGCGGGACGGGGTGGTTCAGGGAGAGCGTGGCGTAGATCCCGGAGAACTCGGCGACGAGGCCGTCCAGGGCCGTCGCGGCGTCACCGCCGCCGTCCTCGCCGGAGTGCTCCTCGACGACGACCCCGCCCTCCGAGTAGCGGGCCGCCCAGTAGCCCAGCCCCTGGGCGAGTTCGGCCAGTTGCATCCGGTGGTCGGGGCCGGCGGTCACCACCGCACGGACCGCGTGCGCGGTGCGGATCACCCCGTGCGTGAGCACCCCGGACATGCCGGGCAGCAGCCGGGGCCACCAGCGGGCCAGGACGTCGGTCCACCGTCCCTCGGCCAGCTCCCGTTCGAACAGAGCCGTCCAGTCGGCGACCCGGCCGAACTCGCCGAGCGCCTGCCGCCAGTCGGTCTCGTCCGCCGGGTCGATGGTGAACCGCCGCTCGGGGACGTCGTGGAAGGTGTGGCTGCGCAGATGCCCCTCCACCCAGGCGGGCACCTCGTCGGCGTATCCCATGTGGGCCAGGGCCTCGGCGGCCATCGGGGCGTGGTTGACGAAGCTGCGCCCGTGCTCGTAGCCCACGGAACCCAGTCGCTCCAGCGCTCCGTTCATGGCGTCGGTGTAGGTGAGATGTGCCAAGTCGACCAGTCCTCGATCAAGTCGGTGTGCGGTCCGGGTCTCGGTCCTTGATGTCGCACACGGCCGCGCCGGCGGTAAGGGCCTGTCCCACCTCGGCGGCGATCCCGGTCACCGTGCCGGAGCGGTGCGCGGTGAGCGGCTGCTCCATCTTCATGGCCTCGACGACGACGATCAGGTCGCCCTTCTCGACGCTCTGCCCGTCGGCGACGGCGACCTTGACGACGGTGCCCTGCATCGGCGAGGTGAGCGTGTCCCCGGACGCGGCCGGCGTGGAGCCGCCCGCGGTACGGCGGCGGGCCCGCGGCGCGGCCGCCCCGACCAGGCTCGGCATCCGGTCCGGGACCCGGCCGAGCACCGCCGGCAGCGAGACCTCCAGGCGGTGTCCGCCGACCTCGACGACCACGGTCTCGCGGACGTCCCCGGCCGTCCCGGTGTCGGGGGCGGGCGCGGCGAAGGGCTTGATCTCGTTGACGAACTCGGTCTCGATCCAGCGGGTGTGGACGGTGAACGGGTCCGTGGAGCCGGTGAGCTCCG
>NZ_JBVHQD010000016.1:0-243417 GCF_055567595.1 Streptomyces sp. NPDC026515
CGGAGCTCACCGGCTCCACGGACCCGTTCACCGTCCACACCCGCTGGATCGAGACCGAGTTCGTCAACGAGATCAAGCCCTTCGCCGCGCCCGCCGACGCCGAGGCGGAGGAGGAGGCCGGCCGTGAGACGGTCATCGTCGAGGTCGGCGGCAAGCGTCTCGAGGTCTCCCTCCCGTCGTCCCTGGGCATGAGCCTGGCCCGTACCGGCCTCGCCGCGGGCGCCAAGCCGAAGCGCCGGGCCGCCAAGAAGTCCGGCCCGGTCGCCTCCGGTGACACCCTCGCCTCGCCGATGCAGGGCACGATCGTCAAGATCGCGGTCGAGGAGGGCCAGGAGGTCAAGGAGGGCGACCTGGTCGTCGTCCTGGAGGCCATGAAGATGGAGCAGCCGCTGAACGCCCACAAGGCGGGCACCATCAAGGGCCTCGCCGCCGAGGTCGGCGCTTCCCTCACCTCCGGCGCCGTGATCTGCGAGATCAAGGACTGACGACGCCCCGACCCGCATCGCCCGGCGAACGGCACCCGCCCGTTCGCCGGGCACCGGACTTTCTGGAACGGCCCATGCGCGCCGACGCCCGCCGCAACTACGACCGGCTGCTCGCCGAGGCCCGTGCCGTCTTCGCCGAGCACGGCACCGACGCCTCGCTGGAGGACGTGGCCCGCCGGGCGGGCGTGGGCATCGGCACCCTGTACCGCCACTTCCCGAACCGGCACGCCCTGATGGGCGCGGTCTTCGAGGACGCGGTGGACGAACTGCTGTCCAGGGCCCGAGAGTTGCGGTCGGCTCCCGAACCGTGCCGGGCCCTGCTGACCTGGCTGCACGAGGTGGTCGTGCACGCGGCCGCGTACCGGGGCCTGTCGAGGGCCCTGATGTCGGCCTCAGCGGCCTCGGACCTGGCCCGCTGCGGCACTCCGATGCGGGAGGCCGGCGCGGCCCTGCTGACCCGCGCTCAGGAGGCGGGAGCGGTACGGGCCGACGTACAGATCGCCGACCTGCTGCAACTCATCCACGCCATCGCCCTGGCAGTGGAGGAGTCACCGGAAGATCCTGACCTGGTGAACCGCTTGCTGACCCTGACCCTGAAGGGACTCAAGCCGGAGCAGCCCTAGGGGTACCGGGCTGTCCCGATGTGCGGCTCCGCCGCGTAAGCGCGACCAGCCATGGCGGTCCCGCACTCGCGCGGTGACGGGACCGGCTCGGCGCCCGGGCGCCGGGCGCTCACCGCCGCCGCATGTCGGCGACCCGCCCCCGCTCGGACCCGGTCGGCTGCTCCCCGTTCAGCATCGAGGCCGACCGCAGCCCCGACCCGGGCACCTGGCCCCGCCGCGGCCCCGGAAGGGATACGTCCCGACGCTGTTGATGCTGTTGCTGGCGCGCCGGGACCTGATCACCCCCCGGGTTCCCCGACGCTCCGGCCACAGCGATCTGCACCCCCTGATCGGCGAGGGCCTGGAGCTCCGTGCCGGCACGGTCGTCATGAGCCGGCGGCTCGTCGGTGACCAGGCGGGTGATGACGTCCGTCGGCACGGTCTGGAACATCGTGTCCGTACCGAGCTTGGTGTGGTCGGCGAGGACGACCACCTCCGCGGCGGCCTGCACCAGCGCCCGGTCGACGGACGCCGACAGCATGTTGGAGGTGGACAGCCCCCGCTCGGCCGTCAGGCCACTGCCCGACAGGAAGGCCTTCGACACCCGCAGCCCCTGCAGGGACTGCTCCGCTCCGGAGCCGACCAGGGCGTAGTTGGAGCCGCGCAGGGTGCCGCCGGTCATCACGACCTCGACACGGTTGGCATGGGCCAACGCCTGCGCCACCAGCAGCGAATTGGTGACGACGGTGAGTCCGGGCACCCGCGCCAGCCGGCGCGCGAGTTCCTGGGTGGTGGTACCCGCCCCGACCACGATGGCCTCGCCCTCTTCGACGAGACCCGCGGCGAGATCGGCGATGGCCGTCTTCTCGGCGGTCGCGAGATGTGACTTCTGCGGAAAGCCGGACTCCCGCGTGAACCCGCCCGGCAATACCGCACCGCCATGCCGGCGGTCGAGGAGTCCTTCTGCCTCCAGTGCGCGCACGTCCCGCCGTACGGTCACTTCTGAGGTCTGGACGACGCGGGCGAGCTCACGGAGCGATACGGCCCCGTTCGCGCGCACCATTTCGAGGATCAATTGGCGACGTTCTGCAGCGAACACGAAACTGACAGTAACCCCAACGACCGTCTGCTTTCAGCAGTTTGCGCCGAATAGCAGAAGTTGTTCGCACGGCAGGGTCGGGAGTGGTATAGGACCTACCCCGCCCGACTATGCCGTACGCATGCGCGACAACTCCCCGTGACCAGCGGGGAGTCGGATCCGGCCGTCAGAGTTCGCTGCCGATCTTCCGCGTGTGCAGCTGCCGCGCGACCTCGGCGATCGAGCCGGAAAGAGACGGGTACACGGTGAACGCGTTCGCGATCTGTTCGACCGTCAGATTGTTGTCGACGGCGATCGAGATCGGATGGATCAGCTCCGAGGCCCGCGGCGAGACCACCACGCCGCCCACCACGATCTCGGTGCCCGGCCGGCAGAACAGCTTCACGAAGCCGTCCCGGATGCCCTGCATCTTCGCGCGCGGGTTGCGCAGCAGCGGCAGCTTCACGACCCGGGCGTCGATCTTGCCCGCGTCCACGTCCGCCTGGGTGTACCCGACCGTCGCGATCTCCGGATCGGTGAAGACGTTGGACGAGACGGTCTTCAGGTTCAGCGGGGCCACCGCGTCGCCGAGGAAGTGGTACATCGCGATCCGCCCCTGCATGGCGGCCACCGACGCCAGGGCGAAGACGCCCGTGACGTCACCGGCCGCGTAGACCCCCGGGGCCGTCGTCCGCGACACCTTGTCGGTCCAGATGTGCCCGGAGTCGCGCAGTTTGACGCCCGCACCCTCCAGCCCGAGGCCGGCGCTGTTGGGAATCGCGCCGACGGCCATCAGACAGTGCGAACCGGTGATGACCCGGCCGTCCGCGAGCGTCACCTCGACCCGGTCCCCGACCCGCTTGGCGGCGGCGGCGCGCGAGCGCGCCATGACGTTCATGCCACGGCGGCGGAAGACGTCCTCCAGGACGGCGGCCGCGTCCGGGTCCTCACCCGGCAGCACGCGGTCCCGGGAGGACACCAGCGTCACCTTGGACCCCAGCGCCTGGTACGCGCCGGCGAACTCGGCACCGGTCACACCCGACCCGACCACGATGAGCTCCTCGGGCAGCTCGGTGAGGTCGTAGACCTGGGTCCAGTTCAGGATGCGCTCGCCGTCCGGCTGCGCGTCCGGCAGCTCACGGGGGTGGCCACCGGTCGCGATCAGCACGGCGTCCGCGGTGAGGGTCTCCTCGCTGCCGTCCGCGGCCGTGACCACGACCTTCCGCGACCCGTCCAGGGCCTGCATGCCCTCCAGCCGGCCGCGCCCGCGCACGACCCGGGCACCGGCCCGCGTCACCGACGCCGTGATGTCGTGCGACTGCGCCAGCGCGAGCCGCTTCACCCGCCGGTTGACCTTCCCCAGGTCGACGCCGACCACTCGGGCCGCCTGCTCCAGCGGCGGGGTGTCGTCGGCGACGATGATCCCCAGCTCCTCGTACGAGGAGTCGAAGTTGGTCATCACCTCGGCCGTGGCGATGAGGGTCTTCGACGGCACGCAGTCGGTCAGCACCGACGCTCCGCCCAGACCGTCGCAGTCGACGACGGTCACCTCCGCGCCGAGCTGCGCGGCCGCCAGCGCCGCTTCATATCCGCCGGGTCCGCCACCGATGATCACGATCCGAGTCACGTACTCCATTGTCCCGCACCCCCGGAGGTGCTATCGCCCCGGGGCGCCGCCCGGTGCCTAGAGGGACTGGAGAGGCACCCGGGACCACTGCCGTACCCTCTCTCCATGTCGTCGCTCTACGCCGCGTACGCCGGCAATCTCGACGCACGGCTGATGTCCCGCCGCGCCCCGCACTCCCCCCTCCGCGCCACCGGCTGGCTGAACGGATGGCGGCTGACCTTCGGCGGCGAGCAGATGGGCTGGGAGGGCGCACTGGCGACGATCGTCGAGGACCCCCTGTCGCAGGTCTTCGTCGGCCTGTACGACCTGGCGGCGATGGACGAGGAGTCCATGGACCGCTGGGAGGGCGTCGGCATGGGCATCTACCGCCGGGCCCGGGTGCGCGTGCACACCCTGGAGGGCGAGGAGAGCGCCTGGCTCTACGTCCTCAACGGCTACGAGGGCGGCCTCCCCTCGGCCCGCTACCTCGGCGAGATCGCCGACGCGGCGGAGTCGGCGGGCGCCCCGCACGACTACGTCATGGAACTGCGCAAGCGCCCCTGCTGAGGAGCCCCCAACCCTCACAGACCGCCCACAGCCGTTACAAAAGTTACCTGCGTCACACCACTCGTTGGAAACGACAAGACAACGATCGCCTTCCCGTGAGCTCCCTCATCTACGCGCGTAGGCCCAGACCGGCTACTCTCATCCGCGTGAACGCATCTCTTCTTCCGGACGACATCCAGGGCGACCCCCATGCCGCAGCCGGGGCGGCCGCCGCGCGCCTGCGCGAACTCACGGGCGCCGAGACCCACGACGTCGCCCTCGTGATGGGCTCCGGCTGGGCTCCGGCCGTCGACGCCCTCGGGGCCCCCGACGCCGAGTTCCAGGTCACCGAGCTGCCCGGCTTCCCGCCGCCGGCCGTGGAAGGGCACGGCGGCAAGATCCGCTCGTACTCCTTCGGTGACAAGCGCGCGCTGGTCTTCCTGGGCCGCACGCACTACTACGAGGGCCGCGGCGTCGCCGCCGTCGCACACGGCGTGCGCACCGCCGTCACCTCCGGCTGCAAGACGATCGTCCTCACCAACGGCTGCGGCGGCCTGCGCGAGGGCATGCGGCCCGGCCAGCCGGTCCTCATCAGCGACCACATCAACCTCACGGCCACCTCCCCGATCGTCGGCGCGAACTTCGTGGACCTGACGGACCTCTACTCGCCCCGCCTGCGCGCCCTGTGCAAGGAGATCGACCCCACCCTCGAAGAGGGCGTCTACGCGCAGTTCCCCGGCCCGCACTACGAGACCCCGGCCGAGATCCGCATGGCCCGCGTCATCGGCGCGGACCTGGTGGGCATGTCCACGGTCCTCGAGGCGATCGCGGCCCGCGAGGCGGGCGCCGAGGTCCTCGGCATCTCCCTGGTGACCAACCTCGCCGCGGGCATGACCGGCGAACCCCTCAACCACGAGGAGGTCCTCCAGGCCGGCCGCGACTCGGCGGCCCAGATGGGCGAGCTGCTGGCGCAGGTGCTGGGCCGGCTGTAGCCCCCGCCACGGCGGACGTCCGCGGGCCCGTCGTAACCGTTCGCGCACTTCCCCGCGCCCCAAGGCCGGCGCGCTCGCCCACGGCGGGAAGGGGACGGGGCGGGGCGGGGAGTCCCCGCCCGCAGCGGCCGGCGTTCGGCACCCCGTACGGCGCGAGACAGCACCACCGGTCCGAGGACGGAGACTCCGCGCCCCGGCCCCGATTCACCACCGCCCGTAGGCGCCACGCGCACCCCCACCGAAGCAGCACCGGCGCCGCAGGCACACCACGAGAGGTTGGACGACGACCGTGCACGACGATCTCATCGCCCGGGCCAGGACCTGGCTGGCCGAGGACCCCGACCCGGACACCCGCGACGAGCTCGCCGAGCTCATCGCCGCCGGTGACGTCACCGAACTGTCGGCCCGCTTCAGCGGCACCCTCCAGTTCGGCACCGCGGGCCTGCGCGGCGAACTCGGCGCGGGCCCCATGCGCATGAACCGCTCCGTCGTCATCCGGGCCGCCGCCGGCCTCGCCGCGTACCTGAAGGCCCACGGCCGGGGCACCGCAACCGTCGTCGTCGGCTACGACGCCCGCCACAAGTCCGCCGACTTCGCCCGCGACACCGCGGCCGTCATGACGGGCGCCGGCCTGCACGCCGTCGTACTCCCCCGCCCCCTGCCCACCCCGGTCCTGGCGTTCGCCGTACGGCACCTGGGCGCGGTCGCCGGCGTGGAGGTCACCGCCAGCCACAACCCGCCCCGCGACAACGGCTACAAGGTCTACCTCGGCGACGGCTCCCAGATCGTCCCGCCCGCCGACGCGGAGATCGCCGCCGAGATCGAGGCGATCACGACCCTCCACGACGTCCCCCGCCCCGACACCGGCTGGGAAACCCTCGACGACACCGTCCTGGAGGCCTACCTGGCCCGTACGGACGCCGTCCTGGCCCCCGGCTCCCCGCGCACCGCGCGAACCGTCTACACCGCCATGCACGGCGTCGGCAAGGACACCCTCCTCGCCGCCTTCGCCCGGGCCGGCTTCCCGGCACCGGTCCTGGTCGCCGAGCAGGCCGAACCGGACCCGGACTTCCCGACCGTCGCCTTCCCCAACCCGGAGGAACCCGGCGCGATGGACCTGTCCTTCGCGCAGGCCCGCGCCACCGACCCGGACCTGATCATCGCCAACGACCCGGACGCCGACCGCTGCGCCGCGGCCGTCAAGGACGACGGCGAGTGGCGCATGCTCCGCGGTGACGAGGTCGGCTCGCTCCTCGCCGCCCACCTGGTCCGGCGCGGCGCCACCGGCGTCTTCGCCGAGTCGATCGTCTCCTCCTCCCTCCTCGGCCGGATCGCCGGGAAGGCGGGGCTGCCGTACGAGGAGACCCTCACCGGTTTCAAGTGGATCGCCCGCGTCGACGGCCTGCGCTACGGCTACGAGGAGGCCCTCGGCTACTGCGTCGACCCCGACGGCGTCCGCGACAAGGACGGCATCACCGCCGCGCTCCTGCTCACCGAGCTGGCCTCGGTCCTCAAGGAGGAGGGCCGCACCCTCCTCGACCTCCTCGACGACCTCGCCGTCGAGCACGGTCTGCACGCCACCGACCAGCTCTCGGTCCGCGTCGAGGACCTCTCCGTCATCGCCGACGCCATGCGCAGGCTCCGTGAGCAGCCCCCGACCGCACTCGCCGGGCTCCCCGTCACCGGAGCGGAGGACCTGACCCGGGGCACGGACCGGCTGCCGCCCACCGACGGCCTGCGCTACACGCTCACCGGCGCCCGGGTCGTGGTCCGCCCCAGCGGCACCGAGCCCAAGCTGAAGTGCTACCTGGAGGTGGTCGTCCCGGTGGCGGCCCGCGACGCGCTCCCGGCGGCCCGCGCCGAGGCGGCCCGGACCCTGGCCGCGATCAAGCGGGACCTGTCCGAGGCGGCCGGCATCTGACCCGGGGGGCGCCCCCCGGGGCGCCCCCCGGCCCCCTTCATCGGCTCGGGCACGGATCCGTAGCACCCCATCGGGTGATTTCCCGGCGGTAGTTGACCCGGGTTCCACGTCCTGCCGCGGCGGCCGGGAAACGGTGGTCGGGTAACGCCCGCCACCGCCGTACCGGAGTCTGGAGCCGCCGCCGTGTCCTCGACCGCCCCCGACACCGCCCCCAGCGGACACATCCCGGGCTCCCGACGACCCCTTCTCCCCACCGCCGCCACCCCGCGCCACGCGCTGCGCCGGGCGGCGCCGGCCCTCGCCGCGTATCTCGGCGTACGGCTCACCGGGCTGCTGTTCCTCGCCGTGTGGGCGCACCGCCGCCACCACGGGGTGTGGCCGATGCTGGCGGCGCAGTGGGACTCCCGCTGGTATCTCGGGATCGCCGACCACGGCTACACGCACACCCTCGGGACCGCCTTCGACCACAACAACCTGGCGTTCTTCCCGCTGTACCCGCTGCTGGTCAAGGCCGTGGCCGTGCTGACCCCGGGCACCCGGGCCAGTACCGGCCTCGGCCTCGCCTGGCTGGCGTCGCTGGTCGCGGCCTGGGGCGTGTTCGCGGTGGGCGACCGGCTGGCCGGGCGGCGGGCCGGGGTGCTGCTCACCGTGTTGTGGGCGGCCTACCCGGTGGGTCTGGTGGAGTGGATGGGCTACACCGAGTCGCTGTTCACGGCGTTCGCCGCGTGGGCGCTGTACGCGGTGCTGGACGAGCGCTGGCTGTGGGCGGCGGCCGGCTCGGTACTGGCCGGGCTGACCAGGCCGACCGGCATCGCGGTGGCCGCCGCCGTCTCGGTCACCGCGCTGCTCGCCCTGCGCACCCGCTTCTCGGTCCGCGCCCTGACGGCGGCCCTGGTGGCCCCCCTGGGCTGGTGCGCGTACGTCGGCTGGGTGGGCGTCCGACTCGGCCGCTGGGACGGCTACTTCGCCGTCCAGCGGATGTGGCACAACGAGCTGGACGGCGGCGCGGAGACCGTGCACTGGCTACGGCACCTGTTCGGACAGGTTCCCCGGCCGGAACTGTTCCTGGTGGTGGTGAGCCTGACGGTCCTCGCGTCGGTGGTCCTGTTCGGGCTCGCGGTGGCGGACCGGCAGCCGCTGCCGCTGCTGGTGTTCGGCGCGGTCCTGCTGGTGATCGTGGTGGCCAGCGGGGGCGTCTACTTCCCGCGGGCCCGTTTCCTCCTGCCCGGTTTCCCGCTGCTGCTGCCCGTCGCCGGGTATCTCGCCCGCGCGTCACGGCGGTTGCGGGTGCTCGCGCTGACCGTGGCGGTCGCGGGGTCCGCGTACTGCGGCGCGTACATGCTGCTGGTGTGGCCGAGCGCGCCGTGACCGACGGGAGGTCGGGCCGCCGCCCGCGTCCCGGACACCTGCGGCCGCAGGGGTGACCGCGCGCCGGGACCGCGAAGGGATGTGCTCCGCGCCCTCTCGGAGGCATCCGCCCTCCGCAGGCATCCGCCCCTCGGGCGTTCCGCCGCCCCGGCACCTCGGCGGAACAACGGTCGCCGCGCACGGGCCCGGCACGGGGTCCGGTTCCTCCACCCGGCCTGATGCGGTGCCGGGCCCCCGGGCGCGCGGCAGGCCACGACAGCCACCCCCGGTCCTGCCCGGAGCGGCCGTTCACGTGGTCCGTGGCGCGCGGGTTTCAGGGGGTGTGGAACATCTCGTCGGTGGGGCCGTGTTCGACGATCACGATGGTCACCTCGTCGGTCGGCTCGTGGACGGTCTCCTCGATGCGGCGGGTGGAGGCCGGGTCCAGGGCGGAGCGAGCTCGTCCATCAGCAGACCCGGGGGCGGACCGCGACTACCGCTGGTCCCGCGCCGGCACGGCCACGACCGCCGCCGCGGTCTGTCCGGCCGGCCACCTCGACGTCCGCCGACCCCGCCCCGCCCGAACCCCTGAAACGACGGTGCCGGGCCTCCCGCCACGAAAGGCCCGGCACCGTGCGTGCCGGCAGGCCCGGTCAGCCCGTCGCCAGCAGGATCGCCAGGAGCACGGCTCCGGCGATCGCGGGGGCGGCCACCTCGTACGCCCAGCGGACCGTGACCGCGCCCTGCGCGGACTCGGCCTCGCCCCGGTTCTCCAGCATCTCCCGCAGGTCGTCCATGACCTTGTCGGTCTCCGCGCGCACCGGGCCGTCCGCCTCCTCCGGGGGCCGCAGGCCGCCGAAGCCGGTGCCCGTGGCGAAGCCGCCGAGGCCGCCGAAGCCGGTGCCCGAGGCGAAGCCGCCGCGGGCGCCGAACCCGCCGCCCTCGGCCCCGGTGCGTCCGCGCCGCGCGTCCGACGCCGCCTTGGCCTGCCGGCGCGCCGCCTTCTTCCGGCCGCGCAGGGACACCGGGATGGCCCACAGCTGGTACTTCGCGCCGTCCTTGGTCACGATCTCGTTCGAGAACCCGGAGCGCAGGCCGGCGACCTCCCCCCACGGGATCGTGACCAGCCGGAACGGGTTGCGCACCCGCAGCCGGTCCTGTCCCGCGAACACGACCGGGCGCAGGGTGAAGGCGACCACCAGCGGCACGATCAGGATCATCGCGGCGAGCGCGAGCCACGGGGTGCGGCCGTGCCCCCGCAACAGCGCGTCGATGCCGAGCCAGCCGATGATGACGAGCAGGAGTACTCCGCCGATCAGCGCCTGCGGCGATCGATAGGCGTGGTCCTTGACGAGGGGCGAGGTCATGCCGCCGATTGTGCCTCAGGCGTGCGCCGGGCGGCCGAGTGGTGTGCGGCGTCACGCGGTGAGAGGCGGGTTCGCCGGGCGCCGCGGGCCGTACGGGCCGGTCACGCGGTCCCCGAGCCGCCAGAGGGGGCGGCCCCCCGGCCGTTCCTGAGAAGAACCGTTCCGTCGGGGTGTACAGCCGCTACGCGCGTAGATATGCTCGTCTGGTGACCATGCCCACCACCGCACCCCACGCACTTGCTGACGTCACCGCGTCCGACAGCACGCTGCGCCGCTTCCTCCACGGGCTGCCCGGCGTCGACGCGGTCGGCCTGGAGGCGCGTGCCGCCTCGCTAGGCACCCGTTCCATCAAGACCACCGCGAAGGCGTACGCCATCGACCTCGCCATCTCGATGGTCGACCTGACGACGCTGGAAGGCGCGGACACCCCGGGCAAGGTCCGGGCGCTCGGCGCCAAGGCGGTCCATCCGGACCCGACGGACCGCGCGACCCCGGCCACGGCCGCGGTCTGCGTCTACCCCGACATGGTGGCCGCCGCCAAGCAGGCCGTCGCCGGTTCGTCCGTCAAGGTCGCCTCGGTCGCCACCGCCTTCCCGGCCGGCCGCGCGGCGCTGCCCGTCAAGCTCGCCGACGTGCGCGACGCCGTGGCCGCCGGTGCCGACGAGATCGACATGGTCATCGACCGCGGGGCGTTCCTCGCCGGGAACTACGGCAAGGTGTACGAGGAGATCGTCGCCGTGAAGGAGGCCTCGGGCGCCGCCCGGCTCAAGGTCATCTTCGAGACCGGCGAGCTGTCGACGTACGACAACATCCGCCGGGCCTCCTGGCTGGGCATGCTCGCGGGCGCCGACTTCATCAAGACCTCCACCGGCAAGGTCGCGGTGAACGCGACCCCGGCGAACACCCTTCTCATGCTGGAGGCCGTGCGCGACTTCCGCGCGCAGACCGGCGTCCAGATCGGCGTCAAGCCCGCCGGCGGCATCCGGACCAGCAAGGACGCGATCAAGTTCCTCGTCCTGGTGAACGAGACGGCGGGCGCCGACTGGCTGGACAACCACTGGTTCCGCTTCGGTGCCTCCTCACTCCTGAACGACCTGCTGATGCAGCGTCAGAAGCTGGCCACCGGCCGCTACTCCGGCCCCGACTACGTGACGGTGGACTGACCGACCATGGCCAAGGAAAAGATGACCACCGCATTCGAGTACGCACCGGCGCCCGAGTCCCGCTCCGTCGTCGACATCGCGCCCTCCTACGGCCTCTTCATCGACGGCGAGTTCACCGACGCCGCCGACGGCAAGGTCTTCAAGACGGTCAGCCCGTCCACCGAGGAGGTCCTCTCCGAGGTCGCCCGGGCCGGCGCCGAGGACGTCGACCGCGCCGTCAAGGCCGCCCGCAAGGCCTTCGAGAAGTGGTCCGCGCTGCCGGGCTCCGAGCGCGCCAAGTACCTCTTCCGCATCGCCCGCATCATCCAGGAGCGCAGCCGCGAGCTGGCCGTCCTGGAGACGCTGGACAACGGCAAGCCCATCAAGGAGACGCGCGACGCCGACCTCCCCCTGGTCGCCGCGCACTTCTTCTACTACGCGGGCTGGGCGGACAAGCTCGGCCACGCGGGCTACGGCGCCGACCCGCGCCCCCTGGGCGTCGCCGGCCAGGTCATCCCCTGGAACTTCCCGCTGCTGATGCTGGCCTGGAAGATCGCCCCGGCACTGGCCACCGGCAACACGGTCGTCCTCAAGCCGGCGGAGACCACGCCGCTGTCGGCCCTCTTCTTCGCGGACATCTGCCGCCAGGCGGGCCTGCCCAGGGGCGTAGTCAACATCCTGCCCGGCTACGGCGACGCGGGCGCCGCGCTCGTCGCCCACCCGGACGTGAACAAGGTCGCCTTCACCGGCTCCACCGCCGTCGGCAAGGAGATCGCGCGCACGGTCGCGGGCAGCCGCAAGAAGCTCACCCTCGAACTGGGCGGCAAGGGCGCGAACATCGTCTTCGACGACGCCCCGATCGACCAGGCCGTCGAGGGCATCGTCAACGGGATCTTCTTCAACCAGGGCCAGGTCTGCTGCGCGGGCTCCCGGCTCCTCGTCCAGGAGTCGATCCACGACGAGCTGCTCGACTCCCTCAAGCGCCGTCTGTCCACGCTCCGTCTCGGAGACCCGCTGGACAAGAACACCGACATCGGCGCGATCAACTCCGCGGAACAGCTCGCACGGATCACCTCCCTCGTCGAGCAGGGCGAGGCGGAGGGCGCCGAGCGCTGGTCCCCGGCCTGTGAGATCCCCTCCGCCGGCTACTGGTTCGCCCCGACGCTCTTCACGAACGTCACCCAGGCGCACACCGTCGCCCGCGACGAGATCTTCGGCCCGGTCCTGTCGGTCCTGACCTTCCGCACGCCCGACGAGGCCGTGGCGAAGGCCAACAACACGCCGTACGGGCTGTCCGCCGGCATCTGGACCGAGAAGGGCTCGCGGATCCTCGCCGTCGCCAACAGGCTGCGCGCGGGCGTGATCTGGTCCAACACGTTCAACAAGTTCGACCCGACCTCGCCGTTCGGCGGTTACAAGGAGTCGGGCTTCGGTCGCGAGGGCGGCCGCCACGGCCTGGAGGCATACCTCGATGTCTGAACGCCTGTCTGTCTTCAAGACCTACAAGCTGTACGTCGGCGGGAAGTTCCCGCGTTCCGAGAGCGGCCGGGTGTACGAGGTGACGACGAAGCGATCAGCCGCTGACGCGGCGGGGAAGGGCAACTGGCTGGCCAACGCGCCGCTTGCCAGCCGCAAGGACGCCCGGGACGCGGTCGTGGCCGCTCGCAAGGCGTTCGGCGGCTGGTCCGGGGCCACGGCCTACAACCGCGGCCAGGTCCTCTACCGCGTCGCGGAGATGCTGGAGGGCCGCCGGGACCAGTTCGTGCGCGAGGTCGCGGACGCCGAGGGCCTCGGCAAGTCCAAGGCCGCCGCGGTCGTGGACGCCGCCGTCGACCGCTGGGTCTGGTACGCGGGGTGGACCGACAAGATCGCCCAGGTGGCCGGCGGCGGCAACCCGGTCGCGGGCCCCTTCTTCAACCTCTCCTCCCCCGAACCGACCGGCGTGGTGACCGTCCTGGCCCCGCAGGAGTCGTCGTTCCTGGGCCTGGTGTCCGTGGTCGCGCCCGTGATCGCCACCGGCAACACGGCGGTCGTGGTCGCGAGCGAGAAGGCGCCGCTGCCGGCCCTCTCGCTGGCCGAGGTGCTCGCCACCTCCGACGTCCCCGGCGGAGTGGTCAACATCCTCTCCGGCCGTACGGCGGAGATCGCGGCGCCCCTCGCCGCCCACCAGGACGTCAACGCGATCGACCTCGCGGGCGCCGACGAGGCGCTGGCGAAGGAGCTGGAGATCGCGGCGGCCGACAACCTGAAGCGCGTCCTGCGTCCACAGCCTGTGGACGACTGGACGGCGGCGCCCGGGACGGACCGCATGACGGCCTTCCTGGAGACGAAGACCGTCTGGCACCCGACGGGGGCGCTGGGCGCGTCAGGGTCTTCCTACTGATCCGTCTCCGTGCGCGGGGAACTGCGGGCCGCCCGAGGCTGGTCCCGCAGTTCCTCCCGGCCTTCGGCCGGGGCTGCCCCCGGCGCCCCGCACGGGGCGCTCAGCTCCCCGCGTTGCCGAGCATCCGTCCCACCGCCGGCAGCGACCCGACCGACGAGGCCTGCGCCACCGGCCCCGTGAGCGTCTTCGACGACACCGGCCGGAAGTCGGCCACCTTCGTCCCCACCCCGTTGTCCAGCGGGTCCACACCCGTACCCGCCAGCGGGTTGGGCTTCAGCCCCGCCACCGGCCCCGTGACGTACGGCAGTACGGCCCCCAGCGCCTGCACGCCCGACTTCGGGTCGAGGTGGCCGAGGGAGGTGGGCCGGGTGTGCACCCGGGGGTCCACGACGTGCTGGGTGTCCGCGGCGGCCGTCGCGGCGCCCGCGCCGAGCGCGGCTGAGGCCGCGGCGAGTGCGACCAGGGCGCGCTGAGCGGTCGGATACGGGGAGGACGCGGTACGGGCCATCACTGGTGCCACCTTCGGGTGCTCAGGGTAAGCGGACGGGAACTCAGGGTAGTTGAGGTGTGAGTCACGCTCCAAAGGCGACCCGCGGGGTCGGCAGCGGGCCCCCCATACGTCAAACTGGTGTTCCGTGAGCCTTCATCTCCCGCCCTCCGCCCGTGTCGTGCTGCTGTGCGGCCCCTCCGGCTCGGGCAAGTCCCTCGTAGCCGCCCGCTCCGGACTGCCCGTGCTGCGCCTCGACGACTTCTACAAGGACGGCGACGACCCGACGCTGCCGCTGGTGGCGGGGAGTTCGGACATCGACTGGGACCACCCGGAGTCCTGGGACGCGGAGATCGCGGTCGAGGCCATCGCCCGGCTCTGCGCCACGGGGTCGACGCCGGTACCGGTGTACGACATCTCGCTGAGCGCCCGTACCGGCGAGGAACCGCTGCACATCGGCCGTACCCCGCTGTTCATCGCGGAGGGCATCTTCGCCGCCGAGATAGTGGAGCGCTGCCGCGAGCGGGGGCTGCTGGCCGACGCGCTCTGCCTGAACCGGGGCCCGATGCGGACCTTCCGGCGGCGCTTCCTGCGCGATCTGAAGGAGGGCCGCAAGTCGGTGCCGTTCCTGCTGCGCCGCGGCTGGCGGCTGATGCGCGCGGAGCGGACGATCGTGGCCCGCCAGGTGTCGCTGGGCGCGCACCCGTGCGACCGGGACGAGGCGCTGGGCCGGCTGGCGGCGGCCGCGGTGGGCCGGCAGAGCCGGGACCGGGCGTCGGCCTGACCCCCGTACCCGCGTACGGGGCAGCACGGCGGACGTGACGGAAAAGCGGGACTGGACGGACCCCCCGGCCCTCCAGTCCCGCTCCCGCCGGCCCCGCCGAACACCCCCGTGTCCCCCGTGGCGGAGCTCCCCCGTGCTTTCCCCCGCGAGTCCCCCCGGACTCGCTTCCCCCATGGGCCCTGACTCGCAGTCCCCCGTGAGTCCCCCCAGGCCCTCCCCGTCGGGATCCCCCCGGATCCCCTCACCTTCAGGCGACGAGCTCCCCGAAGGCGTTCTCCTCGTCACGGCCGAAGCTGAGGACCTCGTCCTCGCGCAGCCGGCGGAGCGACCGCCAGATGCTGGACTTCACCGTGCCGACACTGATGTCGAGGATCTCCGCGATCTCCGGGTCCGTGCGGCCCTCGTAGTAGCGCAGGACCAGCATGGTGCGCTGGAGTTCGGGCAGCCGGGCCAGCGCCTGCCACAGGACCGCGCGCAGCTCGGTGCCGCTCATCGCGTCCGTGTCGCCGGGCGTCTCCGGCAGTTCCTCGGTCGGGTACTCGTTGAGCTTGCGGCGCCGCCAGGCGCTGATGTGCAGGTTCGTCATCGTCCGCCGCAGGTAACCGCCCACGGCCGCCTTGTCGCTGATCCGTTCCCACGCCCGGTACGTCGAGAACAGCGCGCTCTGCAGCAGGTCCTCGGCCTCGTAGCGGTCACCGGTCAGGTGGTAGGCGGTCGCGTACAGGGAGGCGCGGCGCTCCTGGACGTAGGCGGTGAACTCCGCCTCGGTCAGCGAGCGCTGCTCCCCCGTGTCCTCCCCGTGTGCGGATCCCCCGTGCGCTTCCCCCGCGCAGCCGTCGACCACCGTCATGTAGGCGGTGTGCTGACGCCCGGTGCCGCGAGCGCACCCCCGCCCTCCCCCACGCTCGAATCCGCTCGCGCGGGAAGGACCCCCGTCGGCACCGGACTTCTCGCAACCCCGGTTCACGTCGTGCAGACGCGTGATCACTGCGCTGGTGCTGTGACCGATCAGCGTGTTCATCTCGCGCCCCCCGTCGTGGACTTCCGGTAGTTCGGCTTGCCCAGGCTCCGCGCCACCCGCTCGCTTGCCTGTGCCGAGAACTCTGCCGGGCCACCTTCACGGCCGTATCCGCCGACTGTCACAGACCTGTCACAGGGATCCGGCACAGAGCGTCCACACACGATGCACAGGTGGTGGCGCTGACGAGGTTCGCGGGCGGCCACGAGCCGCACAGGTCGTACGACAGGCCTCTCATGGGCCAGAATGAGCCCGTGCCTTCCCTGTTGCTGATCGAGGACGACGACGCCATCCGTACGGCCCTGGAGCTCTCTCTGACGCGCCAGGGGCACCGGGTGGCCACCGCTGCGACCGGTGAGGACGGTCTGAAGCTGTTGCGCGAGCAGCGGCCCGATCTGATCGTCCTCGACGTGATGCTGCCCGGCATCGACGGGTTCGAGGTGTGCCGGCGGATCCGGCGCACGGACCAGTTGCCGATCATTCTGCTGACCGCGCGCAGCGACGACATCGACGTGGTGGTCGGGCTGGAGTCCGGGGCCGACGACTATGTCGTCAAACCCGTCCAGGGCCGGGTGCTCGACGCCCGGATCCGGGCCGTGCTGCGCCGCGGGGAGCGGGAGTCCACCGACTCGGCGACCTTCGGCAACGTCGTCATCGACCGGTCCGCGATGACCGTGACGAAGAACGGCGAGGACCTCCAGCTGACCCCGACCGAGCTGCGGCTGCTGCTCGAACTGAGCCGGCGGCCGGGGCAGGCGCTGTCCCGGCAGCAGTTGCTGCGGCTGGTCTGGGAGCACGACTACCTCGGTGACTCCCGGCTCGTGGACGCCTGTGTGCAGCGGCTGCGCGCCAAGGTGGAGGACGTGCCCTCCTCGCCGACCCTGATCCGTACCGTCCGTGGTGTCGGCTACCGCCTGGACGCCCCTCAGTGACGGACCGGCAAGGGGGTTTCCGCGGCTGGGCCGCGGATCGCAGGGGGGCCATGTCCAGGCTGCGTTTCACCAGTCTGCGGCTGCGGCTCGTCGTGGTCTTCGGGCTCGTCGCGCTGACCGCGGCCGTGTCCGCGTCCGGCATCGCGTACTGGCTGAACCGCGAGGCCGTGCTCACCCGCACCCAGGACGCGGTGCTGCGCGACTTCCAGCAGGAGATGCAGAACCGGGCGGGCGCGCTGCCCGTCCATCCCACCCAGGACGAACTCCAGCGCACGGCCGGTCAGATGGCCGGCAGCAGCCAGCGGTTCAGCGTGTTACTGGTCGGACAGGACCCGGACGGCAAGACGGTGTACGGCAGTTCGGACGGGCTGAGCGCGTTCGCGCTCGACGACGTGCCCCGGTCCCTGCGCACCGCCGTCGACAAGCAGCAGAAGCTGACCGACTCCAACAAGTCGGCCTACCACCTGTACTGGCAGCGGGTCGTCGACCACGGCACGCCGTACCTGGTGGCCGGGACCCGGCTGATCGGCGGCGGGCCGACCGGCTACATGATGAAGTCCCTGGAGCCCGAGGCGAAGGACCTCAACTCGCTGGCGTGGTCGCTGGGCATCGCCACCGGGCTGGCGCTCATCGGCTCGGCCCTGCTCGCGCAGGCCGCCGCGACGACCGTGCTGAAGCCGGTGCACCGGCTGGGCGTCGCCGCGCGGCGGCTCGGCGAGGGCAGGCTAGACACCCGGCTGCGGGTGTCGGGGACGGACGAACTCGCCGACCTGTCACGGACGTTCAACGACGCGGCCGAGGCGCTGGAGAAACGGGTCGACGACATGGCCGCGCGGGACGACGCCTCGCGCCGCTTCGTCGCCGACATGAGCCATGAACTGCGGACGCCGCTCACCGCGATCACCGCCGTGACCGAGATCCTGGAGGAGGAGCTGGAGGCGGAGTCAGGGTCGATGGACCCGATGATCGAGCCCGCCGTCCGGCTGGTCGTCAGCGAGACGCGCCGCCTCAACGACCTCGTCGAGAACCTGATGGAGGTCACCCGCTTCGACGCCGGTACGGCCCGGCTGGTCCTCGACGACGTCGACATCGCCGACCAGATCACCGCCTGCATCGACGCACGGGCCTGGCTGGACGCGGTGGAGCTGGACGCCGAGCGCGGCATCCACGCCCGCCTCGACCCGCGCCGCCTCGACGTGATCCTCGCCAACCTGATCGGCAACGCGCTCAAGCACGGCGGTTCGCCGGTACGCGTGTCGGTGCGCATGGACCAGCAGGAGGGCGGCGAGCTGGTGGTCGCCGTGCGCGACCACGGACCCGGTATCCCCGAGGACGTCCTGCCCCACGTCTTCGACCGGTTCTACAAGGCGAGCGCCTCCCGGCCGCGCTCCGAGGGCAGCGGCCTGGGCCTGTCCATCGCGACGGAGAACGCCCGGATCCACGGCGGCTCGATCACCGCGGCCAACTCGCCCGAGGGCGGCGCGGTGTTCACCCTGCGGCTGCCCAGGGACGCCTCGACGCTGACCGCGGAGAGCCAGGACGCCGGGGAGAAGGACGCCTGATGCACGGACGAAGACTCCTGGCCCTCGCCGGGCTGGCGCTCGCGCTCTGCGGGTGCGGGATCCGGGCCACCGAGGTGCCGACCGACTTCGGCGGGGCGCCCTCGCGGGTGCCGTGCTCGATGACCCAGCCGGACCTGTCGGCCCAGCCCGAGCAGGGGGTGCCGGTGCAGGTGTTCCTGCTGTGCGGCTCCTCGCTGGTGACCGTGGACCGGGCGGTACGCGTCCCGGAGGGCACGGCGGACGCGCAGCGGCGGGTGATCGTCGCCCAGGGGCTGCTCGACCAGCTCGCGGAGACGCCCACGGCCGCCGAGAAGTCGGCGGGCTACACGACGTACGTGCGCGGCGGGATGTCGGTCGTCGGGCCCCGGCCCGGGGATCCGGAGGACACGCTGCGGCTGAGCACGTCGCCGGCCCAGCTGACGTCGTACGCGCTGGGCCAGATCGTGTGCACGCTCTCCGACTCGGCCGCGGCCGAGGGCGACGGTTCGGTGATCCTGGGCGGGCCGGGGCGGGAGCCGCTGCTGCGGTACGAGTGCACGGACGCGGTACGGAACTCTCCGAGCGGGAACCGGCCGCCCTCCGGGGAGGTGTCTTCCGGGTGAGGGGCGCTTCGGCGCCTCGTGGGGTGCCGGGGAGCGTGGTGCGGCGGGTGCGGGCCGGAAGTGGTTGCCCGCGCCCCTGACGGGGCTCTCCGCTCAGCCGTGTGGGGAAAGCCTCACCCCCTCGCATCCGGAACCGTTCGCGTGTGCCGGGGCGTCTTGTGGGGCGTGCAGCGTCAAGGCTCCATCGGCGGCAGCGCCGCGATCCGCGTCCGTGTGGCAGGAGGTGTCCTCCTTGTCGCCCATCTCGCGTTCGTCGCCTGGCTGATGCTGCGGCCACTGGACGTGCCGTGGGTGATGCCCGCCAACCTGCACCCGTTCGCCGGGATCCGCGCCGATCTGGCACTGGGCCCGCTCGAGGCCGCCCACCGGATCGGTGAGGGCCTCGCGCTGCTCGCCCCGCTGGGTGTGCTGCTCCCGCTGGTCCACGGCCGGCTCCGTGTCTCGCCGCTCGCCTCCCTGATCCGTACCGCCGCCACGGGCGCCCTGATCTCGCTCGGCATCGCCCTGCTGCAGACCGGGGTGCCCGGACGGGTGGTGGACGTCGACTCGGTCCTCCTGAACACGGCCGGCGTGCTCGTCGCGCATCTGGCGGTGGTTCCGGCGGCCCGCTCCCGGCTCCGTCGGCGAGGTGGGCGGCGCTGGCCGGCGGCCCTCCCCCAGGAGGACCCGGCTCAGGGTCGTACCCCGACGATTCCCAGGGTCGGGATCGCCCCGTAGAGCGACGCTTCGACCTGGTTCGTCTCCGTACCGTTGAGGGCAGACGAGGGGCCGCACGGGCCGCCTCGAACCGGTCGCGCAGCGCACCGGGGACTCACGAAGGAGACGCGGATGTCCAGCCTCGCCCGCCCCACCCACGGCCGCATGATCGGCGGAGTGTGCGCCGCGCTGGCCCGCCGCTTCGGCACCTCCGCGACGACGATGCGGGTGATCTTCCTGCTGTCGTGCCTGCTGCCGGGCCCGCAGTTCCTGCTCTACATCGCGCTGTGGATCCTCCTCCCCTCGGAGGAGAAGGCCACCGCTGGGGGACCCCTGGGGGAGAAAACTCTGTGGGGGCACACGGGGGTCGTCTGGTGCGCCCCGACGGCGTTGCCGACCGGCTGGGGAGAGGTCAGCCGATCGGAATCCCGTTCACCGGCAGGCCGTGCGTGGGCAGGCCCTGGACCGGCAGTCCGCCGAGGAGGCCGGCGACGGGCTTGGCCGGGCCGCCGCCGAGCAGCTGCTCGGCGGCCGGCTGGGCGGCGGCAAGACCGGCGGCGAGGCCGGTCCGCCCCTGCGTCAGGGCCTCACCGGCCCCCGGCAGGGTCTTGGAGACGTTCTCGGCCGGCAGCGTCCTGTTGACGGAGTCCAGGGCCTGCGAGGAGCCCGGGACGGCCGGGGCCGCATTGGCCGCGCCCGCGCCGACGGCGGCGAAGGCGGCACCGAGGGCGGCGACACCGAGGGTCTTGGCAGCAGACTGCTTCATGGTTGATGCGTCCTTGGAATACGGGTACGGGGATTTTTAAAAAATGCGCTGAGCGGTCCACGACCGTAAACATGCCGGACCGCCCGCCGCAAACACCGAAATGCGGACGGGCCGTGAGAGCCCGTCCGCATTCCGTACCCCGCCGCGCCCCCTGATCAGCCCTGCGGATCGACAGAACCGCTGGTGGAGGCGGTCTGCCGGAACAGCCACTCGGACTTCAGTTCCGCATACCCCGGCTTCACGACGTCATTGATCATGGCGAGTCGTTCATCGAAAGGAATGAACGCTGATTTCATCGCATTGACGGAGAACCACTGCATGTCGTCGAGCGTGTAACCGAATGCCTCGACAAGGTGCTCGAATTCCCGGGTCATGCTGGTCCCGGACATCAGCCGGTTGTCCGTGTTCACGGTGGCCCGGAAGTGCAGCCGCCGCAGCAGTCCGATCGGGTGCTGGGCGTAGGAGTCGGCGGCCCCGGTCTGGAGGTTGGAGCTCGGGCACAGCTCCAGCGGGATCCGCTTGTCGCGGACGTACGAAGCGAGGCGGCCGAGCTTGACCGTGCCGTCCTCGTGGACCTGGATGTCGTCGATGATCCGCACGCCGTGCCCGAGCCGGTCGGCACCGCACCACTGGAGTGCCTGCCAGATCGACGGCAGCCCGAAGGCCTCGCCGGCATGGATGGTGAAGTGGTTGTTCTCGCGCTTGAGGTACTCGAAGGCGTCGAGGTGCCGGGTGGGCGGGAAGCCGGCCTCGGCACCGGCGATGTCGAAGCCGACGACGCCCAGGTCCCGGTAGCGGTTGGCGAGTTCGGCGATCTCCAGGGAGCGGGCCGCGTGCCGCATGGCGGTGAGCAGGGCACCGACCCGGATCCGCCGGCCGTTCTCCCGGGCGAGCGCCTCGCCCTGCCTGAAGCCCTCGTTGACGGCCTCGACGACACCTTCCAGGGACAGGCCCCCTTCGAGGTGCTGCTCGGGCGCGTACCGCACCTCGGCGTAGACGACACCGTCCTCGGCGAGGTCCTCCGCGCACTCCCGCGCGACCCGCACCAGCGCGTCCCGGGTCTGCATGACCCCGACGGTGTGCGAGAACGTCTCCAGGTACCGCTCCAGCGAGCCGGAGTCGGCGGCCTCCCGGAACCAGACGCCGAGCTTGTCCGGGTCGGACTCGGGGAGTTGGGCGTACCCCGTCTCCCGCGCGAGGTCGGCGACCGTACCGGGGCGCAGGCCGCCGTCGAGATGGTCGTGCAGCAGAACCTTCGGTGCCCGGCGGATCTGCTCCGGCGTCGGGGTGTTCGCGATGCTCTGGCTCGTCATTTCCGCACTGTAACTCCTACGCGCGTAGATCGCCCGGTACTCTGCGCATTCCGTGGTCCGTCGATACGCAACGGTGACCGCACCGACGGGTCGCGTACACCGCTTCTTCTGACACTGTTCTGTCATGGCACAGCAAGCGACGCCGGTCCGAACGGCCAGGCTGGGCAGAGCAGTCGGTCAGGAGCCGACGACGGTGAGCGGAGCGGTCCTGCTGCTCCCGGACGGTGAGGAGGTCTCCGCCCGCAGACCGTCCCCCGTATGGGCGACGCCCTTCATCCGCGCGCTCGGACGCCGGCTCGCCCGGGACGGCCGCGACGAGGGGCTGGCCGCACACCTCGTGCACTACCGCTACCGCGGCTGGAACGGCACCGAGGCGCATCTCGCGGGCGACGCGAGCTGGGCCGCCGACGAGGTGGTACGGCGGTACGGCGACGTCCCGGTGTGTCTGCTGGGGCTGGGCATGGGCGGCCGGGCCGCGCTGCGGGCGGGCGGCCACGAAGCCGTCAACTGCGTGGTGTCCATAGCCCCTTGGCTGCCGGAGACGGACGTGGCGGCACCCGAGGAACCGGTTCGGCAGCTGGTGGGGCGCCGGGTGCTGCTCGTGCACGGCACGAACGACGAACGGACCGACCCCGAGCTGTCGTTCCAACTGGCGGCGCGGGCGAAGAAGGCGAACCGGGAGGTGTGCCGGTTCGAGGTGCACTCGGACGGGCACGGGCTGCATCAGCACCGTGACGAAGTCCTCGCGCTCGCCTCGGACTTCGTCATGGGGGCGCTGTACGGGCACGCGGTCTCGCGGCCGGTGGAGGACGCGCTGGCGGCGCCGCCGCCGATCGGGTTGCGGATGCCCCTTGCCGCGGGGTTCGGCCGGTCGCTCCGGAAGGGGTGACGGCCGGCTTCGGGGTGCGGGCGGCGGGCGTTTGCTGCGCGGTTCCTAGGTCGGGAGCAGGTTTCCCCTCCTCGACAGCAGGAACTTCTTGAACGCGGCCACCGGCGGCGTGTCCGGGTGGCCCTGGAGCCATGCCACACCGATCTCCCTCGCCGCTCTCGGGGCCGTGACCGTCAGTTCCACGACTCCCGGGCGGGGAAACGCGGGTGGGGGGAGCAGCGCGACCCCCAGCCCCGCCGCCACCAGGCCCCGCAGGGTCTCCGCCTCCTCGCCCTCGAAGGCGATCCGGGGGCGGAAGCCGGCCTCCTGGCACAGGTCGTCGGTGATGCGGCGCAGACCGTAGCCCGGTTCCAGGGTCACGAACGTCTCGTCGGCCGCTTCGGCGAGGCGGATGCGCTTGCGGGCGGCCAGCGGGTGGTCCGCGGGAACCACCAGACGGAGTTTCTGTTCGTCCAGCCGTCTGGCCACCAGGTCCGGGGCGTCCGGCACCGGCGAGGTGAGGCACAGGTCCAGCTCGCCCGCCCGGAGCTTCTCGATCATCGCCTCGCCGTAGTTCTGGACGAGGCCGAAGCGGACCCGGGGATGGTCGACGCGGAAGGCCTGGAGGAGGCCGGGGACGGTCTCCGCTCCCATCGTGTGCAGGAAGCCGAAGGCGACCTTGCCCGTCGCGGGGTCGGCGTCGGCCCGTACCTCGTCGGCGGCGCGCCGGACCTCGGCGAGGGCACGTTCGACCGAGGTGAGGAACGTGCGGCCGGCCGGGGTGAGGGAGACGGTGCGGCCATGGCGGGTGAAGAGGTCGACGCCGAGGTCCTGCTCCAGGCGCGCCATCGCACGCGAGAGCGTGGACTGGGGGACGTCGATCTCCTGCGCGGCCCTGGTGACATGCTCCGTACGGGCCACGCCGGCGAAGTACGCGAGACGCGGAGCCAGCAACATCGTCATGTCTTCCGTGTCACTGTCCGGTGACAGGCGCTTCGCCGACCTGCGTTGATGCTCCATGGGAACGATTATGACGATTCCGTGCATTGGACGGATCAGCGCGGGGGTCCGTACGTTCGGTGCATGTCTCCCGCCAGTACCGGGGCGTCCGCCACCGTGGACGCCGTCCCGTCCCTCCCCGCCGCCGACTCCCGTCTGACCCCGGGCGGTCCCGGCTACCGCCGGATGAGCTTCGCGCTCTTCCTCGCCGGTGTCGCGACCTTCGCCCTCCTCTACTCCACGCAGGCCCTGCTCCCGCTGATCTCGGACGGCTACGGCGTCTCCGCGAGCGACGCGAGCTGGACGGTGGCGGCGGCGACCGGCGGCCTGGCGCTGTTCGTCATCCCGATGAGCGCCCTCTCCGAGCGCTTCGGACGGCGTACGGTCATGACGGCGTCGCTGGCGGTCGCGGTGACCGTAGGACTGCTGGTGCCCTTCGCGCCCTCTCTGGGCGTGCTGATCGTGCTCCGTGGCGTCCAGGGCGCCGCGCTGGCCGGGCTGCCGGCGTCGGCGCAGGCCTACCTGGCCGAGGAGGTCCGGCCGAGGGCCCTGGTCACGGCGATCGGCCTGTTCGTCGCGGGCAACAGCGTCGGCGGGATGAGCGGCCGGGTCATCACCGGCTGGGTGGCTCAGGAGTGGGGCTGGCGGGTCGCGGTGGGCGTCATCGGCGTGATCGCGGTCGGCTGTGCGGTGGCCTTCCGGCTGCTCCTCCCCGCCCCGCGGCACTTCCAGGCGGGCTCGCTGCACCCGCGCCGGCTGCTCGGCACGGTCCGTGACCATCTGGCCAACCCGCTGCTGCGCCGCCTGTACGCGATCGGCGCGCTGTTCATGACCGTCTTCGGCGGCGTGTACACGGTGATCGGCTACCGCCTGACCGAGGAACCGTTCTCACTCCCCCAGGGCATCGTCGGCTCGATCTTCCTCGTCTACCTGGTCGGTACGGTGTCGGCGTCCACGGCGGGCCGTCTGGTCGGCCGGCTCGGCCGCCGGGGCGCCCTCTACCTGGGCGGCGGCACCACGGCCGCCGGCCTGCTGCTCTCCCTGGCCGACTCGCTCCCCCTGGTCCTGCTGGGCCTGGTCCTGATCACCGCGGGATTCTTCGCGGGCCACGCGGTGGCGTCCTCGGCGGTCAGCAAGACGGCCACCCACGGCCGGGCCCAGGCCTCCGCCCTCTACCAGTCCGCCTACTACATCGGCTCCAGCGCGGGCAGCACGGTGGGCGCGCTCGCCTTCCACGCGAGCGGCTGGCCGGGGACGGTGGGGGTGGCCCTGCTGGCGATCGCGGGCGTGGTGACCATCACCCTGCTGGGCACGGTGGCGGCCCGCCGCCACGTCGTGGCAGCCGCTCACTGAAGCGTCCCTGAGGGGCGCGGGGAACTGCGCGATCGACCACGGCGTTGCCGCGCCCGCCGCACGAACCGCACCCTCGCCCCCCTGGGCGCCCGCCACTCCTCACCTGCACGTTTCCGCACTCCGAGGGCCATTGTCAGTCCCCTGCGGTAGCTTCCAGGTGCTGGAGCGCAACGGCGCGCGGACAGGAACGGCCACAGGGGTGGGTGGACGGCAATGAGTGACAGCACGGCGACGGCGGAGCTGGACGTCGCACTGGAGAAGCACCGGACCGAACTGACCGGGTACTGCTACCGGATGCTCGGCTCGTCGTTCGAGGCCGAGGACGCCGTGCAGGACACCCTGGTGCGGGCCTGGCGGAGCTACGAGAAGTTCGAGGGCCGTTCCAGTCTGCGGTCGTGGCTGTACCGGATCGCGACGAACGTCTGCCTGGACATGCTCTCCGCCGGGAACAAGCGGGCCCGCCCGATGGACCTCTCCGAGTCGACCCCGCTGGCCCAGGCGGCGCTGGCGCCCCGGCCCGACAACACCTGGCTGGAGCCGGTGCCGGACGCGCGGGTGCTGCCGACCGTGGCCGACCCGGCGGAGGCGGCCGTGGCCAAGGAGTCCGTCCGCCTCGCCTTCATGGCCGCGCTGCAGCAACTGCCGCCCAAGCAGCGGGTGGTGCTGATCCTGCGCGAGGTGCTGGCCTGGAAGGCCAACGAGGTGGCCGAGCTGCTCGGCACCAGCGTCGCGTCGGTCAACAGCGCCCTGCAGCGGGCCCGGGCCACCCTCGCCGAGCAGCGGCAGTCGGGCGCCGCCGCCGACGTCTCCGACCCGCTGGACGAGGAGCAGCAAAAGCTCCTTGAGCGCTATGTCGCGGCCTTCGAGGGCTACGACATGACGGCGCTGACGGCGCTCCTCCACGAGGACGCCATCATGACGATGCCGCCGTTCGACCTGTGGCTCGTCGGCCACGAGGACATCGCCGGCTTCATGACCACCATCGGCTCCGCCTGCGAGGGCTCCCGGCTGTTCCCGGTCCAGGTCAACGGCCTGCCCGGGTTCGCCCAGTACAAGCCCGACCCGGACACCGGCGGCTGGAGCCCCTGGTCGATCCAGGTCCTGGAGATCTCAGACGGCCGGCTGACCGGGTTCCACTTCTTCCTCGACACCAAGCGCTGGTTCCCGCTCTTCGGCCTCCCCCTCCATCTGGAGGCGAAGGCCGACGAAGCGGAGCAGGGAAAGTAGCGCGGGGTCGGGGTCCCGCAGCCGTATCCGCCCGCCGGCCCGCCGGGCGGTCAGCTCCAGCCGGGCCAGCAGATCGACGGCCGCCAGTCCGGGCGGCCCGATCCCGGCCACGTCGCAGACGACGGTGCCGGCCGTGCCACCCGCCAGCATTGCCCGCACCTCGGCACACAGCCCGGCCACCGCGTCCTTGGCGACGGGGCCGGGCAGTACGAGCACGGCGGGGGTCTTGGCATCCACGATCAGTAGACCGCGGCGGGCTCGACAACTCATCGGCAGGGTGCCTGTCTCCGCGGGGGCGTCGCGCAGATCACAAGGATCACACCGTTGACCTGCACCTGACCGACCCGGAGGGTTGGGTGTATGCCCCACAGATCAGCACCGCCTCCCTGCCCGCCCGACGCTCTCCTCCGCCGCGAGGGGGTCCCGTGCAGGGGGTGCTGAGCGGCTTCGCGGTCATCGCGATCGTCATCGGGGTGGGGTACGTCCTCGGCCGCGGCGGCCACCTCGGGGTCAACGGCCGCGAGGTGCTGACCAAGCTGGCCTTCCACGTCGCCTCCCCCGCCCTGCTCTTCACCACGCTCGCGAGGGCCGACCTGGCGGTGATCTTCTCCAGCCGGCTGCTGGTGACGGCCCTGTCCACGGCAGCGGCGGCGGGCGCGTTCGTGGCGGTGGGGGCGGTACGGCACTGGGGTGCGGGCCGTACCACGATCGGCGCGCTCTGCTCCAGCTACGTCAACTCGGGCAACCTGGGCATCCCCATCGCCGTGTACGTGCTGGGCGACGCGTCCCTGGTGGCCCCGGTCCTGCTCTTCCAGGTGGTGATCCTCACCCCGGTCGCCCTGACGATCCTGGACCTGTCCGGCATGGGCGAGAAGGGCCCCTGGTGGCGCCGGCTCCTCACCCCGCTCCGCAACCCGATAGCCGTCGGCTCGCTCACCGGAGTCCTGGTCTCGGCGCTCGGCATCACTCTCCCCGGCCCGGTGATGGACCCCCTGACCCTGATCGGGAACATGTCGGTCCCGGCGGTGCTGCTCGCCTTCGGCATCTCCCTGCACGGCAGCACCCCGCCGGGCCGGGGCCGCGACCGCCACCCCGTGTTCCTCTCGGTGGCCCTGAAGTCGGTGGGCCAGCCGCTCATCGCCTGGGCCCTGGCATCGGCGGTCTTCGGCCTGCACGGAGCCCCGCTCCTGGACGTGACGGTGACCTCGGCCCTCCCGGCCGCGCAGAACCTCTACACCTACGCCAGCACCTACCGCGTGGGCGAGGAACTGGCCCGCGACTCGATCCTGCTCTCCACGCTGCTGGCGGTACCGGTACTGGTGCTCGTGGCGGCGCTGCTGGGGTGAGGGGCCGTCAGTCGACGGGGAACTCCGCGGTGTCGATGGTGAGGCCGAACGGCTCCGGCAGCTTGACGGGGTCACCGAACTTGACCGCGCTGAGCACCCGGTAGACATCGCCCTTGGGCTCGCCGTAGAGCGTCGCGGTGGGACCGCCGGGAGCCCACGGGTCGACGAGGAGGTACAGCGGGATGCCGGCGGAGGCGTACGCGGCAGGTTTGCCGACGCGGTCGTGCCGGGCGTTGGACTTGGAGGTGACCTCGACGACGAGTTCGGCCAAGGCGGCCGGGATGTGGGAGTCCGCCTCCGCGCACTCCCGCACGGGTGCCACCACCAGGTCCGGGATGAGCATGCCCAGCCTCGACGGCACGGCGATGGCGAGGGTCTGGAAGATCCCCAAGTCGTCGGGGACCACGCTGTAGAGGCGGCGCTGGATGCGTTCCGCGATCACGTTGTGGCGGGAGGCGGGAGCAGGTGACACGGTGATGATCCCCTCGATGATCTCCACCTTGCTGCCCTCGGGCCATTCCATCTCCTCCCAGTACCGGACGAGGTCGTCCCAGTTCTGGTCGGGGTCCTGGCTGACGGTGAGTGCGCTCACGGCGGTCTCCTATCGGTGCGTCACCGATCCCAGCATGCCGAACGGGACCGGTGCAGGTCCACCGGTCCCGTTCACCCGATCGAGCAATCCCCTGGTCAGGCGATACGTTCCCGCACGACGGGGGACGCCGTGAACTCCGTGCCGGGCGCCGCGATGTCGTAGGAACCCTCGACCGACTGGAGCGCGTACTCGAAGCGGTCCGGGGTGTCCGTGTGCAGGGTCAGCAGGGGCTGGCCCGCCGTGACCGTGTCGCCGGGCTTGGCGTGCAGTTCGACGCCCGCGCCCGCCTGCACCGGGTCCTCCTTGCGGGCGCGGCCCGCGCCCAGGCGCCAGGCGGCGACACCGATGCCGTAGGCGTCCAGTCGGGTCAGGACGCCGGACGACGGCGCCTTGATCACGTGCTGTTCCTTCGCCACCGGGAGCACCGCGTCCGGGTCGCCGCCCTGGGCCGCGATCATCCGGCGCCAGACGTCCATCGCCGAGCCGTCGGCCAGTGCCTTCGCCGGGTCGGCGTCCTTGAGGCCGGCCGCGTCGAGCATCTCGCGGGCCAGGGCGAGGGTCAGCTCCACGACGTCACAGGGGCCGCCGCCGGCCAGGACCTCGACGGACTCGCGGACCTCCAGGGCGTTGCCCGCGGTGAGGCCGAGGGGCGTGGACATGTCGGTGAGGAGCGCGACCGTCCTCACGCCGTGGTCGGTGCCGAGGCCGACCATGGTCGAGGCCAGCTCGCGGGCGTCCTCGATGGTCTTCATGAAGGCGCCGGTGCCGACCTTCACGTCCAGGACCAGGGAGCCGGTGCCCTCGGCGATCTTCTTGGACATGATCGAGGAGGCGATCAGCGGGATCGCCTCGACCGTGCCGGTCACGTCACGGAGCGCGTAGAGCTTCTTGTCGGCCGGGGCCAGGCCGTCGCCCGCCGCGCAGATCACCGCGCCGGTGGTGTCGAGGACGTTCAGCATCTCCTCGTTGGAGAGCAGGGCGCGCCAGCCGGGGATGGACTCCAGCTTGTCCAGGGTGCCGCCGGTGTGGCCGAGGCCCCGGCCGGACAGCTGCGGGACGGCCGCGCCGCAGGCCGCGACGAGGGGGGCCAGCGGGAGGGTGATCTTGTCGCCGACACCGCCCGTGGAGTGCTTGTCGGCGGTCGGGCGGGACAGGGAGGAGAACTCCATGCGCTCGCCGGAGGCGATCATCGCCGCCGTCCAGCGGGCGATCTCGCGGCGGTTCATGCCGTTGAGGAGGATGGCCATCGCGAGCGACGACATCTGCTCGTCGGCGACCTCGCCGCGTGTGTACGCGTCGATGACCCAGTCGATCTGCTCGTCGCCGAGTTCACCGCGGTCGCGCTTGGTGCGGATGACGGAGATGGCGTCCATGGCCATGACGTTCCCTTCGAAGCATTGCGAAGCCGTACGGCCCCTCCCACGAGGAGGGGCCGTACGGGAGTTACTTGGTGAGGTGGGCCGGGCCGAAGGCCTGGGGCAGCATCTCGGAGAGGGGCAGAACGCCCGCCGGGGTGTCCAGCAGAAGGTCCGGGCCGCCGAACTCGTAGAGCAGCTGGCGGCAGCGGCCGCACGGGACGAGCAGCCCGCCCGTGCCGTCCACGCAGGTGAAGTGGGTGAGGCGGCCACCACCGGTGCGCTGGAGCTCGGAGACCAGACCGCACTCGGCGCACAGGCCGAGGCCGTAGGAGGCGTTCTCCACGTTGCAGCCGGAGACCGTACGGCCGTCGTCGACCAGGGCGGCGGCCCCGACCGGGAAACCGGAGTACGGCGCGTAGGCGTGGGACATGGCCGCCCGCGCCCCCTCCCGCAGGGTCTCCCAGTCGAAGCCGGCCGCCGCGGCCGTCACTTGCCCTGTCCCTTCCGGTACGGCAGGCCGTCCGCCTTCGGCATCCGCAGGGACTGCGCGGACAGCGAGAGCACCAGCAGGGTGACGAGGTACGGAGTCGCGGTCACGAGCTGACGCGGGACCTCGTTGGTGGTGGCGTACCAGATGAACATCAGGACCGAGATGACGATCGTGATGACGGCAGGGACGTACTTCTTGCGCCAGGCGAGGTAGACCGCGCCGAACACCAGCAGGATCGCGAGCAGCAGGATCAGCGCGTGCACGTTGACCGTGCCGCCGCGCAGGTTGAGGCTGTCGGTGTAGCCGAACAGGCCCGCGCCGAGGGCCAGGCCGCCCGGCATCCAGTTGCCGAAGATCATCGCCGCGAGGCCGATGTAACCGCGGCCGGCCGTCTGGCCGTCCAGGTAGACGTTCGAGGCGACGATCGACAGGAACGCGCCGCCGAGGCCGGCGAAGCCACCGCTGATGATCACGGCGATGTACTTGTACTTGTAGACGTTGACGCCCAGGGACTCGGCCGCGACCGGGTTCTCGCCGCAGGAGCGCAGACGCAGGCCGAAGGCGGTGCGCCACAGCACCCACCAGGTGATCGGGACGAGGGCCACGGCGATGACCGTCAGCGGGGAGAGGTCGGTGAGCAGACCGCCGACCAGGCCACCGATGTCCGAGATCAGGAACCAGTGCTTCTCGTTGAGCGTGTTCAGCCAGTCGGACAGCCCCGGCACGCTGAAGGTGCCCAGTGAGTCGATCGGCGGGGACTGCTTGGAGGAGCCGCCCGGGGCGTCCTCGAAGGTGAACTTCGAGAGGTAGCGGGTGGCTCCCAGCGCGAGGATGTTCAGGGCCACACCGGAGACGATGTGGTTGACGTTGAAGGTGACGGTCGCGACGGCGTGCAGCAGGGCGCCGAGCGCGCCGCCGATGATGCCGAAGACCACACCGGCCCACGGGCCCCACTGGTAGCCGGCCCAGGCACCGAACCAGGTGCCGAGGATCATCATGCCTTCGAGGCCGATGTTGACGACGCCCGCGCGCTCGGCCCACAGACCGCCGAGACCGGCGAGGCCGATCGGCACGGCCAGGCGCAGCGCGGTGGACATCTGCCCGGTCGAGGTGATGCCGTCGGCGCCGGTGATCAGGCGGACGGCCGAGGTCAGGATCAGGACACCCGCGATGACCAGCAGGAGTACCGGGAGCGACATTCGGCGGCCGCCCCTGCCGGGCTGCTTCGCCTGCGGCTTGGCGATGGTCGCGGTGGACATCAGGCCGCCACCTCCTTCTTGGTGTTCTGGGCGGCGGCCGCGGCGAGCTCCGCGCCGACCTGGCGCTGCTGGCGGCGCAGGCCCCACTGGCGTACGGCTTCGTAGGAGATGACCACGGAGAAGACGATCAGGCCCTGCATGATCGTGGCGATCTCCTTCTCGTACGCCACCGGGGTCGCGTAGTCGAGGGCGGGCGAGGCCTTGTCGAGGAAGGCCCAGAGCAGGGCGGCGAAGGCGATGCCGCCGGGGTTGTTGCGGCCGAGCAGGGCGATGCCGATGGCGGTGAAGCCGAGGCCGGCCGGGAAGCTCAGGCTGTAGGTGTGGGTGTCGCCGAGCAGCAGCGGCAGGCCCGCGAGGCCGGAGACCGCGCCGGAGATCAGCATGGAGATCAGGACCATGCGCTTGGCGTCGACGCCGGAGGCGGCCGCGGCGGACTCGGAGGCACCGGTGGCGCGCAGGTCGAAGCCGAAGCGGGTGCGGTTGAGGACCACCCAGTAGGCGATGCCGAGGGCGATGGCGACGAACACCATGCCGTAGATCTCGCCGACGTCCGAGCCCAGGTTGATGCCGGGGAACCAGCCGGACTTCTTCATGTCGCCGGTCGTCATGTTGTTGCCGACCTGCACGCCCCAGACGTTGGCGAGGGTGACGTAGCCGATGACGCTGGTGGCGATGGCGTTCAGCATGATCGTGGCGACGACCTCGCTGACCCCTCGGGTGACCTTGAGGACGCCCGCGATGCCGGCCCAGAACGCGCCGGTGAACATGGCGACCAGCAGCAGCATCGGGATCTGCAGGAAGGCCGGCAGGCCCACGTTGGCGCCGACCACGGCCGTCATCACGGCGGCGAGGCGGTACTGGCCGTCGACGCCGATGTTGAACAGGTTCATCCGGAAGCCGAGGGCGACCGCGATGGCCGCGATGTAGTACATCGCCGCCTGGTTGACGATCAGCACCTGGATGTCCGAGTACGGCAGCTGCTGGAGCATCAGGGAGTACGGCTCGAACGGGTTGCGGTTCGAGGCGAGCAGCACGATCGACGTCAGTGCGATCGCGAGAACGAGCGCGATGACCGGGCCGGCCAGCGCGAGGAGCACCCGCTCCTTGTCGAACTTCTTCATCGGGCCTCGTCCTCCGGACCAGCGGCGCCTTCGTGTGCTTCTGGGGCGGTGTCTACGTGTTCCAGGTGACCGGACGCGGCGCCGGTCATGGCGGAGCCCAGCTCCTCCGGGGTGATGGTGGCCGGGTCGGCGTCCGCGACCAGCTTTCCGTCGAAGATCACCCGCAGGGTGTCCGACAGGCCGATCAGTTCGTCGAGGTCGGCGGAGATCAGGAGCACGGCCAGGCCCTCCCGGCGGGCCTCCCGGATGCGGTCCCAGATCTGCGCCTGGGCGCCGACGTCCACGCCGCGGGTGGGGTGGGCGGCGATCAGGAACTTCGGGCTGTGGCTCATCTCACGGCCGACGATCAGCTTCTGCTGGTTGCCGCCGGACAGCGAGGCGGCGGTGACGTCGATGCCGGGGGTGCGGACGTCGTACTCCTCGACGATCCGGCGGGTGTCGGCCTGGGCGCCCTTGATGTCCAGCCAGAAGCCCTTGGCGTTGGGCTTCTCGGTGACATGGCCGAGGATGCGGTTCTCCCAGAGCGGGGACTCCAGGAGCAGGCCCTGGCGGTGCCGGTCCTCGGGGATGTAGCCGACGCCCCGTTCGCGGCGCCTGCGGGTCGTCCAGGGGGTGATGTCCTCGCCGAGGAACTCGACGGTGCCGGAGTCGGCGTTGCGGGTGCCGATCAGCGCGTCGATCAGCTCGGTCTGGCCGTTGCCCTCGACACCGGCGATGCCCATGACCTCACCGGCGTGGATGGTGAAGGTGACGTCGTCGAGGACTCGCTTGGCCGCGCCGGGCGTGGTGGCCTCGGTGAGCACGTCGGCGCCCGCCGCGGCACCGGCGGAGCCCGGGGTCGCGGTCTCGGGCTGCGCGCCGAGCTCGCCGAGGGAGGCGCCGCCGGCGTAGACGGTGAGGTTGCGGACGGTGATGACCGGCTTGTCGGTGACCGTGGACTCGCCGGTCTCCGGGGTGGGCAGCTCGCTGCCCACCATCAGTTCGGCGAGCTGACGCGGGGTGGTCCGGGAGGGGATCGCGGTCCCGACGGTCGTACCGCGGCGGATGACGGTGATGTCGTCGGCCACCGACAGCACCTCGCCGAGCTTGTGCGAGATGAAGATGACCGACAGGCCCTCGGACTTCAGCTCCCGCAGGTTGTCGAAGAGTGCGTCGACCTCCTGCGGGACGAGGACGGCGGTGGGCTCGTCGAGGATCAGGGTCTTGGCACCGCGGTAGAGGACCTTGAGGATCTCCACGCGCTGCCGGTCGGCGACGCCGAGGTCCTCGACCAGGGCGTCCGGGCGGATGCCGAGGCCGTAGCGGTCGGAGATCTCGCGGATCTTCTTGCGGGCGTTGCCGCCGATGCCGTACAGCTTCTCGCTGCCGAGCACCACGTTCTCGAGGACGGTCAGGTTGTCCGCCAGCATGAAGTGCTGGTGGACCATGCCGATGCCGCGCGCGATGGCGTCGGCCGGGGACGAGAAGGAGACCTGCTCGCCGTCGACCGCGATGGTGCCCTCGTCCGGCTTCTGCATACCGTAGAGGATCTTCATCAGGGTCGACTTGCCGGCGCCGTTCTCACCGACCAGGGCATGGACGGTGCCCTTGCGGACCGACAGGTGGATGTCGTGGTTGGCTACGACACCCGGGAATCGCTTGGTGATCCCCGCCAGCTCGACCGCGGCTGTCGTCTCTGCGGTGAGCGGAGGGCTGCTGGACGCGTCGATGGCGCACTCTCCTCGGGAACGGGGCCATCTACGCGCGTAGCGCCCCTGCTTTAAATAGTGCCCGGATCTGACCGAGCTTTTTTGACTCTCGATCCGTTCCGAGCATTCTGCCGCGCGAACGAGGGACTTCCCGCCGTAGTCCGTAGGGATCCGGGTCTACGGCAGGGGCGCGGGAGGAAGATCCTGCCCGCACCCCGTTCCGTGGCCGTAACGCTGCCATTACAGCGTCTTTTTGGCCATGCCTACGGCATGATCATGACCGTCGGGTCAGGAGGTCTTGACCGCGATCGAGCCGTCCTTGATGCCGGCCTCGGCCTTCTTGAGCGCGGCCTGGATGTCGGCGTTGCTCTTGAAGGTCGGGTTGGAGTCGGCGAGGCTCACACCGCCGGTGGCCAGGCTGGCGCGGATCTCACCGGTCTCCGGCTTGCCGTCGTGCACCGACTTGGCCAGGTTGTAGACGGCGCCCGCGACGTCCTTCATGGCCGAGGTGAGGATGTAGTCCTTGTACTTGGCCAGCGCGTCCTGCTTGTACTGGTCCGAGTCGACGCCGATCGCCCACACCTTGTGCTCGGCGGCGGACTGGATGACGCCCTGACCGGAGAGACCGGCGGCGGCGTAGACGACGTCCGCACCGGCGTCGATCTGGCCGTCCGCGGCGGTCTTGCCCTTGTCCGGGCTGGAGAAGCCGCCCTCGGCCGCGGTCTCGGTCAGGTACTGCGACTTGACCTTGACGCCCTTCTTGGTGTCCGCGACGCCCTGCTCGAAGCCGGCCTCGAACTTGTGGATCAGCGGCACGTCCACACCGCCGACGAAGCCCACGGTGTTGGTCTTGGTGGCCTTGGCGGCGGCGACACCGGCCAGGTAGGATGCCTGCTCCTCGTGGAAGACGAGGTCGGCGACGTTGTCGGCCTTGATGGTGTTGTCGTCGATGATGCCGAAGGTGACCTTCGGGAACTTCGCCGCGACCTCCTTGACGGCCGGCGCGTACGAGTAGCCGACGCCGATCACCGGGTTGTAGCCGGCCTTGGCCAGGGTCTCCAGGCGCTGCGCCTTGTCGGCGTCGGACTCGCCGTCCTGCGGCTCGACGGCGGTGGACTTGTAGCTGAACTCCGCGTCGGCCTTGTCCATGCCGGCGGTCGCGGCGTCGTTGAAGGACTGGTCGCCCTTGCCGCCGACGTCGTAGGCGAGAGCCAGACCGAGGTCCTTGCCCTTGCTCGAGGAGGACGAGGTGGAGGAGCTGCCACAGGCGGAGACTGTGACGGCGAGAGCTGCGGTTGCAACGCCTGCAACCGCAATACGGGACACCCGGCGCATGGAACGTGACTCCTTTGTGCAAGCGCCCAAACCAGGCGCTGGTTCCGCGGCAGCGTAACGCGCGTAGACCAGACGGAAAACCCCCAATGTCCGGTCCGTTATCTAGCTGTGGCCACAGTCACGGTTCAACGTTACGTACAGCAGTGCGCCCCTTGCAGGAGGCAAGGGGCGCACGGACTGCAACGACGGCTCCGGCCGGCCGCGCGCCCGTCGCGCGGGGCCGGCTCACCCGGTCCTATATATATGTCGGACCACTCGGCGTTGACGGATCCATATGTCTGATCACTTGGTGTTGACGGTGACCTTGCCGTCGACGATGTCCTGCTTGGCCTTCTCCACGGCCGCGACGACCTTGGTCATGGCCTTGTACTTCGGGTTGGTGTCCGCGAAGCCGACGCCACCGGTCTTGAGGGTGCCGTTGACGACACCGCTCTCCGGCTTGCCCTCGTAGACGGACTTCACCAGGTCGTACACCGCGCCGCCGACGTTCTTCAGCGCGGAGCCGAGGATGTAGTCCTTGTACTTGGCGAGCGCGTCCTGCGCGTACTGGTCGGAGTCGACACCGATCGCCCACACCTTGGCGGTGGCGGCGGCCTCGATCACGCCCTGACCGGACAGGCCGGCCGCGTGGTAGATGACGTCGGCACCGGCGTCGATCTGCCCCTGGGCGGCGGTCTTGCCCTTGTCCGGGCTGGAGAAGCCGCCCTCGGCCGCGGTCTGGGTGAGGTACTGCGACTCGATCTTGATCTTCGGATTGACCGACTTGGCGCCCTGGTCGAACCCGGCCTCGAAGGTGTGGATCAGCGGAATGTCCACGCCGCCGATGAAGCCGACGTGGTCCTTCTTGGTGGCGGAGGCGGCGGCGACACCCGCGAGGTACGACGACTGCTCGGCCGCGAAGACCATGTCGACGACGTTCTTCGCGTTGATCGTCGAGTCGTCGATCATGCCGAAGGTGATGTTCGGGTACTTGGCGGCGACCTCCTTGACGGCGGGCGCGTAGGAGTAACCGACCCCGATGATCGGGTTGTAGCCGGACTTGGCGAGGGTGTCGAGGCGCTGCACCTTGTCGGCGTCGGACTCGCCGTCCTGCGGCTCGATGTCCCGGCCGCCGATGCCGAACTCCTTCTCGGCCTTCTCGAAACCGGCGAAGGCGGCGTCGTTGAAGGACTGGTCGCCCTTGCCGCCGATGTCGTAGGCAAGACCTATGCCCTTGCCGTTGTACTTGCCGGAGGAGTTCGTGGCGGTGTCACCACTGTCCTGGCTGGACTTACCGCATCCCGCGGCGGCGAGGGCGATGACGGCGACGGTCACCGCGGCTTGGGAGACCCTCGTCCTGCGAGAGATTCCCCTAGAGACAAAACGCACAGCAAGCACCCCTTCGTCCCCACGGCACCGTCACCGGCCCGCTTCCCCAATCGGCCACCTGTGGTGGCGATTCCGGCGCACAGTAACGCGCGTAGAAGGCAAGGGGAACGGTGTTTCTCACGGCCGTTATCGAACCGTGCCGACCCCGGGTTACAGGGAGGGACCGCCGGTTACGCCGGGGTGACACAAGGGGACGAAAGAGTACCTGTCGGGTGCCTTCGTCCCCTGCGGCCGGCTGACCGTTTGCGCCGGGTTCCGCTGCACCTACCGGGTCGCGTCGAGGAGGGCGGCGGCCGTGAACAGCTCCACCCCGACCGTGATGGCCCGCTCGTCGGCGTCGAAGTCGCCCTGGTGGAGGTCGCGCACGGTCCGCTCGCCGGGCGTCCGCACCCCGAGCCGCGCCAGCGCGCCCGGCACGTGCTCCAGGTACCAGGAGAAGTCCTCGCCGCCGAGGCTCTGCTCGGTGGTCTCGATGGAGTCGGTGCCGCGCCGGGCGGTCATCGCGTCCCTCAGCAGTTCGGTGACCACCGGGTCGTTGACGACCGGCGGCACCCCGCGCACGTAGTTGATCTCGGACTTGGCCCGGTGCAGGGTCGCGACCTCGTCGATCGCCGCGTGCACCACGTCCGGCGCCTGCCGCCAGGCCTCCAGGTCCAGGCACCGCACGGTCCCGGAGAGCTCGGCGTGCTGGGGGATGACGTTGGGCGCGTGCCCGGACTCGATCCGCCCCCAGGTCACGGCGAGCCCGCTGCGGCTGTCCACGCGCCGCGCGATGAGCGCCGGTACGTCGACGGCGACCCGGGCGGCGGCGGTGACCATGTCGGTGGTCAGATGCGGCCGGGCGGTGTGGCCGCCGGGCCCGTCCAGCGCCACCTCGATGCGGTCGCAGGCACTGGTGATGGCGCCGGTCCTGAGCCCGATGCGCCCGGCGTCCACCCGGGGGTCGCAGTGCACGGCGATGATCCGCCCCACGCCGTCCAGCACCCCGGAGGCGATGGCGTCGGCGGCACCGCCGGGCAGCACCTCCTCGGCGGGCTGGAAGAGCAGCCGTACGGGCCGCGGCAGCAGCCCCCGCTCGTGCATCTCGGCGAGGACGAGCCCGGCGCCCAGCACCACGGCCGTGTGCACGTCGTGCCCGCACGCGTGCGCCCGGTCCGGCACGGTGGACCGGTAGGCGCACTCGGTCTTCATGTCCGGGATGGGCAGGGCGTCGATGTCGGCGCGCAGGGCGAGCACGGGCAGCCCGTCCGCCACGGGCCCGATGTCACAGATGAGCCCGGTTCCCATGGAGAGCACCCGCGGCCTCAGACCGGCCTTTTCCAGCCGTTCCTTGATCGCGGCCGTCGTGCGGAACTCCTGGTTGCCTAGCTCGGGGTGCATGTGCAGGTCGCGCCGGAAGGCTACGAGTTCGGCGTGCAGCTCCTCGCTGAGCACACCGGGGAGCACATCCCCTGGGAGGTCGGCCTCGGACTCTAGGGACATCAATTGGTTCACCCTCTGAAGGGTAGGACGCCCGGGGGGTCAACTGCCCCGAGATCAACAAAAGTTCAGCCCGTTAGGGGAAGAAAATCTGACCGCGATGGCATGACCTCGGACGTGGCTGGGTAAAACCTATGTTTCCTCTTCCACGGATACCACGCCGGACGGCAATCACGCCGTTTCTGTCCATCTTCCGGAACGGCCCCGGGCCCGGAACGGCTACTTCGTCACCCCCGGCCACGCCTGCCCGGTAGCGTGCGCGACCGTGACGGACCCGGAGACGACCGACTTCATAGAAACCACCCGTACGTCCTACGACGCGATCGCCAAGGAGTACTCCGCCGCCTACCCCGGCCGCCCCGAACAGCCGGTGGACATGTCCCTGATCGGAGCGTTCGCCCAACTGGTGAAGGCGAACGGCACCGCCCCCGTGGCCGACCTGGGCAGCGGTCCCGGCCACATCACCGCCCACCTGCACGAACTGGGAGTACCGGCCTTCGGCATCGACCTCTCCCCCGCCATGATCAGCCTGGCCCGGGAGGCGTACCCCGCGCTGCGCTTCCACCGGGGCTCGATGACGTCCCTGGACCTGCCCGACGCGACCCTGGGCGGCATCCTCGCCCTCTACTCGATCATCCACATCCCCGACGCCCACCTCCCGGCGACCTTCGCCGGCTTCCACCGCGTCCTGGTTTCCGGCGGCCATGTCCTGCTGGCCTTCCAGAAGGACGAGCGGCCCGGCCTCCACCTCACCGAACGCTTCGGCCACGAGATCGACCTCCGCTACTACTGGCGCCCCGCGTACGCGGTGAGCGACATGCTCGTCAAGGCGGGCCTGGAGGTGGCGGCCACCCTGATCCGTGAGCCGCTCGACGGGGAGAAACGGCCCCGGGCGTTCGTCCTGGCCCGCAAGCCCTGACGGCACCGGGGCGCGGCGGCCGGGGGCATCAGATCTGCGCGATCTGAGTACGGCGCACGGACTCGGTGACGACGTCCCGCAGGCTGTCGGTGTCCGCCAGCAGCCGCCGCTGCTCGTCGGCGCCGTTGCCCTCCCGCAGCAGCCGCTGGACGCCCTCTTCCGCCATCGCCAGGTCGCCGCTGTCCGCGAGGGCGTCCCGGGTGTGCGCCAGCAGGGCGTCCAGTACCTCCTGCGCCGCCCGGGGCCGCAGGGTGACCGGGTCCAGCAGTTCACCGCCGAGGCCCGAGCGGGCGGCCCGCCAGCCGGCCAGGCGGGCCGGCCCCACCCCGTGGTCGACGGGTTCCCGCCCGGCCCGCCACTCCCGCGCGGCGGTCTCCACGAGGGCACGGGCGAAGGCGGCCACGAGCACGGCGGTCCCGGCGCGCAGGCACACGTCGGCGACCCGGATCTCCACGGTCGGATAGCTCCGGGCGAGCCGGGCGTCGAAGTAGACCATGCCCTCGTCCAGGATGACGCCGGTGGCGACCATGTCCGCGACCAGCCGGTGGTACCGGTCCGCGGAGCCGAACAGTTCCGTGGGCCCGGCGGACGGCCAGCGCGCCCACACCCGGCTGCGGTAGCTGGCGTACCCGGAGTCCCGGCCCTGCCAGAAGGGTGAATTGGCGCTGACGGCGACCAGCACCGGCAGCCAGGCCCGCACCCGGTCCAGGACGCCGACCCCCTCCTCGTCCGACTCCACGGACACGTGCACATGGCACCCGCAGACCAGTTGCTCCCGGGTGGCGATCCCGTACTGCTCGGTCATCCACTGGTAGCGCCGGTTGACGCTGACGGAGGGGCTGACCGGCAGCGGCGAGCTGGCCAGTGCGGCCACCGCGCACCCGAGCTCCCCGGCGAGCCGGGCGGCCTCCTTGCGGCACCGCACGATCTCCTCGCCGAGCTCCGTCATCCGCGACTGCGGCTGGGTGGCGAACTCCAGCATCTGGCCGTAGAGCTCCTTCTCGAACACGTCCTGCCCCGGATCCGCCAGCGCGGCCCGGGCCAGCACCGCGGCCGCCGACGCCTTGGGCTCCCCCGAGTCCGGGTCGACGAGCAGAAGCTCCTCCTCCACTCCGACGGTACGCACGCGATCCAGCCCTCCGTCCGCGCCACCACCGAACGCGGCAGCCTCCGCACCCCGACTTCCCACGACGGCCGGGTGGACACCTGCCGGGCCGCTCCGCCGGCGGGTGTCACCGGAAATACGCCGGCCCCACCGTCGCGCCATCCCCGGCGGAGAGGGGACCTGACGCTGGTCCGGCGGCCCGGCGCGGGCGGTGCCCCCGGTGGACCCGTCCTCGGCGACACGGGCGGACTCCTCTCGTTGCGCGGTGTCGAGGCGCTGCAGGAACGCGGCGACCGCGACGGCCGGGAGCTCGTCCGGAAGGGACCGGAAGGGACCGGAAGGGACCGGAAGGGAGAGGACGCTCTCGATTGGGGCGTCGCGGGGCGGTGGGTCGAGCTCTCCGCCCGGGGCAGCGGCCGGCGGCGAGGACGCCCGGACGGACGAGGAGACCGCGGCCGTGCGCGACCGGCTCCGCGCGGGGCTGGGGCTGTGGGGACGGGCCGCGCGTGAGGCGGTCACCGGCCGATCGGTTCCAGGTGCCGTCCACGTACGGCCCGCTCCACGTCCAGGGTCCCGCTGTCCGGCCGAGGGTTACGCCGGGCTCGCCACCGTCGTCAGGCGGTGGACGTCCTTCGCCGTGCCGGTGACCCCGGAGAGGAACCCCTGGGCGCGCGGCGACGCGTTGTCCGTCAGCCACGCCGGGTCGATGTCGCAGACGGCGACCCGGACGCCCGTGCCGGCCAGGGCCAGTGGGAGGGTGTGGACGACCGTCGAGGGGAAGCTCAGGATCGTACGGCCGATCGGGCCGCGGCGGGCGATCAGTTCGAGCGGGAGGTCCGGGCGGACTATCTCCAGCCCCGTCTCGGCCGCGAGGCGGTGCAGCTTGTCCGTGCTCTCCCGGCGGTGGGCGAAGTAGCGGGTCGCGCCGTGGGTCTTCGCCAGGGACCGGACGGCCTCCAGATAGCGGTCGCCGTCCACTACGCCGGTCTCCACCAGGGAGGTGCCGACCATGTCGGCGCCCTTGGTGATGCGCGGCGGGCCGAAGCGGGCGCGGGTCCAGCCGAAGTCGTTCGCGGTGACCGTCACGCCCGCCGGGGTCTCCGTCACCGGCATGGAGGAGAAGACCTCCACGTGGCGGCGGTCGCTGGGCGTGAGGCGGCGGCGCGCGGAGGAGGAGACCGGGGCGAAGAGCAGGTCCCGGGCGCCCGGGCGGCCGCCCTTGCGGTGCCAGCGGACCAGGCGTTCGCCGCGCGCCAGCTGGGCGACGAACTCCATCGTCGCCGTGCCGTCGTCGACGACGACCAGGTCACGGGCGCGGGTGATCGTCAGCAGGAGCTGTACGTAGCGGGAGAAGGGGTCGCCCATCACGATGCGGTCGGCCCGGCGGAGCGAGCCCGCCAGGCCGCCGATCGTCTGGAAGGGGGCGGCGGTGCCGCCCCGTGCTTCCTCCCAGCGGACCCGGTAGCCCTCGTCACGGGCCAGGTCCGCCATACGGCGCAGCTGGCCCCGGGTCATGGGGTCCGTCGGGGACAGGACGACGATCGTGAGTTCCGCCCCGGGTGCGGCCGCCGATATGGCGACCGATGCGCGGCGGGCCTGCGAGGGCACCGTCGGCAACGGGTCCACCGCCCCGCGCAGGGCGTGGACATGCGCCCACTCCAGCACGTTCAGCAGCTGCACCGGACTCTCGACGAACGCGAGTGTGGGGGGGCCGGGGTTCCCGGCGCGGAGGCTCATCGACGTACGACCGTCCCGTCGTCGTAACACAACAGACGTAACTTCAGGGATTCAGCGGTGTCAGACCTGGACCGGCTCGCCGGCGGCCGCGGCGATCTCCGCCTCGGCGACGACACCGGGGACACGGCGCAGCTTCTTCATCGGGCCGAGCTCGGAGTCGTAGACCTTCTTGACGCCGTCACCGAGGGAGGCCGAGATGGTGCGGATGTCGCGGACCAGGCGGACGAGGCCCTGCGGCTCGACGGAGGCGGCCTGGTCGGAGCCCCACATCGCGCGGTCCAGGGTGATGTGGCGCTCGACGAAGGTGGCGCCGAGGGCGACCGCGGCGAGGGTGGTCTGCAGGCCCGTCTCGTGGCCGGAGTAGCCGATCGGGACGTTCGGGTACTCCTTCTCCAGCGTGTTGATCACGCGGAGGTTGAGCTCCTCGGCCTTCGCCGGGTAGGTGGAGGTGGCGTGGCAGAGCAGGATGTTGTCCGAGCCGAGGACCTCGACCGCGTGGCGGATCTGCTTCGGGGTGGACATGCCGGTGGAGAGGATGACCGAGCGGCCGGTGGCGCGCAGCGCCTTCAGGAGCTCGTCGTCCGTCAGGGAAGCGGAGGCGACCTTGTGGGCCGGGACGTCGAACTTCTCCAGGAAGGCGACGGCCTCGGTGTCCCACGGGGAGGCGAACCAGGCGATGTTCTTGGTCTTGCAGTACTCGTCGATCTGGCGGTACTCGTCCTCACCGAACTCCACGCGGTGGCGGTAGTCGATGTAGGTCATGCGGCCCCAGGGGGTGTCACGCTCGATGTCCCACTGGTCGCGCGGGGTGCAGATCTCCGGGGTGCGCTTCTGGAACTTGACGGCGTCACAGCCGGCCTCGGCGGCGACGTCGATCAGCTTGAAGGCGTTCTCCAGCTCACCGTTGTGGTTGATGCCGATCTCGCCGCAGATGTAGACGGGCTGACCGGGGCCGACCTCACGGGAACCGAACTGGCGCAGACGGGAGTTGCTCATGACTGTGGGGTGTCCTTACTTCGGGAGGGAATCGAGAGAGGGGCCGAGGATCCAGCTGGCGATCTCTCGGATCGCGCCGTCGCCACCCGGGACGGTGGTGACCGCGCGTGCGGCGCCGCGTACGACGTCGTGGGCGCTCGCGACCGCCACGGGCCAGCCCACGAGGGCGAAGCACGGGAGGTCATTGACGTCGTTTCCGACGTAGAGCACGCGCTCGGGAGCGATGCCCTGCTCCTCGCACCACTGCTTGAGGGCGAGGTCCTTGCGGTCGATGCCGTGCAGGACCGGGATCTGCAGCTTCCGGGCCCGGGCGGCGACGACCGGGTTCTGCTCCGTGGAGAGGACCAGCATCCTGAGCCCGCTCTTTCGCAGGGCGGCGATGCCGAGTCCGTCGCCGCGGTGCACGGAGACGAACTCCTTTCCATCGGCGTCGATCAGCACCCGGTCGTCGGTCTGGGTGCCGTCGAAGTCCAGTACGACCGCGTCGATGTCGTCGGCGGTCGGCAGCGAACCGGGGCGGTCCGCGTCGAAGAGGCCGGCCAGCGCGCGGGCGCGGGCCAGGTCGTGCGGGTCGTCGATCTCCAGGACGCGGGCCGGGTCGGTGCGCACCAGCTCGGTCTGGCCGAAGAAGCGGTGCCGGTGCTCGCGGAAACCGTCGGCGCGCATCGCGTAGGCGGCGCCGGTCTCCAGGAAGTCCTGGGGGCGGTCCTGGCGGCGGGGGCGGAACGACTTGTCGTGGTTGACGCCGAAGCCGCCGCCGGCGGCGGCCGCGTCGGCACCGGCCGGTACCGGGGCGTCCACCTCGTCACGCCACACGAAGCCGTGGAAGGGCGCCACGGTCAGGGCCGTGTCGGCGCCGTTCTCGACGATCGCGCCGGCCACCCCGTCGACGTCCTCACGGATGATGAACGGGCTGGTGCACTGCACGAGCAGCACCACGTCGACCGGGGCGCCGTGCAGCGCCTCGTGGGCGTCCATGGCGTGCAGGACGGCGGCCTCGGAGGTGGCGGTGTCACCGGCGATGGCGGCGGGGCGCAGCACCACCTCGGCGCCGGCGGACCGGGCGGCCGCGGCGATCGCCTGGTCGTCCGTGGAGACGACGACGTCGGTCACCAGCCGGGAGGCGCGGCACTCGCGCACGGCACGGGCGACCAGCGGGACGCCGCCGACCGGGAGGAGGTTCTTCGCGGGCACGCCCTTGGAGCCCCCGCGCGCGGGGATCACGGCCAGTACCCGGGGTACGACGGCCGTCTCGGGGTGGGGCATCGGCTCTGTTCCTTCAAGTCCGTCAGGCGCCGGTGACGCCTGGTTCGGGATCCGGTCGCTCACAGCTCTCCCATTCGTCGGATCACCGGGGCCACCCGCTGGACGCCGTGGCGGTAGGCGCCGCGTGCGGCCCGGCGCACGATCTGGCGGACGGGACCCGGTGCCTTGTCGGCCGCGGGCGCGCCGGGCAGCGGCACGCCGTCCGGGCCGAGGTGGTGGCGGGCCAGGATGCCGGGCAGGTAACCGGGCGCGGTCTCGGGTGTGTAGTACGGGTTCAGGGGCGGCAGGCCGCCGGGCCGGGCGAGCAGCTTGGCGATCCGCTCGCGGCCGGCGTCGAACGCGGTGGCGTAGGAGCCGTCGGCCGCCACGCCCTGCCGTGAGACCCACTCGGCGTCGGGCACCGGGCGGTGTCCGGCGTCGAGCTGGTCCCAGGAGGCGAGGCAGCCGGAGCCGACGAAGTGGTGGTTGCCGAGCGTCTCGCGGACCCCGAGGTCGCTGAGGATCACCGTGGGGATCCGCCGGTGCAGGGCTTCCAGAGCGGCCGTCGAACTGATGGTGACGAGAAGGTCCGTGCGGTCGAGCACCTCGCCCATGTGCCCGTACACCAGGCGGAAGTTGGCGGGCACGTCCTTGCCCTGGACCAGCTTCTGGTACGGCAGTTCCTCGATGTGGGTGGTGTGCTCGCCGGGCTTGGAGCGCAGCTTGAGCAGCACCTCCCGCTCGGGGTGCCGGCGGGCGTGCTGGATGAGGCGGTCGAGCAGGTACGTACGGTCCTTGCGGCTCTCCGGGACCGAGGGCTGGGCCGCGAACACCACGGTGCAGGGCTCGTGTTCGCCCTCGTAGGGCTCGCCGCCGAGGAACGGCAGCGCGACCTCGGTCACCGCGGAGGAGTCGGCGCCGACCCCCTCGTACACGGCCCGGAACCGGTCCGCGTCCTGGCGGGAGTTGGCGAGGACCAGGTCCGCGCCGTGCCGCAGCAGCAGGCCGTCGGCGAGCTTCTCGTAGACGACGCCGACGTAGCCGGTGACGACGACGGGCCGCTTCGCGCGGCCGGCGAAGACGCTCCGCAGCCCGTGCAGCATCGCCTGCACCCCGCCGCCGACGAGGGAGAGCACGAGCATGTCGTACGACTCCGGGCCCTCGGGGTCGGCCTCCGTGCCCGAGGGCCCGGCTTCCATGGCACGCAGGAACTCGACGGCCGTCACTTCGCGGAGCGAGTCCGCGTGGACGCCGACTTCCTGGAGCTGGCGGGCGGTGGGGGTGGCACGGCCCCGCAGGAGGTAACCGTCGAGCCGGACGTCCGGACAGTCGCTTTCGTCGGGGATCAGGCGCTTCGCGGTGAGCGCCCCCCACTTCCACCGAGTATCGGAATCCGCCAGGACGGCCACCCGCAGGGACTTCGTTGCACTTGCTGGCACACCGAAGACGCTAGGAAGCCATTCCGAGGATCTCCCGAACCCGAATCCAACAAAGGGTTAACAACACACCGCCGAATGGCGAATCAGCCCGGGATAAGGCTCCAAAAAGCCCTGATTCATAGCTTCGACACACGTCGTTCACCTGATGTCAAGACAGCGGTCAGGACGGATGACGGGCGCCCCTCTAACGTCCACCACGTGGTCAAGCTCTCCGTCATCGTGCCGTTCTACAACGTGCAGCAATACGCGCCCGACACCCTGAGGAGCCTGCGCGCGAACGCGCGTGAGGACTTCGAATTCATTCTCGTCGACGACTGTTCGACCGACGGGACACCAGAGATTCTCGCGCGAGCCGAGCGCGAGCTGCCAGGCGCGGTCCGTGTCAGACACGAGCTGAACGGGGGGCTGGCCACCGCGCGCAACACCGGCATCGACAGAGCGCGCGGCGAGTACGTCACCTTCCTGGACGGCGACGACTGGCTCGCACCGGGCTACTACCCGCAGTTGGTGGATGCCGTCGAGGCCCTGGGCTGCGACTTCGTCCGCACCGACCATGTGCAGTGCACCGCCCGCGCACGCGCCGTGCACCGGGTGCCGGTCGGCCGGCGCGACGTGGTGCTCAACCCGCGGGAGGCGATCCTGCCGACCGACAAGACGACCTCCGTCGACTACGCGTACGCGTGGGCCGGGGTCTACCACCGCCGCCTGGTGGACAAGGGCCTCGTCCACTTCACGGACGGGCTGCGCACGGCCGAGGACCGGCCGTGGATCTGGAAGCTGCACCGGGAGGCCGAGTCCTTCGCGGCGGTGAACCTGCTCGGCGTCTTTTATCGGCGTGGCGTAGCCTCGTCACTCACGCAGATCGGCGACGTCCGTCAGCTCGATTTCATTCGCGCGTTCGACCAGGTGATCGAGGAAACTGCACAGGACGCGGACGCGAAGGAACTCCTGCCGAAGGCCGTCCGGACCTACTGCGCCATCATTTCCCATCACCTGGGATCCATCGAAAGGTTCGAGCCCGCGGTGGCGAAGAAGCTGAAATCCATGAGTGCCGCCGCGCTGCGGCGCATGCCGCAGGACGTACTGGACGAGGCCCTGGACTCCATGGACCTCCAGCGCGCCACCAAGCTGCGCCGGCTGCGCCGCCGTCCCGCTCCCGCGGGGGCCGCCGCGTGACCACCCAGATCTTCCAGGCGTCCACCCTCTACGGCACGGCCACCCTCGCCGCCGCCCTGGACTCCGGCGCCTTCCGCCCGGCCGACCGGCGCATCCTGCTGGTCTGCAACAACGCGGCCACCCCGGAGACCACCCCGGGCCTGGACGAGGCGCCGGGCTTCGAGCGGCTGCGCGACCGCTTCGACGACATGATCTCGTACAACGAGACGATCTTCCCGTTCCACCCGGGCGGCTGGGCCCCGCGCATCGAGGACCTCCCCCTGTGGGAACGCTTCCTGCGCCACGAGTGGCGACTCGGTGACGACGACGTGGAACTCGCCGTCGAGTCCATCCAGGTCAACCCCTCGCTGAGCCTCACCCAGATGTTCACCGGCGCCCCGGTCACGGTCTACGCCGACGGCCTGATGAGCTACGGACCGACCCGCAACAAGATCGATCCGCTGGTCGGCACCCGGGTGGACCGGGTCCTCCACCTCGACCTGGTGCCCGGCCTGAAGCCCATGCTGCTCACCGAGTTCGGTGTCCCGGGCGAGGTCGTACCGACCGCGGCCTTCACCAAGGTACTGGCCGAACTGGCGCCCAGCGGCGACGAGTTGCCGCAGATCGAGGAACCGGCCATGCTGCTCGGCCAGTACCTCTCCGCCATCGGTGTCCTCTCCCCCGAACAGGAGGAGGACCTGCATGTGCGGATGCTGAAGGGTGCCGTCGAACTCGGCCACACCAAGGTCGTGTTCAAGCCGCACCCCTCCGCCCCGGCCCGCTTCGTGCACACCCTGGAGCAGGAGGCCGAGAAGCTCGAGGTCGACCTCACCGTGCTGGACACCACGGTCCTCGCCGAGGTGCTGTACCAGAGGATGCGCCCCGCGCTGGTCGTCGGCTGCTTCTCCACCGCGCTGCTCACCGCGTCCGCGCTGTACGGCCTGCCGACCGCCCGGATCGGCACCGACACGCTCCTGGACAGGCTCATCCCCTACGAGAACAGCAACCGGGTCCCGGTCACCGTCGTCGACGCGCTGCTGCCCTCGCTCACCGACCGCAAGGCCGTCGAGGAGCAGCGCGCGCTGCTGACCGTCGGGGAGCTCACCGAGCTGCTGCGCGCGGTGGGGTTCGCGATGCAGCCGAAGATCCACCCGCAGCTGCGCGGGGAGACCGAGCGCTACCTCACCAAGCACCTCAACGACACGACCATCCGCTACTTCAAGCGCAAGCGCCTGACCTCGCTCGCGCTGCCCGGCGGGCTCCCGGCCCAGCTGGGCTTCCTGCCGCGCAACGCGACGGTGCGGCGGATGGCCCGCAAGGCGCGCAATCTGCGGCGGGTCGTGCGGCGGTAGCTCCGCCGGCAGCGCCGTTTCGTCATGTCGCGCTTCGGCTGACGCGCCGTGGCCGGTCGCGCAGTTCCCCGCGCCCCTTACGGGGCGCTGTCCTTGGGGCGGGTCCGGATCGGACCCGCCCCTCGGTATCACCTGCCCAGGATCTTCTTGATCGTGGCCGCGTTCTCCTCGGTGACCTTCCACAGCTGCTGCTGCCGGTCGTGCACGTCGGCGACCGTACGGCTGTGGTTGTCGAGGATGCCGATCGCCCGCTCGGTGAGGATGTCGCCGAGGTCGCGCTCGTGCACCGAGACACCCCACTCGGGCCGCTCGATGTCGTTGAGGAAGTACGCCATCTTCGGGTGCGAGATCAGCGAGACGATGGGCGTGCCGACCCCGAACGGGATCATGCCTGCGTGCCCGCGCATGCCGATGACCAGGCGGGTCTTGGCATACGTCTCACGGATCTCGTCGTTGGAGAAGTCGTACATCGGGATCACCGGCAGCGAGATGCCATGCTCGCGGCGCAGGTCGAAGGCGATCTTCTCGTCGTCCAGCGAGTGCGCGACGCACTTGACCTCGGTGTGCGCGCCGATCCTGCGGACGGCCCTGGCCATCTGGGCGAGGAAGTGCCCGTAGTCGTGGCCGAAGCGCAGACCCGCGCGGTCGTAGGCCGCGTTGAGCATCACCGTGTCCTCGCGGTACGACGGGTCGGTCCAGCCGGGCACCAGCTGGCGCATGACCGTGGTGGGGCAGGGCTGGAAGACGACCTTGTCCTGGAGCTCCGGCGGGAGCATGCCGCGGACCTTGGCGATGGAGCCGTGGTTGCGCAGGCCGAAGAAGGACGACTTCTCGACCAGCAGCCGCAGGCTCTCGTTGAACCGGGTGGCCCGGTAGGACTGGCCGTCGAAGGCGTTGAAGCCGACCGCGTAGATCATGATCGGGACGTCGATGGCGCGCAGGTGCTCGTCCGGGACGTTCCACTGCCAGGCGCTGTTGCCGTTGGGCATGGTGTCCGGGATGAACAGGCCGCCGCCGCCGATGACCAGACCCCGGCGGGCGTTGACCCGCTCCAGGGCGGCCTGGTCGAAGTAGCGGTGGGCGTGCACCGAGTGCCAGCGGCGGGAGGTGGTGTCCGGGCCGAAGCCGAGCCGGACGGTCTCCGGGAGCAGCTTGTCGCCCGCGTTGCCCTGCCGGTCCATGTAGAACGCGACGTGCGCCAGCTGGTCCTCGGCGCTGCCCTGCTCCTGGGAGGGGACGGCGGCCGCGCGCTGGGCCCACAGGCGGCTGGAGCGGTGCGTGGGGTCGACGGTGAGGCCGGCGGTGGCGTACCTCAGGGCCTCGGTGTTGTCGCCGTGCACCCAGGCCATCTGGGCGAGCCGGGAGAAGGCGGTCGCGGCCCGGTTGGGGGCGGCGGAGGCGAGCAGCAGCTGGGTCTTGGCCTCGTCGTAGCGGGAGACGCTCATCAGGGCGTGCCCGAGCACCTCGTGCGGCCAGGCCTCGTCCAGCGGGATGCGGACGGAGCCGAGGACGTCGACGGCGTCCTGGTAGTCGCCGGCCGCGATGTGCGCGGCGGCCACCTTGCGGGCGATCTCGACGTCACCGGTGCGCTTGACGTGCGGGGCGCCGAAGTGGACGACCAGGTCGTGGTGGAGACCTCCGGAGGAGGCGAAGTACGCCGCGTGGAAGTCGGCGTCGTTCATGTCGAACTCGCGCCAGCGGTCCTCGGCCTGCGCGTAGCCGGACTCACCGCCCTGCCAGGGCTTGTGCCGTCCGGTGAAGTGCAGGATCTTCGTCTCCTCCGGGACCGGGAGGTCGCCGGAGAGCCGCCGCTTGACGAAGTTGTACTTGGCGTCGAGGCGGACGAAGTCGCCGTCCAGGACGGCGTTCAGGATGCCCTGGTCGTGCTTGTCCAGCTCGTACTCGCCGTTGCGGCCGGTCTTGTCGATCTTCGCGCAGAACTCGTCGGAGAGGTACTCCTTCTGGATCACCAGAAGACCGGAGTTCAGCTTGTGCTGCCCGTAGAAGAACTGCGGTACGGCCGCGAGGCCCTCGCGCAGCTCCAGGAGCTCGCCGAGACCGCCGAGGACCACCATGTCGGTGTCCAGGGTGATGATCGTGTCGTACTCGCGCAGCCGGAAGACGTCGAGGATGAAGTACGCCTTGCGGACCAGGTAGTTGTCCTGGTCGCCCTTGACGTACGAGTCGTAGTGCGTGTCGTTGACCCGCTGGAGCACGATGCGCGGGTGCAGGGCGCGGATCTTCGCGACGGAGGCCGGGCGCAGGTCGTCGTAGAGCACGACGAAGTCCTCGCAGACGCCCGGGTTGGACAGCGCGAGGCTGCGCAGCAGCACCAGGAAGCCGGGGAGGTAGTTCTCGTCCACGTAGGACGCGAACGCGATCCGGCGCTTCTTGGTGAGGGCGCTCGCGTTGGTGTTCGGTATCGCCGGGGTGAAGGTCGTCGTCATCGCAGGGAGATCCTCATGTCGCTCACGCCCTGGGCCCGCTGCATGACCCAGTCCTTCTCGCTGGTGTATTCGTGCACGGAGGTGATGGCCAGCTTCATGGCCTCCTGCACGCGGTAGGCGCCGCTCTCGTAGAAGTCGAACCCGATCAGGTCCAGGGTCGGGCTGACGTCGAGGAAGTCCAGCAGCCAGAGCATGTTGAAGCCGGAGGTCGGGATGCCCGACCAGGCGTCGGCGCCGATCTGCCCGATGTTCCGCATCGGCCAGCGCAGCGACTCGTCGCCCAGGTACTTCTGGGCGCCGGGCACCAGCTTGTTGCGCAGCGAGTGCTTCCAGTCACCGGAGACGCCGCCGAAGATCAGCCGGGTGGTCACCGGCTTCTCCCAGTTGAAGGCGTGCTTGTGGATGCTGACGTGGATGTCGGTGCGCTCGCCGGTGTGCTTCGGGTCGATCTTGTACGAGTTGAAGCGCACGACCAGGTCGTAGTCGTCGATCTCCTTGCCCATGCCGCTCGCGCCCACCCGGCCCGAGTTGGCGATCAGGCAGATCGACTTGCCGGCGATCTGGTTGCGGAACTCCCCGAGGGTGATCCACTGCACACCGTCGAAGGTCGGGTTGCCGACCGGGCCGCGCATCCGGTTGCGGCGCTGCTCGGAGTAGAGCGCCACGACCTCGGCGAGACCGGGGTCGTTGCCCTCGGCGATCCGCAGGTCCAGGTACTGGCTGAGCAGCTCCTGGCGGTCGTCGACCGGGGCCTCGTCCTCGGCGAGGGCCAGCAGGGCGCCGACCAGGCGGGGCTCGGCGGACTTCCAGTCGCCGGCGGCCTGGAGGGCGAGGCCCTCGGCCCAGACGGCGGTGGCGGGCTCGCGCCGGTACTCGGCGGCGGCCGGCACCTGGCGTCCGAGGAGGGCGAGGAGCTCGTTCTCGCGCTCACCGGCGCGGCGCATGCCGCTGATCCGGTTGGCGACGCCGAAGCCGTCGTCCTTGGTGAGTTCGAGGTAGCGCTCGTAGGCCTCCACGGCCTCGCTCTCCTCGCCCAGGCCCTCCAGGATGCGGGCACGCAGCCGCCAGCCGGCCCGGGAGTTCCTGCGCTGGGCGAGCACGGTGTCGCTGATGACCAGGGCCAGGTTCAACTCGTCGCCGTAGCCGCACTCCAGGGCCTTGTTGGCGACGGCGAGCAGGGCGTCCAGCAGGTCGTTGTTGATACCGCCGGACGGGGTCGCGGCGCCCTTGACGGCTCGCTTGAGGAGAGCGGTGGCGCCACCGGCCGGGGCCGGCGCGGGCGTGGTGGTGCCCTCGGTGGCCACCACCACGAGCAGCTTGCGCAGCTGCTCGGCGAGTTCGCCGCGACGACGGTCGAGGCTGCCGACGAGTTTGCCGCTGTGCACGGCGCAGGCGTGCAGGCACTCGTCGAGATCCCCTCCGCGTGCAGGTGCCCGCCTGTTCTGGACCCTCGTCATAGCTCTCCTGATTTTGCCAAGCGAAGCTTGGGTTTAACTGCTGCGTGTGATGGGTTTACCCGCACCTAGGGGGTGGATGGAGAAACTAGGAAGCTAAAACGACCATAGGGTTAACAAGTCGGGACGCCCGAGGGAATCATTGGGCTGTCAACCAAGTCGATCCTGTGATTCGCCCAGGTGCAGGACTTGCACCCCACTCTTACCGGGGTCTTGCGAAACAGATCTGATGATTAACTGCCCAGGTCCGGGTAAGCTCCCCGAACCATGCCCCCCGTGACCTCCACTCTGGCGCCCCCGCCTGCGAAAATCCCGGCCGTCACGGCTCCGCCCGCACGGCCCCGCCCCCGACTCCAGGCCCTCGACGGACTGCGGCTCCTGGCCGCCCTGATGGTCTGCCTGTACCACTACACCGGCCGCGGCGGAGTCGTCTCCGCGTCCTGGCACCAGAACCCCGGCCAGATCTTCCCGACCCTCCACAAGGCGGCCGTGTACGGCTGTCTCGGCGTCGAGTTCTTCTTCGTGATCAGCGGCTTCGTGATCTGCATGAGCAGCTGGGGCCGGTCCCTCGGCGACTTCTTCCGCTCCCGTGTCGCCCGCCTCTACCCCGCCTACTGGGTCGCGCTGGCGCTGGTCACCGGCGCGTCCGTGCTGCTGCCCGCCGTCGTGCACCCGGTGCGCGCCGACGAGTTCCTGGTCAACCTCACCATGCTCCAGCAGCCGATGGGCGTGCCGCGTGTGCTGGGCGTCTGCTGGACGCTCTGGGTCGAGGTGCGGTTCTACGCGCTGTTCGCGCTGACCGTCGTCCTGCCGGGCGTCACCTACCGCCGGGTCGTGCTGTTCTGCTCGGTCTGGACCCTGGCGACCGTCCTGTCCACCGCCGCCGGCGGCCCCTGGACCGACCTGGTCGTGATGCCGGAGTACGCCCCGTACTTCATCGGAGGGCTGGCCCTCTACCTGGTCCACCGCTTCGGCAGCCGGCCGCTGTCCTGGTCCATCGTGGCGTGCTCCTGGATCCTCGGGATGCGGCTGACCACCGAGGGCCTGTGGCACCACGGCGCCCCCCGGAACCCGTACGTGGCGATGGCCGTGATCACCTTCGCGTTCGCCGCCGTGGCGGCCGTGGCGGCGGGCTGGACGCGCCGGGCGACCTGGTCCTGGCTGACCACGGCCGGAGCGCTCACGTACCCGTTCTACCTGGTCCACGAGCACCTGGGCTGGTTCATGATCCGGGTGCTGCACCGGGGCTGGGGGGTGCCGCCGTGGGCCACGCTGGCACTGACGGTCCTCTCCATGCTGGGCCTGGCCTGGCTGATCAACAGGCAGGTCGAGAACCGGTTCGGACCGAGATTGAAAAGGTCCCTGAAAAACTCCTAGTTCCCTTCCATTTCACATTCCGTTAACCATGCGATGTTGGCCCGCCGTTCATTTCTCCTTGGGTTTCGGAGCGGTGCGGCGGGCAGGCACCTTGGGACCTCGCGGTGCACAGGTTTTCCGCAGGTTTCCCACAGACCTCCGTCCCGAGGGAGTGCCTTCTCCGCATGGCCACCACCCAGGAAACGACCCGACCGCCCCGCCGCCTCGACGACGTCCCGGGCTGGTTCCCGGTGCTCGACCAGATGCTGTTCGACTGGTTCCTCGACCGCCAGGAAGACTCCGGCGTCGGCGGCGACCTGCTGGAGGTCGGCGTCTACATGGGCAAGAGCGCGATCTTCACGGGGCAGCACCGCCGGCCCGGCGAGACCTACACGGTCTGCGACCTGTTCGAGGGCGACGCGCCGGACGCGGCCAACCGGGCCGAGTCGACGAAGTCCTACGCCAAGCTGACCCGGCATCTCTTCGAGGAGAACTACCTCGCCTTCCACGACGAGCTGCCCCGCGTGCTCCAGGGCCCCAGCTCGCTCGTCCGCGGCGAAGTGGAGCCCGGCAGCTGCCGGTTCGTGCACATCGACGCCTCGCACCTGTACGAGCACGTGCACGACGACATAGGGACCGCCCGCGATCTGCTGCTGCCGGACGGGATCGTGGTCCTCGACGACTTCCGCTCCGAGCACACCCCCGGGGTCTCCATAGCGGCGTGGGAGGCGGTCCTCAACCGCGGGCTGCGCCCCGTCTGCATCAGCACGCAGAAGCTGTACGGGACGTGGGGCGACCCGCGGCCGGTGCAGGAGGAGCTGATCGAGATGGCGCGGGGGCGGAGCGACTGCCATCTGAGCATGCAGGACGCCGCCGGGCACCGGATCATACGGCTGAAGTCGAAGGGGATGCGGGGGCCGGAGTTTCCCGGGTCCCGCTACGCGGACGTGCCGGGGGCGCCGCCGGTGCCCGAGCCGGCTTCCGCGGCGGTGACGGGGGTCCGGCGGCGCAGCCGGGTGCGGCGGGTGGCGGTGGACCTGCTGCCGCCCGTCCTGACCCGGGCGCTCCGCAAGGCGATGCGGTAGCCCGCCGGGGCTCGTGCGGGTGCGGGTGAGCGGGGGCCGGTCGCGCAGCCCCTCGCGCCGCTACGGGGGCGCCTGGCGGTACCGTGCCTCCACTCCCCCGATGATGATCTCCAGGCCCGTCTCGAACTGGCTGTCGTAGTCGGTGAAGATCTCCCGGCCCGCGGCCGCCGACAGGGGGAAGTCGGCCAGCAGGCGGGCTCGCTCCTCCACGTCGTAGCCCTCCCGGCGTTCACCCGGGAGCGGCTGGACGCCCTGTTCCTCGGTGACGAAGCCGATGGTGTACGCGTTGACCGTCGCGCCGATCACGGCCGCCTGCGCGAGGGTGAAGCCCGCCTCCGTCATGACGCGCAGGTACGCCTCCTGGTCGGGGGCGTGGTCGATGCCCGTGAAGCGTGAGCCGCTGTAGACCTTGGCGCCGTCGCGGTAGCCGAGCAGGGCCGCGCGCAGCCCGCCGCTCATGGTGCGCAGCACGTGCTGCCACGTGCCGGCGGCGTCGAGCCGCGCGTCCGCGGCCATCCGGCGGTACATCTCCGTCGCCATCTCGTCGAGCAGCGCCTGTTTGTCCTTGAAGTGCCAGTACAGGGCCGGCGCCTTGACGTCCAGCTCCTTGGCGATGGCCCGCAGGGTCAGCCCGTCCAGACCGACCTCGTTCAGCAGGCGCAGGGCCGTGCCGGCGACCCGGCGGCGGTCGAGGGGTGCGCGTCGTTCCGTACTCACGCTTGACAGCTTAACAGCGTTAAGTGCAGCCTTGCGGGCAACGGAACTTAACGCCGTTAAGGAGAAATGTGATGGACGTTCTGATCGTGGGCGCCGGTCCCACCGGACTGACCCTCGGTATCGACCTGGCCCGGCGCGGGGTCGACGCGCTGGTGGTGGAGGCCGCCGAGAAGCTGTTCCCCGGCTCGCGCGGCAAGGGGATCCAGCCCCGCACCCAGGAGGTCTTCGACGACCTCGGGGTGCGCGAGGCGCTCCGTGCGGCCGGCGGTCCCTACCCGCCCCAGCTGTTCTGGAAGGACGGCGAGCGGCTCAGGACACAGCCGATGTTCGACACGGTGGCGGCGGACGAGGGCGCGCCGTACACCGACCCGCTGATGGTCGCGCAGTGGCGGACGCAGGAGGTGCTGTACGCACGGCTGCTGGAGCTGGGCGGCCGGGTCGGGTTCGGGCGGGCGCTGACCGGCCTGGAGCAGGACGCGGACGGGGTGAGCGCCCACTTCGCCGACGGCACCACCGCCCGGGCGCGGTACGTGGTGGCGGCGGACGGTGGGCGGTCGGCCGTACGGCGTGCGGTGGGCGTGGGGATGACCGGCGAGTCGGTCGACCCGAGCCCGTTCCTCGTGGCGGACCTGCGGGTGCGGAACCTCGACCGCGACCACTGGCACGTCTTCGTCGGCGCCGACGGCAACGGCGTGGCCCTGTGCCCGCTGGCCGGCACGGACGACTTCCAGCTGGGCGCCAAGCTGCCCGAGGGCACCGAGGCCGACCCGTCCCTGGAGGGCGTACGGCGGCTGGTGTCGGCGTACAGCCACCTGGACGCGGCGGACGTCACCGAGCTGCGCTGGGCCTCCGGCTTCCGCCCGCGTGCCGCCCTGGCCGACCGCTTCCGGGTGGACCGGGTCCTCCTGGCCGGAGACGCCGCCCATGTGCACTCCCCGGCGGGCGGCCAGGGGCTGAACACCAGTGTCCAGGACGCCTACAACCTGGGCTGGAAGCTGGCCGCGGTGCTCGCGGGCGACGCCCCGGACGCACTGCTGGACACCTACGAGGAGGAGCGCCGCGCGAACGCCGCCGCCATGCTGGACCTCTCCACGGGCGTGCACCGCGGCGAGGTACGGCGCGGCGCTGCCACGGTCCAGCTGGGGATCGGCTACCGGGAGTCCTCGCTGACGGCGGAGACGCGCGCCGACCCCGGACCGGTGCGGGCGGGCGACCGCGCGCCCGACGGACGGAACGCGGCGGGGGTGCGGATGTTCGACGCCTTCCGTGGGCCGCACTGGACCCTGCTGGCCCCGGAGCCGGTGGACGGCTTCCGCAGCCTGCCGGCCCCGCAGTCCTACGGCCCCGGCCTCTTCCTCGTCCGCCCGGACGGCTATGTGGGCTGGGCGGGCGAGACGCCCGAGGGGCTGCGGACGTACGCGGCGCGGGCCGGGGCGGGCGCCGTCGCCTAGAGGGGGTGTTGCGAAAGTCCCGTCGTTCGCCCGGAGGGCGGGCCGTGCGGCGTCAGGTGCGTGCTCCCGTCGTGCCGGGCGGAAGTCCTCGTACGGGATGTACTCGGGCTTTCGCCCGGTGCGGCGAGCGTGCGTGCATGGCGTCGCACCGCAGACGGGACTTTCGCAACACGCCCTGGGTCTCCGGGGCGGGCGGGGCCCGGCGCACGCAACCGCGCCGCCGCCCCGAGCCGCCGGTAGAGCCGCCTACGCGCTGGCCAGCGTCAGCTTCACCGCGAAGCCCAGGAACAGCGCCCCCGCCGCCGAGGTGGCCGTCGCCGCCAGCCGCTTGCGGCGGCGGAAGGCGGCGGCCAGCCTGGTGCCGCTGAATATCAGGGCGGTCAGGTAGAGGAAGCTGGCCAGCTGGGCGAAGGCGCCGAGGACGACGAAGGACAGCGCGGGGTAGGCGTACCCCGGGTCCACGAACTGCACGAAGAAGGCGACGAAGAACAGGATCGCCTTCGGGTTGAAGAGGCTGATCACCAGGGCACGGCGGTAGGGCCGCTCCTGTGCGACGGCGTCCGGTGCCGGAACGCTCTCCTCGGCCGCGCGCTCCCGCCGGGTCCGCCACATGGACCGGGCCGCCCGCAGCATGCCGATCGCCAGCCAGGTCAGATAGCCGGCGCCCGCGTACTTCACGATCCCGAACAGCACGGCGTTGGCCTGGAGCAGCGACGCCACCCCGGCCGCGGACAGCGTCATCAGCACGGTGTCACCGCACCACACCCCCGCGGCGGCCGTGTAACCGGCCCGTACGCCCTGCCGGGCGGCGACCGAGAGCACGTACAGCGAGTTGGGGCCGGGCAGCAGGACGATCAGGACGAGGCCTGCCAGATAGGTGGGGAGATCGATGACGCCGAACATGCGAAGAAGTCTCGCACGCACGTCCGACAACGGACCCCTCCGTGCCGGCCGGCAGGCATCCGGCGGCGTCAGGGCGACGCCAGGCGGCGGGGTGCCGGCGTCAGAAGGTGTCCGCCGGGGTGTAGGTGCCCCAGACCAGGCGCAGCGCGTCGCACACCTCGCCGACCGTCGCGCGGGCCCGCAGGGCCGTCCGCATCGGGGGGAGGACGTTGTCCTCGCCCGCGGCGGCCCTCCGCAGGGCGGCCAGCGCCGAACCGACGGCCCGCCGGTCCCGTTCGGCGCGCAGGCGGGCGAGCCGTTCCGCCTGCCGGGCCTCGATGGCCGGGTCCACGCGCAGCGGCTCGTACGGTTCCTCCTCGTCGAGCCGGAAGCGGTTGACGCCGACGACCACCCGCTCCCCCGCGTCCGTCTCCCGTGCGATGCGGTAGGCGTTGCGTTCGATCTCGCCCTTCTGGAAACCGGCCTCGATCGCCGCCACCGCGCCGCCCAGCTCCTCGACCCTGTCCATCAGGCCGACGGCCGCCCCCTCCAGGTCGTCCGTCATCCGCTCCACCGCGTAGGAACCGGCGAACGGGTCCACCGTCGCCGTGACATCGGTCTCGTGGGCGAGCACCTGCTGGGTGCGCAGGGCGAGCCGCGCGCTCCGGTCCGTCGGCAGGGCGATCGCCTCGTCGAAGGAGTTGGTGTGCAGCGACTGAGTGCCACCGAGGACCGCGGCCAGGGCCTGGACGGCCACCCGGACCAGGTTCACCTCCGGCTGCTGGGCGGTCAGCTGGACGCCCGCCGTCTGGGTGTGGAAGCGGAGCATCAGCGACCTGGGATTGCGCGCCCCGAACCGTTCCCGCATCACCCGTGCCCAGATACGGCGCGCCGCCCGGAACTTGGCGACCTCCTCCAGGAGCGTCGTGCGGGCCACGAAGAAGAAGGACAGGCGGGGTGCGAAGTCGTCGACGTCCATGCCGGCCGCGATCGCGGTCCGCACGTACGCGATGCCGTCGGCGAGGGTGAAGGCGATCTCCTGCGCGGGCGAGGCGCCGGCCTCGGCCATGTGGTAGCCGGAGATCGAGATCGTGTTCCACCTCGGGATCTCGGTACGGCAGTACCGGAAGATGTCCGCGGTGAGCCGCAGGGACGGCCCCGGCGGATAGATGTAGGTGCCCCGGGCGATGTACTCCTTGAGGACGTCGTTCTGGATCGTCCCGGTCAGCCGGCCGGCGTCCACCCCCTGTTCCTCGGCGACCAGTTGGTACAGCAGCAACAGCACGGCCGCCGGCGCGTTGATCGTCATCGACGTCGACACCCCGTCCAGGGGGATCCCGCCGAACAGCACCCGCATGTCGTCGACCGAGTCGATCGCCACACCCACCTTGCCGACCTCGCCGTGCGCCGGCGGGGCGTCGGAGTCGTAGCCCATCTGGGTGGGCAGGTCGAAAGCGACGGACAGGCCCGTGGTGCCGTGGGCGATCAGCCGCCGGTAGCGGGCGTTGGACTCGGCCGCCGTACCGAAGCCGGCGTACTGGCGCATGGTCCAGGGCCGGCCGGTGTACATCGTCGGGTGGACGCCCCGGGTGAAGGGGTAGGACCCCGGGTCGCCGAGCCGCTCGGCCGGGTCCCAGCCCGCGAGGGCGGACGGGCCGTAGACCGGCTCGACGGGCAGTCCTGACTCCGACTCACGGACCATGGTGACCGACCTCCGCGGTGCACCGGTTCCGCCGGTGCGTCTCCCCCTCCCACCATGCCCCCTTGTTCGGCGGCGGTCACGCGGGGAAGCATCCTCGGCATGAAGGTCTCGGGGTACTCAGGGATCGTGGGGCGGCCCGGCGGCACGCTCGCCTCGGCCGCCGTGCTCGCGGCGCTCACCGCGCTCTGCGCCTGCACCGTGCAGCCGCCGGACGGCACGGACGGCAAGGGGAACTCGCCCGTCCATATCGAGCTTCCGCACAGCCGGACGCCCGGCGGTACGGAGGGCCCGGCGCCCGGCGGGGCATCGGGCCGCACGTCCGGCGCGGCCGCCGCCCCGACGCCGTCCGCCGTCGAGACCGTCCCGCCGCACATCGTGTACACCCGCGGCGACACCGGCACCGGCGTGCGCGAACTGCAGGCCCGGCTGCGCCAGGTCGCCTGGCTGTCCGACGGGCCGACGGGGACCTACGACGACCTCACCGCGGAGGCCGTCAAGGGCTTCCAGGGCAAGCGCGGGCTGCCCCGGACGGGCGAGACCGACGCGGTGACCTGGCGGCGGCTGCGGGCCATGACGCACACACCGGGGAAGTGGGAGCTGTACCTGATGGGCGGTCAGCCGGCCGCCGCGCCCGATCCGCGGTGCCTGACCGGGCGGGTGCTGTGCATCAGCAAGACCAGCCGGACCCTGCGCTGGATGGTCGACGGGCGCACGGTGTCGACGATGTCGGTGCGCTTCGGGGCCCAGTACACCCCGACCCGTGAGGGCGTGTTCCACGTCTACTGGAAGTCACGCCACCATGTCTCGACGCTCTACCACTCGCCGATGCCGTACGCGATGTTCTTCAGCGGCGGCCAGGCGGTGCACTACTCGTACGACTTCGCGGCCCGGGGGTACGCGGGCGGCTCGCACGGCTGCGTCAACGTCCGGGACGAGGCGGCGGTCTCGGCGCTCTTCACCGAGGTTCGCAACGGCGACAAGGTCGTCGTCTACTGGTGAGTGCCGGAAGGTTTCTGGGGCGCGGGCGGGACCGGGGGAACGTGTCCCGCCCGCGCCGATGCACAAGCCACGGGTACGGGGGGAACCCCGGCTCTGTGCGACGGCCGATGACCAGTCGGCTCACTCTGTACTGCGCCGCCTCCGCCGAAAACGTCACACCCTGCCGGAAAAAAGTTCAGCGGGTTTCAGAAGTGCAGGTCACAGCGGTACGTAAAGGTCAAAGCGCGCTGTACGCGGGGCTCGGCGAGGCGGCCGGGTTCGGCAGCAGGGGTGCGAAGGCCGTCGGGGCGGGCGGGGCCGCGCCGTCCTGGTGATGGTGGTTGCCGCCGCCCCGGCCACCGCCGTGCCGGCCGGGGCGGCCCTCGTCGTCACCGCCCTGACCGTTGCCGCCCTGACCGTTGCCGCCGCCCGAACCCTGGTTGTGGCCGCCCTGGCCCTCCTGACCGCCGCCGTCGCCCTTGCCGTCGTCGGAGACGCCCCGCTCACCGGCCGCGCCGACGCCGAGGAGGACCTTGCAGAACCTGTCGACCCGTGCGGGGCCGCCCGCCATCCCCTCCAGGGCACGCCTGCGGTCGTTGCCCAGGAACTTGCCGTCCTGGACGTCACGGCAGAACCTCAGGGCACGGTTCCACCTGTTCCCGGGGGTGGCGGACGAACCGGTGCCCCGGTCCTTCGGCCTGCCCGGCGAGTCGGGCGAGGGCAGGACCGGGCCGCGGGGCGTGGCGTCGGCGGAGGGCGCGCCGCTCTCGCCGCCGAGCAAGGACTCGGTCGAGGGCGAGTCCTGCGGGTGCACGGGGGTGCCGGCCGCCGTCACGGAGGCTCCCGGCCTGGGACGGACACCGTCGAACGGCGACGGCAGCACCCCGGTGCCGGCGGCCACCGCGACCCCGCCGAGCATGCCGGCGGTCAGTACGGCGGCCAGGGCGAACCGCGCGGGGCGGGCCCAGCCCGGGACCCGGGACGGCCGGGGACCGGCACCGATACGGATGAGACCCGCGTCGGAGCCCCGGCCCCACCTGCCCGGCTGCCGCGCCACGGAGGTCCACTCGTCCCCGGCGGATTCGCGCGCTTTGCGGAAGGCAGCCAGCGCGGCTTCCTCGCCGGGGAGTTCGGCGGTGGCCGGCACGGTCCGCACGGAGAGCGTGTCCAGCGCCCTGGCAAGGCGTTCTGCCTGGTCACGGGCGGAGTCGTCGACGGCTTCCAGTGACTCACCGCGCAGCAGACGTTCCGCCGTCGCCCGGTTCAGCCACTTGTCCTGCTCGTCGGCCATCACATGTCCTTCTGCGTCCGCGAACGCGTATGCGTCACAGTGGCGGACGTCACCGCACGATCCTTCGGTTCTCTCTGGGGCGGAAGCGCCTCGAGGACGACACCCGCCTGCTCCGGGTCGGCGCCCAGCAGTTCCGCGAGCTTCTTCAGGCCCCGGTGGGCTGCCGTACGGACGGCGCCCGCGCGTTTGCCGAGGGTATCGGCGGCCGACTTGGCGTCGAGGCCCATCACGACCCTCAGGACGACGGCCTCGGCCTGGTCCTGGGGCAGCCGGGCGATGAGGGAGAGGGTGGAGTCGGTGGTCAGCGCCTCGATGGCCTCGCCGGCGGTGTCCGACTCGGCGGCCCGGCCGGTCAGTTCCGTCTCGTCGCCGCCGATCGCGGGGCGGCGGCCGCGCATGCGTATGTGGTCCAGGGCGCGGTTGCGGGCTATCCGGGCGGCCCAGCCGCGGAACCGGTCCGCGTCGCCCTCGAACCGGTCGAGGTCGCGAGCTATCTGCAGCCAGGCCTCGGAGGCGACGTCCTCCGCGTCCGGATCGCCGACCAGTGTGCGGACGTATCCGAGCAGACGCGGCTGCACCGCGCGATAGACGATACGGAATGCGGTTTCGTCCCCGCCCTGTGCCGCACGTACCGCGGCGGTCAACTCCGCGTCGTCCCCCAGCACCCGTCGTTCCCCAGTAAGTGGTCGGTCGCGGCTACGACGCAGCCGCCGATCGTTGCAGTGATCATGCACTCGCGCTCGACGCGAAAGGCACGTTACGGCCTGAAACCGCTCGCCGTCCACGTCAGTACAAAGTGCAACTAACTCGTGACGCCCCGGGGTGTGACAGAAAACGCACTCATGGCGCTGAACGGAGTACGGACCGCCGCGCGGTCCGTGCCGCGCGACGGCCGGGGCCTCTCCTGTGGGGGGTGGCGGCCTCGGCCGTTGCTTCGGTGCCGACGCCCGGTCAAGGCGGTTGGCCTTCGGTCGCGGGAGCCGGACGCCTGCCGCGCACCCCGCAGCGCGAGGCCCTGCCGGGCTTGGTCCGCACCGCCCGCGGGCACCTGGGGTTTTTCGTGTCCGGACCAATCCGCCGTCCCATGGGGATCGGATTACGTCCGGAGATGTCCCAACCGCGGAGGCCCTTGTGCGAGAAGCCGTGTATATCGGCAGAAATCCATCGTCGGAACCGGATCTGCAGGAGCTGGTGGGCCGGGTGGCCCTCGGTGACGAGGACGCGTTCGGCTCCGTCTATGACGCCGTGGCCGGTCCGGTTCTGGGCGTCGTGCGCGCCGTTCTCCGTGACCAGGCGCAGTCGGAGGAGGTGGCGCAGGAGGTGCTGGTCGAGGTGTGGCGGACCGCTCCCCGGTACCGGCCCGACCGTGGCACGGCCGTCAACTGGATCCTCACGCTCGCGCACCGCCGCGCGGTCGACCGGGTCCGCTCGGTGGAGGCCGCGGCCGCCCGGGACCACAAGGCCGCGCTGCTGGAGCGGACCCCCGAGTACGACGAGGTGACCGAGCAGGTCGAGGCCAGGCTGGAACGGGAGCAGGTGCGGCGCTGCCTGCGCACGCTGACCGAGATCCAGCGGCAGGCCGTCACGCTCGCCTACTACCGCGGGCTGACCTGCCGGCAGGTGGCGGAGGCGCTCGCGCTGCCGCTCGGCACGGCCAAGACCCGGCTGCGGGACGGGCTCATCCGTATGCGTGACTGCCTGGGGGTGACCGCGTGAGAGCCACCGCCGATCTGCACCGGATGACGGGCGCCTACGCCCTGCACGCCCTGTCCGACGACGAACTCCACGCGTTCGAGAGCCATCTGGCGGGCTGCGAACCGTGTGCCCAGGAGACCACCGAGTTGTCCGCCACCGCCGCCCGGCTGGGACTGGCCGCCGCCGTGACACCTCCGACGGTCATGCGCGAGCAGGTGCTGCACCGCATCTCGTCCGTCCGGCAGGAGACCCCGGGCGGATCCGCGGCGGGCCGCACCGCCCGGGCCACCGGGGTGCGGGGCCGCCTCCTGCTGTCCCGTTGGGCGCTGGCCGCCTGTGTCGCGGCGGCCGCCGCGCTGGGCGGTACGGCGGTGTGGCAGCACCAGCGGGCCGAGGACGCCCTTGACCAGGCACGTCAGGCCCGGCAGGGGGCGGACGGGATCGCCGCCGTACTGGCCGCGCCGGACGCCAGGACACGGACCGCCGCGCTGGGCGAGGGAGCCACCGGCACGGTCGTCGTCTCGCGCGGCCGGGACAAGGCCGTGTTCGTCGTCTCCGGGATGGCCCGTCCGGCCGCCGGCAAGGTCTACCAGCTGTGGTTCGACGACGCCGGCACCATGCGGTCGGCGGGCCTCATGGATCCCGGCCGCACCGACCAGAGCGTCCTGCTGGCGGGCGGTGTGGACGGAGCCTCCGGCATGGGCGTCACCGTGGAACCGGCGGGCGGCTCGGACAGACCGACCTCCGCACCGCTCGCCCTGCTGGACTTCCCCGCCTGAGCGGCGGTGCGGCGCGGGGTACCCCGGGTCCGGTCAGACCTGACCCGTGATCGTCACCGTCACCCTCGACGCCGGCCGGCCGGAGAGGTGCGCCGCCAGGTGCTCCTGCACGGCGGCGCGGACGGCCCGGGCCACGTCCGCCGCTCTGACCCGGCGTACCCCCGCCACCCGGATGTCGACCTGCCGGGCGTCGGTGCCGTCGGGTGCGGGCGAGCCGCGCACCCCGGCCGTGGGCAGCCGGTCGGCACCGGGGCCGGGGCGGGACCACGCGGAGCGGAGCCGGTCGGCCAGCCCCGGTTCGAGGAAGGCGACGCCCGGCACGTCCTCCGCCACGCCGGCCAGGTCCTCGACGAGCGCGACAGGCGCCGTGCGCGCGGTCATGGGGTACTCCCTTCCCGGCCGTCGGCCGGGGTGTCGACGAGGTCCGTGATCCGGATGTCCACGGACGCGGGCCCATGCCCAGCTGCCGTTCGGCGGCCTCCCGCACCCGCTGCCGCACCCGCTCCGCGACCTGCCGCAGAGCGGTGTCGGCGGGGGCGTGGATGTCGAGGCTCACCGCGACGACCGTGATGCGGCAGGAACCGCGCGCACCCCGTCGACCGTCTCGGCCGCCGAGCGCAGCGCGCGGGCCGCGACCGTCTCCATGACCCGCGGGGTCAGCGGCTCGGCGTCGTACACCGAGTCGTCCGGCGTCTCCTCGCGCAGTCCGCGCACGGCGCTCGCCAGCCGGCCGAGCCCCCTGACGGCCTGCCCGCAGTGCGGGCAGGCCGTCAGGTGGGGGTCGTCCGGCCGCTGTTCCCAGTCGGCCAGGCTCCCAGCGCTCGTGTCAGACAGCGGCGTACGCGAAAGACCCGGGCACGGACGGCCTCCTGGCCGATGCCGACCGCCTCCGCGATGAACTCGTAGGACCGGCCGTCCAGTTCCCGCAGCACCCAGCAGGCGCGCTGTTCGGCGGAGAGCAGGTCGAGAGCCTCCCGCAGTTCACGGACCGCGTCGCGGGCCTCGGTGATCCGCGCGGGGGAGGTCGCGTGCACGGCCCCCGCCGCCTCCAGCGGCGCCAGGGGCCTGCGGGAACGCAGCACGCGGCCGGACCGCGAGCAGCGGGTCGTCGGTGCCGCCCCGAACGTCCGAGGGTGCGGTCGGTCTGCCGGCCCCCGCCACTGGGCTGCTCCTCTCGTCCGGTCTCTCCACGCTGGACACCCGCGCGCCGTGGCCGTGACGCACGCGAGGCGATTCTGTTTTTTTGACGGTTATTTCTTTTTATCCGTAACGGAGCGGCGCACGGATTGGTACGGAAAAAAGATTCACTCGATCGAGGGGACGACCAATCCGGACCCGGCGTGGAACCGGATTCCCCCCGTGACCGACGACGACAGGAAATCGCCCGGGCCGGCCGGCCCGCTCCGCCTCGCGACCGGTGCGCTCGCCGGCGCTCTGGCCGGTTTCACCGCGCTCGCCGTGGCCGAGCTGGCCTCGGCCGCCGTCCGTCCGCAGGCGGGACCCGTGGTCGCGGTGGGCGGCGCGGCGATCGACCGCACCCCGGCCGCCGTGAAGGACTGGGCGGTACGGAATTTCGGCACCGCCGACAAACTGGTCCTGGAATTCGGAATTCTGGGCGTGCTGGCGCTTTTCGCGCTCGCCCTCGGGATTCTCGCGCTGCGATTCCGGCGTGCCGGGGCGGCGGGCGTCGCGGTGTTCGGCGTGATCGGTGCGCTGGCGGCGGCCACCCGGCCCGACTCGCACGCTCCGGGCGACGCGGTGCCGTCCCTGGTGGGGGCGGGCGCCGGAGCCGTCCTGCTGTACGTCCTGGCCGGGCGGCTCGCCCGGCCGGAGCCCGCCGCCGGACCGGCGCCTTCCGGTGCCGGGGACTGGGACCGGCGCGGTTTCGTCCTCATGGCGTCCGCCGCCGCCCTGGCCTCCACGGGGGCCGGGGTGCTGGGCCGGTCCCTGAACGGTGCGAGCGGCCGGAACGCGATCGCCTCCCGGGACCGGGTGATGCTGCCGGCCCCCGCCTCACCCGCTCCTGCCGTGCCCCGGGGGGCCGGGCTGCGGATTCCCGGCGCCGTCCCGTTCATCACGCCGAACAGCGCGTTCTACCGCGTCGACACCGCCCTGGTGGTGCCGAAGGTGGACGCCACGGCCTGGCGGCTGCGCATCCACGGCACCGGAGTCACCCGTCCGGTCACGCTCTCCTTCGACGACCTGCTGAGGCGTGAGCTGGTCGAGCGCGACATCACCCTCACCTGCGTCTCCAACGAGGTCGGCGGGCCCTGTGCGGGAAACGCCCGCTGGATCGGGGTACCCCTGGCCGAGCTGCTGGCCGAGTGCGGGGTGAAGCCGCCCTCGCGGGGCGGTGCGGCCGATCAGCTGGTGTCCCGCTCGGTGGACGGCATGACCATCGGCAGCCCGGTCGAGGACGTCATGGACGGCCGCGACGCCCTGCTCGCCCTCGGCATGAACGGCGAACCGCTCCCCTTCGACCACGGCTTCCCCGTCCGCATGGTGGTGCCCGGCCTCTACGGGTTCGTCTCCGCCTGCAAATGGATCCAGGACATCGAACTCACCACCTTCGACGCCTACGACCCCTACTGGGTCAAGCGCGGCTGGTCCAGGACGGCGCCGATCAAGACCGAGTCCCGGATCGACACCCCCAAGCCGTTCGCGCGGCCCAGGTCCGGCACCGTCATGGTCGCCGGGGTCGCCTGGGCCCAGCACCGCGGCATCGACAGGGTCGAGGTCCGGGTCGACGACGGCCCCTGGCAGCAGGCCCGGCTCGCCGCCGAGGACAGCCGCGACACCTGGCGGCAGTGGTCCTTCCCCTGGCAGGCCGGCAGGGGCGGCCACACCCTCACCGTGCGCGCCACCGACCGCACCGGCCAGGTGCAGACCGCCATACGCGCCAGGACCATCCCCGACGGCGCCAGCGGCCGGCACTCCGTCGTCGTCACCGTCGAGTGACCCCCCTGCCACCTGTCCCCTTCATTGCACGCCCCCTTTCCCTACGCACAGGAGAAACACCATGAACACCCGTATCCGCCGTACCGCCGTCACCCTGGCCGCCGCGGCCGTCCTGCCCCTCGCGCTGAGCGCCTGTTCCGGCGGCGACAGCGACTCCGCCACGTCCGACTCCTCCTCGAAGGCCCCGGCCACCGCGTCGGACGACGGGATGAGCGGCTCCGGCGACAGCGCCGCCACCGCCGACGAGCCCTTCGGCTCCGCCTGTTCGGCCGTGCCGAAGAACGGCGCGGGCTCCTTCGACGGCATGGCCCAGGACCCGGTCGCGACGGCCGCCTCCCACAACCCGGCGCTGTCCACCCTGGTGACCGCCGTGAAGAAGGCGGGTCTGGTCGACACCCTCAACAGCGCCCAGAACATCACCGTGTTCGCGCCCACCAACGACGCCTTCGCCAAGATCCCGAAGGCCACCCTGGACAAGGTCCTCAACGACAAGGCCGAGCTGACGAAGATCCTCACCTACCACGTGGTCGGCAAGAGGCTCACGCCGAAGGATCTGGAGAACGGCTCCTTCGACACCCTGGAGACGTCGAAGCTCACCACCTCCGGCTCCGGCGAGTCGTACACCGTCAACGACAGCGCCAAGGTCGTCTGCGGCAACGTGAGGACCGCCAACGCCGACGTCCACATCATCGACTCGGTCCTGATGCCGACCTCCTGACGGCGCTCCGTACGGGGGGCCGGGACCGGTGCCGGCCCCCCGTCGGCGTTCCCGGGGACGACTTCCCGGCAGCCGCGTCACAGCGAGGGGGGCCGGGCGGGTCTGAAGGTACACAGGCTCATCGGGAAACAGCCGAGCAGGAAGGACGGCGCCATGGCCACGCAGACCGTGACCACCGCCAAGGACGCCCCCGCACCCCGGACGGGTGGGCGGCGCCGGCGGCCCTGGCGGGTGCGGTGCTGGTCATGGGGCGGGGTTCTCCTTGGTGAAGAGGTACTGCTGCACGTCGAGGTAGCCGGCGCGGAACCCGGCCTCGGAGTAGGCGAGGTAGAAGGTCCACAGGCGGCGGAAGGTCTCGTCGAAGCCGAGTGCCCCGACGTCGTGGGCGCGTTCGGTGAAGCGTTCCCGCCACAGGCGCAGGGTCTCGGCGTAGTGCGCACCGAAGGCGTCACGGCGGGTGATGCGCAGCCGGGTGTGGTCGCGGACGGTCTCCTCGATCGCCCGCGTGGAGGGGATGAGACCGCCGGGGAAGACGTACTTGTGGATCCAGGTGAAGGTGTCACGGGTGGCGAGCATCCGCTCGTGCGGCATGGTGATGGCCTGGAGCGCCGCCCGGCCACCGGGGGCCAGCCGCTGGTCAAGGGTGCGGAAGTACACCGGCCAGAACTCGGCGCCGACCGCCTCGATCATCTCCACGCTGACCACGGCGTCGTAGGTCCCGCGCGCCTCGCGGTAGTCGCACAGCTCGACGCGGACCCGGTCGCCGAGGCCCGCCGCGCGGACCCGCTCCAGGGCCAGCGCACGCTGCTCGCGGGAGAGGGTGAGCGAGGTGACCCGGGAACCGCGGGCCGCGGCTCGCAGGGCCAGTTCGCCCCAGCCGGTGCCGATCTCCAGGAGCCGGGTGCCCGCACCCACGCCGGCCAGGTCGAGCAGCCGGTCGATCTTGCGGTGCTGGGCCGCGGCCAGCCGGTCCCAGCTCGCCGGGAAGCCCCGGAAGACGGCCGAGGAGTAGGTCAGCGTGTCGTCGAGGAAGAGGGCGAACAGGTCGTTGGAGAGGTCGTAGTGACGGCTGATGTTGGCACGGGAGCCGTCGGGGGTGTTGCGCTCGTCGTGCGGGTGCCGCGGCGCCCACCAGCGGCGCAGCCGTTGCAGCGGGGCCGGGACAAGGCCGGCGGCGTGCGCGGCGAGCACCGTGAGGACCGCGACCGGGTCGGGCGCGTCCCACTCGCCGGCCATGTACGACTCGCCGAACCCGACCAGGCCACCGGTGCCGACGCGGGCGTGGAAGGCGGCCGGGTCGCGCACCTCCAGCAGCGGCCCGCCGAGCCCGACGGGGTCCGCCCCGTCGAACCGTGCCCGCAGCGGCAGTCCGCGCAGGGCCCGGCGGACCAGGATCCGGGCCACGGCGGTGCGTGCCCGCGAGGCCGGCGGCACCTGGGCGACGTCGGGCCAGCCGGCGGCGTCGACGCGGACGGGGCGCCCGCCGCAACTGCCCGGAGCGGGATCGCCGTGGGCCGGCCGGGCCGGGGGTACACCGGTGGCGGGGCCGGACGGCGCGGTCCGGCCGGCGGCGGGGGTGGCGGGGTCTGCTGCCCTCATGTGGTCTTCTCCGGGGTGCGGTGGTCGTCGGGCCGGGGCTGGACGGGCAGTCCCCGCAGATAAAGGCGGATGCCGTGGAACCTGATGGCGGTCGAGACGGCGAGGGTGGACCAGGGCCGGCGCAGCGCCAGCCGCAGCAGGGCCGCCCCGGTCGCCGGGCGCCGGACGCCCCGTACCGTCGCGGTGAAAGCCCGGCCGCCCGCACGGTCCAGGTGCACGGTCAGGTCGAGCCGCTGCCCCGGTGCCGGCAGCCGCATCCGGTAGCCGCCGTCGACGGGGAAGAACGGCGAGACGTAGAACCGCTTGTCGGCTCGGGCGGTGCCGGCCGCGTCCGGGCGCAGCAGGTAGCAGTGCCGCCCGCCGTACGTGTTGTGCACCTCCGCGACGACACAGCGCAGCTCGCCGCCGGGGCCGTGGCACCAGTACACGGTGAGGGGGTTGAAGACGTACCCGAAAACCCGGGCGTGGCCGAGCATCAGTACGCGTCCGCCGTCCAGCGACACCCCGTGCGCGGCGAGGAAGTCCTCCAGGCCGGCCCGGATGGTCGGCCGGTCGCCGGTGAAGTGGTCGCGGGGGTCGAACCGGGCGAGCGGCCGCAGCGGGCGCGGGAGCCGGGGCGGCTCGTCCGGGTCGACCAGCCACAGGTAGCTGCGGTGCCGCAGCACGTACCGCCGGGGTGAGGTGCGCACGTGGGCGACGGTGCACGGGTAGAGGGCGGGTACGGCGGTCACCAGCGCGCTCCCAGGGCCGCGGCGGCCTCGGCACCGGAACGGCAGCCGTCCTCGTGGAACCCCCAGCCGTGGTAGGCGCCCGCGAACGCGCAGACCGGGCTGGTCAGTTCGGGCAGACGGCGCTGTGCGGCCACCGACTCGGGCGTGTAGACGGGGTGTTCGTAGACCATGCTGGCCAGCACCCGGTCGGGGGCGACCCGGTCCTCGCCGCCCAGGGTGACCACGAACGTCTCGGCGGCGTCCAGGCGTTGCAGCCGGTTCATGTCGTAGCTGACCCGGACCCGGTCGGCGCCGGCCGCGCACGACGGCATCAGGTAGTTCCAGGAGGCGCGGGCGCCCGCGGCACGCGGCAGCAGACGCGTGTCGGTGTGCAGGAGCGTGGCGTTGCGCGAGTAGCGGAACGCGCCCAGCACCTCGCGCTCCCGTGCGGTGGGGTCGGCCAGCAGCCGCAGGGCCTGGTCCGGGTGGACCGCGATCACCACCGCGTCGTACGACCGGCTCGTCCCGTCCGCGGCCGTGACCTCGGCGCCGTCGGCGTGGCGCCGCACGGCCCGTACGGGGGTGCCGGTGCGGACCTCGGGGAGCTGTTTCCCGATCCGTTCGACGTACTCGCGGGAGCCGCCGCGCACCGTGCGCCACACCGGTGAACCGCTCACCGAGAGCATCCCGTGGTGTTCCAGGAACCTGAACAGACAGGCGGCCGGGTAGCGCTGGGCGGTCGCGGCGTCGCAGGACCACACGGCCGACACCACCGGGGTCACGAAGTGGGCACGGAAGTAGCCGGAGAAACCCTCGCCATCCAGGAACGCGCCGAGCGTGAGGGCGTCCCCGTCGCCCTCCGCGAGCAGCCGCCGGGCCGCGCGGTGGAACGCGGGCACCTCGGCCAGCAGCCGCAGGTACCGGCCGCGCAGCAGGTTGCGGGGCTGGGCGAACAGTCCGGCGGGGCCGCGGGCGCCCGCGTACTCGAGCCCGCAGCCCTCGCACCGGACCGACATGCTCATCTCCGACTCCTGCGTGCCGACGCCGAGTTCGTCGAAGAGGCGCAGCAGATGCGGATAGGTACGCCGGTTGTGCACGATGAACCCGGAGTCGACCCGGTGCACCCGCCCGTCGTACGGCGAGGTCAGCTCGTGCGTGTGCGCGTGGCCGCCCAGCCGGTCGTCGGCCTCGTACAGCGTGACGTGGCGGGTACGGCCGAGGATGTACGCGGCGGTCAGCCCCGCCACCCCGGATCCCACCACGGCGGTCCGCCGTGCGTGCCCAGTCGTGTGTTCCGAGGTGTCCGGGCCGTGCCGGGGCGCCCGCTCCATCGTTGTCTCCCGCGCTTGCCGATCAGGCTTCCACGCGTAATCCGGAGCAGCTCGGAGGATGGATTGGCCGCAGTTGCGGGCGGCCGGCCCGGCACCCGCCGGCGACTGCGGCGCTCAGGTCCCGCCGCACCGCGCACAGGCGGCTGAATTGCTGGTCAGGGGGGTCAGAGGCGCTCTGCTCAGGTCACGGACCCGGCCGGTTGCGGGGTTCTTTCCCCGGTCTCCGGGGCGGTGGGCGCGCGGTCCGCGTTCACGACCACCCCGGCGACGAGCGCGCCCAGCAGCAGCACGGCCATCGCCCACCAGGTGGCCACGTTGAAGCCGTGCACCGCGGCCTTCGCCGCCAGCAGCCCCCGGTCGGGAATCGTGGCCGCGTGGGCGGTGGCGTACCGGGTGGTGACGCTCGCGGCGATGGTGTTGAGCAGTGCCGTGCCGATCGAACCGCCGACCTGCTGGGCGGTGTTGAAGGTGGCCGAGGCCGCCCCCGAGTCGCGCGCGGCGACCCCGCCGGTGGCCAGGGAGACACAGGTCATCATGGCCGTACCCATGCCGAGGCCGAGCATCAGCATGCCGGGCAGGATGTGCGAGGCGTACGCCGGTTCGATTCCGACCTGGGCTATCAGCGCCAGCGCCCCGGCCGCGACCAGCAGCCCGGGCACCAGGAGCAGGCGGGGCGGCACCCGGTGCAGCAGCCGGGCGGCGATCTGCGTGGAGCCGGTGACCATGCCGACGGTGATGGGGAGGTAGGCGACGCCGGTCTTCACGGGCGAGTAGCCGAGGACGCGCTGCATGTAGTAGGTCAGGAAGAGGAAGACGCCGAACATGCCGATGGTCACCAGCAGCACGGTGACACAGGCGCCGAGGCGCTGCCGGTCGCGCACGACGGTCATCGGGAGCAGTGGGACCGGGGCCCTGGTCTGCCAGAACCCGAAGACGCCGAGCAGGGCGACCCCGCCGAGGAGCAGCGTCAGGACCAGGGAGTCGTGCCAGCCGCGGGACTCCGCCTCGGAGAAGCCGTAGACCAGGGCGAGCATCCCGCCCGAGCCGAGCAGCGCGCCGGGCACGTCGAGGCGGGCGTCGGGGTGGCGGCCGCCGCCGGGCAGCAGTGTCCAGGCTCCGGCGAAGGCGACCAGCGCGATCGGCACGTTGACGTACAGGCACCAGCGCCAGTCCAGGTACTGGGTGAGGAAGCCGCCCGCGAGCAGTCCGACCGCGGCACCGGCGCCGATGATCGCGCCGAAGATGCCGAAGGCCTTGCCGCGGTCCTTCGGGTCGGTGAACGTCGTCGCGATCAGCGACAGCGCGGCCGGGGCGAGCAGCGCGGCGAACACGCCCTGCAGCGCCCGCGCGCCGAACAGCATCCCCTCGTCGACCGCGGCGCCGCCGAGCGCGGAGGCGGCCGCGAAGCCGACGAGCCCGGTCATGAACGCCGGCTTGCGCCCGGCCAGGTCGCCGATCCGGCCGCCGAGCAGCAGCAGCCCGCCGAAGGCGAGGGTGTAGGCGGTGATGACCCACTGCCGGTTGCCGTCGGACATGTGCAGCGCGGCTTGGGCGGAGGGAAGCGCGATGTTGACGATGGTCATGTCGAGTACGACCATCAGCTGGGCGAGCGCGATGACGACCAGGGCCCACCAGCGTCGGTTGTCGGCCATGGGCCAATCGTGCTCCCGGCCACGCCACTTGGGAACGCCCGCGTCTCTTATTGCGGGGTTTTTGCCAAGTCCCCCGCCGTCAGCCGCCGTTCCCCGCCGTTTTCGGGGCTTTCTCGCCTACCCCATGGCGTCCCGGCACAGCAGCCGCAGCGAGCCGTGGCCGCCGTAGCACCGCCGGGCCTCCTCGACGGGGTCCCAGAGCCGCCCGTCGGGGGTGCGGATCCAGTGGTCGCCGCCGGACGCCCACCACTCGGCGCCGGTGTGACGGACGATCACCTCACCGGCGTAGCACCCGAGGCCGCGCAGCATCTCCCGTACCGCGTCGTACGGCGCGCCCTCCCGGCGTATCTCCTCGATCATCCGGTCGACCCGCCACAGGCTCTGTGCGGAGTAGTCGAGCCGGACCCGCGCGCCCTCGCGCATCATGGCCACCGCGTCCGCGGCCCAGCGGGCCGGTTTGGTGGCGGCGTGCGGCCTGGTCTGCTGCTGTGCTGTCACGTAGTGAACTGTCACATAGGGAAAAGCGAGGTCAGCAAGGGTTTCGTCACTCTGTTCCGGGGTGTTCCGGCAACCGGCGCAGGACCCCCGCAAGTCCGCCGCAGCTCCGCCGCACGGCGCTCACAGGAAGCCTCCCGGACCGGGACCGGCACGGACCCGCGCGGACGGACCCGGCCCGGACCGGCCCGCCCGGTTCAGCCGCGCCCGCGGGCCCTTCGCGACACCACCGCGCGCAGCACCCGGCGGCCCTCGGTGGAGACGTCCAGCGCACGGCGCAGCCCGGCCGTGCCGTGCCCGGCGAGCAGTTCGAGGACGGTGACCTGGCGGCGCAGTTCGGCGGCCACCAACGGGGACATGTCCTCGGTGCCGCCCTCGCGGCGGGTGTCGACGGAGGGCGCCGGGTCCTCGGCGGGGTCGAGGAGCCGGTGGATGCGCAACGAGGCGACGGAACAGGCGTCCGCCCACCGCCGCACCTCGTCACAGGCGTGGTCCGCGGGCGCGGCGTCGAGCATGCGACGGGCGAGGAGTTCGGCCTCGGCCTCGCCGGTGTCGAGCGCGTTTCGGGCCTGCTCCAGGCCGGCACTCCATCCCGAGCCGTCGGCGAGGCTCGTCCACAGCGGCCGCAGCACCAGGTCGTCACCGCCGAGCAGCGGCACGCACCGATCCAAACAAGCCAGTCCGCTGGCGGCCAGTCCGCGCTCGTCAGCCTGAGCGATCAGCTCCACCAGGCTCATCCCACGCCTCCCACAACGGTATGTACCAAGGCGCCGACCTGTACGGAGCCCGCACTCCCCCTTACTGCGTGCAAGGACCCAGGAGTGTCACAGCGGTACGGAGCCCAGCAGATCGAGCGGGCGGAGGAAAGGGTTTTCGGCCAACTGCGGTGACCCGCGGCGGTCAGAGCGCGGGCGGGACGGCGCCCGCCAGCGCCTTCTCGTGCTGCATCCGGGTCAGCCGCACCACGACGAGGACCGCGAGGACGGCCGCGGCGATGTCGAGGGCGTCCGAGACCAGCGCCGCCAGCGCGTCGTCACGGGCCTGGGCCGCGCCCCCGGTGTCGCCGGTGGTCACGGCACGGCCCGCGAACAGCGAGGCCAGCCAGAGCGTCCACCAGGCGTTGACCAGCGCATGCGAACGGTTGGTCCCCCACGGGCTGCTGGCGTCCCAGATGTCGAGGGTGATCCGGCGCGGGAACCACAGGTTCACGACCGGCACGAACCACCCGCCGATCGCCCAGCCCGGCGACTTGCGGTGCCCGGCCGGGCTGAAGACCTGGGCGTTGGCCCGCACCCGCTGGAACCAGCACAGGTACACCACCGCACAGCTGACCAGCGACACGGCCTGGGCGCCGGCGGCGAGCCCGGAGAGCGCGTCGGCACGGTCGGCCCGGCGGAACGCGGCGGCGCCGGTCTCCCCGTCGGCCAGGGCGCCCGTGGCGTCGTACTGCAGCAGGTCCGCCCAGACGGCGAACAGGTCGGCGGCGACGACCGCGCCGAGCAGCACGGCGGCGGCCCAGCCGAGGCCGACGGGCGAGCGCAGCCACGGCCCCGGCGCGCCGACGACCGGGGGGACGGGCTCGGGCGGGGCACCCAGGCACCGGTCGCACAGGGTGGCTCCGGGCGCGGCGGCGAAGTGGTGGCAGCGGGCGCAGATCAAGACGGGTCCCCCGGGGTAGGGCACGCGGCCCTCCCCTGGTCCGCGCGCGGAAGCGGAACATACGGCCCGTCACCGCCGTACGTCCACCTCTGGTCGCGTATCAGCCCAGGTTGGCGGCCAGCGCCTTGAAGTCCGTCCAGGACAGCGCGGGGGTGCCCGGGTCCCAGAGCTTCTGGATCGTGGCCCGCAGCGGCATCCGGATGCCGGCGGCCACCTGGTCCTGCGTCTGCGAGTCGGCGAGGTCGCACCAGACCGCGAAGGACCCGCCGAGGATCTGGGGGTCGTACCGCGTGGCCACGGCGGAGGTGCCGCGCAGCACGCGCGGGGTCCACTGCTGGTAGATCCGCTGCCCGGTCGGATAGACGAAGGTGTTGGGCTCCCCGAGGACGTAGTAGAGGAACTCGTCGTTGTAGTTGAGGACCTGCCGGCCCGCCCTCAGGTACTCCACCGGCTGCCGGGCGCCGATCTCCTTGCCGGTCCAGTAGGCGACCTGGAGATCCCCGGCGGGCTGCACGGAGGTCCCCCGGAAGAAGCCGTCGTTCCAGACCCGCAGGGTGCGGTCGTGGGCGCGGACGGTGTCGGCGCGGTCGTTGAGCCAGCCGGTGGTGAGGTCGGCGACGGTGCCCGAGTCGCCGTACGCCTGCTGGGCGGCGTCCGCCAGCTGCGGGTAGGAGGCCTGCGGATCGGCGACGGTGAGCGCCTGGTACTCGTCGCCGCCGAGGTTCCAGTAGGAGCCGGGGAACAGGTCGGCGTACTCGTCGAGCAGGTCGTCGACGATCTTCGCGGAGTCGTCCTGGGCGATGTCGACGGCGCCCCTGGTGGCGACGCCCTGCGCGTTGCGCAGCTGCAGATCCGGGTGGGCGGCGAGGACGGCGCCGAGGTGTCCGGGCGAGTCGATCTCGGGGACCACCTGGATGTGCCGGCCGGCGGCGAGGGCGACGATCTCCCTGACCTGTGCCTTGGTCAGATGGTCCCGGGAGACGATCTCGGGGTGGGTGTCGGACTCGATCCGGAACCCCTGGTCGTCGGAGAAGTGCAGTCCGAACTGGTTGAACTTCAGGTCGCCCAGTTCCTTTATCCGGCTCTCGATCCAGTCCGCCGTGAACGGCTTGCGCGCGATGTCCAGCATGAACCCGCGCTGCGGCTTGGCCGGCTGGTCCCTGACGACCCCCTCGGGTGCGGCGCCGCCGCCCCGCACCTCCTGCTTGAGCGTCCGGGTGCCGTAGAAGACCCCCGCGTCACCGGGCCCGCTGATCCGCACCGACCCGCCGCGCACGGTCATCGTGTACGACTCCGGGTCGCCCGTCCCGCCGAGGTCGAGCCGCAGATCACCCGGCCTGACGTCCTCGTCCGCCGCCTTCTTCCCGGCGTACGAGAGTCCCAGCTCACTCGCCGTCAGGCGCCCCTCGTCGGCCAGCGCCGCGTCGCTCACCACGACCCGCTCGCCCTTGCGGGGACGCCAGCCGGGTCCGCGGGCGGCGGTGTGGGAGCGCACGGCGGGAATGGTGCGCGGGGCCTGGGACAGGGGGTAGCTGCGGGTCGGCGTGGGAGTGGGGGTGCCGGCCCGGCCGGCGGACGAGCCGGCCGTCCCGGACGGCTGCCGGGCGGCCGATCCGGCCGGGGTCCCGCCGTCGCCCGAGGTGGCGGCCCACACGCCGATGCCGGTGCCGAGCGCGACGGTCGCCACGAAGGCCGCGGCGATCACCGCCCGTCTCCGCGACACCTGGCGTGCCGAGGGCCTGCGCTTGTGCTGGCTCACCGGTCCAACCTACGACGCGTCCACCGCTCAGGCGTCATCCAACCGCTCTGAAACTCTCCCCTTCGGGTGAAACTGAGGCAACCAACCGACACACCGTGAACGTCCTCGATAACGTCTACGACACATCCTTCCCAGCATCCCCTGCCACACCTCACGTGACACGAGGACCCACGCTGCCCGCCCACCGCCTGCCCCACCTCCCCACTCCGCTGGACGCCTTCAACGCCGCCCCGGACGAAGAGGTCGGCGCCCTGCTACTGCACTGCCTGTGCAGCCCGCGCTGGTCCCGGCGACTCGCCGACCACCGCCCCTACCCGGACGTCGCGTCCCTGCTGGCGGCGGCGGACGAGGCGGCCTACGACCTGGGCCGGGCGGACCTCACCGAGGCCCTGGCGGGCGAGTCGCTCCCCGAGCTGCCCGAGGACACCTACTCAGCGGCGCATACGGCCCTGACCGCGGCCCACGCGGCCTACGAGGCCAAGTTCGGACATGTGTTCGTGATCCACTTGGACGGCACCCCGCCCGAGGAGCGCCTGGACCGCGTACTCGAAGGCATCTACTCACGTTTGAAGAACGATCCGGAGGACGAGCGGGTGATGTCCGCGGAGCAACTGCGGCGCCTTGCGCACGGGCGTCTGAGGGACCTGCTCAGGGGCCCGGGGCCGTGCCCGTCGGCGGCTCCGCCACGAGGCACGAACAACCCCCACGGCGCCGCACCCGGCAGATGACCGCGCCCCCGCCCCGAACGCCGCCCGGCTAACCCATACGCGTGCCACTTTGATCACACCGGTAGGCCCGGCGTAAGCCCGGCGGCAGCGCATCGCTACGATGCTGGGGGCCGGTGGACCGTACCCGGCCGGGCCCGACCGACACCAAGCCGGCGCGGCCCCAATCCCCGCTCCCGGAGGGACTTCCGTGCCGGCTGGAACGCTGTACCGCGGCCGGGAAGGAATGTGGTCCTGGGTGGCTCACCGAGTCACCGGCGTCCTCATCTTCTTCTTCCTGTTCGTTCACGTGCTGGACACCGCTCTCGTCCGTGTCTCCCCCGAGGACTACGACAAGGTCGTAGCCACGTACAAGACGCCGATCGTCGCGCTGCTGGAGTACGGCCTCGTGGCCGCCATCCTCTTCCACGCGCTCAACGGCCTGCGCGTCATCGCCGTCGACTTCTGGTCGAAGGGCCCGCGCTACCAGAAGCAGATGCTCTGGACGGTCGTCGGTGTCTGGGTCGTCCTGATGGCCGGGGCCGTTTACCCCGTTCTCGGCCACGCCGCTCGTGTCCTGTTCGGGAGCTGACGCAGATGTCGACCACTGAATCCACCGCAGCCGGCGTCGGCCCCGTCGAGGGCGCCCCCCTCTTCAACGTCGACAACCCGGCTCCCCTCATCGAGGCCCCGCGCCTGCGCACCAAGAAGACCCCGCGCTCCACCCGCGGCAACTTCGAGATGGCCGCCTGGCTGTTCATGCGGCTGTCCGGCGTCGTGCTGGTCGTCCTGGTCCTCGGCCACCTGCTGATCCAGCTCGTGCTCGACGGCGGCGTGTCGAAGATCGGCTTCGCGTTCGTGGCCGGCCGCTGGGCGAGCCCCTTCTGGCAGGTCTGGGACCTGCTGATGCTGTGGCTCGCGATGCTGCACGGCGCCAACGGCCTGCGTACGGTCATCAACGACTACGCGGAGCGCGCGAACACCCGGCTGTGGCTGAAGGGCCTGCTCTACACCGCCACGGTGTTCACCATCCTGCTGGGCACGCTGGTGATCTTCACCTTCGACCCGAACATCCGCTAGGCACGGGGCTGCGAGAATCATGAAGATCCACAAGTACGACACCGTCATCGTCGGCGCCGGTGGCGCGGGCATGCGCGCGGCCATCGAGTCGACGAAGCGCAGCCGCACCGCGGTCCTGACCAAGCTCTACCCCACCCGCTCCCACACGGGCGCCGCGCAGGGCGGCATGGCCGCGGCGCTGGCCAACGTGGAGGAGGACAACTGGGAGTGGCACACCTTCGACACGATCAAGGGCGGTGACTACCTGGTCGACCAGGACGCCGCCGAGATCCTGGCGAAGGAGGCCATCGACGCCGTCCTCGACCTGGAGAAGATGGGCCTGCCGTTCAACCGGACGCCCAACGGGACGATCGACCAGCGCCGGTTCGGCGGGCACTCCCGCAACCACGGCGAGGCGCCGGTCCGCCGGTCCTGCTACGCGGCCGACCGCACCGGCCACATGATCCTCCAGACGCTGTACCAGAACTGCGTCAAGGAGGGCGTGGAGTTCTTCAACGAGTTCTACGTCCTGGACCAGCTGATCACCGAGGTCGACGGGGTCAAGAAGTCGGCCGGTGTCGTCGCCTACGAGCTGGCGACCGGCGAGATCCACGTCTTCCAGGCGAAGGCCGTCATCTACGCGTCCGGCGGCACCGGCAAGTTCTTCCGGGTCACCTCCAACGCGCACACGCTCACCGGTGACGGCCAGGCGGCCGTCTACCGCCGCGGCCTGCCGCTGGAGGACATGGAGTTCTTCCAGTTCCACCCGACCGGCATCTGGCGCATGGGCATCCTGCTGACGGAGGGCGCCCGTGGTGAGGGCGGCATCCTCCGCAACAAGGACGGCGAGCGCTTCATGGAGAAGTACGCGCCGGTCATGAAGGACCTGGCCTCCCGTGACGTCGTCTCCCGGTCCATCTACACGGAGATCCGGGAGGGCCGCGGCTGCGGTCCCGAGGGCGACCACGTCTACCTCGACCTCACCCACCTCCCGCCGGAGCAGCTGGACGCCAAGCTGCCGGACATCACCGAGTTCGCGCGCACCTACCTCGGTATCGAGCCGTACACGGACCCGATCCCGATCCAGCCCACCGCGCACTACGCGATGGGCGGCATCCCGACGAACGTCCAGGGCGAGGTCCTCAGCGACAACACGACGGTCGTCCCGGGCCTGTACGCGGCCGGCGAGGTCGCCTGCGTGTCGGTGCACGGTGCCAACCGGCTGGGCACGAACTCCCTGCTGGACATCAACGTGTTCGGCCGCCGGGCGGGCATCGCGGCCGCCGAGTACGCGCACACCGTGGACTTCGTCGACGTCCCGGAGAACCCGGCCGGGTTCGTCGTCTCGCAGATCGAGCAGTTGCGCACCTCGACGGGGAACGAGCGGGTCGCCACGCTCCGCCGGGAGCTGCAGGACACGATGGACGCCAACGTCATGGTGTTCCGCACCGAGCAGACGATCAAGACGGCCGTGGAGAAGATCGCGGAGCTGCGCGAGCGCTACCGGAACGTCTCGATCCAGGACAAGGGCAAGCGGTTCAACACCGACCTGCTGGAGGCCATCGAGCTCGGCAACCTGCTGGACCTGGCCGAGGTCATGGCGGTCTCCGCCCTGGCCCGCAAGGAGTCGCGCGGCGGTCACTACCGCGAGGACTACCCGAACCGCGACGACGTCAACTTCATGCGCCACACCATGGCGTACCGCGAGGTGGGCGACGACGGAGCCGAGTCCATCCGTCTCGATTACAAGCCGGTCGTCCAGACCCGCTACCAGCCGATGGAGCGTAAGTACTGATGGCAACCCCGACCCTGGAGAAGGCGGACGCGGCCGGCCAGCCCGAGCCCGGCTTCGCCGACTCCCCGTACATCACGGTCACCTTCCGGATCCGCCGCTTCAACCCCGAGGTCTCCGCGGACGCCGTCTGGGAGGACTTCCAGCTGGAGATCGACCCGAAGGAGCGCGTCCTCGACGGCCTCCACAAGATCAAGTGGGACGTCGACGGCACGCTGACCTTCCGCCGCTCCTGCGCGCACGGCATCTGCGGCTCGGACGCGATGCGGATCAACGGCAAGAACCGCCTCGCCTGCAAGACGCTGATCAAGGACATCAACCCCGACAAGCCGATCACGGTCGAGCCCATCAAGGGCCTGACGGTCCTGAAGGACCTGGTCGTCGACATGGAGCCGTTCTTCCAGGCGTACCGGGACGTGATGCCGTTCCTCGTCACCAACGACACCAACGAGCCGACGCGCGAGCGTCTGCAGTCCGCCGAGGACCGCGAGCGCTTCGACGACACCACGAAGTGCATCCTGTGCGCCGCGTGCACGTCGTCCTGCCCGGTCTTCTGGAACGACGGCCAGTACTTCGGCCCGGCGGCGATCGTCAACGCGCACCGCTTCATCTTCGACTCGCGTGACGAGGCGGGCGAGCAGCGCCTGGAGATCCTGAACGACCGCGACGGCGTGTGGCGCTGCCGCACGACCTTCAACTGCACGGACGCCTGCCCGCGCGGCATCGAGGTCACCAAGGCGATCCAGGAGGTGAAGCGAGCGCTGATCACGCGCCGCTTCTGACCTTCACGACGCCGTCCCAGGGCCCTGTCTCCCCTTCCCGGGGAGCGGGGCCCTGCGGTGTTCAGGCGGGCCTGTGCCACTCCCTGGCACCGGCGGCGCGCATCAGGGCCAGGGCCTCATCCGGCGCCCCGGAGACCAGCGGGTGGACGAGTTCGACGTAGTGGATCTGGCCGGTGAGCGATCTGCGCAACTGCCTCAGGCTACGGGCGCCGAAGCAGACGCCGCTCCGGCCGTCCGCGACGCCCGCCGCGCGGGCCAGTCCCGCGATGCCGACCTTGCACACGGTCGACGCGGTCTCCCGGCAGGCGTGGATCTCGATGTCGCCCTGCCACAGGCCGAGCACCACCGTGTAGGTCACTCCGGAGCCGGTGTAGCTGGCCACCGCGAGGTGCCGGTCCGGCTCACCCGCGCCCGGCCCGTCCAGTCCCAGCCGCTGCGCGGCACCGGCGAAGGCGTTCCGCACCTCGCCGTAGAAGGTCTCGGTCCCCGGAGTCATGTCCGCCCCCTCGAGCAGCCGTCGCGCCGACGGCCGCCCAGCGTAGCGAGACGGCGGGCGCTGCCTGAGCCCATTGAGTGACCCCGCGGTCAGCCCGCTCAGCAAGTGACATCCGCGCACCTAATCTGATCGCATGTCAGATGACGAGTCGTACGAACTGCTCGGGTTCGACAACGTCCTGCTCCCCGTCGGGGATCTCGCGGATGCCGTCGGCTTCTACGAACGGGCCGGGTTCACGATCGGGTTCCGGTTCGACGAGGGCGGGATCGCCCTGCTGAAGGTCGGGGGCGAGACGCCCGGGATCCTGCTGCGGGCCGAGGCGGGGCTGGGGCAGCGGACGCCGGTGTGGGCCGCGCCGCGGCTGTGGCTGGAGGTGCCGGACGCCCGGGCGGCCGCGCGGCGGCTGGCCGAGGCCGGGATCACCGTGCTCGACGCCCCGTTCTCCGTCGCCACCGGCTGGACCGTCGAGATCGCCGACCCCTGGGGGAACGTCCTCGGGTTCACCGACTACAGCAAGCGGCCGGAGTTGGCCCGGCGGGCGTGAACGGGGTCACCCCGCAACCGAGTTGAACACGTTCAAAACTGGGTCTACAGTCATCCCTGTCAGCGTTTTGAACGCGTTCAAGAAGGGGTGGGGCATGGACCGCACGGTCATCGCCTACGTCATCTACCTGCTGGTCAGCATCGGTCTGACGGTCTGGGTGGCCCGCACGCTCAGCCGCAACGGACGGATCTTCCTCTCTGACGTGCTGAGCGGCAACGACCAGCTCGCCGACGCCGTCAACCACCTGCTGGTGGTCGGCTTCTACCTGGTCAACCTCGGCTTCGTCGCGCTGTACCTGCACACCAGCGACACCATCGACGACACCCGGGGCGTCTTCGAGGCGCTGTCGGCCAAGCTCGGCGTCGTCCTGCTGGTGCTCGGCGTGATGCACCTCGGCAACGTGTACGTCCTCAACCGGATACGGCGGCGCGGGGCCATGGAGAAGGAACAGCTCCCGCCCGTCCCGCCGCAGGGCTGGACCGCGCCGGCGGCCGGGGCGTGAGCACCGTGCCGGCCGCCGAGGACCGGGGCGCCGCGCGCGTCCCGGTCCGCGGGCTCACCGTTCTCTACGACGCCGAGTGCACCCTCTGCACCCACCTGCGGGACTGGCTCGGGCGTCAGTCGCAGCTGGTGCCGCTCACCCTGGTCCCGGCCGCGTCGGAGGAGGCCCGCGCCCGCTTCCCCGGACTCGACCACTCCACCACCCTCGACGAGGTCACCGTCGTCGGCGACTCCGGGCAGGTCTACCGGTCCGCCGCCGCATGGATCGTCGTCCTGTGGGCACTGCGGGAGCACCGGCCGCTGGCCCACAGGCTGAGCACGCCGGCCGGAGCCCGGCTGGCCCGGGGCGCGGTACTCGCCGCCGCCCGGTGGCGGGGCGCCCAGTGGGGCGGCAAGGTCTACCGGCGCGAGGACGGATGGACGTACGACCCCGGGCTCGGGTGGATCTACAACCCTCCGGGCTGTGCGGGCGACACCTGCGCCACTCGTTAGGCTCTGTCCGTGTCCGCGAAGAACGACGGTCCTGCCGAGGCCGATACGCCGAGCAAGTCCGAGCAGACCCGCGCGCTGATCCTGGAGACGGCGATGCGGCTGTTCCGGGAGCGCGGCTACGAGAAGACCACGATGCGGGCCATCGCCACGGAGGCCGGGGTCTCCGTAGGCAACGCGTACTACTACTTCGCCGGCAAGGAACACCTGATCCAGGGCTTCTACGACCAGCTCGCCGCCGAGCACCGGGTGGCGGTCCGCGAGGTCCTGGACCGGGAGACCGACCTGGAGGCGCGGCTCGCGGGCGTCCTGAAGGTGTGGCTGGACATCGCCCTGCCGTACCACGAGTTCGCGGTCCACTTCTTCAAGAACGCCGCCGATCCCGACAGCCCGCTCAGCCCGTTCTCCCCGGAGAGCGAGCACGCCCGCGCGGAGGCGATCAGCGTGCACCGGGAGGTGCTGGCCGGCGCGAAGACCAAGGTCGCACCCGAACTCCGGGACGTCCTGCCCGAGTTGATGTGGCTCTCGCAGATGGGCCTGGTGCTGTACTGGATCTTCGACCGGACCGAGGGCCGGGAACGCAGCTACCGGCTCGCCGAGCGGGGGGCGCGGCTGACCGCGCGGGGCGTCTCCCTCGCGCGGTTCCGGGTGCTGCGGCCGCTCGTGCTGGAGGTGCACGAGCTGTTCACGGACTTCCTGCCGGGGATGACGCGGGTCCTGCCGGACCCGGCGGTCAAGGCGAAGACCGGGTGATCACTTCCGGGTGAAACGGTTCGAAGGGGACAGCGAGGGCCCGGCTGCCTGCGATGATTTCCTCGACACCAGCTCCTGGGAGGCACGCGATGTCCGCCGCGGCCATCGAGCACCCCTTCGACGACGGGCCGTTCTCTCTCACGGCCGTCGCCGACGAGATCATGGAGCGCCGTCCGGGCTGCCGCGTCGAGATCGTCGGGGCCACCTCCTCGTGACCCATCACCGGATGTGCCGCACGCTCGTGCCCTGACCAGGCTCATGGTCCCTTTCATCGCCGCAGGGCCGGCCGAGGGCGAACCCGACGTCATGCAGGGCGTCGGCCTCCGGCTCCCCGCTGGGGCCGGGGATTACGCCACCTGCGGCCTGTCGATCGTGGATGCCGACATCGACGACCACCACGTCCGGAACAACGCCTGCAACCCGGCCACCGGGGAGAAGTACGGGCACCACCGCCCGTACTCTCCCGGCGAGACCGTCACGCGCCCCGGACCGATCGGCGCCGAGGTCACCCTCGACGTGGATCAGATCCTCAAGGCCGCGCAGAAGAAAGCTAGTTGACCGCGTCCACCTCGTCCCCGGTCAGCTCCACGTCGTACACCAGCGGCCCCTCCGCCACCACCACGTGCCGGGCGCGTGAGCCGTACGACGCCGACGTCACCGCCAGCAGGTAGGAACCCGGCGCCGGGACCGACACGATGTAGGAGCCGTCCGCCAGGGACGTCACACGGTCCAGTTGGCGGCCGCCCTTGGACATCAGGGTCACCGACGCGTCCTCCACCGGGTCGCCGTCCGCCGCACGGACGAAGCCGTGGATCGCCGTGGCCGGGCCGGTCGGCTCCGCGGGCTCCGGGGCGGCCTCCTCCGACGGCTCCACCGCGAGGTGCGGCAGCCGCTTCTCCAACCAGGCCGGCAGCCACCAGTTGGAGTCGCCGAGCAGGTGCATCGCCGCCGGGACCAGCGCCGTACGCAGGATGAACGCGTCGAGCGCCACCGCCGCCGCCAGACCAACGCCCGCCATCGCCGCGCCCGAGTCGCCGCTCAGGACGAAGGCCAGGAAGACACAGACCATGATCAGGGCCGCGCTGTTGATGACCCGGCTGGTCTCCGCCAGGCCGACCCGGACCGCCCGCGCGTTGTCCCTCGTGTGCACCCACTCCTCGTGCATCCGGCTCACCAGGAACACCTGGTAGTCCATCGAGAGGCCGAAGAGGAGGGACAGCATGATGACGGGGAGGAACGCGTTGATCGGGCCCTCCTTGCCGAGACCCAGCAGGTCCAGCCCCCAGCCCCACTGGAAGACCGCGACCAGGACGCCGAAGGAGGCGGCCGCCGCGATCAGGTTCATCAGCGCCGCCGTCAGCGGCACCACCAGGGAGCGGAAGGCGACCAGGAGAAGCAGGAAGCCCAGGCCGATGATCGTCGCGATGAAGAGCGGCAGACGGTCGCCGGTGACGGAGGCGAAGTCCTTGGATACCGCCGTCACGCCGCCCACGTGGGCCTCGGTGCCCGCCTTCGGGATCACCTGGTCGCGAAGGGTGTCGATGAGGTCGTCGGTCTCCTTGGACTGGGGCGAGGTGGTCGGGACCACCTGGATGACGGTGACGCCCTGCGCGGGTGGCAGCGCGGCGACCCGGGCGACTCCGGAGGTCGCCTCGATGCCCTGGACCAGCTTCGCCGTGTCACCGCCCGCGCTGACCACCTGGAGCGGACCGTTGAAGCCGGGGCCGAAGCCCTCGGCGAGCAGGTCGTAGGCCTTCCTGGTGGTCGTGGACGCGTCGTCGTTGCCCTGGTCGGTGGCGCCGAGGCGCAGGGAGAGGACCGGGACGGCGAGGACCGCCATGACGACCACGGCAAGCACGGCGACGCGCCGCGGGCGCTTCTCGACGTTCACCGACCAGCGGGCCGCCAGGCCGCTCGCCTTCTCCGGTTCGGGACCCTCCACGGCCAGCCGGCGGCGCTGCCGGCGGCTGAGGACGCGGGGGCCGAGGAAGCCGAGCAGGGCGGGCAGCAGGGTGGTGGCGGCCAGGACGCTGAGCACCACCGTCAGCGAGGTGCCGATGACCACGCCGTCCAGGAAGCGGAGCCTGGTGACCAGCATGCCGGCCAGCGCGATGCAGACCGTGCCGCCCGCGAACAGGACCGCCCGGCCGGAGGTGTTGAGGGCGGTGACCGCCGACTCCTCCGGGTCCATGCCGCGCAGGATGCCCCGGCGGTGCCGGGTGACGATGAACAGGGCGTAGTCGATGCCGACGCCGAGGCCGATCAGGGAGGCGAGCAGCGGCGCGATGTCCGGGATGTTCGTGGTGTGGCTGAGCAACTGGGTGGAGAACAGCCCCATGCCCACGCCGAAGACGGCGATCGCGATCGGGAGGGTCATCGCGAAGAACGAACCGAACGCCAGAAAGAGGACGACGGCCGCCGCGATGATGCCGACCATCTCGGAGAGGCCCTGCGGGGGCTCCTGGACACGCTGGATGGCCTGGCCGCCCAACTCGACCTGGAGACCGCCGCGTTCCGCGTCCTGGGCGGTGTCGACGACCTTCTGGACGACGTCCTTGGGGATCTCGTTCGCCCGCTGGACGAAGGTGATCTGCGCATACGCGATCTTGCCGTCCTGGCTGATCTGCGCGGCCCCCCGGGCGCCTTCGTAGGGGCCGGCGACCGCCCCGACGCCCTTCAGTTTCGCGATCGAGTCCAGGGCCGGCTGGACGCGGCTCCGGACGGCCTGGTCCCTGACCGAGCCGTCGGTGACCTTCCAGACCACGGTGTCCGTGTCACCGGAGGTGTTCGGGAAGGCCTTCTGCATCAGGTCGTACGCGGTCTTTGAGTCCGTGTCGGGGAGGGAGAAGACGTTCGCGTAGTCCGTGCCCGCCGTCGAGGCCGAGAAGCCCACGCCGAACAGTGCCCCCACCCACAGCAACAGGACCACCAGCCGGTGCCGATAGCACCACCGTGCCAATGCCGTCACGCTCAACAGCTCCTTGAATCAGGTTCGTCCGGTTCGGTTGGTCCCCCAGGTCCTGGGCAACAGGATTGGCGGCGGGAGGCCCGCCGGGACACGGAGCGCGCATGACTCTCAAGGAACTCCAAAGCTGCGCGCCCCCCGCTGTCGGCCCTCGAGCCGATACTGGGGGCATGACAGCTCCAGGCAGCACCGTGCTGATCGTGGAGGACGAACCGAGCATCGCGGACGTCCTCGCCATCGCCCTGCGCTATCACCGGTTCGAGGTGATGACGGCCGGGACGGTCCGGGACGCCCTCGCGCTGGCCGACCGCACCCGCCCCGACGCGGCGCTGCTGGACGTGATGCTGCCGGACGGGGACGGCCGCGCCCTGGGCCGCGAACTGCGCGCCCGCCGGCCGGACCTGGCCCTGGTCTTCCTGACCGCGCGGGACGCTCCGGCGGAGATAGTCGGCGCGCTCGGCTACGGCGACGACTACATCACCAAGCCGTTCAACATCGACGAGGTCGTCGCCCGGATCGGGGCGGTGCTGCGCCGCACCCGTCCGGCCGACGTCATCCAGCAGCGCCCGCCGCTGCGCTACGGCGACCTGGAACTGGACGAGACGACGTACTCGGTGCACCGGGCCGGCCACACGGTCGAGCTGACCCCGACCGAGTACGCCTTGCTTCGCTTCCTGGTGCGCAACGGCGGCCGGATCGTCCCCAAGGAGCAACTGCTCCGGCACGTCTGGCAGTACGAGCACGCGCCGTCCGACTCGACCGTCGTGGAGACCTACATCAGCTATCTGCGGCGCAAGCTGGACGCCCTGGGTGCGCCGGTGATCACCACCCGGCGGGGCGTCGGATACGGCCTGGCATGAACGTCGGGAAGCGGCGCCGGCACCGGCACGGCATGCACTCGCTGCGCGGCAAGCTGACCCTCGCCAACGTCGGCCTGCTCGCCGTCGGCATCGTGGCCGCGACCACGGTCAGCATCATGGGCATGCGGCTCTACCTGCTCGACCAGGTCGACTCCTCGCTGCTCAAGATGCGTACCTCGCTGGGGAGTTCGGGTCTCACCCTGCGGCAGGTCGACTCGCTGGGCACGCTCGGCGTCATCCGCGACCGGGTGGTCCCTGCCGAGTCCGACCCGGCACCGGGTTCGATCTTCGCCGTGGTCGACGCCAGGGGCAGCGCGGTCTCGGTCTTCGACATGACGCCGACCGAGGCCCAGCGCGGGCTGGCGGCCGCCGTGAGCGACCCGCGTGCCCTCGCCGCCGCCCCCGACCCGGGCGATGTCACCGTGCACGGCGCGATGTACCGGGTGACGGCGACCCGGCTCGCCGACGGTCCCTACATCCTGCTGGCCAACTCGACCGAGCTGCTGCACGAGGGCATAGCCAAGGCGCTCCGGCTCGACTTCGCCGTCGGCGCGCTGCTGCTGGCACTGCTGGCCTGTCTGACCATGTTCAGCTCGCGGCGCTGTCTGCTGCCGCTGGAGGACATGGTGGAGACGTCGTCGGCGATCGCCGAGGGCGACCTGACCCGGCGGGTGCCCTCCAGCCAGCATCCGACGGAGGAGGTCGAGCAACTGCGCCTCGCCCTCAACTCCATGCTGCACCAGGTGGAGACGGCGTACCGGACGCGCGAGCGCAGCGCGGCCCAGCTGCGCCGGTTCGTCGCCGACGCGTCGCACGAGCTGCGGACACCGCTCGCCGCCATCCGCGGCTATCTCCAGCTGTACGACAAGGGAATGCTGCGCGAGCCCGGGGAGCGGCGGCGGGCCTGGGACCGGATGCACGGCGAGGTGGACCGGATGGGGCGGCTCGTCGACGAACTGCTGCTGCTGGCACGGCTCGACCAGCGGCCCGAGATCCGGCTCCGGAACGTCGACGTGAGCCGGCTGGTGCGGGACGCGGCGGAGGACCTGCGGGCCCAGCAGCCCGCGCGACGGGTCGCGGTGAGCGCCGAGGGGGCGGTGCTGGTGCGGGCCGACGAGTCGGGTCTGCGGCAGGTGCTGGGGAACCTGGTGGCCAACGTCCGTACCCACACACCGGTCGAGGCGGCGGTACGGCTGGAGGTGGAGCGGTCGGACGGGGTGGTGCGGGTGTGCATCGCCGACGAAGGGCCGGGGCTGACGGAGGAGGACGCGGCACGGATCTTCGACCGGTTCTTCCGGGTGGGGAGCGCGGAGGGCAGCGGGCTCGGGATGGCGATCGTGCAGGGGGTGGTGGACGCGCACGGAGGCGAGGTGGCGGTGAGCACCTCGCCCGGCGAGGGTCTGGCGGTGACGGTGACGCTGAAGTGCGGGTGAGATGCGGGGGCCGGGGCCGGGCCGGCCCAGGAGAGGTCGGCCAGTACCGGCGTCCACACCGTCCTGCCGTGGGTTCCCCTGCTCCGGACGCCCCACGCCGCCGCGACCGTCTCCACCACGCGCCGGCCCCCTGCCCGCCTCGTCGTGCGCCGGCGGACGGCTCGTGCCTCCAGCAGCGGTCCGTGTCCTGCCACGCCGGTGGCCGGCCCGGAGACGAGGAGCACGGACGCCGGATGCCGGTGCGGCCGGAAGGAGTTGCGTCTCCGCCCCTCGCCCCGCGCCCGCCTCCGTCACACGGTGCCGCGCCGGGTGTCCGCCCTCGTCAGATCCAGTCCAGACTCCACAGCCGGAACAGGCCCGTGCTGTCCGTGAGGTACTGGGTGCCGCCGACGTCCTCGCTGCTGACGACGTAGTCCGTACGCTGCCAGAGCGGGATCAGCGGCACGTCGTCCGCCACGTCCGTCTGGATGCTGCGGAAGTCCGCGTCGGCGCGGCCCCGGTCGGCGAACCGCTGGCTGTCCTTGATGAGCCGGTCGACCTCGTGGCTGCTGTAGCCGGTGCTCATCGTCGAGTCGCTGCCGACCAGGGAGGCGCCGAAGGTGTCCGGGTCGGGGTAGTCGGCGACCCAGCCGACCGCCCAGGCGTCCATCTTGCCCGTGGCCCACGACTTCTGGAAGGCGGTCCACTCGTACCCCTTGACGTCGACCTTGAACAGGCCGCTCGCCTCCAGCTGCTTCTTCAGCGCGGCGGCCTCCTCGGCGCCCGCGCCGTGGCCGATGCCGTAGCCGAAGGTGAACTCGACCGGGGTGCTGACGCCGGCCTCCTCCAGCAGCGCCTTCGCCTTGGCGACGCTCTGCGTGGGGTACTGGTCGAAGAAGGACGTGGTGTGACCGGTGAGGCCGGTCGGGATCAGCGAGTACAGCGGCTCCACCGTCCCGTCGTACACGGTGGCGGCCAGGTCCTCGCGGTTGACCAGCCAGGCCAGCGCGCGGCGGACCAGGACGTCGTGCAGGGCGGAGCCCTTGCGCGTGTTGAAGTACAGGTTGCGGGTCTCGGCGCTGTCGGACTCCGAGACGCGCTGGTCGGGGTCGCTCGGCGAGAGCTTGGAGACCATGGCCGGCGGCAGCGTGCGGGTGGCGACGTCGATCTCCTTCGCCTGGTACGCGCTGCTGAGCTTGGCCGAGTCGGGGTAGTAGTCCAGCTTGACGGGACGTCCGGTGCCGTCGAGGCCGCCCTTGTAGCCGCTGTTGGGCTGCAGGTCCGCCTGCTTGCCCTGCGCGTACGACGTCAGGCGGTACGGGCCGGTGCCGTCCAGCGAGTTGCCGGTGCGCAGTCGGTTCGCCGGGTACTTGTCCTTGTCGACGATCGAACCGGCACCGGTCGCCACCTTGAACGGGAACGTCGCGTCCGCGTACGCGAGGTGGAAGGTCACGGTGTTGCCGGAGGCGGTGACCGAGGAGAGCGTCGAGAACAGCGAGGCCGGACCGGTGTCGGAGTTGATCTTCTTGACCCGGTCGAAGGAGAACTTCACGTCCTCCGCGGTCATCGCCCGGCCGCTCGGGAAGGTGATCCCGTCGCGGAGGACGCAGCGGTACGTCTGCAGACCGGTGTCCGTGAACCTGCAGCTCTGGGCCGCGTCCGGGACCGGCTGCACACCGCCCGGCTCGAAGGTGAGCAAGGACTGGAAGACGTTGTTGAACAGCGCCCAGGAGCCGGCGTCGTAGGCGCCTGCCGGGTCGAGTGAGGTGACGGCGTCGGTCGTGCCGACGATGATCGTCTTGTTCTTGTTGTCCTGCGACGGCAGCAGCTGCCAGCCGCCTATCCCCACGATCGCCAGGACGAGAAGCGTCACGAGAATCCGCATGCGAACAGATCGCACGGTTGGTGCCCTCCCCAGGACCCGCACGGGCCCGTTCCAGGCCCTGCCCAGGCCCTCCACAAGCGTCACTCCCCTAAGTGACGCGGCTCACCTAACCACAGGTGTTTCATGTGGGGGAAGAGTGATCTGACTAGATGACGAAGAACTTACCGAGCACCTGTTTCCGCCGGATTTCACAGCTCCTCCACAGGCACGCGGCGTTCATGCCTGCTTCGACGCCAGTTCGACGACCGTGATGTCGGAGGGCGCCCGGACGCGCGTGGGCGGCCCCCAGGCACCGGCACCCCGGGAGACGTACAGCTGGGTGTCGCCGTAGCGGTCGAGGCCGGCGACGGTCGGGTTGACCTCGGTCGCGATGAGGTTGCCGGGCCAGAGCTGGCCGCCGTGGGTGTGGCCGGAGAGCTGGAGGTCGACGTGATGCCGCACGGCCTCGTGGATCTGCACGGGCTGGTGGGCGAGGAGCACACAGGCCCGGGCCGGGTCGCGACCGCCGAGGGCCCGGTCGAAGTCCGGCCCCTGACCGGCGCTTTCACCGGCGATGTCGTTCACCCCGGCGAGGTCGAAACGGTCCAGTTCGGTGCGGGCGTTCTCCAGCGGGCGCAGGCCCAGCCGGCGCACCTCCTCGACCCACTGGGCGGCGCCGGAGAAGTACTCGTGGTTGCCGGTGACGAAGTAGGCGCCGTGCCGCGCCGACAGCCGGGTGAGGGGGGCCGCGGCGGGGCCCAGATCCTTCACGCTGCCGTCGACGAGGTCCCCGACGACCGCGATCAGGTCGGGCTGGGTGGCGTTGATCGTGTCCACCACCCGCTGCGCGAAACCGCGGCCGAGGATCGGACCGAGGTGGATGTCGCTCACCACGGCGATGCGGTAACCGTGGGCGGCTCGGGGGAGTTTGGCGAGGGGGACTGTGACGCGTCTCACCCGGGGGCCGCGGAGCACTCCGTAGGTTCCGTAGCCGACGGTCGCGGCGGCGGCGGTCGCCGCCGCGCCGCCCACTATGCGCGAGACGACGAGGCGACGGGTGGGACCAAGGGCTTCCGGAGTGGTTCCGGCAGGTTGTGACGGTTGCCCCTCGGGGCGCTCCGGCTCGGGGCGCCCGAGACCGAACCGGTCCAGAAGACGGCTGACCAGAGGCCGGAGCGCTTCCCCCGCCACCACCGCCAGCAGCAGGTACAGGGACAGGGCCATCCACAGGAATCCCGGCCAGGCCAGGGTCCGCCGGAGGACGAACGGGGCGTGGCCGACCTCGGCGAACAGGGCCGCGAGCATCAGGACCGGGCCGACGACGAAGACGACCGTGGCGATCTCCCGGGGCCGGCCCCAGGCCGTCGTCGTGTCCCTCACCAGGCGGCGCCACAGGTACCCGTACAGTGCCGCCACCAGGGCCAGGGCGAGGAGCGCGAAGACGATGACCACCCTGCCGTGCCTCTTTCTATGACGTTCGGCGCAGTGCGCGCACCCCGCGCAACCCGATGCCCCCGATGGCCGTCCCCAATACGAAGGACACGACGGCCAGCGTCAGATGGACCCAGAAGTACGCGGTAGGACGGCCGTCGTCGAAGGCAAGCCCGCTGCCGTCCTTGACCAAGTTCTTGACGAAAGTGATCCAGATGAACCAAGACCACACTCCGAACGCGAGCAGGAACCAGGACACCGGGCGGCTGAGCTTCATGCGTTCAGTATCGCCGTCGGCTGTCCGGTTCCGTGTCCGGGGTGGGGTCGGTGGCGGGACTTCGCCGTCCGTGCCGGGTACGTTCTCGTCCGTGTCCGCACCGAAGTCCCCTGTCGGCCGCCATCTGCTGGTCGCCTCCGCCGCCCTGCTGTCCCTGCCGTTCACCGCGCCGGCCGCGCTCGCCGCGCCCACGCCCTCGACCAGTCCGTCGGCCACGCCCCCGGCGCACATGTCGTCGGTCGGGGGCGCCCGGCTGGGACAGCCCGGCACCCAGGTCGATCTGGCCGCCGGGGTGCCGGTGCTGCCGAAGGACATCACGGCCCGTTCCTGGATCGTCTCGGACGCCGAGTCCGGCGAGGTGCTCGCCGCGCACAACGCGCACTGGCGGCTGCCCCCGGCCAGCACCCTGAAGATGCTGTTCGCGGACACCGTGCTGCCGCGGTTCCCGAAGTCGACCCCGCACAAGGTGGTGCCGGCCGACCTCGCGGGCATGGGCGCCGGTTCCAGCCTGGTGGGGATAAAGGAGGGCCAGACCTACACGGTCCACGACCTCTGGCTGGGCGTCTTCCTGCGCTCCGGCAACGACGCCGTGCACGTGCTGTCCGCCATGAACGGCGGTGTCGAGCAGACCGTCAGGGACATGCAGTCGCACGCCGACGACCTGCAGGCCCTGGACACCCACGTGGTCAGCCCGGACGGGTACGACGCGGCCGGGCAGGTGTCGTCGGCGTACGACCTGTCGCTGTTCGCCCGCTCCGGGCTGCAGAAGAAGGACTTCCGGGAGTACTGCTCGACCGTGCGGGCCGCGTTCCCTGGCGAGACGACGGAGAACGCCAAGGGCAGGTCGACGCGTGAGTCCTTCGAGATCCAGAACACCAACCGGCTGCTGAGCGGCGACACGGACGTGCCGGTCTACCAGGGCATCGCGGGTGTGAAGAACGGCAACACCACCAACGCGGGCGCCACCTTCACCGGGGTCGCGGAGCGGGGCGGCAGGGTGCTGCTGGTCACCGTCATGAACCCGGAGAAGAAGGAACACAACGAGGTCTACAAGGAGACCGCCCAGCTGTTCGACTGGGGCTTCCAGGCGGCCGGCAAGGTGACTCCGGTGGGCGAGCTCGTCCCGCCGAAGGGAGCGGTGGACGCCGGTACGCGGCCGGGGGCGGACGCCTCGTCCTCCCCGTCCGGATCCGCGGCCGGTTCCGGGAAGGACTCCGGGGCGAAGCCGGTGGCCGCCGCCTCCGCCGACGGCTCCGGCGGGATCGGGGTGGCGCTGGGCATCGCGGGTGGCGCGCTGGTGCTGCTCGTGGGCACCGCGTACCTGGTCAACCGCCGTTGGCCGCTGCCGGATCTGGTGCGTCGGCGGCCTCGTCCGTGACCTCGGTCTCGCTCTGGGTCGCCGTCCAGGCGGCACAGAACAGGACGAGTTTCGAGGTGAAGTTGATCCACAGCAGCAGGGCGACCGGCACGCCGAACGCGCCGTACATGCTCTTCGTGGCGACGCCCTGGATGTAGCCGCTGAGCAGCAACTTGAGGAGTTCGAAGCCGACCGCGCCGGTCAGCGCCGCGACCAGCAGGCGGCGGCGCGGCGGTTCGACCCCGGGCAGCAGGGTGAGAACGTAGAGCAGCACCAGGAAGTCGGCGACCACCGCGACGACGAACGCGATGATCCGCAGCAGCAGACTGCCCCAGCTGTGCCGGTCGATGCCGATCTGCCCCGCCGTCCAGCCGACGGCCGCCGAGGCGATCGTGGACACCGCGAAGGTGACCAGCAGCGCGCCGCCGAGACCGATCAGGATGCCGGCGTCCTTGGCCTTGGCGACGATCGGGTTCTGGTCCTTGTCGGGCAGTTCCCACACCGTGCGCAGGCAGTCCCGCATCTGGCCGACCCAGCCGATGCCCGTGAACAGCAGAAGGACACCGGCGATGAGGCCGACGGTGCCGGCGTTCTGCACCAGCGAGTTGATGTCCAGCTGGTCGGAGATCCCCGGGATCTGGTCGGCGATCTTGTCCTCGAGCGTGTGCTGCCGCGACTGGCTCAGGGTGGCGGCGGCGACCGCGGCGGCCACGGTCAGCAGCGGGAAGAGCGAGATGAAGCTGATGAAGGTCATGGCGGCGGCCAGCCGGGCCCACTTCACCCGGTCGAGCCGCTCGTACGACCGCCACGCGTGCGTGTGCATCAGCCACCCGACGAGCGGGCCGACGACGGGAAGCCTTCTCAGCCAGTCCATGATCCGACTCTGCCCTCCGCCCGGAACACCCATGTACGGGTACCCCAGAAGCGCAGAACTGTGGCGAGCCCCATACCGACCACCGCGCCGGAGACGGTGTCGGCACGCTGCGAGGTGAGCCCGAGGCCGTAGTGGCTGACGGTGAGGCAGAGCAGCTGGACCAGGGCGCCGGCGAGGTTGACGGCGACGAAGACGAGGTAGGGGCGCAGGCCCGGCGGGCGCGCGTTGCGGTAGGTGCCGCGGGCGTTGCCGAGGTAGGCGACCGTGCAGCCCGCCAGGAAGGACAGGGACTTGGCGGTGAGCGGGTCGAGGGCGGCCGGGCCGCGCAGCCAGCTGAAGAGGGTGAGGTCGGCGGTGTAGGCGAGCAGGCCGACCGCGGCGAAGCCGATCAGCTCCCGCTGGTGCGCGGTCACCAGTGGGCCACCGCGAGGCCGTACATCGCGAGCCAGGCCAGGCCGATCAGGGCGAGGGCGCGGTCGCGCAGGACGACGTCCTCGGGTTCGCCGGCGGTGCCCCGGTCGGCGAAGACGGCGTAGCGCAGGATCGCCAGGATGAAGGCGACCATGGACAGCTGGCGCCAGGGCAGCAGGCCCGCGGCGGCGGTGCGGTGGCCCTCCAGGGCCCACAGGCAGTAGGCGAGGACGGCGACCCCGGCGGCGAGCTGCCAGACGAAGCGGAGGTAGCCGGTGGTGTACTCGGTGAGCAGTGCGCGCGTGGCGCCCGCCTTGCCGCCCAGGTGCACGGCCTCCGAGTAGCGCTTGGCCGACACCATGAAGAGCGCGCCGAAGCCGGTGGTGATCAGGAACCAGCGGGACAGCGGGATGCCGAGCGCGACCCCGCCGATCACCGCCCGCATCAGGAACCCGGTGGCGACGACGACCAGGTCGACCACCAGGACGTGCTTGAGGGCGACGCAGTAGGCGAGTTGCATGCCCAGGTAGGCGATCAGCAGCACCGGCACCAGGGGTGGGGTCAGCCGGACCGCGAGCAGAGGCCCCAGGACGGCCAGGACACCGCCCGCCGCGTAGGCGACGGGGACCGGGACCCGGCCCGCGGCGACCGGGCGGCGGCACTTGGTGGGGTGGGCGCGGTCGGCGTCCGCGTCCCGGGCGTCGTTGATCAGGTAGACGGCGGCGGCGCAGGCGGTGAAGAGGACGAAGGTGAGGGCGAGGGTGAGAAGCGCGGACACGGAGAAGAGCCGGCCGGCGGCAGCCGGGGCGGCGATGACGAGGGTGTTCTTGACCCACTGCTTGGGACGGGTGGTCTTCAGCAGCCCGGTGAGCAGGCCGCCGGGGGTGACACGCGCGCGTGCCGGTCCGTGCGCCCTGGCCGGGTGGCCGCGCTGCTCATGCAGATTCGTGTCCGCGACGCCGTCGGCGGTCGCTCTGCCGGCGCCGGGCGTCGTTTCGGTGGCGGCGTGCGCGGTCTCGGTCATCCGCGCCTCCCCGCGTACGAGGCACCCGGCACTCCCCCGCGCATCCATCCCGCCCCGGCGCGCGCCGTGAGCGCCCCGAGGGCCGCGCCGGCGGCGACGTCCGAGGGGTAGTGCACCCCGGCCACGAGCCGGGACAGGCACATCGCGGCCGCCAGCGGCGCGATGGCGGGCACGCCGAGCGCCCCGAAGGCGACGGCGGCCGCCACCGCGGAGGTGGCGTGCGAGCTGGGGAAGGAGTGCCGGCCCGCGGTGCGTACCCGGGGCCGGACATGAGCGGGGCGCGCACGGCGCACGAGCCGTTTGACGCCGATGCTGCCGAGGTGCGCGCCCGCGACCAGCGCCGTGCCGCGCAACCAGGCCTCGCGGCGCGCGCCGTCCACGGCGGCCCCGGCGAGGCCCGCCGCGAGCCAGAGCGCGCCGTGCTCACCGGCCAGGGAGAGACCGCGCGCGGCCGACGCGACGCGTGGATCGGCACCGCAGGCGTGCAGTGCGGAGAGGATCCGGTGGTCCATGTCGTCCATTGGACTCACTGTTCACCTTGACCCCGCAAAAGCTACGACCGTATTGAGCGACATTCGGATAATCACCCGTTTCGGGGAGTCAGGTGATCTTCCGTAACCAACCGTCAATAGCGCCCATAACACCCATACGGCAGCGATACGGTCATTCCCATGCCTGGAATGCCTGGAGGGGCCGCAGGTCCCGCCGAGTCCGCTCCTTCCACACCCCCCGGAACCGCCGTCCCCGTCACCGGCTGGGGCCGCACCGCCCCCACCGTCGCCCGCCTGATCCGTCCCCGGACCTACCAGGAGGCGGCGGACGCGATCCGGGACTGCGGGGTTCGCGGCGGCATCGCGCGGGGTCTGGGGCGCGCGTACGGGGACGCGGCGCAGAACGCCGGCGGCGCCGTGCTCGACATGACCGGCCTCGACCGCATCCACGCCATCGACGCCGACGGAGGCACCCTCCTGTGCGACGCGGGGGTCTCCCTGCACCGCCTGACGGAGGTCCTGCTGCCGCTCGGCTGGTTCGTCCCGGTGACCCCCGGGACCCGCCAGGTGACGGTGGGCGGCGCGATCGGCGCCGACATCCACGGCAAGAACCACCATGTCTCGGGATCCTTCTCCCGTCACGTGCTGTCCTTCGAACTCCTCACCGCGGACGGCCAGGTCCGCACGGTGAGCCGCGGCACCCCGCTGTTCGACGCGACGGCCGGCGGCATGGGTCTGACCGGAGTGATCCTCACGGCGACCGTCCGCCTCCTCCCGGTCGAGACGTCGTACCTGACGGTCGACACCGAACGCGCCACCGACCTCGACGACCTGATGCACCGCCTGACCACCACGGACCACCGCTACCGCTACTCGGTCGCCTGGATCGACCTGCTGGCGCGCGGGGCGGCCACCGGGCGCGCGGTGCTCACGCGGGGCGACCACGCACCCCTGGAGGCGCTCGGTGAGGGCACACGCGCCGGGCGTGCACCACTCGCCTTCCGCCCCCGTCAGCTTCCGGCCGCCCCCGCCTTCGTCCCCGACGGCCTCCTGGGCCGCACCACCGTCGGTCTCTTCAACGAACTCTGGTACCGCAAGGCGCCACGCGCGCGTACCGGCCAGCTCCAGCGCATCTCGGCGTTCTTCCACCCCCTGGACGGCGTCCCGCACTGGAACCGCGTCTACGGCCGCCGCGGCTTCGTGCAGTACCAGTTCGTCGTCGGATACGGCCAGGAGGACGCCCTGCGCCGGATCGTGGCCCGTATCTCCGAGCGCCGCTGCCCGTCCTTCCTGGCCGTCCTGAAGCGCTTCGGCGACGCCGACCCCGGCTGGCTCTCCTTCCCCGTGCCCGGCTGGACTCTCGCGCTCGACATCCCCGCCGCCCTGACCGGCCTCGGGGCGTTCCTCGACGAACTGGACGAGGAGGTCGCGGCCGCCGGCGGCCGCGTCTACCTCGCCAAGGACGCACGGCTGCGCCCCGACCTGCTCGCCGCGATGTATCCGCGGCTCGCCGACTTCCGCGCGCTGCGCGCGGAGTTGGACCCGCGCGGGGTGTTCGTCTCCGACCTGTCCCGCCGTCTCGGCCTCTAGGAGCTGATCGCTGTCATGAAGGACGCCTTCGGAATGCCCCAGTCCCTGCTCGTGCTCGGCGGGACGTCCGAGATCGCGCTGGCCACCGCGCGCCGGCTGGTCGCCCGGCGCACCCGTGCCGTCTGGCTGGCCGGCCGCCCCTCCCCCGCCCTCGACCAGGCCGCTGAGCAGCTGCGCACCCTCGGCGCCGACGTCCGCACCGTCCCTTTCGACGCGCTCGACCCCGAGTCCCACGACGCCGCCCTCGGCAAGGTCTTCGCCGAGGGCGACATCGACATGGTGCTGCTCGCCTTCGGCGTCCTGGGCGACCAGGCGACCGACGAGCGGGAACCGGTGCAGGCCGTGCGGGTCGCGCAGACCAACTACACGGGCGCCGTCTCGGCCGGCCTGGTCTGTGCGCGGGAGCTGCAGACGCAGGGTCACGGCTCCCTGGTGGTGCTGTCGTCGGTCGCCGGGGAGCGGGCGAGGCGCTCCAACTTCATCTACGGTTCCAGCAAGGCGGGCCTGGACGCGTTCGCCCAGGGCCTGGGCGACGCGCTGCACGGGACCGGCGTCCACGTGATGGTGGTACGGCCGGGGTTCGTGCGGTCGCGGATGACGGCGGGGCTGGCGGAAGCGCCCCTGGCCACGACCCCGGAGGCGGTGGCGACGGCGATCGAGACGGGGCTGCGCAGGCGCTCGGAGGTGGTGTGGGTGCCGGGGGCGCTGCGGGTGGTGATGTCGGCGCTGCGGCACGCGCCGCGGTCGGTGTTCCGGCGCCTGCCGATCTGAGCCGGGGCTACCGGCTGGCGATGGTGCCCCGCTCCGCGTGTCCGGCCTGGGGCGGCACCACGGAGCCGCCGAAGGCGTACTCGTGCAGCTTGCGCCACACACCGTCGCGGCCCTGCTCGTACAGGGCGAACCCGGTGCACGGCCACGCGGCCTCGTACTCCGCGAGCTCGGCGAAGGCCCGGTCCATCGCGGCCTCGTCGATCCCGTGCGCGACGGTCACGTGCGGGTGGTACGGGAACTGCAGCTCGCGGTCGAGCGGGCCGGACGCGTCCCGGACCCGTTGCTGGAGCCATGCGCACTCGTCCGCGCCCTGCACGACCCGGACGTACACCACCGGCGACAGCGGCCGGAAGGTGCCCGTGCCGCACAGCCGCATCGGGAAGGGCCGGCCGGCCGCGGCGACCTCGCTCAGGTGGGCTTGCACGGCGGCCATTGACCCGTCGGGGATCTCCGTGGGCGGCAGCAGCGTGACGTGCGTGGGGATGCCGTGCGCCGCGGCGTCGCCGAAGCCCGCGCGCCGCTCCTGGAGCAGGCTGCCATGAGGCTCCGGGACCGCGATCGACACGCCGATCGTTACGGTCCCCACGTCATCTCCTGTCGGTCGTGGTGGCCGGGCATGTGTCGGGTTCGTACCCGGCCGCCCGGCTATCGACTGTACGACCACGGCCGCCTTCCGGGCAGCCGTGGCCGAAGTGATGTGCAGCGCTCCCGTGCGCTCCCCGGAGCGCCCCGAGCGCCCCCGGCGCCCCGTTCGGCACCGGCGGCGCCCCGCTCGGTACCGGCCGCGGACCGGGTCAGTGCTTGGCGGGCAGGAAGCCCACCCGCTCGTACGCCTGGGCCAGGGTCTCCGCGGCCACCGCGCGGGCCTTCTCCGCGCCCTTGGCGAGGATCGAGTCGAGCGTCTCGGAGTCGTCCAGGTACTGCTGGGTGCGCTCCCGGAACGGGGTCACGAAGTCGACCATGACGTCGGCGAGGTCCGTCTTGAGCGCGCCGTACATCTTGCCCTCGTACTCCCGCTCCAGCTCGGCGATCGGCTTGCCGGTGAGGGTGGAGTAGATGGTGAGCAGGTTGGAGACGCCCGGCTTGTGCTCGGCGTCGTAGCGGATCACGGTGTCCGTGTCGGTGACCGCGCTCTTGACCTTCTTCGCCGTCGCCTTCGGCTCGTCGAGGAGGTTGATGAGGCCCTTCGGCGTGGACGCCGACTTGCTCATCTTGATCGCCGGGTCCTGGAGGTCGTAGATCTTCGCCGTCTCCCTGAGGATGTACGGCTTCGGGATGGTGAAGGTCTCGCCGAAGCGGCCGTTGAACCGCTCGGCGAGGTCACGGGTGAGCTCGACGTGCTGGCGCTGGTCCTCGCCGACGGGCACCTCGTTGGCCTGGTAGAGCAGGATGTCGGCGACCTGGAGGATCGGGTACGTGAAGAGACCGACGCTGGCGCGGTCCGCGCCCTGCCTGGCCGCCTTGTCCTTGAACTGGGTCATCCGGCTGGCCTCGCCGAAGCCGGTCAGGCAGTTCATCACCCACGCGAGCTGGGCGTGTTCCGGGACGTGGCTCTGCACGAAGAGGGTGCAGCGGTCCGGGTCCAGGCCGGCCGCGAGCAGCTGGGCCGCGGCGAGCCGGGTGTTGGCGCGCAGGTCGGCGGGGTCCTGCGGGACCGTGATCGCGTGCAGGTCGACCACCATGTAGAAGGCGTCGTGAGACTCCTGGAGCGCCACCCACTGGCGGACGGCGCCCAGGTAGTTGCCGAGGTGGAACGAGCCGGCGGTGGGCTGGATGCCGGAGAGCACGCGGGGTCGATCAGAAGCCATGCTCACCATTCTCTCAGAGGGCGAGGGCGGGAATGGCCCGGCGGTGGGGGCGGTTCCGGAGCGCGGCGAGTGCGGGTCGCATGTCGTTGCTCGCGCAGTTCCCCGCACCCCTGCGGGGCGCTTCAGCCCAGGTCGATCTCCGGGTACAGCGGGAAGCCCGCGACCAGGTCCGTCGCCCGCTGGGCGATCTCCGTCGAGACCTTCTCGTCGAGGACGTGCGAGGCCTTGGACGGGGCGCCGGACTTCGTCGTACCCGGCTCCGTCGCCGTCAGGACGCGGTCGATCAGGGCGGCGACCTCGTCCATCTCGGCCGTGCCGAGGCCACGCGTGGTCAGCGCCGGGGTGCCGATCCGGATGCCGGAGGTGTACCAGGCGCCGTTCGGGTCGGCCGGGATCGCGTTGCGGTTGGTGACGATGCCGGAGTCGAGCAGGGCCGACTCGGCCTGGCGGCCGGTGAGGCCGTACGACGACTCGACGTCGATCAGGTTGAGGTGGTTGTCCGTGCCGCCGGTCACCAGCGTGGCGCCCCGGCGCATCAGGCCGTCGGCCAGCGCGCGGGAGTTGTCGACGATCCGCCGGGCGTAGTCCTGGAAGGAGGGCTGCCGGGCCTCGGCCAGGGCGACGGCCTTGGCGGCCATGACGTGCGGGAGCGGGCCGCCGAGGACCATCGGGCAGCCGCGGTCGACCTGGTCCTTCAGGGAGTCGTCGCACAGGACCATGCCGCCGCGCGGGCCGCGCAGCGACTTGTGGGTGGTGGTGGTGACGATCTGGGCGTGCGGGACCGGGTCGAAGTCGCCGGTCAGGACCTTGCCGGCGACCAGGCCCGCGAAGTGCGCCATGTCGACCATCAGGGTCGCGCCGACCTCGTCGGCGATCTCCCGCATGATCCGGAAGTTCACCAGCCGGGGGTACGCGGAGTAGCCGGCCACCAGGATCAGCGGCTTGAAGTCCCGGGCCTGTGCGCGCAGCGCGTCGTAGTCGATCAGGCCGGTCGCCGGGTCGGTGCCGTAGGAGCGCTGGTCGAACATCTTGCCGGAGATGTTCGGGCGGAAGCCGTGGGTGAGGTGGCCGCCGGCGTCCAGGGACATGCCGAGCATCCGCTGGTTGCCGAAGGCCTGCCGCAGCTCGGCCCAGTCGGCCTCGGAGAGGTCGTTGACCTGGCGGGCGCCGGTCTTCGCCAGGAAGGGGACCTCGACGCGGTCGGCGAGGACCGCCCAGAAGGCGACCAGGTTGGCGTCGATGCCGGAGTGCGGCTGGACGTAGGCGTGCCGGGCGCCGAACAGCTCACGGGCGTGCTCGGCGGCGAGCGCCTCGACGGTGTCGACGTTGCGGCAGCCGGCGTAGAAGCGGCGGCCGACGGTGCCCTCGGCGTACTTGTCGCTGAACCAGTTGCCCATCGCGAGCAGGGTCGCCGGGGAGGCGTAGTTCTCGGAGGCGATCAGCTTGAGCATCTCGCGCTGGTCGTGGACCTCCTGGCCGATGGCGTCGGCCACCCGCGGTTCGACCGCGCGGATCACGTCGAGGGCCGCGCGGAACGCGGTGGACTCGGTGGAGAGGGGCTCGGACATTCGGGACCTCCGGACATGGCGTTCGGCGTTCACGGTTCGGCCCAGGCGCACGGCACTCGATCGGTCGCGGGCCGCTCCCCGATGGTCCGTCCCATCCCAGCGCGCCAGTCACGGCCCGCTGGTCACACTACCGGGCACACCGGGCCCGGGGGCCGTGGCGTCCACCAGTCGGGCAGGGGCAGAGGCAGCAGGGGGACAACCTCGCCGCGTTCTCCGCAGTCGCCGTGACCACTGCGGAAGTCCTCGTCGCCGGCGGCATTCCACGGCCGTGGGACCACCTTGATCAGTCTCTCGACCGATCACGGGGCACGGGCGGACTTCGGGTCGTACACGCCCGGTTTCGAGATCGTGCCGTACGGCGGCCCGCCGGCCATGCGGCTGCAGGCGGGCGTGGACGCGTGGCCGGCCCCCGCGGATCACGGATCCCGGGACCCGCCGCATCCTCCCCCGCCGCCCTCCTGCGCCCTCCTGCCTGGCGCCGCCGCGCCGCCCGTCCGCCTCCCCTACAGTCCCTCTGTGCTCTTTGGAATGGTGTGCGCTCTCGCCGCCGCGCTCTGCTTCGGCACCGCGACGGTCCTGCAGGCGATGGCCGCGCGGGCGGCCGGTGACGGCGCGGGCGGGGAGGCCGCGCTGCTGCTGCGGGCCGTCCGGCAGTGGCGGTACGTCGCCGGACTCGGGCTGGACGGGCTGGGGTTCGTCTTCCAGATCCTGGCCCTGCGCTCGCTCCCCATCTACGCGGTGAGCGCGGCACTGGCGTCCAGCCTCGCGGTGACCGCGGTGGTCGCGGCCAGGCTGCTGCGGGTGCGGCTGAGCGGGCTGGAGTGGGGCGCGGTGGGGGTCGTGTGCGCGGGGCTCGCGATGCTCGGGCTGGCGTCGGGGCCGGAGGGCGACCGGGCCGGATCGGACGCGCTGGCGTACGCGATGCTCGCGACCGCGGTGGGGGTGCTGCTGCTCGGGCTCGCCGGCGGGCGGCTGTCGGGGCGGTGGCGGGCGCTGCTGCTGGGCCTCGGGGCGGGGTTCGGGTTCGGGGTGGTGGAGGTGTCGGTGCGGCTCATCGACACCCTCTGGCCGGGTGGGCTGCTCACCGACCCGGCCGCCTACGCGCTGCTCGTCGGCGGCGGCGGCGCCTTTTTGCTGCTGACCTCGGCTCTGCAGCGCGGCTCGGTGACCACGGCGACGGCGGGGATGGTGATCGGGGAGACGATCGGCCCGGCGGCCATCGGCGTGGTGTGGCTCGGGGACCGCACCCGCGAGGGGCTGGCCTGGCTCGGGGTGCTCGGCTTCACCGTGGCCGTCGCGGGGGCACTGGCGCTGGCCCGGTTCGGGGAGGCGCCAAAGACGCCGGGGACGGCGGAGACGACGGAGACGGCCGAGGAGGACTGAGACCCCCGGCTCGTCGCTCCGCACCCTGCCCACCCCTTGCCTCACCTATCGAAAATCGATAGATTCCCATCGTAACTCGATGAGAGGACTGGTCGTGGGGAAGCTGACAGTGCGTGCGTTGCGCGCCGTGCTCGCGGTGGTGCTCGCGGGCACCGTGTTCGTCCAGGCGGGAATGGTGTGGGTGCTGGTCAGCGGGAGCGACCCGGAGGACGGCTCGCTCCCGTTGACCGCGTTCCGCGTGATCACGGTCCTGGGCATGGCGTCGGTCCAGGTCGCCCTGGTCAGCGTGTGGCGGCTGGTGACGATGGTGCGACGCGGAACCGTGTTCTCCCACGCCGCCTTCCGCTACGTGGACAGGGTGATCGGCGCGATCGTGGCGGTCGCCCTGCTGTGGTTCGCGGTCACGGCCGTCAACGCGCCGGGCCAGCGGGACGACCCCGGCGTCAGCGTCGTCATGGGCGGGATCGGCCTGGCCGTCCTGGGGGTCGCGCTCATCGTGCTCGTGCTGCGCATGCTGCTCGCCCAGGCCGTCGCGCGCGATGTCGAAGCGACGCAGATGCAGGCCGAGTTGGACGAGGTGATCTGATGCCGATCGCCGTCGACATCGACGTGATGCTGGCCCGGCGGAAGATGTCCGTGGGAGAACTCGCGGACCGGGTCGGGATCACGCCCGCCAACCTGGCGGTCCTCAAGAACGGCCGTGCCAAGGCGGTACGGTTCACGACACTCGCCGCACTCTGCGAGGTGCTCGAATGCCAGCCGGGCGACCTGCTGCGCTGGGAGGCGGAGGCAGCCCAGGAAGCCGAGGAGGCCGAGGAGGCCGCCGCCGGATGAGGTCGGTCCGGGGAGGGGATTCACTCGGCGCCGGTGACGGCGGGGTCCGACAGCACCGTGCACAGGATGTCCAGCGCTCCCGACCAGGCGTGGTCGGCGGGGGTGCCGTAGCCGAGGACGAGGGCGTCCAGGGGCGCGGTGACCGCGTCGGGGTGGCGGTGGCGCGGGGCGAGGCCGTCGAGGGCGAGTCCGTGCGCGGCGGCGGCCCGGATCACCCGGTGCCGGGTGCCCGGCGGGAGCCGCAGCAGCATGTGCAGACCGGCCGCGATGCCGGTGACCCGGATCTCGGGGGCGCGTTCCGCGAGGGCCGCGACCAGGGCGTCCCGGCGCCGCCGGTAGCGGGAGCGGGACGCACGGACGTGCCGGTCATAGGCACCTGAGGTGATGAACTCGGCGAGGGTCAGCTGGTCCGGCGCCCCCAAGGTGTCCACGCCGCCCTTGACCGCCGTCACCTCCTGGGCGACGCCCGGCGGCAGCACCATCCAGGCCAGCCGCAGTCCGGGCGCCAGGGACTTGCTGGCCGTGCCCAGGTAGACGACCTCATCGGGGGCGAGGCCCTGGAGGGCGCCGACGGGACGGCGGTCGTAACGGAACTCGCCGTCGTAGTCGTCCTCCAGGACCAGGCCGCCGCTGCGCCGGGCCCAGTCCACGACGGCCGCCCGCCGGTCGTGGTGCAGCGGCACGCCCATCGGGAACTGGTGGGCGGGGGTCAGCAGCACCGCGGCCGAGCCCCGGGGCAGTTGCCCGGTGTCCGTACCGAGTCCGTCGAAGGGCAGCGGGCGGGTGCGCAGTCCGGCCGCCGTCAGCAGCCGCCAGTGCTCGTCGAGGCCGTACGACTCCACGGCGACCGTGTCGGCGCCACGAGCCCGCAGCAGCCGGCCGAGCAGGCTCAGGCCGTGCGCGAACCCGGCGCAGATCACGATGCGTTCCGGGTCGGCGCGCACCCCCCGGGCACGGGCGAGGTAGGCGGCGAGCGCGGTGCGCAGTTCGACGCGGCCACGCGGATCGCCGTAGCCGAAGGCCTCGTGGGGAGCGGCGGTGAGGGCGCGGCGGGCCGCCTTGAGCCATTCGGCGCGCGGGAAGGCGGAGACGTCGGGGTGGCCGGCGCGCAGGTCGTAGGCGGGGCGGTGCGCGGTCGTCCCGGGGACGGGCGTCGCTCCGTGCCGACCGGCCGGCGACGCCGTCGGCTCCCTGGTCGCGACCCGGGTGCCGGAGCCCTGGCGGGCGGTGAGCCAGCCTTCGGCGACCAGGTCGGCGTAGGCGTCGGCGACGGTGTTGCGGGCGATGCCCAGGTCGGCCGCGAGGGACCGGGAGGAGGGCAGCCGGGTGCCGGGGAGCAGCCGGCCACCGCGGACCGCTTCACGCAGGGCGTCGGTCAGGCCTCGGCGCAGGCTCGGACCGGCCGGTTCCAGATGGAGGTCGATCCCCAAAGTGGCCCATGTTCTCCCCATGGAAATGGACCATACTCCTGGGCTGCCTGACTCCTAGGGTCGAGATATGACCACAGAACACCCGACTGAGTACGCACCTGAACACACCCCCCGTCTGCCCTGGTCGGAGCTGGTGCCCGAGGTCTTCAAGGCGATGGTCCGGCTGGACACCGCCGCCCGGGAGGGCCTCGACCCGAAGCTTCTGGAACTGGTGAAGATCCGGGCCTCGCAGCTCAACCGCTGCGCGCTCTGCGTGGACATGCACAGCAAGGACGCTCTGGCGCAGGGCGAGAGCGTCGAGCGGATCATTCAGCTCAGCGCCTGGGACGAGTCCGAGCACTTCTACACCGAGAAGGAGCTGGCGGCGCTGGGGCTGACGGAGGCGGTGACCGTCCTCACGGACGGTTTCGTGCCGGACGCCGTGTACGAGCGCGCCGCCAAGCACTTCGAGGAGGCGGAGCTGGCGCAGCTGATCGCCGCGATCACGGTGATCAACGCCTGGAACCGGTTCGGGGTGGCCTGCCGTCTGGTGCCGGGTCACTACACGCCTGGGCAGCACGCGTAGGCAGGTCGGGCGACCGTCCGGACCGGCGCCTCGGCGGCGGTCCGGGAGATCGCCGCCGGGCTCCGCCGCGCGGGGCGGCCGGAATCACCGCACGTGATGCACCGTCCCCGGGCGGAAGCGCCGGTACAGCAGCACTCCGGCCGCCAGCGACGCCAGGCTCGCCGCGGCCGGCGCCCACGGGTTGCCCGTTCCGGTGTGCGCGAGCGTGCCGGCCGTCTGGTGGTGGACGACGGGGGCGGGCGGCTCGGGTGCCGGGTGCGCCTTGACCGGGGACGACGGCTGGTGGCGCACGGGAGGCGTGGACGGCGTCGGCGTACCCGGCACGTTCGGCGTACCCGGCACGTTCGGCGTACCCGGCACGTTCGGCGTACCCGGCACGTTCGGCGTACCCGGCACGTTCGGCGTACCGCCGGTCTGGTTGCCGAACACGGGATTGCCGACACCCACCGCGTTCACGCTGTTGCCGACGACGTTCACGGGGGCGTCGACCGGAAGCTGGATGGTGTTGCCGGAGAGAACGCCCGGCGAGTCGTGGGCGGTGCCCACAGCCGTCGCTCCGTCCTTGTCCGTGGACTTGCCGCCCTCGTTGGCGCAGCGGTTGCCCATCGCGGGGTTGAGGATCCCGACCACGTCGACGGTGTTGCCGCACAGGTTGACCGGGATGTTCACCGGCAACTGGATGTCGTTGCCGGACAACACGCCGGGCGAGCCCGCCGCGGATCCGTCCGCGGCGGAGTCGGCCCACGCGGGGCCCGCGACCGCCATCGCACCAGACGCGACGGCGAAGGCGATCACACTGTTCCGGGTAGCCCGTTTCATGGGTCCCTGTCCTTCCAGACACGTCGCGGGCGTTCACCCGCGATCGGTGAAATACAAAAAACGAGAGAAGTACTGGCTTTCGTACCGGCATCGGGACGGTACGAGGTGCCGGGCCGACGCCCCGCCGGCGTCCGGCGCCACGGTTCGCTTCGCGAAGCGGTTGCGCGCACGGCGGCGGAGCACATGACCGGCGGTTCGTCAGAGCGCCTGGTTGTTGCAGCCCATGTCCGAACCGAGGTGGTTCCGCTGCGCGCCCGGGTCGCCCTCGCCGTTCAGCAAGTTGCCCGCCACACCGGTGAGCGCGTCGACACTGCCGGGCATGGCGCCCACGAGGACTGCCTTCTGGAACGTGCGCACGGGTTCTCCATTGGTCGACGCAGGCCACCGGCCGCCGCCATGAGCACGACCTTCTGAAGCTTGCGCATGAAAACCTCGGTTCTTTTCGTGCACATCGAGCACATCGAGCACATCAAGACCAATCGCCTAGCGTGACCACGCAAACACTAGCAGTAGCAGACCGCGAGTTTTTGCTCTCCGTATTCCGTCGCCGATACCAATACGGTCGTATCAGAGGGAAGTTGGGTCAGCGGAATTCCGGCTGCGCGGCCACCAGGTGGTCGCTCGCCGGGACGGAGGCGATCAAGTCCCGTAGTCTTTCGGCATATCGCCGCACGTTCTTGTAGGCGATTTCGGTGTCCGGGTAACGGCAGGCGAACCACAGCCCCTCGTGCAGTCGGCTCACCCAGGCACACACCTGGTCGCCGTACGACACCCGGATCAGCGCGTACGTCTTCTGCTCGGCCCAGTCGGACGAGCCGGGGGTGAGGCGGGCGTCCGTGTACGAGACGATCGAGTACATGTCGGGCGAGGTGGGCCGGAAGTCCTTGCCGAGCAGCCGCAGTACGCGGGCCAGCGGAATGCGCGCCAGCGACCGGTTGGCCCGCAGCTCGGCGCGGACGGTGGCGAGCGCGCCATCGAAGTCCCGTGCCGCCGGCACCTCGATGGGTGCGCCGCCGACGTACCAGCCCACGGAGTCCGACCACTCGGACTTCAGCCGGGTGTGGAACGGCACGACCGTACGGTAGACCGGCTGTCCGCCGAGCTCCTGGACGATCAGGCTGGTCGCGGCCAGGATGCCCACCAGGCTGCCGCCGTAGGCGCGGCAGTGCGCCTCGAACGCGGCGGCGGTGTCCGCGTCGACGAGCGGCTCGCACATCAGCTTCTGGGCGGGCAGCGCGCCGTCGGGTTCCAGGCCGAGGTCGACGGGGAACTCCGGAAGCCGCCCGTCGCAGCGGCCGATGAACTCCCGCCAGCGCCCGACGATCGCGTGCGTGTCGTCGATCCCGTCCGCGTTCACCCGCTCGTGCCGGCAGAAGTCGACGTAACTTCCCACCGGCGCACCGGCGACGGACCGCCCCGTGACGCCCGACGTGTACAGCCCCTGGATCTCGTTCGAGGTGAGCTGGAGGGAGTAGGCGTCGACGTTGGTGTGGTCGAAGGCCATGTACACGCTGGTGGAGTCGTCACGGACGACCGCAGCGTAGATGAGGTTCGGCCAGTCGAGCGCGTCCGCCGCGACGTCGAATCGGTCCTGCAGGTACCGGGTCAGCACCGCCGCGTCGGCGAAGTCGCCGACCACCTCGCGGTGCAGCGTCACGTCGCTCGCGTCCAGCGTGAAGCGGCGCATGTCGTCGCCTTCCCACCGGAAGCCGCTGCGCAGCGTCTCGTGACGCAACGTCCAATTGCGCAGGGCCTCTTCCAGCGCGTCGAGGTCGGCCCGGCCCGGCAGGTCGAACGCCGTGCCGAGCCAGGTCGGTACGAACAGCCCGTCCTCGCGCACCGCTCGCGCCGTTCTGATGTGCGACTCCTGGATGTACGCAGGCGGCCGCGGATCCGGTGGGAGCGCTGTCGCGGCCGCGACGGTCGCCGGGCTGAACGTCCACTCGACTAGCCGTCCGGGCCGGACCTCGCAGCGCTGAATGTCAGAAATTCGCACGATGGCGTCTCCTTCACAGAAGACACCAGCTTGATCAAGTCACGGCCGTGCGCGGGCGATGGCCGCTGTGTCCCCCGCTTTTCAGTGGGACGTGTGACACCTCGAACGGCGAAGCGATCAAGAGCTGTTGCTCAGGACAGCCACTTCTTCCACACCGAGGGGTGAGCGTCCACCCACTTCCTGGCGGCTTCCTGAGGGCTCAGCTTCTGGTCGGCGATCATCAGCGAGACCTCGTTCTGGTCCTCGGTCGTCCACGTGAACTTCTTCAGGAAGGCCGCCGCCCTGCCGCCGCTCCTCGCGAAGTCCGCGTTGAGGTACTTCTGCAGCGGGGTGTGCGGATAGGCGCAGGCGACCTTGGCCGCGTCGGCGTCGCAACCCTCCCGGTACGGCGGCAGCTTCACCTCGGTCATCGGCACCTTCTCGAACAGCCACTGGGGCGAGTACCAGTAGGTCAGGAAGGGCTTCTTCTCCTTGGCGAACTGCTTCATCTGGGTGATCTGGGCGGCCTCGGACCCGGCGAAGACGACCTGGTAGTCCAGCTTCAGGTTGTTCACCAGCGCCTTGTCGTTGGTGACGTACGACGGTGAGCCGTCCAGGAGTTGGCCTTTGCCGCCGCTCTCCGCGGTACGGAAGAGGGAGGCGTACTTGTTGAGGTTCTTCCAGTCGGTGATGTCGGGGTGCTGCCTGACCAGGTAGGTCGGCACGAACCACCCGATGTGCCCGGTGACGCCGAGGTCCCCGCCACGGCCGATGGTCTTCTTGTCCTTCACATATCGCTTCTCCTGGTCCGGGTGTCCCCAGTCCTCCAGGATCGCGTCGACGCGTCCCTGACTGAGCGCGTCCCAGGCCGGCACCTCGTCCACCTGCACGGTGTCGACGCGGTAGCCCAGTTCATGTTCGAGGAGGTACTGGACGACGGCGACGTTGGACTGCGCGCCGACCCAGGACTGGACGGACAGGGTCACGGTCCTCGATCCCCGCGCGTTGGCGAAGGGCGAGGCCTGCTTGGTCATGTCGGCGGCACCGCAGCCGGTCGCGAGGACCAGCACGCAGGCGGCGGCCACCAGGGGCGTACGGCGCATGGTCAGGCTCCCTTCCTGGTACGGCGCTCCGTGGGCTGGGTGACCCGGTCGAGCATCAGGCCCAGGCAGACGATGGCCGCACCGGCCACCAGGCCGGTCGCCAGATCGCCCTGGGCGAGACCGAAGGCGACGTCGTAGCCGAGCGCGCCGCCGCCGACCAGGCCACCGATGATGACGACGGCGAGAACCAGCACCACGCCCTGGTTGACGGCGAGCAACAACGCGGGCCGGGCGAGCGGCAGCTGGACCTGCCACAGCTGCTGCCGGCCCGTCGCGCCGAGCGACCGCGCGGACTCCAGGGCGGCTGGGTCGACCTGCCGCAGCCCCTGGGCGGTGATCCGTACGACGGCGGGCAGCGCGTAGACGACGGCGGCCGCCACGGCCGGCGCACGGCCGACGCCGAACAGGGCGACGACCGGGATCAGGTACACGAACTGCGGCATGGTCTGGAACACGTCCAGGACCGGGCGCAGGGCACGTTCGACGCGGTCACTGCGGGCGGCGGCGATACCGGTCGTGAAGCCGATGACGAGCGTGACGGCGACCGCCGCGAGGACCTGGGACAGGGTGTCCAGCGACGGCTCCCACACACCCAGTACGCCGATCGCGGCCATCGCGAGGACGGCGGTGAGCGCGGTGCGCCAGGTGCCGATCAGCCAGGCGAGGGCGGCGACCACGAGCAGCACCGACCACCAGGGCAGCCACTGCAGGCCGGCGCGGACGGGGTCCAGGACCCAGGTGGTGAAGTGGGCCGCCCAGTCGGCGGTGCCGCCCACGACCGGGACGCCCGAGTACAGGTGGGCGGTCATCCAGTCGACGGCTCGGTTGACCGGCTCGGCGAAGTCCAGGGTCCAGGCGGCGGGCCAGTCGAGGCCGCCGAGGAGACGGGCGGCGACGGCGACGGCCACGGTGACGGCGAGGGCGTGGAGGAGGCCGGCCTTGCCGGGGCGGGTGTCGCCCCGGTCGCCCGCCGCGGCGGTGATCCGGTCCAGGACGACCGCGAGGAGCACGATCGGGATGCCTGCGGCGAGGGCCGCGCCGACGTCGACGGAGGCCAGCGCCTGGTAGACGCGGTCACCGAGGCCGCCTGCGCCGATGACGGAGGCGATGACGGCCATCGACAGCGCCATCATGATCGTCTGGTTGAGGCCGAGCAGGAGCTCCTTGCGGGCCAGCGGGATACGGGCGGTCAGCAGCCGCTGCACGCGGGTGGCGCCCAGGGACTCCACGGCCTCCAGGACCTCCGGGTCGGCGCCGCGCAGGCCGAGGGCGGTGAGCCGGGCCATGGGCGGGGCGGCGTAGACGACGGTGGCGAGGACGGCCGCGGGGACGCCGATGCCGAACACCAGGACCACCGGGAGCAGGTAGGCGAAGGCGGGGAGCACCTGCATGGTGTCCAGGACCGGGCGCAGGCCGCGGTTCAGCCGGTCGGAGAGGCCCGCGGCGAGGCCGAGGACCAGGCCGACGGCGACGGACGCGAGGACGGCCACGACCATCAGCGCGAGGGTCTGCATCGTCGGCACCCACATGCCGAGGGCACCGCAGACGAGGAACGCGGCGGCCGTACCGGCGGCGAGGCGCGGGCCGGCGACGCGGTGCGCGACGGCGGCGGCGAGCACGGTGACGCCGGGCCAGCCCGCGGCGAGGAGGGCGAGGTAGACGACGCGGACGGTGAGGACCACGGCGTTGCTGATGTAGCCGAGGAAGTAGAGGAAGAGGGGGTGGGTGTCGCGGTTGTCGATGACCCAGTTGCTGGCGGAGGTCAGCGGTGCGGACAGGTCGACGGTGAGGTCGTGCGGCCACGCGGCCGACGCCCAGTGGGAGTCGGCGAGCGGGACGAGGACGGCGGCGACCACGGCCAGGGCGATCAGCTTGCGGGCGGCCGGGCTCCCGGGGAGCGCCGCTCGACGGGGGCTCGGGACAGTGATCGACGCCATCACACGCCCTCCGGACTGGTGCGCGGGGCGGGGGGTTTCACTTGCCCGCGCTCGCCGGGTGCCGCCGCGCCCGCCCTCCCCCGCTCTCGGCTTCGCTCGGTCGGGGGCACCCCCGTCGTCCCGGCGGCACGACCGTCCGCGGCCGGGCCCGCCCCGGGACCTTCCGACGGACGGTCCGCGTGCTCGACCTGGGGCGCGGGGAACTGCGCACCCGGCCCCCGCTCGGCCGCGGACGGAGTGCTGCCCGCAGCACCCTTCGCCACAACTTCCAGCAACGTCTCCGCGTCGACGACACCGACGCACCGGTCCCCGTCCACGACTCGCGCCGGGGCGCCGGCCCCCGCCACCACGTCGATCGCCTCGGCGACCGTCGCGGCCGGGCCGACCGCGGGTCCCGCCGCGGCCTCGCCGTCCTGTGCGGGCCGCATCGCGGAGCGCACGGTCAGGACCTGCTCGCGCGGTACGTCCCGCACGAACTCCCGGACGTAGTCGTCGGCCGGGGAACCCACGATCTCCTCCGGTGTACCGAGCTGCACCACCCGCCCGTCCCGCATCAGCGCGATACGGTCGCCGAGCTTGAGGGCCTCGCTCAGGTCGTGCGTGATGAAGACCATCGTGCGGCCCTCCTCCTGGTGCAGGCGGACCACCTCCTCCTGCATGTCCCGCCGGATCAGCGGGTCGAGCGCGCTGAACGGCTCGTCGAAGAGGAGCACCTCGGGGTCGACGGCGAGCGCCCGCGCCAGCCCGACCCGCTGGCGCTGGCCTCCGGACAGCTGGCCCGGGCGGCGCTGTTCCATGCCTTCGAGTCCGACCTTGGCGATGACCTCCTGCGCTCGCCTGCGCCGCTCGGACCTGGCGACGCCCTGGATCTCCAGGCCGTAGGCCACGTTGTCGAGGACGGACCGGTGCGGAAGGAGCCCGAAGTGCTGGAAGACCATCGCGGCGCGGTGCCGGCGCAGTGCGCGCAGCCGGCCCTTGTCCATCGCACGGACGTCCTCGCCGTCGATGGCGATCGTGCCGGCGGTCGGCTCGATGAGCCGGGTCAGACAGCGCACCAGGGTCGACTTGCCGGAGCCGGACAGCCCCATCACCACGAAGACCTCGCCCTTGCGCACGTCGAAGGAGACGTCACGGACGGCGGCCGTACAGCCGGTGCGGGCGCGCAGGTCGGCAGGCGCGAGCCCGGTCAGCTCGGGGTCCCCGGGAACGCGTTCGGCCTTCGGGCCGAAGACCTTCCACAGACCGTCGACGGAGAAGACAGGGGTCGTATCACTCATCACGCACCGCCCTTCAGCAGGTCCACGGCCCTCTCGCCGACCATCAGCACTCCGATCATCGGGTTCACGGCCGGCATGGTCGGAAAGACCGAGGCGTCGGCGATCCGGATGCCGTCCAGCCCGCGGATCCTCAACTCCGGGTCCACCACGGCCTGTCCGTCGTCCGCCGAACCCATCCGGCAGGTGCCCGCCGGGTGGTACACCGTGTGCGCGACCTTGCGGGCGTACTCGCCGAGCTCGGCGTCGCCGAGGATCTCCGGCCCCGGGCACACCTCGCGCTTGAGCCAGCCGGCCAGCGGCTCGGTCTTCGCGATCTCGCGGGCGATGCGGATGCCGTCGACGAGGGTGCGGCCGTCGTAGTCGTCCTCGTCGGTGAAGTAGCGGAAGTCCAGCGCCGGCTTCACGGACGGGTCGGCGCTGGTGAGGTACAGCCGGCCTCGGCTGCGCGGCTTGGGGATGTTCGGGGTCATCGAGACGCCGAACTCGGGCCGCCGGTAGCCGAGTCGCTCCGGGTTGTCCGTGAACGGGATCTGGTAGAAGTGGAACATCAGGTCCGGGCCCGCGTGTTCGGGGTCGCGGCGCACGAACAGACCCGCGTCGGAGTCCATCGCGGAGTTCTCGGGGATCGGGCCGTTCGTCTCCCAGACGATCACCGACTCGGGGTGGTCGAGGAGGTTCTCGCCGACGCCCGGGAGGTCGAGCACCGCAGGGATGCCGAGCGCTTCGAGGTCCTTGGCCGGGCCGATGCCCGAGTGCAGGAGCAGCCGCGGGGAGTCGACGGCGCCCGCGCACAGCACGACCTCGTCGCGGGCCCTTATCAGCAGGTCCTCGCCGTCCTTGGTGCGGACGTGGACGCCCTCGGCGCGGGTGCCGTCCAGCTCCAGCCGGTACGCCCAGGTCTCCAGCAGGATCGTCAGGTTGGGCCGCTCGTCCATCACCGGGTGGAGGTAGGCCACCGAGGCGCTGGAGCGCTTGTTGTCCTCGGGGTGGTAGGCGAGGTCGAAGAAGCCGGCGCCCTCGGTGAACGGCTTCTGGTTGAAGCCCTCCACGCGCGGGACGCCCAGCGCCTTCTGGGCCGCGTCGACGAAGTCGCGGGCGATGGCGTTCCGGTCCTTCTCGTCGACCGGGACGATGTTGTTGAGGAGGCGGGCGTAGTAGGCCTCCATCGGGACCGCGCCCCAGCCCTTGGCACCGGCCTCCTCCCACTCGTCCCAGTCGGAGGGCAGCGGCTTGAAGGCGATGAGCGTGTTGTGCGACGAGCAGCCGCCGAGGACGCGGGCCCGGCTGTGCCGGATGTGGGAGTTGCCGCGCGGCTGCTCGGTGGTCGGGTAGTCGTAGTCCAGCTCGCCGCCGAGCAGGCCCATCCAGCGGCGCAGGGTGAGGACGTCGTCGCGGCCGACGTCGCTGGGACCGCCCTCGATCACGGCGACCGTGACGTCGGGGTTCTCGGTGAGACGGGAGGCTATGACGGAACCGGCGGTTCCGCCGCCGATCACGACGTAGTCGTAGGTGTGGGACTGGGACATGGCGGGGTACTCCAAAGGCTTCCGAAGACCTCGGTGAGGCTTCTCGCGTACGGCGTCCGGCGTACGGCGTCCGGGTGGGCTCAGCCGGCGAACCAGCGCACCGGACGTGGCGCGAGGTTCTGGTAGACGTGCTTGGTCTCGCGGTACTCGGCGAGTCCGGCGGGGCCCAGCTCGCGGCCGGTGCCGCTCTTTCCGAAGCCGCCCCACTCCGCCTGCGGGAGGTAGGGGTGGAAGTCGTTGATCCAGACGGTGCCGTGCCGCAGCCGCCCCGCGACCCGGCGGGCGCGTCCGGCGTCGGCGGTCCAGACGGCACCGGCCAGGCCGTACTCGGTGTCGTTGGCGAGGGCCACGGCCTCGTCCTCGGTGCGGAAGGTCTCGACGGTGAGGACCGGCCCGAAGACCTCCTCGCGGACGACCCGCATCTCCCGGTGGCACTGGTCGAGGACCGTCGGCTCGTAGAAGTAGCCGCCGGCGGGGCGGTCGGCGGACGGCTCGGGGCGCTTGCCGCCGGAGCGCAGCACCGCGCCCTCGGCCAGCGCCGACGCCACGTACGCCTCGGTCTTGGCGCGCTGCTGCTCGGAGACGAGCGGGCCGCACTCGACGCCGTCCGCCGTACCGCGTCCGAGCCGGATCCGGGCGGCCCGGCGGGCGAGTTCGGCGACGAACCGTTCCCTGAGCGGCTCCTCGACGATCAGCCGGGCGCCGGCCGAACAGACCTGGCCGCTGTGGATGAAGGCGGCGTTGAGGGCCTGGTCGACGGCGGTGTCGAAACCCTCGTCGGTGGCGCAGGCGTCGGCGAAGACGACGTTGGGGTTCTTGCCGCCGAGTTCGAGGGCGACCTTCTTGACCGAGACGGCGGCCGCCTGGGCCACCTTGACCCCGCTGACCAGTCCGCCGGTGAAGGAGACCAGGTCGACGTCGGGGTGCTCGGCGAGGCGGGCGCCCACGCTGTGCCCGGGGCCGGTGACCAGGTTGGCGACGCCGGCGGGCAGCCCGGCCTCCGTCAGCAGTTCGATCAGCGCGACGGTCGTCATCGGGGTGATCTCACTCGGCTTGATCACGAAGGTGTTGCCCGCCGCCAGCGCCGGAGCGATCTTCCAGCTCGCCTGCAGCAGCGGGTAGTTCCAGGGCGTGATCAGGGCGCAGACACCGACGGGCTCGTGGACCACGACGCTGTGGATGTCCGGCGAGCCCGCGTCCACCACCCGGCCCGCGCCCTCCGCCGCCACCAGGTCGGCGAAGTAGCGGAAGGCGTCGGCGACGCAGTCGATGTCGACGCGGCCCTCCTCGACGGTCTTGCCCGCGTCCCGGCTCTCCAGGAGGCCCAGCTGCTCGCGGTCGCGTACGAGCAGGGCGGCCACCCGGCGCAGCAGCGCGGCCCGCTCGGCGACCGGCGTGCGGGGCCAGTCGCCGGTGTCGAAGGCGCGCCGGGCGGCGGCCACCGCCGCCTCCGCGTCCTTCTCGTCACCCTCGGCGACCACGGCGAAGGGCAGGCCGTCCGCGGGGTCGATGATCTCGCGCGTCGCGCCGGAGACGGCTTCCAGCCACTCGCCTCCGGCCTGGATGGTCGCTCGTGCCGTTCGGTCCGCCATGATCGGTATTGCCTTCCGTTCCTGTTCAGTGCCCCTGCGTGACAGAGGAGTCACACTCGGGGACCGTCACCGCATGCCCTCGGTTCCGGATTGCATGCGCAATCGACGGCCGAAAGTGCGCTGCATCACTGAACAGTCGGACGAAAGGGACAAAAAGGAGCTCTCAGGGTGCGGAACCCGCCGGTTCGCCGTGCATGGCGTGCCGGGGCTTGCTCCTGACCGAGATCTGGCCGACGAGTTCCCAGAAGCACACCAGGGCAGTCACCGGCGGAATCCCGAAAATCACTAACGACAACAGCGCATGTGAGGAATGGCTGACGCACAGCACCACGGCCACGGCGGAAGCCGTCAGCACCACGCACCAGGACCGGCGGGCACTGCGGCGCTGCGCGGTGGCCCGCAGGACGGACAGCGCCGCCACGAACCACGGGCCGTACACCGTCAGCGGCCAGTACTGGGCCAGCCCCGCGGGCAGCATCGACGAGGCGATGCCGCGCAGCTGCCCGTACGAGTAGCAGAGGGACCAGGTCAGCATGCACACCGCGCACAGCGAGACCGTCGCGATCAGGAACGTGATGTGGGTGACGCTCCGGCCGCCGTCGAGCAGGTGCGAGTCCTGGCGGCGGACCCGCCGGCGGCTGCTCCTGCGCTGCCTGGGTACGTCCAGCAGGGTGGGAGCCGTACTCGCGCTCACACCGGTCGGCGTGGACAGCATCTGCGCCAGCTCTTCGACCGGATCCCAGTCGCTCGGCGCGGCACCGCCCGGCTCCTGGGCGCCCCAGGCCGGGTCGTAGAGACCCGGGTGGTCGTAGAGCCCAGGGTGCTCATAGCGACCGGGGTGGTCGTGAAGACCGGGATGGTCGTAGAGCCCGGGATGGTCGTAGAGACCCGCATCGCGCTGAATCCCGTCCATCGATAAAACCTCCGCACCCTGCCTCAGAACGCCGCATACAGATCGGCCAACGTCCGCCGATAATCATTTTCCATCACATTGATTCTCGTCAGGAAATCATCGAGCAGGTCCGAACATGAGGTGATATCCATACTGTTCGGCCATCGGAGCGCGGTGGTCGGGTGGTCTTCGGCAGTGATCCAGTCCAATCGCGTCACAGTCACCTAACGACCACCGCACGGAGCAGGGTTTGAGGCGTTCGGGGGAATTAAGTCACCCGGAAGAGAGTCTATGAAATACAGGCAGGCAATTACATTCCACGAATACTGGCATGAGATGAACGCGGATGCGGACCTCGTGGGCGGCCGGTCAGTCCACCGCGGGGTCCGCGTCACAGAGCGTGTCCGGCGGGCAGAACCAGTCCACCGCCGTCGTCAGAGCGGCCAGCTCGTCGTCGCGGCCGTCGGCGTCGGGGCCGTAGGAGGCGACCGCGTAGATGTTGCCGTCCGGCGCGACGAACCGCTCGTCGACCACATGCCAGGTGCCGACGTCCGGCTCGCCGTGGATCGTGCCGGCCAGGTACTCCAGCCGGGAGCCGGTGAAATCGGCGTCGTCGAGGCTGGTCAGACCGAGCTCCTGGAAGCCGTCCGGCTTGGGCGTCTGCTCGGAGAGGTAGAGCTCGAAGGAGGCGTCCGGGGAGTCCTCGGCGACCTGGTAGACCTGCAGCCGGTGCTCGCGGTCGGGACTGCGGTAGCTGACGACGGCGATGCCGAACGAGGAGTCGACGGTGGACCGCGACCAGCCCTCGGGGACGGCGGTCGTGAAGCCCTCGGCGTCGTGCCGCAGCTCGTATCCGGCGGGCGGCGCGGAGACCGACGGGGACGGGGACCCGGTGTCCGTGGGTGATTCGGTCGCCTCCGTGGGCGGTGCGGAGGAGGTCGGGGTGCCCGGGACGGCGGCCGTGGCGGGCCGGTGGCCGTCGTCCTTGCCGACCACCAGGGTCAGGACCAGGGCGGCGGTCACGCCGACGACGACGGCCCCCACGACGACGGTCCGGACGAGCCTGCGATCGTGCCGGGCGGGCACGGGTGCCGGTGGCAGCTCGGCGGTCGACCAGCCGGGCGCGGGCGGCCGCCCGCTTCCCCCGTCCGGCCACCACTCCGCCGCGGGGGCCGACGCCGGGCGCTCCGGGGCCGACGCACCCGGTGCGGCCGCCGGGGAGACCCGCGGCTGAGCCGGGGGGCGGGCGACGGCGGGCCGGATGTCGTCCTCCCACCGCTGCGTGTCCTCGTTCCAGTACCGCGCTCCCCCGCCCCCGCCGGCCATGGCTCGCTCACCTCCCCAGCAGGCCGGCCAGTGTGCCTGCCGAGGCCAGTACGTTGATCAGGGTCTGGGAGTCGGTGAGGAGTTCACGCAGGCGCTCGCGGCGGGTGGGGGCCGCCTGGCCGGTGCGAGTGATCTCGTCCTCGGTCTCGGCAAGCGCCGTGCCCAGCGCCGCCGTCTGTTCGGTGCTCCGCACCCGTGCCAGATCGGCGCGCAAGTCCCTGACGGCGGCCAGGAGTTCCTCGTCGACCGGGGAGCCGGCGGTGCCGTGGTGGTGGCTCTCGGCGTGCGCGTGGCTGCCGATGGCGAACGTGCTCTTGGAGATGTTCCCGAGGTTGACCTGCGGTTCGTCACTTGCCATTGCTGTCGGGCCCCTTCTGCGTCGTGTGGCTCACGGCGGTGGCGTGGCTGCCGAAGGCGAGGGTGGAGCCCTCGACCCGGTCGATGCTCACGTTGGTGCTGTTGTTGACGGTCTTCTGAACGAACTCACCGGTCTCGTAACCGGCTTCCGCCAGCGCGGCCCGTACTCCGTTCGTCACCCGGTCCTGGATGCTGCGCAGGTAGCGGACGACGTCCATCTCCTGGAAGTGGGAGCCGACGTCCACCGCGCCCAGTTCGCGCACGGACAGCGCGGGCCCCTCCGGCAGCGCACCCGCGTGGCCGCCGGTCAGCAGCCGCCAGAGGTACACCGCGCCCCGGCCGAGCTGCCCGAGCGAGCGGCCGACCGAGCCCGGGACCAGGGCGATCGCGACGGCCGCCTTGCCGGCCCAGTTGTTGTTCCGGAACCGGTGGGCGGCGCGGTCGGCGCCCTTGAAGTCCGCGCGGACCGGGGTCAGTACGTGCGGGGCGATCTCCAGCACGAGCATCCGGCCCTGGGTGTGGATGCGCACGAACACCGTGACGACCACTTCCTCCTCCCAGCCGCCGACGCGGATCCGCAGGAAGTGCCGGCGCTTCTCGGCGCCCTCCTCGACGGCCCGCGCCCGGTGCTCCTCGAAGGCCTGCGGATGGTACGGCGCCTGGTCCCGGGTGAGCAGTCCCTCGACGGGCAGGAACACGCACTCGTCGATCTCCAGCCGGCGCAGCCGGTCACGGTTTCCGGGTCCGGCGTACTCGGCGGGGACGCGGAGCTGTTCGAGCAGCGGGCGGATCTTCTCCAGGATCGCCCGGTTGCTGAGCGGCTGCCGCTCCTTCTTGAGCTCGTCGGGCCTGAGTTCCACGGCCAGCACCCACGTGTCGTAGGCGGCGCCCGCCCCGCAGAACGGGTCGGCCTCGTTGTACATGATCAGCGGCGCGTGCTGTTCGATCCGGATGCGCTGCTTGAGCCGCTGGAAGCGGGGGTTCTCGGCCTTCTCGGCGGGGTCGCCGGCCGCGTCCGGGAAGCGCTGCGGGGAGAGTTCACCGGCCAGCGCCCGGCTGAACTGGGTGCGCTGGGCGTGCGCGCACAGGGCGATGCCGGCGAACACGGCGAGGGTGAGCCAGGCGTGCCAGGCCTCCGCCAGACCGCCGAGTTCGCCGACGTCCGGGGTCAACAGGTCGCCGACACCGGCCGAGTCGGAGTAGCCGGAGCCGGAGTAGCCGTCGGAGCCGTAGGGGTCGTACGAGGAACCGTCGTCCGAGCCGCCGCCGAACGCGACGACGAGGGTCATGATCAGGGCCACCGCGTAGAAGGCCCGGCCCCACCAGCGGACCAGGAATGCGGCACCCACCCGGTACAGCGGCGGCTGGGCGTCGCGGCCCCTGATCCAGGGCGCGACGGCCAGCGCGACGCCCGGCACCAGGAAGAACACGAGCAGCCCGCCGCTGAGCGGCAGCCCCACCACCCACAGCCCGAGGATCGCCGCGCCCCACAGCAGCTCCTGGCGGCGGGCGCGCAGGGCGTGGGCCAGCACCCGGGCGGCGTCGAAGCCGAGTGAGGGCGCCGCGATCCGCTGCTCGTTGAGGTGGAGTTCCTCGATGACCCGGTCCCGGTACGCGGAATCCAGGTAGCTGCCCGCGCACAGCAGCCGGGTGGCCTCACTGGCGTACGGCGGTGTGGGCGGCAGGGCGGGCGGTGCCCCGGCGGGCGAGCCCGGCTGCGGTTGTTGCGGCACGTGGGCAGTGCTCACGACGATCCCCCGATGCGTGTGACGTGCGGTGCTGGAAGTGCGCTGTTGGAAGCCGAGTTGACAGAGCATCAGCATAGGGGGGCGGCCGTGACCGGTGAAACGGATTGCCCGAAGTCACCGCAGGTCAGCACTCGGCCGACGGATCCCGCCCCGCGGGCTCGTCGATCATCAGCTCCCGTACACAGCGCCGGAGCCAGGCATGCGCGGGGTCGGCGTCGTGGCGCGGGTGCCAGGCGAGCCCGATGGCGATCGGCGGGAGGTCCGGCGGCACCTCGAAGGTGACCAGGCCGAGCGCGGCGGCCAGCGGCGCGTTCCAGGAAGTGAGCAGACCGATCAGGTCGGAGTCGCAGAGCACGAACAGGGAGGCCGGGAAGGTGCCGACGGTGCCCACCACCTGCCGCTGCAGGCCGAGTTCGGCCAGCTCGGTGTCGACGGGCCCGTGCAGCTTGCCGCGCCGGGAGACGTTCAGATGACCGGCCGCGGTCGCGTACCGCTCAGGCGTCAGCTCGCCCTCCAGAAGCGGGTGTCCGGCCCGTACGACACCGAGCATGCGGTCCTCGTGCAGGTACTCCACGCGCAGCCCGGTGCAGCCCTGGGCGTCGCGGTCACCGGCACGATCCTGTCCGCCCACACCGACCTGGCCGCGGGCATGGGCCCGGCGCTGCGCACCGTCGCGCTCCTGGTCCTCGCGGCGACGGTGGTCGTGGTGGCCGGTTACCGCGACCGCGCCCCGACACGTACTATCGCGTCCGACCAGGAACGCGTACTGTCGCGTTCCATCGGTTCCTGAGCAACTCCCCTCACCACGTGGCCTGTTGAGGAGCACCCGATGCCCGCTCTGCTGAATCCCGTCCTCGACCTGCTGACCCTGCGCGGCACCGTCACCGAGGCCGAACAGATCACCGCGCACATCCGCCGGCTGCGCGTCGACGGCGACCAGCTCGCCGGCCTCGACGTCATGCCCGGTCAGCAGGTCCGCGTCCTGGTCACCGGCCTGACCCTGCGCACGTACTCCGTGTGGCGCTACGACCCGTCCGGCGTCGTCGAGTTGTGTGTGCTGGACCATCCCGAGGGCGGCCCGGGGGCCCACTGGGGGCGCACGGCCGCCACCGGCGAGCAGGTGCGGCTGCGCAAGCCCGAGGGCACGTTCACGCTGCGCCCGGAGGCCGCCCACCACGTCTTCGTCGGCGACGAGACGGCCTCGGTCGCGTTCGGCGCGATGCTCGCCGCACTGCCCGAGGAGGCCGTCGTCTCCGGCTGCGTGGAGACGGCGAGCGCGGCGGACCGGCTGCCCGTCGCGTACGCGGAGCGCCTCGACTGGGTGCTCCGCGGCGAGACGTCACTGCCGGAGGCGGTCCGCCGGCTCGCCCCCGAGCCCGGCGGTATCGCGTACGTCGCCGGGGAGGCGCGGGCCGTGCAGGCGGTGCGCAAGGTGCTCGTCCAGGAGGCTGGGTGGGACCGGCGGGCGGTGCTCACCAAGCCGTTCTGGACGCCCGGCAAGAAGGGCATGGAGTGACGCCGGCGCTCAGGAACACCGGGCGCCGGCCGGGCAGAAGGAGTCGAGCGCGGTGGTGAGCGGCCCCCGCACCAGGTCGGCGGCAAGGCTCCCGGGGCCACTGGCACGGATCGCGTACAGCGTGCCGTCGGCGGCCTGGAAGCGGTGGTCGACGACCTGGCGAGGACCCTTGTCCTGATCGTCGTAGCGGTAGGACAGCTCCGCCCAGGTGTCGCCCGAGGTGCGAGCGCCTGGCTGGTAGCCCGGCTGCTTCGCGTATCCGTACCCGGGGTCGTTCTCGGCGAGGTCGAGGGACTCGGCCGGGGTGGCCTCGGAGACCGCGAAGATCTGCAACTGGCGCCCGTCGGACGGGGAGTCGTAGTACACCACCGGCGCCTTCTCCCCCTGCCGCTGCCGCCGGACCCACCCCTGGGGAACGTCGAGGGTGTAACCGACGGGGTCGTCCACGACGCGGTATCCGGCGGCGACGGAGGGGGTGGGGCTGGGACTGGGGCGGGGGCTGGGGCTGGCCGTCGGCTCGCGAGACCCGGGTGCCGACGACTCGGCACTGACCCTCGCGCTCACGGACGGGTCCGCCCCGGTGCCGGAGCCGCCACCGCCGTCCCGCCCGAAGTACCAGACGCCCAGCCCGGAGAGACCTGCGACCAGGACCAGACCGACGACCGCGGCGAGCGCACGGCCGGACCGCCGCCGCGGGGTATACCCGGCCGGCGGGGGCGTCGCCGCGAGCCGCTGCCCCGACGAGGTCGTGTCGGCGGACCAGGGCGGCGGCGTGTAGCTCCGCGGCGCCCCGCCCGGGGACGGCACCGGACGGCGGGCGCCCGGCGGCGTCGGCGCGGCGGGCAGCGTCGGGGACGAGGACGGCGAGGAGAACCCGGCCGGCAGCGACGGCAGTCCCGGGGGCGGGGTCGGGGGCCAGGCCGGGCGGCCCTGCTCCGCGCTCGGTTCGCGCCCGGGAGCGTACGGCGCCTCGTCACCGGCCTGCCGCCCGAGAGGCGCGCCCGGCGCGGCGGGGTCCGCGCGCTCCGGCTTGCGCAGGGACACCGGCCGCTCGGGCTGCCGGGAACTCCCCCGCGTCGGCGGCCAGTCGGACTGCCCGGGGCTCCGCGGCGGCTCCGGCCGGTCCGGCTGCCACGGGTTCTCCGGGACGCCTGTGTGCAGCGGGGTCACCGTCGGCCATCTCTGCGTGCTCGGCTCCTCCTGATCCGGCGGCGTCTCCGCCGGCCCCTGCCCCGGCGGCAGTTCGCCCTCCGTGCCGTCACCGGACCATCCGTTCCCGTCGCTCATCGCGAACCCCCCGATTCACTGGGCCACTTGCCTCTTCCGACGGTAGCGGCCAAAACGGGAACGGGCCCCGTTCCGGATGAAACCGGAGCGGGGCCCGTGGGCGCGGGAGGCTCAGATGAGGCCGAGGGCGCGGACCGCGTCGCGCTCCTCCGCCAGCTCCTGCACCGAGGCGTCGATGCGGGCGCGGGAGAACTCGCTGATCTCCAGGCCCTGCACGATCTCGTACACGCCGTCCTTGGTGGTGACCGGGAAGGAGGAGATCAGGCCCTCCGGGACGCCGTAGGAGCCGTCCGACGGGATGCCCATGGACGTCCAGTCGCCGTCGGCGGTGCCGTTGACCCAGGTGTGGACGTGGTCGATGGCGGCGTTCGCGGCGGAGGCGGCGGAGGACGCGCCACGGGCCTCGATGATGGCCGCGCCGCGCTTGGCGACGGTCGGGATGAACTCCTCGGCCAGCCACTTCTCGTCGTTGACGACCTCGGCCGCGTTCTTGCCGGCGACCGTGGCGTGGAAGATGTCGGGGTACTGGGTGGCGGAGTGGTTGCCCCAGATGGTCAGGCGCTTGATGTCCGCGACCGTCGAGCCCGTCTTCTTCGCCAGCTGGGTCAGCGCGCGGTTGTGGTCGAGGCGCGTCATCGCGGTGAACCGCTCGGCCGGTACGTCCGGGGCGGCGGCCTGCGCGATCAGCGCGTTGGTGTTGGCGGGGTTGCCGACGACCAGGACCTTGATGTCGTCCGCGGCGTGGTCGTTGATGGCCTTGCCCTGCGGCTTGAAGATCCCACCGTTGGCCTCCAGGAGGTCACCGCGCTCCATGCCCTTGGTACGCGGGCGGGCGCCCACCAGGAGGGCGACGTTGGCACCGTCGAAGGCGACGTTCGGGTCGTCGCTGATGTCGATGCCCGCCAGGAGCGGGAAGGCGCAGTCGTCGAGCTCCATGGCGGTGCCCTCGGCGGCCTTGAGCGCGGGGGTGATCTCCAGGAGGCGGAGCCGGACCGGCACGTCCGCGCCGAGCAGCTGGCCGGAGGCGATGCGGAAGAGCAGGGCGTAACCGATCTGGCCGGCCGCGCCGGTGACGGTGACGTTCACGGGAGTGCGGGTCATGGCGTTCTCCGTATGACAGCTGGCGGTGGGCGTCCTTGCCCTGGGGTGCGGACGTACAAATGATCGATCTCTCGGTATCAAGAGATCCACCGGTCAGGCTATCGCGCATTCCGGATGCCGGACGTGGAGGGGTGGGTGTGGCCCGCCCCACAGCGGTGACCCTGCCGACACCCCCGCGGACCGCGTACGAAAAAGGCGGCCGCCCGTCCGGGAGAGGTGGGACGAGGCGGCCGCCACCGGGGGTACCGGAATCCGGACTCCCGTGGGGGGTACGGTTCGCGTGCCCAGGAATCGCCACGGCATTCCCGGACACGGGGAGTTTCTGCGGTTCTGCGGTTCTGCGTATCCGCGGTCCTGCGCTCCTGCGCTCCTGCGCTCCTGCGCTCCTGTGTCGCCGCGGGTCCGCGGGTCCGCGTTTCTACGAGGTGCACCCCGTCCGCCCCGACGCCAGTGTCGCGCACGCCCTGGCCTGCGCCGCGTCCCGTACCGCGACCATCGGCGTGTAGGCGATCGTGTCGCCGGCGGCGGTGATGTCGCCCGTCCTGGTGGTCGCGCCGACCGTGACCCGCACCGAGTCGCCCTGGGCGGCGCCGGTGATCCGGCCCCAGGCGGCGCCGCAGGTGCCGCTGTAGCGGACCTCCAGGGTGATCGCGCCGACCGTGGCGGTCTTGGCGGTGGTCACGAGGTCGCCGCTGCACCCCATGGCCTCCGCGTCCTTGCCGGTGCAGCCGGCACCCGCGCACTTCACGCCGGCCGGCAGGTCGGTGCCGGCGCTGGTGGACGGGGCGGACGAGGTGGCACCGCTCCGGTTCTTCTCACCGTCGCCGTGGCCCCCGCCGTCGCCGCCGCCCGTCAGGAGGAAGACGGCGGCGACGGCCACGGCGACACCCCCGGCCCCCGCGAGGAACATCGTCAGCCGCCGCCGGACGCCGCCACCGGACGCCGGTCCCTCGGGCGCGGCCGGCCGGCGCGGGCCGGTCCCCTCCCGGCGGTTCGCGTCCGGTGCCGTGGGCTGGGGCGGGACGGTGGGCGAGACGCCCGCCGGTCCGGCGATCCCCGGCGTCGCGACGGCACCGCCCGTGCGGCGCGGTGCCTTGCTCCCCTCGGTGCCGGCGGACACGACCGGCGGGCCCCCGAACTCCCCCAGCGCGGCGCGCGCCTGGGAGATCCGGATCGCCTCCATCGTCATGTCGTGGCGCTGCTCCGAACGGCTCCAGGCCCGTTCGGCCAGCTCCCACATGGTCGTCAGGTGGACGGGATCGGTGCCCGTGACCTCGGCGAGCGCGACGATCGCGCCCTTGGGCGCCAGCAGGCGCCCGCCCAGGTACCGTTCCCAGGACGTCCTGCTGTAGCCGGTACGGTCCGACAGTGCCGCGACGCCCAGCCCGCTGCGGTCCACCAGCCGCCGTAACTGGGTCGCGAACTCCTTCACCTGCGGATCGAGTTCCTCCGGCAGCGCCTTCCAGCGAGGCATTGCTCCCCCCTCTTCCCCGGTCCTCCCGCCCCCGGTCCGGTGGCGTGTCTTCCCCCGCGTCCCCCTGCGCGTGGTGCCCGCGCGCGGTCCCCGTTCTGGTTACCCAGCGGACCGCGGCGCCCCCGGAAACCCAGTCCCCCGGCAGGGGGCGCACAGGAGCACCGCCCCCCGCGCGCACCGTCGCACGCCGACCGCGAAGCGGTCCGACGGGCCTACGCCTTGCCCCGACCGGACACGTTAGCCCGCTTGCGAGTCGGCTTCGTAACCCGTCCGCGAACTTGTCGGCACATCGGCACGCCGGTCACCCGGCCGTGACCTCGCAGGTCACGGCGGCCCCGGCTCACCCGAGAGCCACGACGCCGACGACCGCCACGAGCAGCAGCACGAGCAGCAGCAGGACCGCGGCCGGCAGCAGCCCGCCGTGCGGGCGGGGCGTCCGCTCCGGCTGCGGGCTGTCCCACCAGGGGAGGGTGGGGTCGTCCTCGTACTCCCCGGTGCCGGGCGGCGGTTCCGGCTCGTTCGCCGGGCGCGGCCAGGCCTGGACGGCCAGCTCCCAGCGCACGGTGTGCCGTTCGGCGTCGGCACCGGTGAGGCCCGCGACCCGGCACAGCGCGGCGACGGCCTGTCGCGGCGGCGGCTGCACGGCGTTGAGGTAGCGCTGCCAGGAGGACTTGCTGTAGGCGGTGCGGGCGCCCAGCGCCACCAGGCTGAGACCGGTGTCGTCCTTGAGGAGCCGCAACTGCTCCACGAAGTGCCGCACTTCCGCCGGAAGCCCCTCCGGCAGCGGCTGCCAGCCGCCCATCACGCACCTCCACGGCTTCCCGCGTTGCCAGTTCGTTGCCAGTTCAGAGCGGGTGACGACGACGGGCGGTCCGACGGTTCCCGCAGGCTGTGGCAGTGCGGACGCTCCGTAGCGGAACTGTCACCTCTGTGCCACAGCCCGCGGACAGCCGTTGAACAGCCGCCACCCGACGGGAAGGCTGAGACCCGACGGCGGTCCGTCCTGCTCGGGGGAGGGGACGGGCCGCCATTCGGCCTCTTTCAGCCGCCGAGGTGGTCTCCGGCCGCACCCGGCCCGCCCGGCGTCACCAGTCCCGTCTCGTACGCCACCACCACCGCCTGGGCCCGGCTGCCCAGGTCGAGCTTGGTCATCGTGCGGTTGAGATGCGTCTTCACGGTGGCCTCGCTGATGTAGAGGAGGTCGGCGATCTCCAGGTTGGACAGCCCGCGCGCGGTGAGCTTGAGGACCTCGACCTCACGGGAGGTCAGCACGTCGAGGTCGGGCGGCGGGCCGGTCTGCGGGGCGGGGCCGTGCTGCCGGGCGAAGGCCTCGACCAGGCGCCGGGTGACACTGGGCGCGAACAGGGCGTCCCCGCCGTCCACCGCGGTGACGGCGGCCAGCAGCCGCTCCGGACCGGAGTCCTTGAGGAGAAAGCCCGAGGCGCCCGCGCGCAGCGCGCCGTACACGTACTCGTCGAGGTCGAAGGTGGTGAGCACGAGGACGCGGGGCGCGGGCCCCGCCGCCTGCGCGAGGATGCGCTCGGTGGCCTCGATGCCGTTCAGGCCCGGCATCCGGATGTCCATGAGGATGACGTCGGGGCAGGTCTCGGCGGCCAGCCGCACCGCCTCCGCGCCGTCCCCGGCCTCTCCGGCCACCTCGAAGCCGGGCGCGGCTTCCAGCAGCCCCACCAGACCCGCGCGGATGAGGAACTGGTCGTCGACCACGAGCACTCTGGTCATCCGGTACGGTCGTCCCCCCGCCGTGCGAGTGCGGCCGAGGTCGGCAGGGCCAGCTCGACCGCGAAGCCTCCCCCGGAGCGTGGGCCGACGCTGATCGTCCCACCATAGAGCTTGGCCCGCTCCCGCATGCCGATCAAGCCATGTCCGGCACTCGTTCGCACTCTGTCCGGATTCACCCCCTCCCCGTCGTCGCGGACGGACACGGCCAGCTCGTGCGGCCGGTACCGCAGCAGCACGCGCGCGTGCGCGTGGCCGGCGTGCTTGAGAACGTTGGTGAGCGCCTCCTGGACGACGCGGTAGGCACACAGTTCGACACCCGGCGGCAGCGGCCTCGGCTCGCCCTCGATCACGAACTCGACGGGCAGCCCGCCGCTGCGCACCCGCTCCAGGAGATCGGCGAGCCGGTCCAGGGTGGGCATCGGCGCCCTCTCGGCGGCCCGCGGGTCCTGCTCCCGCAGCACGTGGAGCATGCGCCGCAGTTCCTCCAGGGCCTCCCCGCTGGTGTCCGCGATCGTCCCGAGCGCCCCGCGCGCCTTGCCGGGATCCGACTCGAAGACGAACCGGGCGAGCCCCGCCTGCACGGAGATCACCGACATGTGGTGGGCGACGACGTCGTGCAACTCCCTTGCTATCCGCCCGCGTTCCTCGGCCACGGCCCGGCGTGCCCGTTCGGCCTGCTCGGCCTTCAGATGCCGGGAGAGCGCGGCGGAGCGCTGCGCGAGATGCCCGAACCAGACGAACACCGAGCAGTACAGCAGCGCCTGTACGACGACGGAGGCCATCGAGGAACCGCGGGTGACGAGCCCGGCGTACACCCACATGCCGGTCATGCAGACCGCGCAGCCGACGGCCACCCGGACCGGCCGCGCCGACGCGACCGTGTAGAGGCCCAGCAGGGAGCCGAAGGTGCACACCACGGGCCAGAAGCCGAGGCTGACATAGACGATCGAGGCGCCCTGCATGACGGCGAAGGCCGCGACCGGCCACCGTCCGCGCAGCGCCACGGGGAGCTGCGCCAGCACGATCAGCGCACACGCCCACGCGTCGAGCCGCGGCCAGCCCTGGGCGGGCGACTCCCGCCCCAGCAACAGGGCCATCACCACCGTCCCGCACGCGATCAGCGTGTCGACGGCGAAGGGAGGCGGGTTCCGCAGTCGCATCGCCGCAGCGTAACGCGGGGGTCCGGGGCCCGGAGTCAATCACCGGGCGTACCGCGGAAGTTGTAGGGGTTTCCATCGGAGGTGGGATTCGCCGGGCAGGCCGGATCCCTACCGTGGGCCAGGGGGGAAGGCCCGCACCCACCGGGGGAGGTGCGGGCCACTCCTCGGGCGGCCCGGATCGGATCCCCTAGCTCCTCATCGTGAAGTGCAGCGTGTCCTTCAGGAAGGGGATCACCAGCCAGGGCTTCGGCTGCGCCATCAGCGCCAGCAGCACGATCGCCAGGCCCAGCACACCGTAGGTCGCGATGTCCGTGAACCGGGACCGCACCGCCAGCATCCCGACGCTCGGCAGCACCCACCGCATCACCGCGCCCGCGAGCAGCGCCGCGCCGATCAGCAGCGCGCCCACCCTGAACTGGTCCAGCGAGGTCAGCAGCAGCCCCACCGCGGCGGCCGCCAGCACCACCAGCAGCGGCCACTGCCGAGCCGGCGCCGGCAGGTCTCCCGACGCGGCCCTGCCGCCCCCCTCGGGGCGCGCCGTGTCCCGCGTGAACAGCGGGAAGCGCCGGGTCGCCCGGCGGCCCGCACTCTGTCCGTGACCGCCGTCAGCCGACACTGCGCTCCGCCGCCTCGACCACGTTGACGAGCAGCTGGGCCCGGGTCATCGGTCCGACACCGCCGGGGTTCGGGGAGAGCCACCCGGCGACCTCGGCGACACCGGGGTCCACATCGCCGACGATCTTGCCGTCCGCGTTGCGGGAGACGCCGATGTCGAGGACGGCCGCGCCCGGCTTGACGTCCTCGGCACGGATCAGGTGCGGGGAGCCGGCCGCCGCGACGATGATGTCGGCGCGCCTGAGGTGGGCGGAGAGGTCACGCGTGCCGGTGTGACACTGGGTGACCGTCGCGTTCTCGCTGCGCCGGGTGAGCAGCAGCGGCATCGGGCGCCCGATGGTCACGCCACGGCCGACGACCACCACCTCGGCGCCCTTGATCTCGACGCCGTGGCGGCGCAGCAGGGTCAGCACGCCGTTGGGGGTGCAGGGCAGCGGGGCGGGCTCGCCGAGCACCAGGCGGCCCAGGTTCATCGGATGCAGGCCGTCCGCGTCCTTGTGCGGGTCCATCAGCTCCAGGATGCGGTTCTCGTCGATGCCCTTGGGCAGCGGGAGCTGGACGATGTAGCCGGTGCAGGCGGGGTCGTCGTTGAGCTCGCGGACGACGGCCTCGATCTCCTCCTGGGTCGCGGTGGCGGGCAGCTCCCGCTGGATGGAGGCGATGCCGACCTGCGCACAGTCACGGTGCTTGCCGGCGACGTACTTCTGGCTGCCGGGGTCGTCCCCGACCAGGATCGTGCCGAGGCCGGGCGTGACGCCCTTCTCCTTCAGCGCCGCCACGCGGGCGGTCAGATCGGACTTGATCGCGGCTGCGGTGGCCTTGCCATCGAGAATCTGGGCGGTCATGGGTCCATCCTCGCGGATGCCGGTCTCCCGGTTCCAATCGGGTGTGCGGTCATGATCAATGATGTTGCACTTGCACAACACCTCGCGAATCGGACTGGACAACAACTCGCCCTTACTAAACGATGAGCGGCGCAGTATCGCGGTCCGGTTGGGGGGCAAACCGCTCAGAACATGACGTACCTCCGTGCCTTTCCGCGTCGTCCCCGCAGGTCCAACGGAGGAAGACGGCCATGAGTTTCGGCTCGCCCAACAACCCTTACGGTCAGCAGCCGCAGAACCCGCAGCAGGGTCAGCCCGGCTACGGCTACCCGCAGCAGCCCGGCTACCAGCAGGCCCCGCAGGGCGTGCCGCCGCAGCAGGGGTACGGCTACCCGCAGCAGCAGCCCGGTTACCCGCAGCAGGGCGGCTACGGCTACCCGCAGCAGGGTTACGGCGCGACGCCGCCGTACGCGAACTGGGGCCAGCGCTTCCTCGGCACCCTCGTCGACGGCCTGGTCTTCCTGGTGCCCTACATCCTGGTGCTGGTCGGCGCCAAGGTGAAGGCGCTCCTGTTCATCGGCTTCCTGGCCATCATCGCCGTCGCCATCTGGCAGCTGATCCAGGAGGGCCGCACCGGCCAGACGGTCGGCAAGAAGGCGCTGGGCATCCGCCTGGTGAAGGAGGAGACCGGCCAGCCGATCGGCGTCGGCATGGCCTTCGTGCGCCGTATCGCGCACATCGTGGACGGTCTCCCCTGCTACCTGGGCTGGCTGTGGCCGGCGTGGGACGCCAAGCGCCAGACCTTCGCCGACAAGATCTGCGGCACGATCGTGATCCGCACCAACTGAGCGGCCGCCGCCGCGTACTCCAAGGGCCGTGTCCCCCGTACCGAGGGGGACACGGCCCTGGTGTGTGCGCTCCGCGTGCCGCGGCTCAGTGGAAGAAGTGCCGCGTCCCGGTGAAGTACATCGTCACGCCCGCCTTCTTCGCGGCCTCGACGACGAGTTCGTCACGCACCGAACCGCCCGGCTGGACCACGGCCCGCACGCCGGCCGCGGTGAGGATCTCCAGCCCGTCGGGGAACGGGAAGAAGGCGTCGGAGGCGGCGTAGGAGCCGCGTGCCCGCTCCTCCCCGGCCCGCTCGACGGCCAGCTTCGCGGAGTCGACGCGGTTGACCTGGCCCATGCCGACGCCGACCGAGGCGCCGTCCTTGGCGAGCAGGATGGCGTTGGACTTCACGGCCCGGCAGGCCTTCCAGGCGAAGGCGAGATCCCGCAGCTCCCCGGGGCTCAGCGCCTCACCGGTGGCCAGGGTCCAGTTGGCCGGGTCGTCGCCGTCGGCCTGCAGCCGGTCGGTGACCTGGAGCAGCACACCGCCGTCGACGGGCTTGACCTCCACCGGGTTGGCGGGCGCGCCCGGCGCCTTCAGCACCCGGATGTTCTTCTTCCTGGCGAGGGCCTCCAGGGCCCCCTCCTCGTAGTCGGGCGCCACGATGACCTCGGTGAAGATCTCCGCGACCTGCTCGGCCAGCTCCCTGCTGACCGGCCGGTTCACGGCGATGACCCCGCCGAACGCCGACAGCGGGTCGCAGGCGTGCGCCTTGCGGTGCGCCTCGGCGACGTCCGAACCGATCGCGATGCCACAGGGGTTGGCGTGCTTGATGATCGCGACGCACGGCTCGTCGTGGTCGTACGCGGCACGGCGCGCGGCGTCCGTGTCCGTGTAGTTGTTGTACGACATCTCCTTGCCGTGCAGCTGCTCGGCCCGGGCGAGGCCGCCACCGCTCGCGTCGACGTAGAGGGCGGCGGGCTGGTGCGGGTTCTCGCCGTAGCGCAGGGTGTTCTCGCGCTGCCAGGTGGCGCCCAGGAAGTCCGGGAACCGCGACTCGTCGACCGGGGCGTACTCCGAGGCGAACCAGGAGGCGACCGCCACGTCGTAGGACGCCGTGTGCTGGAAGGCCTCGGCGGCCAGCCGCTTGCGGGTGGCCAGGTCGAAGCCGCCGGCGGTGACGGCGGCGAGCACGTCGGCGTACCGATCGGGGCTGGTGACCACGGCGACCGAGGGGTGGTTCTTGGCGGCGGCGCGGACCATCGAGGGGCCGCCGATGTCGATCTGCTCGACGCACTCGTCCGGCGAGGCGCCCGAGGCGACGGTCTCGCGGAACGGGTAGAGGTTGACGACGACGAGGTCGAACGGCTCGACACCGAGCTCTTCGAGCTGCTTGCGGTGGCTCTCCAGGCGCAGGTCGGCCAGGATGCCGGCGTGGACCCTGGGGTGCAGGGTCTTGACCCGGCCGTCCAGGCACTCCGGGAAGCCGGTCAGCTCCTCCACCTTGGTCACGGGGACCCCGGCGGCGGCGATGCGGGAGGCGGTGGAGCCGGTGGAGACGAGTTCGACGCCCGCCTCGTGCAGCCCGCGCGCGAGGTCTTCGAGACCCGTCTTGTCGTAGACGCTGACGAGCGCCCGTCGGATGGGCCGCTTATTGCTCTCGGCGGTCACTGGATAAATACCTTTCGTCCCTCGGTGCGATAGCCGTTGCGGGCGATCCGCCCCACGACCTCGACGAGCAGGCTTCGCTCGACTTCCTTGATGCGCTCGTGCAGCGCGCTCTCGTCGTCCTCGTCCCGGACCTCCACCACGCCCTGAGCGATGATCGGCCCGGTGTCGACGCCGTCGTCGACGAAGTGGACGGTGCAACCGGTGACCTTGGCGCCGTACGCGAGCGCGTCCCGTACGCCGTGGGCCCCGGGGAAACTGGGCAGCAGGGCGGGGTGCGTGTTCACGGTCCGCCCGCCGAACCGCGCCAGGAACTCCTTCCCGAGGATCTTCATGAACCCGGCGGAGACGACGAGGTCGGGCTCGTGGGCGGCGACGGCGTCGGTCAGCGCCCGGTCCCACTCCTGCCGCGTCGCGAAGTCCTTCACCCGGGTCACGAAGGTCGCGATCCCGGCGCGCTCGGCGCGCGCGAGCCCCTCGATGCCGTCGCGGTCGGCCCCGACGGCGACGACCTCGGCGCCGTAGGCCTCGACGCCGGTCCCGGCGATCGCGTCGAGGAGCGCCTGGAGGTTGGTGCCGGATCCGGAGACCAGCACGACGAGGCGCTTGGCCACGGGCTTGGCGGCCACGGTGGGGCCCTTTCTCGGGGGAGCGTCGGTACGGCGGCCGGACCCGCACCCGCTTTGTACCTTCATACGAGTGCTTCGCGCCCCGGGATACGGGGAAGTCTACGAAGCGGCCGGCCGTCAGCAACGATACCGGCACACCGGACGGCCCCCACGGGACGGGGGCGTGGCCGGAAGGTAGCGTCTGGGAGGTACCGAGGCGGGAACGCGTGCGGGACACGACGCGTTCACCAGGTAACCAGCCGTTTCGTTGTCCATCTTGATCTAGGGGAAGACGCTCACTTGATGCCGGACCGCAGCCTGGGACTTCGTATGCTCCCCCCGCAGTCGGTGCAGGGAGGGCCGCGTTTCGCCGTGCTGTTGCGGGAACGGCCGGCCTCGCCGCCCGAGGCGCCCTCGGACCGGCCGAAGGGCGACCAGCAGGACGACAACCCCTTCGCCCCGCCGCCGGAGGGCACCCCGGACAAGCCGTGGCAGCCCCGCCGCCCGGCCGGTGACGACGACCAGCAGTCGCCCTGGGGCAGCCAGTGGAGCGACCGCCAGCCCGGCCGGCAGTCCGGCGGCTTCGGCCGGCGTCCCGACGAGAGCGGCCCGGGCGGCGGTCAGGGCGGCCCCGGCGGCCCGGGGATGCGCTGGGACCCGACGGACCCGGCCCAGCGCCGGGCGCGGTACGCGTTGCTGAGCGGTATGTGGGCGTTCCTCTTCGCCCTCTTCGGCTGGCCGTACGTGGCACTGCTGCTGGGCGCCCTGGGCATCTACTGGGGTGTCAGCGCGATCCGCGCCAGGCCGCGCAGCCCCGAGGAGGCCGCGGCCAACGCCAACGCCGGCCGCCCGCAGACAACGGCGGCGATCAGCGGCCTGGTCACGGCGTCGCTGGCGCTGGCCCTGGTGGCGGCGACCTTCACGGCCCAGATGGTCTACCGCGACTACTACACCTGCGTCTCGGACTCCCTCACCAACGAGGCCAAGCAGTCCTGCGACCACCTGCTCCCGAAGGAGCTGCGCACCATCCTGGGCACGACGAACAGCTGAGGACGGGGCTGTCCGTCAGGTCCCGTCAGGGCCGTCCGACGGTTCGGACGCCTCCCGCAGTGCCGCCCACCGGGCCTTGCGGTCCGTCTCCTCCTGCCAGGTGCCGGACGGCGGCGGTGGGGCCGGCGGCATCTCGTACGGCTCGACGGGCAGCGCCTCGTACGGCTCGACGGGCAGCGCCTCGTACGGCTCGAACGTGTCGCCGTCGCCCTGATCGGGCAGGAGGACGATCACCGGGGCGGCGGCCGCCGGAGTGGCGGCCGCGGGGATGGCGCTCTTCTTCTCCGCCGCCGGCTGCCGGCCCGGCTGCTGTTTGCCGAATCCCAGCCATGCCGCGAGCGAGGCCGGGCCAAACCCCCGCCAGGCCCGCAGCAGCAGGGCCGCCGGTACGCCCACCCCGAGGAGCCAGCCGCCGGTCGCCGCGCCCGTCTGCCACCAGACCGGGCCGAAACGGGTGAGCGCGGCGACGCCCAGGGGGCCGCCGGCCAGCTCGGCCAGGGCCGCGAGCAACAGCGCACACAGCAGCCCCGCCAGCACCATCACCCCGGCCGTCCGCCCGGCCGGCCAGCGCCGTCGGGCCGCCCGGCCCACCACGAACCAGGCCATCGTCACCCCGGCCGCCACCGGCACCGCGCCCGCCAGCCAGTTCAACGGCGTGCCGGGCCCGTCCGCCGGCACGGCCGCGAGCAGCGGAAAGGGCGGCAGCAGCGGGGCCGGGTCGGCCGCCAGGGGGTTGACGAGATGACCGGCGCCGAGCGCGAAGCCGGGGCCGACCGCGTACGACGCCGACCACACCGCCGCGTTCGGGACCAGCGAGACGCAGAGCAGCAGGACCGCGAACCGTCCCGTCCATCCCTCCGTCAGCTGCAGGAACGACGTCCGGGCCGGACCTCCGTGCAGGACCAGCGACACCGCGAGCAGCAGTGTCCCTCCTGCGAAGAACACCGCCGCCCCGGCCAGGGAGGCGCGGACGGCCGTACCCCAGCGCACCCGGGTGTCGCGGCCCAGCAGCAGTCGCCGTACCGGCCCCGGGAGCAGCCGCGCCAGGTCCAGCAGCGGCTCGCGCGGACGGCCGTACGCCGTCCACACCCCGGCGCCCGCCGCGACCGTCGCGAGCAGCGGCAGACACACCGCCACCCACCCCCACACGGGCCGCAGTTCACCACCGGACGCGTACAACGCGGCGCAGCCGCCCACGCCGAGGTAACCGGCCACCACCCCGGTCCACGCCGTACGGGCCCGGACCGGCGGCGGCGCGTCGAGGGTGTCGGCTCCGTCGCCGTCGCCGTCCGGGGCGTCCACCGCGTCCCGTGCCCCCCGGTACACCAGCAGCACCGGCAGCACCAGGAGCAGCAACGGCGTCACGCCGACCGGGGCCGGCACCCCGGAGAGGGTGTCGGTGCGGACCAGTTCGACCCCGTGGGCGAGAAGCCACAGCGCCGCCGCGAGATGCAGCGCGGCGGCGGGCCCGCTGTCGGGGTACGGCGAACTGACCCACAGCGCCATCACCAGCGCCGAGACACAGGCGAGTCCGAGCCCGGCAGCCATCGCGCCGCCCAGGAGGCTCGCGCCCAGGCCGGGGGAACTGTCCCGCAACCGGGTGAGCAGAAGGGACATGAGTTGCGGGCGCGACGGGCGCGACGGGGGTGCCGACGGCGGTCGGTGGGCGGGCATCCGAATCACGACGGCCATGCTCCCAACGACACGCGCTTTCCCGGCGTAACGGGCGAACCACCGAAGTGTCGCCCAATATATGTTTATGTGTTTTTCCGAAGGAAGGTGCGCCCGGTGACGCAGAGCCCTGTCCCCGCCGACGAGGCCGTACCGTCCGCTGCCCTGACGCCCACTCAGGCCTTCGACGCGCTCTACGCGTTCTGCGCCCCCGCCCTGGTACGGCAGACCTATCTGCTCACCGGGCGCCGGGAGCTGGCGCGGGAAGCCGTCGAACGGGCCTTCCAACTCGCCTGGCAGAACTGGCCGCAGGTGGCCCGCGACCGGGACCCGGCCGGCTGGGTACGCGCGGTGGCGCACGAGTGCGCGCTCTCCCCCTGGCACCAGTTCCGGCTGCGTTACCGCCAGCCCGAGGCCCCGCCGGCCGACGCGGCGGACCGCGCCCTGCTGGAGGCGCTCCTGCGGCTCCCGCCGTCGTACCGCCGCACGCTCCTCCTGTACGACGGTGTCGGCCTCGACCTGCCGGAGACGGCGGCGGAGACGGAGGCGAGCACTCCGGCGGCGGCGCGTCGGCTGACCCACGCGCGGCAGGCGGTCGCCGAGCAGGTCCCCGAGCTGGCGGACCCCGCGGCGCTGAACCGCCGGATGGCCGAACTGGCCTCGGCGGAGTCCCTGCGGGCGGCCCAGCCGCCCGCCGTACGGACCTACGCCGAACGGCAGACCCGCTTCTGGACCCGGTCCGCACTCGCCTTCACGGCGACGATCATCGCGGCGACGACGCTCACGCTACGGACGGCGCCGACGCACTACGAGGCCCCGATCGGCCCCGCGCAGGCGATCAGCGGGGTACCGGCGGAGGTGGGGATGGGGCCGCTGTCGGCGGGTGAGCGGGCGCTCCGGCTGAAACTGCAGAGGGACGCGGACAACGGCCCGGAGAGACTGGCACCGCTGGCGGGCTGAGTGGCCGGCAGGCGAAACGCCGGTAGGCCCGCCCCACTGCGGGGACGGGCCTACCGGCGTACAGTCACGCAGCCCTTCAGCCGGCGAGCAGCTCGCGGGCGAGCTTCGCCGTCTCGGTCGGGGTCTTGCCGACCTTGACGCCCGCGGCCTCCAGGGCCTCCTTCTTCGCCTGGGCGGTGCCCGACGAACCGGAGACGATGGCGCCGGCGTGGCCCATGGTCTTGCCTTCGGGCGCGGTGAAGCCCGCGACGTAACCGACGACCGGCTTGGTCACGTTCTCCTTGATGAACGCGGCCGCACGCTCCTCGGCGTCGCCACCGATCTCACCGATCATCACGATCAGGTCGGTGTCGGGGTCGTCCTGGAACGCGGCGAGCGCGTCGATGTGCGTGGTACCGATGATCGGGTCGCCACCGATGCCGACGGCGGTCGAGAAACCGATGTCACGGAGCTCGTACATCATCTGGTACGTCAGCGTGCCGGACTTCGAGACCAGGCCGATGCGTCCCGGCTTGGTGATGTCACCCGGGATGATGCCGACGTTCGACTGGCCCGGCGTGATGATGCCGGGGCAGTTCGGGCCGATGATCCGGGTCTTGTTGCCCTTCTTGCCGGCGTACGCCCAGAAGGCCGCCGAGTCGTGCACGGCGATGCCCTCGGTGATCACGACGGCCAGCGGGATCTCGGCGTCGATGGCCTCGTCGACCGCGGCCTTGGTGAACTTCTCCGGCACGAAGATGACGGAGACGTTGGCGCCGGTGGCCTCGATGGCCTCCTTGACGGTGCCGAAGACCGGTACCTCGGTGCCGTCGAAGTCGACCTTCTGACCGGCCTTGCGCGGGTTGACGCCGCCCACGACGTTGGTGCCGTCGCCCAGCATGAGCTTGGTGTGCTTCATGCCCGTGGCGCCGGTCATGCCCTGGACGATGACCTTGCTGTCCTTGTTGAGCCAGATAGCCATGGTGTGTTCTGTCCTCGTCCTGAGTGCTTACTTGGCGGCGTGGGCCAGCTCGGCGGCCTTGTCGGCCGCGCCGTCCATGGTGTCGACGCGCTGCACCAGCGGGTGGTTGGCGTCGGTGAGGATCTTGCGACCCAGTTCGGCGTTGTTGCCGTCGAGACGGACGACCAGCGGCTTGGAGACGTTCTCGCCGCGGTCCTCCAGGAGCTTCAGGGCCTGCACGATGCCGTTGGCGACCTCGTCGCAGGCGGTGATGCCGCCGAAGACGTTCACGAACACGGAGCGGACGTCCGGGTCGCCGAGGATGATCTCCAGGCCGTTCGCCATCACCTGGGCGGAGGCGCCGCCACCGATGTCGAGGAAGTTGGCGGGCTTGACGCCGCCGTGGTTCTCACCGGCGTACGCGACGACGTCCAGGGTGCTCATCACGAGACCCGCGCCGTTGCCGATGATGCCGACCTCGCCGTCGAGCTTGACGTAGTTGAGGTTCTTCTCCTTGGCGGCGGCCTCCAGCGGGTTGGCCGCGGCCTTGTCGTGCAGCTCGTCCCAGTCGTGCCGGAACTCGGCGTTGTCGTCGAGCGACACCTTGCCGTCCAGGGCCAGGACCTCGCCGGAGACGACCTTCGCGAGCGGGTTGACCTCGACGAGGAGGGCGTCCGACTTGATGAAGGTGTCCCACAGCTTGACCAGGATGTCGGCGACCTGGTCGGCGACGTCGGCCGGGAACTTCGCCGCGGCGACGATCTCCTTGGCCTTGGCCAGGTCCACACCGTCGATCGCGTTGATCGGGGTCTGGGCCACGGCCTCCGGACGGGTGGCCGCCACCTCCTCGATCTCCATGCCGCCCTCGACGGAGGCGATGGAGAGGAAGGTGCGGTTCGCACGGTCGAGGAGGAAGGAGACGTAGTACTCCTCGACGATCTCCGGGGCGGTCTCGGCGATCATCACCTTGTGGACCGTGTGGCCCTTGATGTCCATGCCGAGGATGTCCGTCGCACGGGCGACGGCCTCGTCCGCGGAGGCGGCCAGCTTGACGCCACCGGCCTTGCCACGACCACCGACCTTCACCTGCGCCTTGACGACGGACTTGCCGCCCAGACGCTCGGTGATCTCGCGCGCCGCCTCAGGCGTGTCGATGACTTCACCGGCCAGCACCGGTACATCGTGCTTGGCGAAGAGGTCCCTCGCCTGGTACTCGAACAGGTCCACGCGCTTCCGTCCCTATCAGTGATCTCGCGGTTCGTTGGATGCGTGGGCGTGCCGCGAAGGGCAACGTGACGTCCGCAATGTGTCACAAGGGGGGCGCACACGGTGTCCGAGCGCGCGGCATGTCCGTCTCGCAGATTATCGCCGCTCGCGGGGGGTCTCTAAATCAGGGGTCACACCTGAGCGGTGATACCTGTCACATGATGCCGGGTATCGGGGGTTCTGGTGGCACGGCGTGCCGTCTTGGGGACGTCGTGCGAGGCCTCACCGGGCTGGGGCCGGCCCGGTGAGGCCTCCGCCCGGAGGCTGCGCGCCTCCGGGGTGGACCGCCGCTCCCCACCCCACGGGGAGCGCCCGGCCCGGACCGCGGGTCCCGGCGGGGGCGAACCGACGGTGTTCGGCCACCCACCCCCGGGCCACCCCGCGGAGTCAGGGGGCAGAGGGAGTCAGAGGGAGTAGGACCTGGTCTGCGGGGTGGTGCCGGTGCCGAGCATGGTGACCGCCCGTCGCTGCAGGGCCTGGGCGTGCGCCCTGGCGGTGGCCTGGGCCTTGGCCGTGGCCCGGGCGGCCCGGGCGGCCCGGGCGCCCTGGATGGCCTGCGCCGCGCGTATCCCGGCCACCCGGCAGGTGTCCGGGCGGCGTACGGCGTCGTCGGCCGCTGCGATCTCCATGGCTACGGCGAGGGAACTGCTGATGTTCTTGTTCATGCGTGCGTCAGTCCTTCGGGGCTCCGGCGCGTGCGGCACGCGTCCGCGGAGCCGGGAGTGCCTCCGGTGGGCCGGAAGCGCGGCTGGGGACATCGCCGCCCGGAGCGGTAGGGGGTTCCGGACGGGCAGACCTGTTCCGCCCCGCACGACAGATCCGCGGCGGGGAGTGGGCCGGCCGTCCTCCTAGCCGGGGAAGACGGGGATGTCCCGGTACCTGTCCCGGGTCCCGGCCGCGTCGTCGTGCGCGGCGGCACCGGGCACGAGCCGCAGCGGCGCCCGGTCGGCGAAGGTCACGGCGTACGCGTCACCGTGCCTGGAGGAACCGCCGTCGACCGCGGACTTCCCCAGCGCGCCGTCCGGGTCTCCGGTGGGCGCGGGGTGGCTCGGGCCGACGATGGAGCGGGCGGCACGGTGACCGCCGGGGTGCTGGTGCGCTGCCGTCCCGGAGAACGGCGTGGAGGCGGGGGCGCAGGCGGTGCCCCGCGGCCGGTACGGCACCGCCGTCGCCGCCGGCTTCCCCGCGGGGGCGCTCTGCTGCCGGCCGCCCTCCGTCACGGCGGGCCGCGCCTTCGTGGTGCCGGACGCCGGGGTGACCGGCGCCGGGACAGACCCAACGGGCTGTACCGGCACCGGCACCGGCAGGACGGGGGACCCACCCGGCGGCTCCGGGAGCGTGGGCAGCCGCCCGGGCAGCGAGGGCAGCTGCACCGGCAGCTCCGACACCTGCCGGACCACCTCGCCGAGCCCCTGAGTCACGGCCGTGGTCACGGTGGCTGTCACGGTGTCGGTCACCGAGCGAACCGTTTCCCCCACGACCGGGACGACCCGCACGACCGGGGCCGCCGGCGTGGTGGGCGGCGCGGGGGCGGGAGGTGCGGGGCGGGTCACTGGTGCCGTGGCGGCCGAGGACGGCTCGGGAGTCGCCGCGGGCCGGGCAGTCGTGCGGGCGGCGTGCTGGTGAGGCGTCGGCTGGTGATCCGTCGTCCGGGCGCGCGTCGCCTTCTCGTCCGGCGCCGTCTCACCGGCCGGGAGCACCCTGTCCACACCCAGTCGGCTCACCAGGGACGTCGACGTCGGTGTCGACGGCACCGCAGCCGTTCCCTCGGCCGCCTGTGCCCGTCCTCCGCAGAGGAGGCTGAGGGCGAGCAGTCCACCGGCCAGCAGCGCCAGCTGCAGCGCGCGCCACCCCGCCGCCGTGCGCGACGGGCGCTCGGCGGGACCGGGCAGAACGGCTGGCGAGGTCAAGGCGGGCAGGATCCTCCGGTACGGCGGAACGCGGACGCGAAAGAGCGGTGCGGCGCGCGGGGTTGAGACCACGGACCGCCACGCGGGCGTCGATCCTCGCACGCCCGGCCCGGCGTTGCGCAAGTACCCCCTTACCGACAGGTAAGCATGTCCGGTTCACAAGACCTCTCTGACTTGATGCGGTCTCCTTCACACTGTGTCCGGGACGGGAATCGGCCGCTTCTCGATCGCCGCGGCCATCACCTCCGGGAAGAGATCGGGCGTGCAGGCGAACGCCGGTGCCCCCAGCGCGGCGAGCGCGGCCGCGTGCTCCCGGTCGTAGGCCGGCGCCCCCTCGTCCGACAGGGCGAGGAGTGCCACGAACTGCACCCCCGAGGCCTTCATCGCCGCGACCCGTTTCAGCATCTCGTTGCGTATGCCGCCCTCGTAGAGGTCGCTGATGAGCACGACGACGGTCTCGGTCGGCCGGGTGATCTGCGACTGGCAGTACGCGAGCGCCCGGTTGATGTCCGTACCGCCGCCCAGCTGGGTGCCGAACAGGACGTCCACCGGGTCGTCGAGCTGGTCGGTGAGGTCGACCACGGCCGTGTCGAAGACGACGAGCCGGGTGTCGATGGACCGCATGGACGCCAGCACCGCCCCGAACACCGAGGCGTACACCACCGAGGCCGCCATCGACCCGGACTGGTCGATGCAGAGCACCACTTCCTTCTTCACCGACCGGGACGCCCGTCCGTACCCGACGAGCCGCTCCGGCACGATCGTCCGGTAAGCGGGCAGGTAGTGCTTGAGGTTGGCCGCGATCGTGCGGTTCCAGTCGATGTCGTGGTGGCGCGGCCTGCTGATCCGGGCGCTGCGGTCCAGGGCGCCGGTGAGGGTGGCCCGGGTGCGGGTGGCCAGCCGCTTCTCCAGGTCCTCGACGACCTTGCGGACGACCGCCCGCGCCGTCTCCCTGGTCGTCTCCGGCATCGCCTTGTTGAGCGAGAGCAGCGTGCCCACCAGGTGCACGTCGGCCTCCACCGCCTCCAGCATCTCGGGCTCCAGCAGCAGCGCGGCCAGCCCCAGCCGGTCGATGGCGTCGCGCTGCATGACCTGGACGACGGAGGACGGGAAGTACGTCCGGATGTCCCCGAGCCACCGCGCCACCGACGGTGCCGACGCTCCCAGACCCGCCGAACGCTCGCGCCCCGACCGCGCTCTGTCCCCCTTCCCGTAGAGCGCGGCCAGCGTGCCGTCCATGGCCGCGTCCCGCCCGGACAGCGCGCATCCGGTCCCCTCGGCGGCCTCGCCCCCGAGCACCAGCCGCCAGCGCCGCAGCCGTTCCCGCGCCGTGTCGTCCAGGCCGGTGCCGGCGCCCGTCACCTCTGCTGTCATCTGCCCGCCCTCACAAGATCGTCGTCCGGTGCTGTTCCGTCGAGTCCGAGCAGCAGCCGCAGCACCGGCAGCACGGCGGCGGCCCGCTCCTCGTCCGCCTCGGCGCCGAAGCCCGGTGTCCCGCCGGCCTGCCCGGGCACGTCCGCCCGCGCTCCCGGCCCACGGCGCACCAACTCGCCGATCGTCCTGCGCACCCCCGGCTCGTACGCCGAGAACGTCCGCCGCAGCAGGGGCAGTACGTCCGTGAAGGCGTCCGCCGGCACCCCGGTGAGCCAGGTGTCGACGAGGCCGAGCAGCCGTTCGTCGTGGACGAGCAGCATTCCGCCCCCGCCGCCCCCGACGAACCCCTCGACCCAGGCGGCGGCGTCCGCGGGCGGAGTCCCCGGCGAGAGCACCAGCCCCATCAGGCGGGCCGCCTCCGCCGGCTCCAGCTCTCCCTCGTCCAGCAGGATCCGCACCGCCCGCCCCCGCAGCACTCCGGGCACGGTGTCCCGGCCGGCCAGCGCGCGGAGCACCGCCCGCCAGCGGCCCCGCAGATCACGGCGGTCGGGATCGGCCCCCGTGCCGGGCTCCCCGAGCAGTCCCACCGCCGTGTGCACCGCGTCCACATGGCCCCGCATCTCCTCCGCCGCGTCCGGGTCGAGGGCTGCGCAGGCCGGCGGGAGCCCCACGAAGACCCGCTCGGCGAGGCCCGCGGCCACCTCGGCGAGCGCCCGGGTGTCGGTCCCCCGTACGTCGCCGTAGCGCAGGGAGCGGACCAGGGCCGGCAGGGCCTGGGCGAGCTGGCCGACGTCCGTGTCCAGCGCGGCCCGGTCGGCGAGCGCCCGCATCACCACCGGCAGTGCGTCCGGCAGACCGGCGAGCAGGCAGAGTTCGGCGAGCGCGGTGACGCCGGCGAGGGCGGTCGCCTGCGCCGCGTCGGCCTCGGCCCTGGCCGTCGCCGCGCCCTCGACGGTCGTCCCCCACACCCCGGCCTCGGCGACCCGCACCGACAGCTCCGGCTCCCAGCGCAGCCGCCAGGTCTCCCGGAACGTCCCCGTGCTCCCCCGTGACTGCGCCTGCTCGCCCCATCCGATGCCGAGCAGCCGCAGCCGGTGCAGCAGCCGGCTGCGCCCGGAGTCGATCTCCTTGCGCAGGTCGAGCTCCAGCTCCCGTTCCAACGCCTCCGGCCTGAGCCTGAGGTGACGCTGTTCCCGCGCCAGGTCGCGCTGCAACGGCACCGCGGGCGCCGCCTGCGGCACCTCCCCCAGCACGTCCCCGACCACCAGCCGGTCGTGGACCAGCGCCAGCGGAACGTCCGAACCCTCGCAGAGCACCGCCCGCACCGCGTCGGTGGTCTCGCCCAGACCGGGCAGGGGACGGCCGCGCATCACCGCGAGGGTGTCGGCCAGCCGTACCGCCTCGATGACATGGGCCGAGGAGACGATCCGGTCCTCCTCGCGCAACAGTCCGGCGACCTTGACGAGCCACCGCTCCACCGGCCGGTCCCCGGCGCGGAACAGATGTCCGTACCAGCCCGGTGAGTCGATGCCCGCGCCGTATCCGCTCGACCGCGCCAGCCGGCGGTTGGTCCACGGCACCCAGGTCATGTCCGTCCTGACCTTGGGCAGCCCCTTCAGCAGCCCCCGGTCGGCCGCGACGGTGCTCCGCGTGCGCAGCGCCGGCACATGCCACGCCCCGCACACCACCGCGACGTCCTCGCCGAACCGCCGTTGTGCCGCCCGCAGTTGGAGCCTCATGTATGCCTCGCGCACCGGGTCCCGGTCCCGGCCACCGGCCCCGTGGGTCTCCCGCAGCACCTCCATCGCCTCCGCCACCGCGGTGAACGGCGCGAGCGCGTCCCGTTCCCCCCGCTCGCCGTCCCCGGTCCCGCCCCGGTGCTCGACGACATCCTCCCACCAGCGCTCGGGGTCGTCGTGACCGGCGGCCTCGGCGAGGGCGGCGAGGGGATCGACCCGCATCCGCCGGCCGGCCCCGGACGCGCCGTCCTCCACGTCGGCCGGCGCCGCCGCTTCCTCGTCCGCCGTCCCCCACGCCAGCGTGTGGGTGGCCGGCAGGTCGATGAAGCGGACCGGGACGTCGTGCTCCAGGGCCCAGCGCATGGCCACCCACTCGGGACTGAAGTCGGCCAGCGGCCAGAAGGCCGAGCGGCCGGGCTCGTCCACGGCGTGTGCCAGGAGGGCCACCGGGGGCCGCATCCGCGGGTCGGCGGCCAGCGGGATCAGCGCGTCGGCCTCGGGCGGCCCCTCGATCAGTACGGTCTTCGGCCGGGCGGCTTCCAGGGCGGCCCCCACCGCCCGGGCGGAACCGGGTCCGTGGTGCCGTACCCCCAGGAGCAGCGGCCCGCCCCGCGACGGCGGGGAGCCGCTCATACGCTCACCTCCCGGCAGGCACGGTAGAAGTCCTTCCAGCCGTCGCGCTCGCGGACGACCGTCTCCAGGTACTCCTGCCAGATGACGCGGTCGGCGGCCGGGTCGCGGACGACCGCGCCGAGGAGGCCCGCCGCGACGTCGCCGGCCCGCAGCACGCCGTCCCCGAAGTGGGCGGACAGGGCGAGTCCGCTGGTGACGACGGAGATCGCCTCGGCCGTGGAGAGCGTCCCGCTCGGCGACTTCAGCTTGGTCCGGCCGTCGGTGGTGATGCCGTCGCGCAGCTCCCGGAAGACGGTGACGACCCGGCGGATCTCCTCGATGCCGTCGGGCACGGCGGGCAGGTCCAGGGAGCGGCCGATCTGGTCGACGCGGCGCGCGACGATGTCGACCTCGGCGTCCGGACTCTCCGGCAGCGGCAGAACGACGGTGTTGAAGCGGCGGCGCAGGGCGCTGGAGAGGTCGTTGACACCCCGGTCGCGGTCGTTGGCGGTCGCGATCAGGTTGAAACCGCGGACCGCCTGGACCTCCTGCCCCAGCTCCGGGATCGGCAGGGTCTTCTCGGACAGGATCGTGATCAGCGTGTCCTGCACATCGGCCGGGATCCGGGTCAGCTCCTCGACTCTCGCCGTCATGCCCTCCGCCATGGCCCGCATGACCGGGCTCGGCACCAGCGCGCGCCGGCTCGGGCCGTTGGCCAGCAGCTGGGCGTAGTTCCAGCCGTAGCGGATCGCCTCCTCCGGGGTGCCCGCCGTGCCCTGCACCAGCAGCGTCGAGTCACCGCTGACCGCGGCGGCCAGATGCTCGGAGACCCAGGTCTTGGCGGTGCCGGGCACGCCGAGCAGGAGCAGGGCGCGGTCCGTGGCGAGCGTGGTGACGGCGACCTCGACGATACGCCGGGGGCCGACGTACTTCGGTGTGATCACCGTGCCGTCCGGCAGAGCGCCGCCCAGGAGATAGGTGGCCACCGCCCAGGGCGACATCTTCCAGCGGGCCGGGCGCGGCCGGTCGTCCTGTGCGGCCAGCGCGGCGAGTTCCGCGGCGAAGGCGTGCTCGGCGTGCGGTCGCAGCGCACTCTCGGTGGTCGTCGGGTCGGTCGGTTCCACGGACACAGTCATGGCTGAGGCCCCCTCCAGCTCGGCCGGTTCGGATCTGGTGTCCACCGTGCACCACGCCACTGACAATCGCCCTGACCTGCGCAAACATGGCCATCGGGTCGATTGTCAGTGGGGGGATCTACCTTCGATGACATGACTCAGCAGGGGGTGCGCTGGAGTGCGGACCAGGTGCTGGCACTGGCTCCTGACGCCGCGTCACGCAAGGCGGGAAGCAAACTCGGAGCGGCGGGGCCGTGGTCCGGGGCGGGGAGTTGTGAGGAGGGGACCGTATGGGGACTGTGCAAGGGCAGCGGAAGCAAGCCGTACCAGACGATCGTGGACATGGCGGACCCGGCGGGGCTCGCGTACAAGTGCAGTTGCCCCAGCCGGAAGTTCCCCTGCAAACACGCCCTCGGGCTGCTCCTGCTGTGGGCGGGCGAGGACGACACGGTGCCGACGGTGACGGAGCCGCCGGACTGGGCCGAGCAGTGGATCGCGGGCCGGCGCAAGCGCGCGGAGGACAAACGGGCGACGGGCGAGGGGAGTTCCCCGGCCCCCGCTGATCCCGAGGCGGCCCGGCGGCGGGCGGAGCGGCGTGCCGAGCGGGTCACGGCCGGCGCCACGGAGCTGGAGCAGCGCCTGACCGACCTGCTCCGCGGCGGGCTGGCCCCGGCCGAGCAGACGGGGTACGGACTCTGGGAGGAGACCGCGGCCCGCATGGTCGACGCCCAGGCACCCGGGCTGGCCGCGCGGGTGCGGGAGTTGGGTGCCATACCGGCCTCCGGGCCCGGCTGGCCGGTGCGGCTGCTGGAGGAGTGCGCGCTGCTGCACCTCCTCGACCAGGGCTGGCTGCGCCGCGACCGGCTCCCGGAGAGCCTCGCCGCCACGGTCCGGGCCCGCGTCGGCCTGCCCGCCTCGGCGGACGGCCCCCCGGTGCGTGACCGCTGGCTGGTCCTCGCCCAGTACGACACGGCGGACGCGAAACTGACGACCCGCCGGATCTGGCTGCACGGCGCCGACTCGGGCCGTACGGCGCTGCTCCTCTCCTACGGGGCGGCCGGCCGTGCCCCGGAGCTGGCGCTGCCGGTCGGTCTCGCCCTGGAGGCCGAGCTGTCCGCCTACCCGGGGGCGGGTGAGCACCGGGCGGCCCTGGGCGAGCGGTTCACCTCGCCCGCGCCCCTGCCGGTACGGCCGCCCGGCCTGACGACGGCCGGGGCGGCGGCCCGGTACGGAGAGGCGCTACGGGCGGACCCGTGGCTGGAGTCGGTGCCGGTGACGCTGGGCCGGGTGGTGCCCGTCCCGGACGGTGATTCCTGGCAACTGGCCGACGTGGAAGGGGAAGGAGCGCTCCCCCTCTCTCCCGCCGCCCGCGCCCGGCCCGGTCTGTGGCGGCTGGTCGCGCTCTCCGGCGGGGCCCCGGTCACGGTCTTCGGCGAGTGCGGCCACCGCGGCTTCACCCCCCTGACGGCCTGGCCCGAGCACACCGGAGAGGCGGTACCGCTGTGCTGACCCGACCGGCCCGCACCAAGCGACCGACTTCCGGAGAGGAAACGCCGTGACCGCCTGGGAAGACCTCGTCACCACGGCCCTGCTGGGCACCGACCGGCGTCCGCCCGCGACCGGCGGGCTCGGGCGGGAGGCTCCCGTGGCCCTGCTGGACGAGGCGGCCGTGGCGACCGTACGCCGACGGGCCGGACTGCGGCCCGCGCGGGCCGCGGACCGCCCCGAACCCGCTCCCGAGGATCCGCGCCCCGCGCTGCCCGCCGCGGCCGCGCGCAGGCTCGCGATGCTGCTGTCCGACCGCCCCGGCACCGGGACCGGCGGTCGCCGGGGCACCTCGCCCGACCTCGTGGAGCTGCTGCCCCAGTGGCTCGCGGCGGCCAACGCGCGCGGGTTCGCCGCGCCCCCGCAGACGCTGCCCGCGCTGCTGGACGCGGCCCGGGGCCGTACCGACCTGCGGCCCGCGGCGCTGGCCTTCGCGGGGCCGCGCGCGATGTGGCTGGCCCAGTTCAACCAGGACTGGCGGTTCACCCTGCGCGCGGCCCCGGGCGGTGGCGCGAGCCTGCCCGGCCCCGAGGACACCGACGGAATAGGGCAGTTGTGGCAGGAGGGATTGTTCGCCGAGCGGGTCGCTCTGCTGGCCGCGCTGCGGGCCCGTACCCCCGAGGCGGCGCGCGAGCTGCTGGCCGGGACCTGGGCAACGGAGCGGGCGGAGGACCGGCTGATGTTCCTCGACTCGCTGCGCACCGGACTGGCCGCCGGGGACGAGCCGTTCCTGGAACTGGCGCTGTCGGACCGGAGCCGTAACGTGCGGACGACGGCGGCGGAGCTGCTGTCCACGCTGCCGGGCTCGGCGCTGGCGGGGCGCATGGCGGTGCGGGCCGGGGCCTGTGTGGCCGTCGACCGCTCGGGGGACGGCCCGGCGATCGCGGTGGAGGCGCCGCCCGAGTGCGACCCGGGCATGGAGCGGGACGGGGTGGTGGCGAAGCCCCCGACCGGACGCGGGGAACGGTCGTGGTGGCTGGGCCAGTTGGTGGAGGCGGCCCCGCTCGCCACCTGGCAGGCACGGCTCGGCGGCCGTACGCCGGAAGAGATCGTGGCGCTCCCGGTCGCGGACGGCTGGCAGGGCGAGCTGCACGCGGCCTGGTGCCAGGCCGCCGTACGACAGCGGGATGCCGCGTGGGCGAGAGCGCTGCTCGGGGTTCCCGCGGCGCCGGAGGCGGGCGGTCCGGGCGCGGTCTCCCTGGCCGAACGCGCGAAGCTGCTGGGCACCCTGGAAGCCGCGGAGCGGGCCGGGTGGGTGGCGGGGTTCATCGCGGCGCACGGCCTGTCGGAGGCGTTCCAGTTGCTCGGGGTCTGCGCCATACCGTGGTCGGCGCCGCTCGGCCGGGCCGTGGTGGACTCCCTGAACATCGCGCGGGACGCGGGGAGTTATCCGTGGAGTTTCAGCGGGGTGATGGGCCTGGCCGAACGCTGCCTGGATCCCGCGGAGGCCGGCCGGCTGGACGCGTTGCTGGCGGTGCCGGACGAGGGGGAGGACGCGTCACCGGGTGCCGGCGGGTACTGGGCGGAGGCGTTCCAGCGGCTCGCCACGACGTTGCGGCTGCGGGCGGTGATGCTGGCGGAACTGGAGCCGGGCGGCAGCTGAGCGTCCGGTGCCGCGACGGCTCCCGGGGCTGCGCCGCCGAGCCCGGTCCGAGTCCGCCGGGTCGGCCCGACGTGACGCGAAGGCCGGGTTACGCCTGCGAGGGCTGCCGGACGTTCTCCCGCACCCACTCCACGATCGACGTCGTCGTCGCCCCCGGCGTGAAGATCGCGGCGACGCCCTTGTCCTTGAGGGGGGCGATGTCGTCCTCGGGGATGATGCCGCCGCCGAAGACGAGGATCTCCTCGGCGTCACGCTGCCGCAGGAGGTCGATGACCGCGGCGAACAGGGTGTTGTGGGCGCCGGAGAGAATGGAGAGGCCGATCGCGTCGGCGTCCTCCTGGATGGCCGTGTCGACGATCTGCTCCGGCGTCTGGTGGAGCCCGGTGTAGATGACCTCCATGCCCGCGTCACGCAACGCCCGCGCGATGACCTTGGCCCCGCGGTCGTGGCCGTCGAGCCCCGGTTTGGCCACCACCACACGAATCGGACCGGCTGCCACACCCATCACTGCCTCCATGACCATGAAACGAACACGCCAGCATGCGTGCGTACCGACAAGTACCGCACATTTGACGCGTTCCGCCACCCGTCCCCAGTGAACGAACGTTATCTCCAGCATCCCGCACCCGGCAGTTTCGCGGAGGTTACCGAGGGGGAAATCACACACAGTGGGACACGTCAGGGAGCCGCAGCGTGGTCCGCGGGGGCAACAGGGTCATGCGACGCGGCCCGTCGCCGCGCCCTCGCCGCCTTCGCCCGGCCTCCCACAAGGGCACGCGGGGGACAGAGCGGTCCTCCGCGCGCCGACAGGAGGCCGGCCGATGAAGGTCACCGGGATACTCGAGCCCTTTCTCCCGCTCTGCCGTCGTTTTCTTCCCGACCGGCTCGCCGGCCTGTCGCTGGCCCTCCTGAGGTCGACCGCACTGGAAGCCGCGATCCTGGCCGGGCATCTGCTGCTCTATCCGACCGGCCTCGCCCCGGAGCGCTGCTCTCCCGCGCAGCCGGTACCGCAGGACGGCACGGCGCTGCTGCCGGTCCGGTCGGCGCCTCCGGTCGTGCTGTTGCACGGGTTCATCGACAACCGCTCGGTCTTCGTCCTGCTGCGCCGCACCCTGGCCCAGCACGGCGGCCAGCGCGTCGAGTCGCTCAACTACTCGCCGCTGACCTGTGACATCCGTACCGCTGCCGGTCTGCTGGGCCGGCACATAGAGGAGATCTGCCAGCGCACCGGCAGCCGCCAGGTGGACATCGTCGGGCACAGCCTCGGCGGCCTGATCGCCCGCTACTACGTCCAGCGGCTCGGCGGCGACTACCGCGTCCGCACCGTGGTGACGCTCGGCACCCCGCACTCCGGCACCCGCGTCGTGCCGCTCGCAAACGCGCACCCGATCGTGCGGCAGATGCGCCCCGGCTCGGAGGTCATCGAGGAGCTGACCCAGCCCGCGCCCGGCTGCCGTACCCGGTTCGTCAGCTTCTGGAGCGACCTCGACTCCCTGATGGAGCCGATCGAGACGGCACGGATCGACCACCCTGACCTGATGGCGACGAACGTGCAGGTCACCGGGATCGGCCATCTCGCCCTGCCGGTCCACCCGGCGGTCGCGACCGGCATCCGGCAGGCCCTGGACCAGGCGCACTCGCAGGAACGGGTCGCGGACGGCCTGACGGTCGCCTGACGACGAACCGCAGACGAACCGACGACGGCCACGAGGGCGTCCACGACGACGTCCACAGGGACGATCCGACGATGCCGCCCGAGAACGAACCGGGCGAGCAGGTCGAGGCGGGCGAGTGGGGCGAGTGGGGCGAGTCGGTCATTCGGGCCGGTTCGGACGGGCAACCACTGCCCGCCGCCCTCGACTTGGCCTCCCAGATCTCGAACACTCCTCGAACACAAGGCCAAACCCGCGCCCGTCGTCCCCCGAAACACGGCCGAATGCCCGTTTCCCGAAACCACGAAACCTGTTGAAGATTGTCGCGCCCGTATACCGCCGGGTACAGTCGCCGCACTGCTCTGGCAGCCCCTGTTGTCGAGGCGAAAGAGAAGTTGGTGAACGACCGTCACCCGTCGGGGACCATGACCACCCCGGCCCCGGCTTCCGACGCCGGCCAGGCGCACTACGCGCCGTACGGCACTCAGGAAGCCCAGTACGGCGACTTCACCACGTATGGCGACCACACCACCACAGGCGCCTCGTTCCACAGTGACCCGCTCTTCGGGCACCTCCCCGGCCAGGCCCAGGCCACCGGCGCGTACGACGCCGGCCAGTGGCAGACGACCGGCGACCACACGCTGAACTACGACCCCTACGCGGCCCAGCACCACGCCGTCTACGACTCCGGCGCCTACGACAGCACCACCTGGGCCGTCCCGCCACAGGCGGCGCAGCCGGTCCAGGGGACGGTCGGCGACGGCAGCGGCCACTGGGACGCGAACGCCTGGCTCCAGCACGACCAGCCGGCCATGGCGGGAGCGACCCAGCAGTGGGAGTGGGGCACCCAGACCTTCGACACCGGCGCGTACGACGCCACGCAGTGGAACTCCGACGGTGCCCCGGCGCAGCCCGCGGAGCCGGGCCACCAGCACGGGCACGAACCGCAACCCGCCGACTCCTTCGACCAGTCGGCGACCCAGATGTTCGAGCCGGTCCCCCACGACGAGTTCGCGGAGTTCGCGGAGTTCACAGAGGACTCGGGGGACGCCGGGGGGCCGGCCGCGACCGGCGAACTGCCCGCGGTGACGCCCCTCCTGGAGGACCAGGAAGAGATCACTCCGGCAGCTCCGGCCGCGACACGCGCCGGCGCTCGCGCGGGGACTCGCTCCCGCCGTCGTACGCCCCCCAAGCGCTCCGCACTGCTGACCGTCGCCGTGCCCTCGGCCTGCGTGATGGGGGTCGCCGGCATCGCGGCCGCCTCCGTCGGGCCCCTGACGGGCGGCGACGGACAGGACACCACGGCCTCCGCCTCGGACGCGCAGTCCGTGAAACCGTCCGCCGCCAACAGCAAGCTGGACGCCCAGCTGAGGACGCTCTCGGCCGGCGCCGACGACTTCGCCGACCGGGCCAGCCGGACCCAGGAACGCATCGACCTCAAGACGCAGCAGGAGGCCGAGAAGAAGAAGGCGGCGGCGGAGGCGGCCCGCAAGGAGCGGCTGCGCCCCAAGTACGCCCTCCCGGTGACTCAGCGGGGGCTCAGCGCCTACTTCGGCCAAGCCGGTGTGAACTGGATGTCCGTCCACACGGGCATCGACTTCCCCGTCTCCTACGGCACGACCGTCATGGCGGCGACCGACGGTGTGGTCTCCACCAAGTGGAACAGCGCCTACGGCAACATGCTGATAGTGACGGCGAAGGACGGCACGGAGACCTGGTACTGCCACCTCTCCTCGTACCGCGTCGCCTCGGGTACGACCGTGAAGGCCGGAGATCCGGTCGCGTACTCGGGGAACTCCGGGAACTCGACCGGCCCGCATCTGCACTTCGAGGTCCGGCCCGCGGGAGGCTCCGCCATAGACCCGCTGCCGTGGCTGCGCAGCCACGGGCTGGATCCCACCTGATCGTCCGGTGGGTCCCCGCCGACGGCGGGGACCCGTCCGTCCGTCTACAGCTTCTCGACCGGCGCGTACCGCAGCAGCAGCCGCTTCGGCTTGGTGTCGCCGAAGTCGACCGTCGCCTCCGCGTTGCCGCCCGTGCCCTTCACTCCGACGACCGTGCCGAGGCCGAACTGGTCGTGGGTGACCCGGTCGCCGACGGCCAGTGAGACCACCGGCTTCTCCGAGGTCCGCCGGGTGGCGAAGCCGGAAGCGCCGGACGCCGAGGAGCGCGAGCGGGTCGAGGAGAGCGAGGCCGCCACGCCCGACGCGGGCCCGGAGGACACCGGCGCCATCGCCCCGGTCCGCTTCCACTCCAGGTACCCGGCCGGGATCTCCTCCAGGAAGCGCGAGGGCGGGTTGTACGACGGCTGCCCCCAGGCACTGCGCATCGCCGAGCGCGTGAGGTAGAGGCGCTCCCGCGCGCGCGTGATGCCGACGTACGCCAGGCGCCGCTCCTCCTCCAGCTCCTTGGTCTGGCCGAGGGCGCGCATGTGCGGGAAGACGCCGTCCTCCATGCCGGTCAGGAAGACCACCGGGAACTCCAGGCCCTTGGCGGTGTGCAGGGTCATCAGGGTGATGACGCCGGAGCCCTCCTCGTCCTCGTCGGGGATCTGGTCGGAGTCGGCGACCAGCGCCACCCGCTCCAGGAAGTCCGACAGCCCGACCGACGCCTCCTCCGCCCCGGACTCCTGCTCGAACTCCAGCGCCACGGAGGCCAGCTCCTGGAGGTTCTCGATCCGGGTCTCGTCCTGCGGGTCGGTGGAGGCCTGCAACTCGGCGAGATAGCCGGTGCGTTCCAGGATCGCCTCCAGGACGGTGGCCGGTCCGGCGCCGGACTCCACGACCGTACGGAGGTCCTCCATCAGCGTGTTGAACCGCTTGACCGCGTTGGTCGACCGCGCGGCCATGCCGTACGCCTCGTCGACGCGCCTGAGCGCCTGCGGGAAGCTGATCTTCTCGCGCTGGGCGAGGGCGTCGATCATCGCCTCCGCCCGGTCGCCGATACCGCGCTTGGGGACGTTGAGGATCCGGCGCAGCGGGACGGAGTCCTCCGGGTTGGCCAGCACCCGCAGGTACGCCAGGACGTCCCGGACCTCCTTGCGCTCGTAGAAGCGGACCCCGCCGACGACCTTGTAGGGCAGGCCGACGCGGATGAAGATCTCCTCGAAGACACGGGACTGCGCGTTGGTGCGGTAGAAGACGGCGACATCGCCGGCCTTCGCCTCGCCCGCGTCCGTCAGACGGTCTATCTCGTCGGCGACGAACTGTGCCTCGTCGTGTTCGGTGTCGGCGACGTAACCGGTGATCTGCGCGCCCGCGCCCGCGTTGGTCCACAGGTTCTTCGGGCGGCGGGACTCGTTGCGCTCGATGACCGCGTTGGCGGCGGACAGGATCGTCTGCGTGGAGCGGTAGTTCTGCTCCAGGAGGATCGTCGTCGCGTTCGGGTAGTCCTCCTCGAACTGGAGGATGTTGCGGATCGTCGCGCCCCGGAAGGCGTAGATCGACTGGTCGGCGTCGCCCACCACGCACAGTTCGGCGGGCGGCAGGTCGCTCTCGCCCGGCGGCACGTCGACGGGGTGAGCCGAGGTCCCGACCAGCTCGCGCACCAGCGCGTACTGGGCGTGGTTGGTGTCCTGGTACTCGTCGACCAGGACGTGCCGGAAGCGGCGGCGGTAGTGCTCGGCGACGTCCGGGAAGGCGCGCAGCAGGTTGACCGTCGTCATGATCAGGTCGTCGAAGTCGAGGGCGTTCGCCTCGCGCAGCCGCGACTGGTACATGGCGTAGGCCTGGGCGAGGGTCTTCTCGAAGCCGTCGCTCGCCCGGGCGGCGAAGTCCTCCTCGTCGACCAGCTCGTTCTTGAGGTTGCTGACCTGGGCGCTGAAGGACTTCGGCGGGAAGCGCTTGGGGTCGAGGTCCAGGTCACGGCAGACCAGGGCCATCAGACGCTTGGAGTCGGCGGCGTCGTAGATCGAGAAGGAGGAGGTGAAGCCCAGCTTCTTGCTCTCCCTGCGCAGGATCCGCACACAGGCGCTGTGGAAGGTCATCACCCACATCGCGTTCGCGCGCGGGCCGACGAGGTGTTCGACGCGCTCCTTCATCTCGCCCGCGGCCTTGTTGGTGAAGGTGATCGCGAGGATCTGGCCCGGGTGCACCTGGCGCGCGCCGAGCAGGTGCGCGATGCGATGGGTGAGCACGCGCGTCTTGCCGGAACCGGCGCCGGCCACGATCAGCAGCGGGGAGCCGGCGTGCACGACGGCGGCGCGCTGGTTCTCGTTCAGCCCTTCCAGGAGCGCGGCCGGGTCCGGGGCCGGGCGGGCGGCGCCGTCGCGGTAGTAGGCGTCCCGGTCCGGGGGCGCGTCGAACTGCCCGCCGAACAGATCGTCCGGAATCGGTTCCGGTACGTGCTCGTCCTCGGGCGGCGGGGGTTCCTCCTCGCGGCCGTGCGGGGGCTGGAGGCTCGCCAGGAAGCTGTCGTCAAAGAGGCTGCTCATCGCTCTCCGAGTCTAGGGCGCCCCACCGACAACCGGTCCCCGCCCCGGAAACTCGCCCCCGTCACCCACCAGAACCAGCCCCTCACGGTCAGCGATCACGCACCGTGAGCAGGCGCGCGTCCTCCCGTCGAGGCGCGGACCACCCCACCGCCCCGGACAAGTCGCCCCATATCCGCACCGATGAGCCGATCCCGTCGGCCCGCACCGCCAAGGTCACGAAAATGTATCGGGCATATCGCACATCAACCTTCACACAGAGCACACGAGTTGGTTAGCGTGCCGGGCAGGCCGTACGACCCCCACCGGCGAACGTCGCCGGGCCGTACGGCCTCCGCCGAGTCCGGGGTGCCGCCGCGCATCCGGAGCCGGGGACCCACACCGACCTCGGGGTGAATCGGGCCCGCCCCCTCGCGGGGAACGGACCGTAGGGCAACCCTTCCGAACCACCCGCCCGAACCCGACAGCTAACTCGGTAGGCGGAGCATGGAAGGAGTCGCCCCCGTTGGCGTCGCACCGCAAGTCGCGTCCGTCCGCAACGCGCGTAGCAGGCATACGCACCCCCGCCCTCGCCACCGCCGCCCTCACCTCCGTGGCGCTGCTCTCCCAGACGGCCAACGCCGCACCTCACGAGGACGGCAAGCCCAGCCTGGAGGAGGTCGAGAAGAAGGTCGACGCCCTGTACCGGCAGGCGGAGTCGGCGACCGAGAAGTACAACGCGGCCAAGGAGAGGACCGGCAAGCAGCGCAAGCAGGTCGACACCCTGCTCGACGACGTGGCCGAACGCACGGACCGGCTCAACAAGGCGCGTGAGGAGCTGGGTTCCTTCGCCGCGGCCCAGTACCGGACCGGGGCAGCCGCTCCCGACACCTCGACCTTCCTGCTCGCGGACAGTCCGCAGGACTACTTCGACCAGACGCAGCTGATGAACCGGCTGACCTCGCGGCAGAAGGGCGCGGTGGACGACTACGCCACCCAGCAGTCCGCGACCATGGCGAAGCGGCAGGAGGCCGCCAGGAGCCTGGAGACGCTCACCGAGACCCAGGACGACCTCAGGACCGCCAAGAGCACCGTCCAGACGAAGCTGGCATCCGCGCGGGAGCTGCTGTCGCAGCTGACGGCCCAGGAGAAGGCGCGGCTGGCCGAGATCGAGAAGAAGCAGCAGGCCGAGGCGGCCCGCAAGGCGGCGGAGCTCGCGAGGCAGCAGGCGCAAGCCGCGCGGCGGGGTTCGTCGACGTCCTCCTCCGGCGGCTCCTCCTCGTCCTCCGGCTCCGCCTCCGATTCCGCCTCCGACTCCTCCTACGGGACGAAGGCCGCCAAGGCGATCGCCTTCGCCCGCGCGCAGATCGGCAAACCGTACGTCTGGGGTGCCACCGGCCCCGGCTCCTACGACTGCTCGGGCCTCTCCCAGGCCGCCTGGAAGGCCGCGGGCGTCTCGCTGCCGCGCACCACGTACGACCAGGTGAACGCCGGCACCACCGTCCCCCTCGCCGACGCCCTCCCCGGCGATTTGGTCTTCTTCTACGACGACGTCAGCCATGTCGGCGTCTACATCGGCAACGGCATGATGATCCACGCCCCCAAGCCCGGCGCCTACGTCCGGGAGGAGTCGATCTACTACGGCGGCGAGTCGATCATCCACAGCGTGGTACGGCCGGCCTGACGGGCGCGGGCCGCGCGCATTTCGCCGGGGATGACGGGCGCGGCGATGCCGGCGGCGGCGGTGGGCACGCCCTGGCCGGAGTGGCCGGGGCGGGTGCTGGTGCGGGTCGCGATGGCGGCCTGGCCGCCGGCGCGGTGGCGGCCACCCGCGCCGCGCTCAAGGCTTCCTGAGGGTCACGTCCACAGCACGGCGATGAAGATGTTCGCCACGGTCAGCAGACCCACCAGACCGAAGGCGCCCTTCTCCACCTTCTCGTCGTCCCGTTTCACGTAGACGAGCCCGAGGATCACGATCAGCAGCGCCAGCTTCACACCGATCTTGACGGTGTTGACGTGGTGGTCGTCGGCCTCGTTGAGGCCGACCAGGATGACGCCGGTCGCGAGCATGGTGAACGCGCCGTGCAGCATCCCGGGGGCGAACCGGGCCGTGCCCTGGCCCATCGCCTTCACCTGGGTGAGGAAACCGCCGAGGAGCGCGGCGATGCCGATGATGTGCAGGCCGACGAAGAGATGGATGAGTACGTCCATGGCCCCGGAGCCTAATCAGGGTCCCCTGGGGCGCGGGGCACCGGCCCCTCCCTCGGCACCCGCCACCGTCCGCCGCGCGGGGTCGCATATATGCGACCCATAGCATCCCGCGCGCCCGCTCGCCCCGGATCCGCCGCTTCGGTCATCCCACCCTGTTAAGCCGACGGCTCCGGACCGGAATCCCGGTCACATACCGTCGGGTACCGATCCGGTCACACCAATACCGTGCATCACGTCACCCAGCCGACACGCTCCGGCCTAGCGTCCTCCCCCAGGTGACCGACTCCCCACCGCCGCCCGGGCCAGGGGCGGCAGTCGGGCACCACCGCCGAGAAGGTCCGGCGGCGGCCCGCTCCCCCTGTGCGGGCCGCCGCCGGACGCGTGATCCGCACCCGCGGCCGTCAAGCGCTCCCCTGGCGCCTGTACGGGCGACACGGCGGTCGTACGAGAGGACGTGACCAGTCCAGGTGGCAGCGCACCGCAAGCCCCGACAGCGCTCGCTCAGCGGCACTACGGCCCGCACGGCCGTCACCCTCGCCCTGGCGGGCGCGGCCACCGCGACGGGCTTCGAAGGGACCGGACACGCCGAGCCGCAACTGACACCGGCGCAGGTGAAGGCGAAGGTGGACCAGCTGTACCAGGAGGCCGAGGCGGCCACCGAGAAGTACGACGGCGCGAAGGAGAAGGCCGAGACGGCCCAGCGGCGGGTCAGGGCCCTCCAGGACGAGACCGCCCGCAAGCAGGAGAAGCTCAACTCCGCGCGGGACGCGCTCGGTCTGGCCGCGGCGGCCCAGTACCGCGCGGGCGGTATCGACCCGGCCTGGCAGCTGGCGCTCTCCAGCGATCCCGACCGGTACCTGGACGACGCCGCGTTCGCCGAACGGGCCGGTGCCGCGCAGGCCGGCGCGGTGGCGCGGGTGCGGCGACAGCTCCGGGAGATCGAGCAGCTGCGTGGCGCGGCCCATGTCGAGCTGACCTCGCTGCGGTCCCGGCAGGCCGAGCTGAGACGGCAGAAGACCACCGTCACCGCCAAGCTCGAGGAGGCCCGGCGGCTGCTGGACCGGCTCTCACCGCGGCAGCGGACGGCGGTCACGGCGGCCGGCGACCCCTCACGCGCCTCCCGCTCGGCCTCCGGCAGCCGCACCACCCTGGCCCCGGGCGGGGCCGTCGCCTCCGGCTCCCGGGCCGCGGCCGCCGTCGCGTACGCCTACGACAAGCTCGGCAGCCCCTATGTCTGGGGCGCCACCGGCCCGAACGCCTTCGACTGCTCGGGACTCGCCCAGGCCGCCTACCGCTCGGCGGGCGTCTCCCTCCCCCGCACCACCTACGCCCAGATCAACGCCGGCCGCCGGGTCTCACGCTCCGAACTCCAGCCGGGCGACCTGGTGTTCTTCTACTCGGGCATCAGCCACGTCGGCATCTACATCGGCAACGGCCAGATGATCCACGCCCCCAATCCGTCGGCCCCGGTACGGATCGCCCCCATCGACGAGATGCCGTTCGCGGGGGCGACACGGGTGGTGTGAACCCAGCCTGCCGGGGCCTGTCCGGAGCCGCCTCAGACCAGCCGTCGCGCGGTCGCCCAGCGGGTCAGCTCGTGCCGGTTCGACAGTTGCAGCTTCCGCAGCACCGCCGACACATGGGACTCGACCGTCTTGACGGAGATGAACAGCTGCTTGGCGATCTCCTTGTAGGCGTAGCCGCGCGCGATCAGGCGCAGGACCTCGCGCTCGCGCTGGGTGAGGCGGTCGAGGTCCTCGTCGACCGGCGGGGCGTCGGTGGAGGCGAAGGCGTCCAGGACGAACCCGGCCAGCCGCGGGGAGAAGACGGCGTCGCCCTCCTGCACCCGGAAGATCGAGTCGACCAGGTCGGTGCCGGTGATCGTCTTGGTGACGTAGCCGCGGGCACCGCCGCGGATCACCCCGATCACGTCCTCGGCCGCGTCCGACACGGACAGCGCGAGGAAGCGCACCGGTCGTTCGGCGTCCGCCGCCAACGGGGCGCACCGGCGCAGCACTTCGACCCCGCCCCCGCCCGGCAGATGCACGTCGAGGAGCACCACCTCGGGCCGGGTCGCCGTGATCACCGAAACCGCCTGGTCGACGTCGGCGGCCTCCCCGACCACCTCGACGCCGGTCTGCTCGGTCTGGCCGATCTCGGCCTGGACACCGGTACGGAACATCCGGTGGTCGTCGACGAGGACCACGCGCACCCGACGCCCGGCCTTCTCCGTGCCTTCCGCCGGGCCGTTCGCCTCGGTCGCGTCGCTCATGACGTGTTCTCCGCCCTCTCCATCTCCAGCTCGACCTCCGTGCCGCCGCCCGGCACGGACCGCAACCGTGCCGTGCCGCCGTGGCGCTCCATGCGGCCGATGATCGATTCTCTGACACCCATGCGGTCGCCGGGTATCGAATCGAGGTCGAAGCCGGGACCTCGGTCGCGGACGGACACGAAGACCGTCCTGCCCTCGGCTTCGGCGTAGACCTGGACGGCGCCGCCCTCGCCACCGTACTTGGCGGCGTTGACCATTGCCTCGCGCGCGGCCTGCATCTGTGCGCCCGTCCGCTCGTCGAGCGGGCAGTCGCCCACCACCACGACCTCGATGGGGACGCCGTGCTTGTCCTCGACCTCCGCGGCGTTGCGCCGGACCGCTTCGGCGAGGGTGGCGGGCTCGTCGGCCTCGTCCTTGCCGGTGCCCTCGGGCTTGTAGAGCCAGGTGCGCAGGTCGCGCTCCTGGGCGCGGGCGAGGCGGCGCACCTCGTTCGCGTTCTCCGCGTTGCGCTGGATCAGGGTCAGGGTGTGCAGCACGGAGTCGTGGACGTGGGCGGCGACCTCGGCGCGCTCCTGGGCGCGGATGCGCATCAGCCGCTCCTCGGAGAGGTCCTGGGTCATCCGCACGAGATACGGCCCGGCGAGCAGCGTGATGCCGACGAGCACGGCGAGCGAGGCCTGGAGCACCGCCCCGATGTGCGCGGCGGAGCCCTGCATGACGAAGACGCCCGAGACTCCCGCCGTCACGAGCAGGACGCCTACGCCCGCGCGCAGCAGCGACAGGGTGCGGCGCCGGCTGCCGACCTCGACCCAGCGGGCCCGGCGGGCGTTGTCCGCCTGACGCCACACGAGCGCCACACCGGCGGCGACCAGGACCGCTGGCAGGAGGTAGGCCTTGGCGCCGTTGGTGAGGTTGACGCTGCCCACGAACACCATGGACACGACGACCATCAGGAGCAGCGCGACGATCTGGCCCCTGTCGGGTCTGCGGGCGACGAGTCTGCGGCGGCCGTCGGCCGAGGTCTCGGTGGTGACCAGGGAGGGTGGCTTCTGGCCGCCGACACCGCCGAGGCCGAGGGGCACGAAGAACCAGAACGCGGCGTACAGCAGCGCGCCGAGGCCGTTGGCCATGAACAGGCCGACGAAGACGAGCCGCACCCACACGACGGGCAGGCCGAGGTGCCCGGCGAGGCCCCGCGCCACCCCACCGAGCCAACGGCCGTCGCTGCTGCGGTAGAGCTTGCGCGGCGGCCGCGGGTCGTCGAGGGGCACTGCTGCGGCTTCCGGCATGCCATCGATGTTCACACGCCGCAAGTCCCCGGGCATCAGGGTCGGCCCCGGATACTCCCCTGATCCTCGGATTTCCCCGGGGCAGGTCGCCGGAGTTCCGTGCGGCGAGAGCCCCCAGCCGCGACGGCGACTGCCCGAAGCCATGGCGGCGACTGCCCGAAGCCGCAGCGGCCGGAGCCCGACCCCGCGGCGGCCGAGGGCCCGGGTCTTCGGCCGCGAGTGCCCGGAGGCCGTCGCCCGGGCTCGGCTCGAACGGTTCCCGGCCCGGCCTCGGGGCCGATTTCAGGGTTCGGCCAGGGTCATCCCGACTGCCGTTGCGGCGGCTCGCCCGTCACCATTGACTCATGACTGATCACGAGCACGCCGCGACGGGTCCGGGACCCGGCCCCGGCCCGCGGCCCGCACCGGGTCCCGGGCCGTCGGATGCCGCGCCCGCCGCGGCGGAGACGCACGGGCCGGGGGCGCCCGGGACGGAGGCCGCCGCCGGCACCGGCGCCGTGGCGCTCCCCCGGTTCCGGCGCGACCGCCGGCACAAGATGATCGCGGGTGTGTGCGCGGGGCTCGGCCGTCACACCGACCTGGACCCGGTGATCTTCCGCATCACGCTGGCCGTGCTGGCCGCGACCGGCGGCATCGGTCTCCTCTTCTACGGCTTCGCCTGGCTCTTCGTTCCGTACGAGGACGACGAGGAGAACGAGGTCCGCAAGCTGCTGACCGGCCGGGTCGACGGACAGGCCCTGGCCGCCGTGCTGTTCGCGCTGGTCGGCTGCGGAGTCCTGCTGACGATGATCAGGAACGGCGGCGTGCTGGCGTTCGCCGTCGTCCTGTCCGTGCTGCTGGCGGGCGCCGGGTACTGGTCGCGGCGGCGGGGCGCCCCGGACCCCGACCCGCTGGCCGCCCAGACGGTTGCCGACGCCCCTCCCGAGGCCCAGGCGCCGCCGATCTCGGTCACCTACCCCTCGTGGTGGCGCGACCCGATCGTCAAGGACGGCACGCATGTCGGGGGCACCGGCTATCTGTGGGGTCCCGCCGAGGCCCGTGGCCGGACGGTCCCAGGCCCCGACTTCCGGCTGAGCACCCCGTGGGTCCACGGCCAGGACACGAGCGCCCGGCGGAGCACGCCCCCGAGGCCGCGCGGACCGCGGTGGATCGGCGGCTGGATCTTTCTGTTCGCGCTGCTGGCGGGCGGCCTGGGCACGGGCCTGACCTGGGACGCGCACCCGCTGGGCGCCAGCCTCCAGACCGGTCTGGCCTGCGCCCTGATCGTGTTCGGGCTGGGCACCGCGGTCAGCTCGTTCCTGGGACGTACGGGGGCCGGCTCGCTGTTCCTGGCGCTCGTCACGGCGGGTCTGCTCGCGGCGTCGACGGCCCTGCCGTCCGACATCAGCACCCACTGGACGCGGCAGTCCTGGACCCCGGCGACCGCGGCCCAGGTAGGGCCGGCGTACGACCTGGGGACCGGCGTCGCCACCCTGGACCTCGGACACATACGCATCGCCGAGGGGCAGAGGGTGTCGACGGCCGCCGAAGTGGGGGCGGGCCGGCTGAGGATCGTCGTGCCGGCGGACGTGACCGTGCGGATGAGCATCGACGTGGGGGTGGGCGACATCCAGTTGCCCGGTGACGACGAGAAGGACGTGGACGTGGCACCGGGCAAGCACAAGAACGTGACGCTGCGGCCGACGGCCGGGGCGAAGAACACGGGCACGCTCGACCTGGATCTCCAGGTCGGCGCGGGACAGGTGGAGGTGAGCCGTGCTGCGGCATGAGTTCCAGCCGGGACGGCTGATCGTGGGCGTCTTCCTGACGGCGACGGGTGTCGCCTACGCCGGTGACGCGGCGGGCCTGTGGACCACCGAGTGGTTCGCGGCCATCCCCCTGATGGTGGCGGGCCTGTTCCTGGCAGGCGCGACCGCGGCGCTGACCCAGGCGATACGCAGGCGCCGCGGCACACCGGAGAGCTAGCGGAGCCGATCCGTCAGCGCAGGCCGCCGGACCGGTGCCGGCGCCTGGCCCGCAGCATCGCGTCCAGGGAGAGGTAGGGGGCGCCGGCCAGGACCAGGGGGAGCCAGGCCATCAGGTAGGCGAGGTCGTTGCCGTAGTAGTACGGGGAGTTGGCCCAGCTGATGGTCAGCCAGAGGCTGAGCGAGATCAGCGCGCCGCCGAGGGCGGCCACCCGGGCCAGCAGCCCGAAGAGGGTGCCGAGGCCGACCGCGACCTCACCGATGGCGATCGCGGTGCCGAAGCCGACGGGGTTCTTCAGGGCCAGGTCCACCAGAGCCGGGATCGCGGCGGAGTCACGGACCGCGCGCATGGTGTCGCCGATCGAGCCGGAGCCGCCGGACTTCAGGAACTCACTGCTGGTCAGTTTGTCCAGGCCGGCATAGATGAACGTGACGCCAAGGAAGATCCGCAGAGGAAGGAGGGCGTATCGGGTGGCGGTGTCCCGCAAACCACGATCGCCGTCGAGATACGGGGGGTGCGTGTCCGTACGAATGCCGTGAGTCATCGCCATTAGCCGCCTCTCGCCGCTGTACCCAGGGCTCTCAACAGACCATACGTACGGCAACTGCGACCGGCTCAATCCTCCTGCGGATGTTTTTCCGAATTTCGGCCGGTCTTCGTCACCCGCCCGGCCACCTGTCGGAGGGTCACCCGCCCGTTCCCGCTACTCGGTCACCTCGACCACGCACCGGTTGGTGGCCGCCCCGGCCGCCGTCACCACCTGGATCTCCACCGAGCCGGGCTCCACCTCGGCGGGCACCGGGACGGTGAGAAGGCTGTCCGTCGGGTTGCTGAAGCCGCCGGCGACGGGGACCAGGGGGACGTGGACGTTGACCGCGCCGACGCGCACGACCATCCGGGCGAGCCGGTCGGCGGTCTGGGCGCCGGGAGGGACGAAGCCGGTGCCGCGGATCTCGATGTCGTCGCCCGTGCGGATGGGCGCGTCCAGGTCACCGGCCTCACGGGCGCGGACGACGGAGAGGATGACCGGCCGGCCGCCCTCGGCGTACTTGCCGGCGAGGTAGGTCGCGGCGGAGATCAGGACCACCGTCGCCAGGCCCCAGGGCAGGTCGGGGAGCTGGTCGGGGCGGCGGGCGAGGCGTACGGCGGCGAAGACCAGGGCGACGGCGCTGATCACGACGTACTGGATGTCGGCGAAGGTGCCCCGGCCGGCGTCGTCGGTGAGCAGGTCGGCCGCGCGGGGGCGGTGTGCGCGCACCTTCTGCAGACGCTGGCCGACGATGCGCAGACCGACCACCCGGCGTACCAGGACGGCAATGCCGCAGACCACGGCGAGGACGGTCACCACGCCGACGCCGCGGGCGAGGTCGAGGCCGGAGATCAGGGCGTCCCGGTCGGCGGGAGAGGAGGCGACGGCCAGACGGCCGGCCAGGACGAGCACGGCGTAGGCGACGAAGAGGACCCAGGAGGCGGCCACGGTGCGGGAGGTGGACATGCGGTTGTCCTCGCCGATCACGGGCGCGAGGACTCCGCCGCGCGAGCGGTGGAACCAGGAGCCGGCGGTCAGGGCGAGGGCCACGACGACGGCGGCGACCAGTCCGGCGGTGCGGGCGCTGGTCCAGCCGGCGCCGATCGCGGTGAGGGACTGGGCGAGCAGCGTGATCACTACGGTTGCCCAGACGGTGACCACGGTGCGCACCCAGAGCCGGGCCAGCCAGGCCTCGCCCTCGGCGCGGCCGCGTTCGGCGACCACCTCGGCGGACTGCGAGAGTTCCTCGGAGACCCACTGGCGGGAGGCGGAGGCGGAGTGGGCCACCGCCGCGGGCAGCCCCTGGCCGGCCGCGAACTCCTCGCGTTTGAGGAGGAATGCGGCGACCGCCCGCCGGTGCCCCTCGCGCGCCCCGTGCGGACAGTCCCCGCACGCGCAACCGCCCCCGTGGACACCCGAACCGGCGCCCTGTCTCGCCTCCTGCACCGCCACGCCCGACGCCTGCCTTCCCCACGCCCGGGGCACGGCGCGCAGGGCCCTCCCCGGGGCCGGACAACGCCGTGCAACTCCCTTGTGTCGAGAGCGAATTGTGCCCTACGCCACGCCGTTCGCGGTCAGCGGGCCGGTCACGTGGGGTGAAGGTACGGCCGACAGGTTGACCTGGCTGCGAGAATTCCCCCATGGCCGAGATCATCCGGCGGGACGGGACCTGGGCCTTCGACGGCAGCACGATCCGGATCACGCCGGGACGGCACCGCTGCGTTCCGCTGTTCCGGCAGACGTACGGGGAGATCGCCGTGCCGCTGGAGGCGGTGTCGGGGGTGGTGTACGAGCCGGAGCGCAAGCACGGGCGGCTGCGGATGCGGCTGCGCGAGGGCGCGGATCCGCTGCTGCAGGCGACCGGCGGCCGGCTGCCGGAGCCTGCGGATCCGTATCTGCTGACGGTGGACGGGGACCGGTCCGGGGTGGCGGAGTACGTCGTGGCGGAGATCCGGCAGTCGCTGCTGCTGGACCAGATCCCGACGGAGCCGACGAAGGCGTATCTGCTGCCGGGACCGCCGGTGCCGGTCTCGGTGCGGTCCTCGGACGGCACGGTGTCGTTCGACGGTACACAGGTGCGGATCGACTGGGCCGACACCTCCGACCGGGTCAAGCGGGCGACCGGGCCGCGGATCATCGGCGTCGGCGACCTGGTGCAGGTGGAGTGGCTGCCCAACTCGGGCTACGAGGACGGGTTCCTGCGGTTCGTGACCCGGGAGGCGGTGTTCTCGAAGCTTCCGGCGGAACGCGACCCCTACGCCCTGGACCTGTGGGGCAGTGTGCGTCGCGATCTGCTGACGGCGCTGGTCGCGGCGGCGGTCACGGCCCGGCTGCCGCACCCCTCGGCCCGAGCGGGCGCGGAGTACGCCGACCCGGACCGGCCGCCGCCCGCCGTGCCGCGCCGGTCGGCCGACCATCACGACGTACTGCTGCGCAGGCTGCGGGAGTTGGGCGAGCTGCACCGGGACGGGGTGCTCACGGACGAGGAGTTCGCGCTGACGAAGGCGGCCGTGCTCAGGGGTTTCTGAGACCGTCAGCTCAGCAGGTCCGGTTCGGCGCGGCTGATGTCCTGCCACAGGGGCTGGTAGTTGATCCAGGCCACCAGGTCGCCGCCGAGCTGTTCGCGGGTGGCGACGGCGAGTTTGTGGTCGATGAGCAGCGGGCGGCCGGCCGCCTTCGCGGTCAGCTGGACCTGCGCGGACTTCTCCATCGACATGAACCACCAGGCGGCCGCGTCCACCGAGTCGCCGACGGTCAGCAGCCCGTGGTTGCGCAGCACCAGTGCCTTGCCGGAGCCGAGGGCGCCGGCGATCCGGCGTCCCTCCTCGGCGTCGACGGCGACCCCGGTGTAGGTGTCATAAAGGGCGTGGTCCTCGTAGAAGGCGCAGCTCTCCTGGCTGATCGGGTCGAGGAGGTCGCCGAGGGCGGACAGGGCGCGGCCGTTCACGGAGTGGCAGTGGGCGACGGCCACGACGTCCGGGCGGGCCGCGTGCACCTGGGCGTGCACGGTGAAGGCGGCCTGGTTGACGTGGTAGCGGCCCTCGATCACCTGACCGTCCTGGTTGGCCAGGACGAGGTCGCTGACGGTGACATGCTTGAACGGCATGCCGAACGGGTTGACCCAGAAGCAGTTGGAGTACTCGGGGTCGCGGGCGGTGATGTGCCCGGACACTCCGTCCTCGAATCCGGCCCGGCCGAAGATCCGCAGCGCGCCCGCGAGCCGTTCCTTGCGATGCCGGCGCTCGTCGTCGAGCGACTCGTGCATCGGCGGCATCGCGAACCGGAGCTGATCGGTGGGCAGCGGCAGGGGCGGAGTCGGCCCGTGCATAGGTCCTCCAGCACTGGGTTTGTGTTACGGCCGGAAGTTACCGTCGGTCAGCGCAGGAAAACAGAGCTGTTCTGTAAAGATGACGCCCGCGCTCACAACACGACAGAAGATGTCGGGTATCGGCAGCAGACTGACTCGTATGACACGCACAACCCCCGCAACCGGAATCCCCGCCGCCCGCTGGGCGGACTTCGCCACGGCCGCGCCCGACCTGGCCCGGACCGCCGAGGCCCGCTTCCTCACCCACCCCCATCACGTCCTGGCCACGCTCCGCAAGGACGGCTCCCCCCGTACCTCGGGTCTGGAGGTCCGGTTCCTCGACGGCGAGCTCTGGCTCGGCATGATGCCGGACTCGGTGAAGGCCCTGGACCTGCTGCGCGACCCGAGGTTCGCGCTCCAGGCGAACCCGGGGGACGGCACCGGCATGGGCGGCGGAGACGTCCGGATCGGCGGACGGGCGTACGAGGTGACGGACGCGGCGGTCAAAGGGAGGTTCACGGAAGAGGTGGTGGTGCCCGAGGGACCGTTCCACCTCTTCCGTACCGAGCTGACGGAGGTCGTACGGACCCACGTCGAGGACGACAGGTACCTGGTCGTCGAGGCCTGGCTGCCCGGCGAGCCCGTGCGCACGGTCAGGCGCACATAGGGCCCGCTACTCCCACTCGATGGTGCCCGGCGGCTTCGAGGTGACGTCGAGGACGACCCGGTTGACGTCCCGGACCTCGTTGGTGATCCGGGTGGAGATCTTCGCGAGGACGTCGTACGGCAGACGCGACCAGTCGGCCGTCATGGCGTCCTCGGAGGAGACCGGGCGCAGCACGATCGGGTGACCGTAGGTGCGGCCGTCGCCCTGGACGCCGACCGAGCGGACGTCCGCGAGCAGGACCACCGGGCACTGCCAGATGTCGCGGTCCAGGCCGGCCGCGGTCAGCTCCTCGCGGGCGATGGCGTCGGCGTCGCGGAGCAGGTCGAGCCGCTCCTTGGTGACCTCGCCGACGATCCGGATGCCGAGGCCGGGGCCGGGGAACGGCTGGCGCTGGACGATCTCCTCCGGCAGGCCGAGCTCCTGGCCGACCATGCGGACCTCGTCCTTGAAGAGCTTGCGGAGCGGCTCGACGAGCTTGAACTCCAGGTCTTCGGGCAGACCGCCTACGTTGTGGTGGGACTTGATGTTGGCGGTGCCGGTACCGCCGCCGGACTCGACGACGTCCGGGTAGAGCGTGCCCTGCACCAGGAACGCGACCTCGGGGCCCTCGTCCGCGATGATCTCGGCCTGCGCCTGCTCGAAGACCCGGATGAACTCACGGCCGATGATCTTGCGCTTCTCCTCCGGGTCGGAGACGCCCTTGAGGGCGGTCAGGAAGCGCTCCTCGGCGTCCACGACGACCAGCTTCACGCCGGTCGCGGCCACGAAGTCCTTCTCGACCTGCTCGGTCTCGCCCTTGCGCATCAGCCCGTGGTCGACGTACACGCAGGTCAGCTGGGAACCGATGGCACGCGCGACGAGCGCGGCGGCGACGGCGGAGTCCACGCCGCCGGACAGGCCGCAGATGGCGCGCTTGTCGCCGACCTGCTCGCGGATGAGGGCGACCTGCTCCTCGATCACGTTGCCGGTGGTCCAGGACGGGGTGAGGCCCGCGCCGCGGTACAGGAAGTGCTCCAGGACCTGCTGGCCGTGCGTGGAGTGCATGACCTCGGGGTGGTACTGGACGCCGTAGAGCTTCTTCTCGTCGTTCTCGAAGGCGGCGACCGGGACGACGTCCGTGGACGCGGTGACGGAGAAGCCCTCGGGGGCGGCGGAGCAGGCGTCGCCGTGCGACATCCACACGTGCTGCTCGCCCGGGGTGCCCTCGAAGAGGGTGGACGACGTCCGGGAGACGTGCAGGTCGGTACGGCCGTACTCGCGGGCTCCGGTGTTGTCGACGGTGCCGCCGAGGACCTGGGCCATCAGCTGGAAGCCGTAACACATGCCGAAGACGGGGACGCCGGCCTCGAAGAGCGCGCGGTCCAGGCGGGGTGCGCCCTCCTCGTACACGGACGAGGGGCCGCCCGAGAGGATGATCGCCGCCGGGTTCCTGGCGAGCATCTCGGCGACCGGCATGGTGCTGGGCACGATCTCGCTGTAGACCCGGGCCTCGCGGACGCGGCGGGCGATGAGCTGGGCGTACTGCGCGCCGAAGTCGACGACCAGGACGGTGTCGGGGGTGGCGGCAGCGGGAGTCGCTGATGACACGGGGTGCCTTCCGGCGGTGGGGCGGGGGTCTGTGGTTACCGATTCTAACGGGGCGGGCGGGCGACACCCTGACGAGGTGCTGTGGCATACTCGCCTCCATGCTCACGCAGACGACCTTCTCCTTTACCTATGGCAACCGGTCCGCCGGCTGCCATGGTCGTGCCGCTTGAGCAACTGACAGGCGACTTCCCCAGGCGCCCCGGGCCGACAAGGTCCGGGGCGCCTGGTGTTTCTCCGGATCGTGCCGGTCCGGGGCTGCCTCCGAGCCCCCTCCGAGAACCTTCCGAGAACGAGGAGCCCCGACATGACGACCGTCAGCCCCGCCGAGAAGACCGGTGCCCGTACCGCCGAGGCCGCCGATGTGATCACCGGCGCGCGGGAGCGCGTGGACACGCTCGACGACCGGATCATCGGCCTGATCCAGGAACGGATGGCGGTCTCCGCCGTCATCCAGGAGGCCCGGATCACCTCCGGCGGCCGCCGGGTGAACCTGTCCCGGGAGATGGAGGTCCTCGGCCACTACAGCAAGGCGCTCGGCAGGCCGGGCACCGCCCTGGCCATGACACTCCTCGAACTGTGCCGCGGGCGGATCTGAGTTCGGACGTATCTGAGTTCGGGGCCTTCTCACCCGTACGGCGCGTGACCGGCACGCGAACCGCTTCGTTGGTGGGGTGTCCGTGCCAGCCAGGGGCGGGCCCGAAAAGAACCACGCGTGGCTCACTGGAGCGATGAGGCGTACGGATCGTGCCGTGCGCCGTGGGACCTCGCTCCAGTCACGTGACCGGACGGCAGGGGACAGCAGCCCGGTCACACCTGAGACGGCCGGCTCCGGGGACGCCCGGGGCCGACCGGCGGAAAATTGCAAAAATGCATAAGGGCTGGGTCAAACGGTTGCGAAGGCCCCGTGCATCCAGCACGATGCCCAGAGGGCCCCCACAGCCCTCACAAGCTCCCAAGTCCCGTTTCAGGCAACGGAATTACCCGTGTGCCGATCGCCCGTCCGAGGTCGAGACCTGCCGTACGCGCCGAGTGCGCCGGGGCACGGACGGTGGCACAGGGCACGGAGACCAGCGGCGCAACCCCCCCGGCGCCGCTCCCAGGCACCGACGCTGCCCTGACGTCGGTGCTGACGGAAGAAGGGCCCCGCGGCTCCGTCCTGCGGGGCCCTTCGCCCATCCCGCGGCCGGGGTCGCAGGACGCGGCAGGTCGTACGACTAGGTACGGCTCACCGTGCCGCACCCCTTCGGACCCTCCCCGATCTTCCGGCTGCGGTCGTACGGGTCGACCGACGGGCCGCTCGGCGACGCGCTGCCGGTCGGCGCGTGGGACGGGAACTGCGGGTGCAGAAAACCGTCGTCGATGTCGCAGGCCGAGTTGCCGGCGTCCTCGTCGTAGCTCACCAGGGTCAGGCGGCCGGGGGTGACCCGGTAGCGCGTCGGGTCGGGGAGTTCGGTGTCGACGACCCGGCGCACGATCGTGCGGGTGACCTCGCCCGAGCCGTCGACGGGGACCACCGGGTAGACGAAGGTGAAGTCCGCGTGCACGGCCACGCCCGCGAACTTGCCCTTGGCGAAGGTGATCCGGCCGCGGGTCTTGACGACCTTGCCGGCCGGCATCACGTCCTCGGGGTCGAAGCGGCTGAAGAGGGACAGCGGGTCGTGGGCCTTGCTGGGGTGGCGCAGCGCGGTGTCGAGCTCGTCGAGGAGGCGGGGCTGCTTGGGGTCGAGCACCGCGAGAGCGGCGTCGGGGTGCGCGCCGGCCACGACCTCGGGGTTGAGGTTCGCGTCGACCAGCAGCTTCTTGGTCTGCCGGAGGGCCAGTTCGACGCGGTCCTTGGGAATCGAGCCGAGCGCGGTGGCCTTCGGCAGCACGATGCCGGCCTCGCCGTCGGCCCAGCGCAGCGCCGGGGAACCGGCGAACGGGTGGGCCAGGGTGGGGGTTTCGGGGGCGACCGCGGACGGTGCCGCGGTCGGGGCGGCGGTCTCGGCGGGAAGCTGCGTGACGGCGGTGTCCGCGTCGGAGGCCGAGCCGAAGGGATCGCCGGGGATCAGCGACGGCCGCATCGCCACCACGGCGACGGCGATCGCCACCGGCAGGCCGATCACCGCCCACACCTTGCGGCGCCGCGTGGTCCGCCCGTTCATCTCCTGCCAGGCGGGCCCGGTCCGCCAGCCCTCGGGCTCCTGCTGCCCCCTGAGCCGCTCGGTCACCTGACGGGCACGGGCGGAGGGCTCCTTCGGAGCGGACCTGCGGATGTCGCGCTCGGAATCGCGAATGAACTGCTCCCACACCTCATCGGGTATGGAGGACGACGACGGCTCGTCCCCCGGCGACTGCTCGGACCGTCTGTCAGTCATGGCACTCTCTCGCTCGGCCGTTCGACGGGGGCGAGAATAACCTCGGAATCCGCTGTGGACATGCCCACCCCGTCGCGGACCCGGAAGTGACGACCGTCACATAAGAATTCGGTGAATGTGGAGGCAACCATTCATCGGATTCACCGGTCACATCAGCGGAACCAGCGGTTACATCCGCCTGCCGTACCTGATTCACGGGGGTCCTCATGAAGCTTCGCCGCGCCATGGCCGCAGCAGCCGCCACGGCTGCCATCGCACCCATGGCCCTGCTGTCCGCGCCGGCCGCCTTCGCGGACGACCTGCCGTCCGCGTCCGAGAGCGCGCCGAGCGAGATCCCGAGCGACTCCGCCTCGGCCTCCCCGTCGGACTCCGTCTCGCCGAGCGAGAGCGCGCCGGCGTCCGAGTCCGCGTCGGCGTCCGCCTCGCCCAGCGACAGCGCGAGCGCCAGTGCCAGTGCCAGCACGTCCGCCTCGGCCGAGCCGTCCGAGTCGGCGGAACCCAGCGAGGACCCGTCCGACCCGGACGTCCCGTACTGCGAGGACCTCGACGAGGACTTCGGCAACGCCAAGGTGTCCGCCGACATCAAGGGCCTGCCCGGCAAGATCGTCGCGGGTGACGGCTTCCACGGCTTCAAGCTGGTGGTGACCAACGAGTCCAAGACCGATGTCGACGGTGTCGCCTTCTACGCCGAGATCGAGAACTACGAGCTCAGCGAGTCGAAGTTCCTCAGCCCGTACGTCGACCTGGAGTTCAAGAACCCCGACACCGGCTCCTGGGACCGGATCGGCAGCGACGACTGGGCCGGCGACTACTTCTTCTACGTGGAGAAGCTCAAGTCCGGCGCGAGCAAGTCGGTCGACCTGCGGGTCTCCATCGACGCCAAGGCACCCGCGGGTGACGCCTACTCCTTCGGCTCCGGCGCCTACCTCGACAAGGTGGACGGCCAGGACTGCATCGCCGAGGGCTGGGCCCAGTACGACTTCACGGTCCTCAAGGCCGGCTCGTCCAACCCGGACCCGGGTACGGCCACGCCGAGCGACGACGGCGGCAAGGACTCCGTGAAGCGGCCGCAGGGCGAGGTCTCCGACCTGCCGACCGGCAACCTGGCCGAGACCGGCTCCAGCTCGGCCCTCCCGGTCATCGGCCTCGTCGGCGGAGTCGCCGTCGTGGCCGGCGCCGGCGCGGTGTTCGTGGTGCGGCGCCGCAAGGCCGGGGTGAGCGCGTAGCCATGTGAACGAGGTCGCGCGGACCGTCGTCGCACGGCGGCCGCGCGCACCGGACGAGGAGGGACCTGGGCTCGGAGGGGGGCACAGGTCCCTCTTCGGCGTCCGGACGCGTGACGCCCGGGCCTACTTCTTCGGGGGGACGGCCGGGACGTCGAGGAACGGCAGGCGCAGCGCTCCGAAAGCCTCCGCCGGGACCGCGGGGCGGTGCGGCTCCACCGCCCGCAGCCGCTGGTACGCCTCGCCCTGCCGGGGCCGCGGGTCCGCCTCACCCTTGTTGGGCCAGTACGACATCGCGCGCTCGGCCTGCGCGGTGATGGTGAGGGACGGGTTCACGCCCAGGTTGGCGGAGACGGCCGCGCCGTCCACGACCGAGATGCCCGGGTGGCCGTAGAGCCGGTGGTACGGGTCGATGACCCCGCTCTCGCGCGAGTCGCCGATCGGGCAGCCGCCGAGGAAGTGCGCGGTGAGCGGGGTGCCCATCAGTTCGCCGACGTTGCTGCCGGCGAAGCCGTTGATCTCGGCGGCGAGCACGGTGGCGGCCTCGGAAGCGGCCCTGATCTGCTTGGGGTTGGGGGCACCGTGCCCCTGCCGGGCGGTGAGCAGGCCCTTGCCGACGCCGTCCGGTTTCAGGTACGTCGTCAGGGAGTTGTCCAGCGACTGCATCACCAGGCCGATGATGGTCCGCTCGGACCAGCGCCGGTTGGAGAGCGAGCGCAGCACGAGCAGCGGGTGGCGGGCCGCGTTCGCCAGCCAGCCGAGGACGCGGGAGGAGCCCTCCGCGTACGGCACCTGGAGGATGGACATGCCGCCCATCGCGTTGGAGCCCTTGCCGTAGCGGACCGGCTCGATGTGCGTGTTCTCGTCCGGGTGGATCGACGAGGTGATCGCGACGCCCCTGGTGAAGTCGGCCTTCGGGGTGCCGTGCGCCCTGCGGTAGCGGCGGTCGTCGGTCTGGGCGCCCACCAGGGCCTCGGAGTTGGTACGGGTGAGGTCGCCCAGCCGGTCGGAGAGATAGGGCAGTTGGCCGCCGGCCTTCATCCGGTGCAGCAGGGTCTGGGTGCCGTAGGTGCCGGCCGCGACGACGACCCGGCGCGCGGTGAGGATCCGGCCCTGCGCCTTCTTGTCGTCGGTGGGCAGGGTCGCGATCGCGTAGCCGCCCCGGGAGTCGTCGGTGACGGAGACGACGGTGGTCATGGGGTGGACGACGGCGCCCGCCCGCTCGGCGAGATGGAGGTAGTTCTCGTTGAGGGTGTTCTTCGCGCCGTGCCGGCAGCCGGTCATGCACTCGCCGCACTCGGTGCAGGCGTTGCGGGCGGGGCCGGCACCGCCGAAGTAGGGGTCGGCGACCTGGTCGCCCGGTGCGGCCTTCGCCTCGCCGGAGGCGTCCTTGCCGTCGCCGAAGAAGACACCGACGGGGGCGAGGTGGAAGGTGTCGCCGACGCCGAGCTTCTCCGCCGCCGCCTTCAGGTGGACGTCGGAGGGGGTCATCGTCGGGTTGAGTCGTACGCCGAGCATGCGCTGCGCCTGGTCGTAGTAGGGACTCAACTCCTCCTGCCAGTCGGTGATGTCACGCCACTGGGGGTCGTCGAAGAAGGCCTTCGGCGGGACGTAGAGGGTGTTGGCGTAGTTGAGCGAGCCGCCGCCGACACCCGCGCCGGCCAGCACCATGACGTTGCCGAGCAGATGGATGCGCTGGATGCCGAAGCAGCCGAGCCTGGGCGCCCAGAGGTAGTTCTTGATGTCCCAGGAGTTCTTGGGGAGGGTCTCGCGGGTGAAGCGGCGGCCGGCCTCCAGGACGCCCACGGTGTAGCCCTTTTCCGTCAGGCGCAGGGCGGTGACCGAACCGCCGAAGCCGGAGCCGACGACGATGACGTCGTAGTCGTAGGTGTCCTGGGGCACGGGTGCTCCTCGTTGAGTTTCGCGTGCGGGCCGTCAGTGGTCGATCGCGCAGTTCTCCGCGCCCCTCATGGGGCGCTCAGCGCAGCCTCAGTGCCTTCATCACCTTCAGGCTGGTGCTCATGAAGGCGGCGTACCTCTCGTCGTCCATGCCGAGGGAGGGGGCCATGGGGAGCAGGCGCTGCTGCGCGACGGTCTGCGCCTCCGTGTACTTGAGGATGCCCTCCGAACCGTGCCGACGGCCAAGGCCCGAGTCCTTCATGCCGCCCATCGGGGACTGGACGCTGCCGTAGGCGGGGGCGTAGCCCTCGTTGACGTTGACCGTGCCGGTGCGCAGGCGGGCGGCGATCTCGCGGCCGCGGCCGCCGTTCTTCGTCCAGACCGAGGAGTTCAGGCCGTACGGCGTCGCGTTGGCGTGCTCGATGGCCTCCTCCTCCGTCTTGAAGCGGTAGAGGGAGACGACCGGGCCGAAGGTCTCCTCCGCGCAGACGGCCATCGCGTCCTCGACGCCGTCGAGGATGGTCGGCTCATAGAAGTAGGGGCCGATGTCGGGGCGGGCGGTGCCGCCGGCGACGACGGTCGCGCCCTTCTCCACGGCCTCCGCCACATGCCGGGAGACGGTCTCCAGCTGTCGCTCACCCACCAGGGATCCCATGTCCGCGCCGTAGGCGAGGGACCTGCCCAGGCGCATGGCCCTGGTGCGGGCCGCGAACCGCTCGACGAAGGCGTCCGCGACCGACTCGTGGACGTACAGCCGCTCGATGGAGATGCAGAGCTGGCCGGCCGAGGAGAAGCAGGCGCGGACCGCGCCGGCCGCCGCCTTCTCGATGTCGGCGTCCTCGAGGACCAGCATGGCGTTCTTGCCGCCGAGTTCCAGGGAGACGCCGACGAGCCGGGCCGCCGCACCCTGCGCGACCTGGCGCCCGGTGCGGGTGGAGCCGGTGAAGGAGACGTAGTCCGCGTGCCGGACGACCTCGGGACCGACGACCGGGCCCTCGCCGAGGACGACCTGGAAGACGCCGGCGGGCAGTCCGGCCTCGATGAGGATGTCACGGGCCCACAGGGCGGTCAGGCAGGTCTCGGTGTCCGGCTTCATGACGACCGCGTTGCCCGCGGCGAAGGCGGGCAACGCGTCGCCGACGGAGAGTTCCAGGGGGTAGTTCCAGGGGGCGATCTGGCCGACCACGCCCCGCGGATGGCGCAGTTCGGTGACCTTGGTGAGGGTGGGCATGGCGCCCGCGTGCCGCTTCGGCCTCAGATAGGAGGGGGCTTTGCGGCCGTAGTGGCGGGCGGCGACGGCGACGGCCTGCACCTCCTCGTGCGCGTGCAGGCGGGCCTTGCCGGTCTCCAGCTGGATGAGGTCGAGGACCTCCGCCTGCCGGGCCAGCACCAGGTCGTGGAAGCGGAGCAGGACGGCCGCGCGCTGCCGTACCGGCACCTGCGCCCACACGGCCTGCGCGGCGCGCGCCGCGTCGAAGGCCTTCGCCACGTCCTCGGGCGTGGACTCGGGCAGGTCGGCCAGCTTCTCGCCGGTGAAGGGCGTGTGGTTGGCCGTACGGCCGGAGCCGACGACGCCCTTGGTGAGCTGGGCGACCAGCTCGGGCGTGACCACGTCGGCCGCGGTTCGGGCCCCTGCGGGGGCGGGGGCGAGCGGGTTCGTGCCGGTGGTGGCCGGTGCGGGGGCCGGGGCCTGCGAGTCCGTCATGAGCCGCAGGGTATGCGCGGAGCGGGCCTTTGGGTACCCGTGGGTAACCCGGATTCACCGACTGCACACATACTGCCAGCGATCACTGGCAGGGAATGCGCTGATCAGGCGGTTGGACGGGGACGATCAGCGTCGGTCAGCCGCGTTCGGGTTTTTTGGCGAGAAGGAGGCCGAGGGCGGCGAAGGGGGTGAGGCGGCGCGGTTCGGGGGCCGTCGGGGGCGGTGCGGCCGGGTGCGACGACGGTGCGGGCGCCGGGGGTTCCGTGACCCACTCCGGCACGGCCGCCCCGGCGACCCCGGCGAGGGCCTCGGCCGTCTCCGGAGCGGCCGGCCGGGCCTCCGGCTCGGCGGCCAGGAGCCGATCCAGGAGCGGGCCGAGGGGGCCGGCGTCCGCGGCGGTGGCCGCCCGCAGCAGCGCGCCCAGCGACCACAGGTCGGAGGCGGGACCGGCGCCGCGCCCAGCCGCGCACTCGGGCGCCAGGAATCCGTCGGAGGCGGCGCGGTCCCCGCGGTCGCCCTGCCCCTGGCGCCCGTCTTGCCTCTGCTGCTCCTCGTGCCCCTGCTGCCCCTGCTGTCCCGCGCCGATGCCGAAGTCGGTCAGCACGACCCGCTCGCCTGCGGCCTCCAGGAGAACGTTGGACGGTTTGAGGTCACGGTGCACGATGCCGACGCTGTGGGCGGCGTGCAGCGCGCCGAGCACCGCGAGTCCGATCCGGGCGGCCTCGGCGGGGGCCAGCGGGCCGTGCGCGGCGAGAGCTTCCCGGAGGGACGGCCCTTCCACCAACTCCATGACCACCCAGGGAAGTTCGCCCTCCAGCAGGACGTCGAGAATGGCGACGGCGGCCGGATGGTCGACGCGAGCGGCGGCCCGGGCCTCGTGCAGCAGACGGTGTGCGGCGCGTTGCCGCTCCTCGGCGTCCGGCTCGCCGGTCAGGCGCGGCTCCTTGACGGCGACCTGCCGTCCGTCCTGCTCGTCGCGGGCGCGCCACACGGTGCCGGTCGGCCCGGAGCCGATGCGCCCGGCGAGCCGGTAGCGCCCGCCGATCAGACGTTCCCCGACCGGCCGTTCGCCGTCTTCACTCATGCCACATGAGTACCTTGCGCACCATGCCCTTGTCGAAGCGGCACGGTCAGCGGACCGCGGAGTCCGGGCCCCATCCTGCGGAAGGGGCCCGGAGAGGTCCCGGAGGGGGCTCGCGGGGAGCCCACGGCCGTCACATGTCGATGCCACCGATGGCGAGTTGGGCGATCTGGGTCCGGGTCAGGACGCCCGCGTAGGTGTGCACCTCGTCGATCGCGCCGGCCAGGTAGTCGGTACCGCCGTCAGGTGTACGCGTGCGGCCGACCTGGAGTGAACCGGCCGGCGTCCAGACGTTCTCACCGGCGACGTCGGCCGTGGCGGCGGGCTGGTCGTAGGTGACGTAGAGGCGGAGCTGGTCGGCCTTCTCGTCGTACACCACCGCGAGGTACTCGTCACTCGACGCGGCCCAGTCGGCGGGCGCGCTGACCGTCGTGGTGGGCGCGCCGGCCCTGTCCTCGTGGGCCACCACCGCCTCCCAGCTCTGCGAGGCGGCGACATAGCGCAGGGTGAACAGGTCGGTGTGGGCGCCGGGCTGGGACAGCACCGTCATGTCGTGGCCGGCGGCGCCGGTGTCGATGCGGGCGTGCGCGGTGACGGAGAACCCGGCGTCGGTCGGGATGACCGCGGTCGGGGTGCTCGCGTAGTCGCCGTCACCGTCGAGGAGGAGGTCCCCGGTGCCCCACAGGGGGTACTCGGCCGGCACGCAGTCGGGGTCGACGGCGCAGTCGTCGCTGCCGGTGTTGACGGTGGCGTCCCCGGCGAGGGTGAGCGGCGCGCCGCCGGCCCGGGCCGGGCTGCTGCCGCCAGTGGCGCTGTCCAGGTCCCAGTAAGCGATCCGTTGTGCCGAGCGCGCGGCCGCGCCGTCGGCCTCCGCCGCCACGAGCACGCGGTCCCAGACGTTCACGTCCGTGAGCAGCCCGTGCCAGTGACCGCCGGTACCGTCGGCGCCGAGCCGCAGTGCCGCCGCCGCGCCGCCGGCCGCCGTGACGCCTCTGGCCGCCGTGCCGGCCGGGTTTCCGTCGACGTACAGCCGCGCGGTCCCCGCCTCGGCGTCGTACACGGCGGCGAGGTGGGCCCACTCGCCCCGCTCGGGAGCGCCGCCGGTGACGCGCGCGGTGCCGCCGTCCCGGGTGGGGAGGGTGAAGGACCAGACAGGCAGGCCGGTCGCCGGGTCGGTCGCGGTGCCCAGGGTGAAGCCGGAGCCGCGGCTGACCGCGGTCGCGGGACCGTCGAGAGTGTCGGGCCGCACCCAGGCGTCGACGGCGAAGGTGCCCGGCGGGTTCGCGGCCGGATCGAGGCTCAGGTATCCCTCGTCCGTGCCGTCCAGCGCGGCGGCGGAGGCCACGCTCGTCCCGGACGGGCCGGAGGCGTCGAGGGTGACGCCGGTGCCGGGCGTGGCGCCCGCGGGGTGCTGCGGGTCCCAGTGGGTGACGGCCGGGCGGCCCCGCGTGACCCGCACGTAGTAGGTGGTCTGCGCGCTGACCCTGCCGGCGGCGTCGACGGCCTGCGCCTGGAGGTAGGTGGCCGTGTCGCGCTCCGGCAGCCAGCGGAACGCGACCGGTCCGCCGGGCACGGACGGCGCGAGGGTGTGCGTGGTGTCGCCGAGCCAGCTGTACCGGTACGAGACGACGTCGTCGGAGGCCGAGTCGATGGTGAACGTGCCGTACGTGCCGACACCGTCGTGCCAGGCACCGTCGTCCGGGTACTCGGCCGACGAGACGACGGGTGCCGCCGGCACCGCCCCGCTCTCGGCCGCCGCGACCGGCACCGCAGCGGCCACCGCCAGTACGGCGAACGCGCACGACACCGCCGCGCCCCGCCCCACCCTCGTCATCCTCAAGACCTCTCCCCATGTCCGTGACAAGCCCGGGTCAACACCGGGCCAAGAGGAGGATGGCCGCACCTCCCGTCCCACGCAACGCATTTGGCATCCGCGCCCGGCGCCCGGCGCTCACCTCGCCACGAACGTGTCCACCGCCACGTCGAAGTACTCCCGCGCCTCCCGCACCTTCCCGACCGGGGCGGACACCCACACGTCGTACATCCGGCCGCCCTCCTCCCAGCACAGGTCGTAGGTGTGCCGGGGGCCCTCCGCCGCGCTGAACCCCTTCCAGGTGAACTCCCAGAAGGCGGCGGGGTGTCCGGAGTGGGTGGTGTCGGTGACCCGGCCGTCGTGGTAGCCGGGGTTCGTGCTCGGCCCTTCGGCGGCCGCCCGCCGCATCGCCGTCCCCGGTCCGCCGGTCTGCGGCTGCGAGACCCTGATGCCGAGCCGGAAGGCCTGCCCGGGCGACAGGTAGAAGACGCGCTGGCCCTGCGGGTCACGGGTGAAGTCCTCCGGTACGGCCAGGGAGAAGCCGCCGGGGTCCCGCGCGAGACGGTAACCGGAGGGCACGGGAGGGGAGTTGGCGGCCGAGGGCGACGGTGAAGGGGACGACGGGGACGACGGGGACGACGTGGTGGCCGTCGGGCGTGCCGTGGCGGCGGTCGCCGTGGTCCCGGGGGCCGGGGTGCCGCCGTGACCGCCGCCGCCGTTGAACAGCAGTACGGCCGCCGACACTCCGGCCCCGGCCATCGCCGCGACCAGCAGCGCGGCGACCAGCACCCCGCGGGGCGAGGACCGGGGCGGCCCAGCCGGTACCGGGGCCGGTGGCCAGGGCACGTCCCGCTGGGTCGGCGTGTAGGCGGAGACACCGACGCCCGCCGCCGCCCGGGCGGGCGTCACGGTCCCCGTCTCCAGGAACCCGCGCAGCATCCGCTCGGCCTCCGCCGCGCCCAGCCGCCGCTCGGGGTCCCGCTCCAGCAGCCCGCGGACCACCGGCAGCAGCGGCTCCGACTGAGCGGGTGGCCGGATCTCGTCGGAGACCACGGCGTGCAGGATCCCGCCGAGCGAGTCGCGCCGGAACGGTGACTCGCCACTGAGAGCCGCGCACAGCAGCACACCCAGCGACCACAGGTCGGAGGCGGGACCGGACCGGGCGCCGGACATCCGCTCGGGTGCGGTGTACTCGGGCGATCCGACGAAAGAGCCGGTCTCGGTGAGCGTGGTGGCGCCCGCGACCTGGGCGATCCCGAAGTCGGTGAGGACGACACGCCCGGTGGCCGTCTCGACGAGCACGTTCGCCGGTTTGATGTCCCGGTGCAGCACCCCGGCCGTGTGCGCCGTCCGCAACGCGCTCAGCAGGGCGATCCCGATCCGCGCGGCCTCCCCGACGTCCACCGGGCCGTTCCGCGAGATCAGGTCGGCGAGCGAACCCCCGACGACCAGCTCCATGACGATGTAGGGCCGTTCGCCCTCCTCGACCACGTCGTGCACCACGATGATGTGCGGGTGGTGCAGCTGCGCGACGGCCTGCGCCTCACGCAGGGTGCGGTCGCGGCGCAGCCGGGCGTCGTCGTCCGGGAGCGAGTCGTCGACGGTGAGTTCCTTCACGGCGACCTGCCGGCCGAGCAACTGGTCGGTGGCGCGCCACACGACACCCATTCCGCCGCGCCCGAGCCGCGTTTCCAGGCGATAACGCCCCGCGATCAGCCGGACGGCTTCCCCGTCGGTCCCCATGGCCCCCATGATGCCCCGCCGGACGGATCCCTTCCGGACGGTGACCGGCCAAGTGTGCCGCCGCGGCAACCATCAGAGGCGATCATTTTCGGCCACATCGGGTTTTGAAATGGATACAGGACATGGCAAGCCGCCCGGGCATAAGCCCCGAGCAAGGTGAAGCGGGCGACCGGAAAAGCGCTACCAAGTGAATCATGGAAGCCTTATTTTGCCTTTATGGAGAACACATGGAAGCGCCTTTCCGTCACGAGTGTCGCGGCGGCGGCCATATTCGCCACGGCCACGGTGACCGATGCCAGCGCGGCGAGTGGCGGCGCGTCGTGCTCCACGTCCGGCGCCTCGGGGAGCCTCACGTTCACCAACTGGTCGGACAATTACGTGGACATCAGCGGCTGGGTGAAGGACACCGCCGCCGACGGTCACCACGTCGCCATTGAACTCATCTCCTCCAACGGCGGCGAGAACCTGAAGGATTGGACCTGGCACCACGAATACGACGGAAACGGATCGACTCTCACCTTCAGCACTCACGCGTCGAGCACCGACAATTGGCTCCGCTATGTCGGTGTGAGCGTGGCGGTCTGGGAAGGGGACAAGATAGTCGGCGGGCACACCTGCGCGGACTGGGCCTGAGCGCCGCTCGACGCCCTCACGGCGCGACTTCGCCCTCCCGCCAGCCCTGGAGGACGGAGGTGAACTGCTTGCTGGTGGTCGCCCAGTCGTCCGCCGGTGAGGCCGTGTAGATCGCGTACTCGACGCCGTCGCTGGTGAAATAGCCGACGTCGACGGCCCGGTACGACCCCGGCACCTTCGCGTCCTTCGCCAGCGCGGTCCACGTGTACTCCCAGCGGGAGCTCGGCAGATCGCGGTACGCGTCCTTCTTCAGGCTCACCGTCGTGTAGTCCACCAGCCTCTCCCGGAGCCGCCTCTCGAGGTTGCGCATGTGGTCGTACGCGTTGGTGTAGTCGGGTGAGGTGTCGACAGCGACGCGTACGAGGTGCGTGCCCCCGTCGGGCGAGTAGTCGATCTGCTCCAGTCCGTCCGTCTTCTTGATGGACACCGAGCGCTTCCAGCCCGCGGGCAGGTACAGCGTGAAGCCCACGGGGTCGTCGTACTTCTTCCAGCCCGCGGGAATCGTGCCCCCCGGGGCCGTGGTCGCGCCCTGGGAGGAAGAGCCGGACGTGGCCGGCGAGACCACGCTGCCGCCGTCGTCCTGCCGCTGCCCGAAGTCCCACTTCTGCAGGGCGACCGCCGCGCCACCGCCGAGCAGCGCGGCCACGGCGACGACGAGCGCGAGCGTGCGCAGCCGGCGCCGCCTGGGCTGGACGGGTACGGGGGCGGACGACGCCGAGGCGACCGCCGTCGGCAGGGACGTGGAGCCCCCCGGGGGCCGCTGCCCCCCGAACGAGCCCCCGTACGCGCCGTCCGGCGAACTGCCGTACGCACTCCCGTACGGCCGCTGCTGCGAGCCTCCGGAGTCCAGCCAGGTTTCGCCGCCGGTCTGCGACCGCGTCGGCACGTACACCTGCGCCCCGCTCGGCCGCCGGCCCTCCGCCGCCTCGGCGAGCATCTGCTCGGTCTCCTCGGGGCCGGGCCGCTGGTCGGGTTCCTTGCGCAGCAGCGCGGTGATGACCGGTTCCAGCGGGCCCGCGTTGCGCGGTTCGGTGGCCTCGTCCTCGACGACGGCCTGCATGGTGGTCAGCGGTGAGGTGCGGCGGAACGGCGAACGCCCCTCCACGGCGGTGTACAGCGTCGCGCCCAGCGCCCACAGGTCGGAGGACGGCCCGGGGTCGTGCCCGCGCACGCGCTCCGGCGCGAGATAGTCGACGGATCCGACGACTTCCCCGGTACGGGTGATCGTGGTGTCGCCCTCGATCTGCGCGATGCCGAAGTCGGTGAGGAGGACCCGGCCGTCCCGGCCGAGCAGGACGTTGCCGGGTTTGATGTCCCGGTGCAGCACGCCGGCGCTGTGCGCGGCGCGCAGCGCGCGCAGCACCCACAGTCCGATCCGCGCGGCCTCCCGCGGCTCCACGCGCCCGCGTTCCTTGACCTCGTCGGCCAGCGAGTGGCCCTCGACCAGCTCCATGACGATCCACGGCCGGCCGTCGTGTTCGAGGACGTCGTGGACGGTGACGACGGCGGAGTGGTTGATGCGCGCCGCGGCCCGGGCCTCCGCCCGGGTGCGGGCCAGCAGGACGGCCTGGTCGCTCTCGGAGACGTAGAGCGCGGCCGTCAACTCCTTGATGGCGACGGCTCGGTGCAGCACTTCGTCGTGGGCGCGCCACACCCGGCCCATGCCGCCGCTGCCGATGATGTCGGCCAGCCGGTAGCGGCCCGCGATGAGCAGGCCCTGCATCTGATTCACGTTGCCCCGCAATGGTCTTGTCAGGGTCAGACTAAGGACCCCCCTGCGGTCATGGAACGGGTGGGGTCCCACGGAGACAGCACTGTGACGGTTTTCGCTTTCGGCACGGAAAGTGAACAGAATCCGCCCTTCGGAACGGGAACCATTCGACCCGCACCGGCGTTGACGCTCAGCCCGTGTACTTGTACGTCGACGAGGCCTGCTCGTACAGCCGTGTGACCTCGTCCCGTTCCGACTCCGGGCCGCGGACCTGCACGACGTGGTACCGCCCGTCGATCAGGAACACCATGTTCCGAACGAACAGGTCGCCCTGCCCGCTGTCCGTCCAGGTGAACTGCCCCTCGGCCGACACCTGCTGACCCACCGTGATGGTCCGCAGCCCGCCCGCCGTGGCCCAGCTGGAGTCCCGGTACGGCTGCAACTCCCGCTCCTTGTCCCGCTGGTACGTCATCGGGTCGTTGCCGTAGGCCGCCGCGCCGTCCCGCCCGGGGACGACGATCAGCTCGAACTTCCCGTGCGAGTAGATCACCTGGCCGCTGCCGTTGCGCGGTGCGCGGCTCCAGCCCTGGGCGACGGCGACCTGGAAGCCGTCCGGGTCGTCGCGCAGGGTGAAGCCGTCTGCGGCCGTGGCGCCGCCCGTCGAACCGGCGGTGGTCTGCGTCTCGGTGGACGGCGTCGTCGTCTGCGTCGGTGTCCGCCCGGGGGTCGGGCTCGGACTCGGCGCGGCACTGGCCTCGCCGGCCGTGCCCGTCCGGTCGCCCCTCGCCGCGCCGCCGTTGTCCGCGCTGTCCTTCTTCGGCAGGAACAGCATGGCGTACGCGACCGCGGCGGCCAGCAGGAGCAGCACCAGCAGAAGCAGCGTACGGCCCAGCCTGCGCGGGGACTTGGCCTCCTGACGGGCCCGCTTGTGGCGGCCGTGCGGACCGGTCGCCGGAAGTCCGGCCCGCCGCCAGCGCACCAGCTGCCCGCGCCGCCGGACGATCGGCAGCCGGGCCGGGTCGGCGGCGGGCGGAGCGGAGACGACATGCGTGCCGGCGTCCGGCTCGGGCGCGGACCGCACCAGCGAACGCAGCCAGCCGCGCAGCTCCTCGAAGTCCAGCCGCTCGGTGGGGTCCTGGCGCAGCAGCGACTCCACGACCGGCCGGAGCGACCCGCACTCCTCCGCGAAGGCGGGCGGCTCCGAGCACACCAGCTGCACCAGCTCGGCCGTCGACTCCTCCGGATACGGCGCGTGTCCCTGCACGGCCCTGAAGAGCAGCGCCCCGAGCGCCCACAGGTCGGTGGCCGGCCCGATGGGCGCCGCCAGCTGCCAGTTCTCGTGCACGGGCCCGGCCTGTTCCGGCGCCCAGCGCTCGGTCACCGGCCCGACCACGGTCATCCGCACCTGCCGGGCCCGCTCGGCGGCCAGCGCGGTGGCGGGCCCGCGCCGCCCGGTCACGACGGCCCCCGGTTCGCCCCAGCGGGGGGGCTGCGCGGGCACGACCGGTCGCGGGAGGTCGGCGCCGGGGCCGACCGCCGCAAGCGCGGTGCGCTCCGCGGCCGGCGTGCCGGGCTGGGGTACCGCCCCGTGCCAGAGCGAGGGCGCACCGGCCACCCCGTACGGATCGGCGATCTGCCCGGGCGGCACACTGCCCGAGGCCCGCTGCCCGCCGCCCGGCGCCTCCAGGTGCGCCTGCCCGTTCGCGTACGGCGGCTGAGCCGCCCCGCCCTCGTGTCCCGGGGCGTAGGGCGGTTGAACGGCCCCGCCCGCGTACGGCGACTGTGCGGCGCCGTCGGCCTGGTCCGGACCGTAGGACGGGCGCGGTACGGGCGTACCGGTTCCGGTGTCCGTGTCGGCCGCCGGCCGGGCGCCGGGAAGCGCGGCCCGCCCGTTCTGCTGGGACTCCTGGACCCGGGCCGCGGCCCTGGCCCCCGCCCGGTACGCGGCGATCGCCCCGGCCCGTGCGGCCCGGACGTCCCCACCGCTCTCCAGCGCGCGCCGCTCCACCGCGCCCGTACCGGGGCCGCCCGAACCCTCCTCCGGTCCGGCTCCCGGCAACCCGCCGGCCGCCCGGGCCTGGATGGCGGCGCGCCGCGCGGCCTCGGGATCCGTCTCCGGCGCGCCGGGCGCCCGCCGCGCGCCGGCCGTACCACCCGACGCACCACCCGTGCTTCCGATGCCCCCGACGGCGAGGCCGCCAGGACCTCCGGGACCGGCCGAGCCGCCGGGTGTGGCGGAACCTTCCGCCTCCGCGCCGCCGTCTCCCTCCGGCACCGGGTCGTACCCGCACAGTGCCTCTTCCGCCGCTCCGACCGCGAGGCCGGTCAGCATCACCCGGCCGTCGTCGCAGACCAGGACCGTGCGGGCGGTGATGTTGCGGTGCACCCAGCCGTGCGCGTGCAGCACCCGGAGCGCCATCAGCACGTCCGAGGCGACCTCGGCCGCCCGGTACGGCGACAGTGTCCGCTCGGCGAGCATGCTCGCCAACGACCGCGCGGCCACGAACTCGCTGACGATCCAGAGCGAACCGCCCTCGGCGAACACGTCGAAGACCTGGTCGAGCCGGGGATGGTCGGGTATCCGGGCGGCGGCCTGCGCGGCCTCCACGGCGCGGCGCACCGCCGGATCGCTCGGCCGGCGTGTCGCGGTGCGGGCGGCCGGTGGCCGACGCGCGCCACGGTCACGGGCCGTGAACCCGTCGGGCAGCCCCTCCGCGTCGAGCACCTCCGCCTCGACGATCTCCGGCAACGGCACCTGCCGGACGTACACTTCCTGCCCGCTGTAGGTGTCGAAGGCCCGGGTCTCGGTGTGTTCGTACTCGTCGGAGGGGGGCAGGGGCAGGCGGTAGCGGTCGGCGAGTACCCGACCCGCGTAGTCGTCCACGTTGCCTCCCCCGGCCGGCCGGTGGTCAAATCCGCTCGTTTCGCGGGCCGTTCCGCATACCTGCCTGGATGCGTACGGTCCGCAACCACTCACGATACGTGCCGGAGGCAAATCGCAATGAGGGGATGCGGATTTGTCACTTGGGCTCGAAGCTCGCCGTCAGCGTCTTCCAGGTGTTCTCGCGCAGCTCACCGCTCCAGTCGGCGGCCTTCGCGGTGTACATCAGCGCGTACCCCTGCTTCGGGCTGACGACGAACCCCCGGTCGACGGTCCGGTACCGGGTGCCGCCGTCGACGTAGGTGAACTCCCAGTCGGCCGTGTTCCAGCCGCGGTAGCTCACCTGCGCTATGCGGATCTTCTGGTACTGGGAGCGCACCATGTACCGCTCCTGGTTCTTCCAGTCCGCCACCGGGTCGTCCTTGGGCGTGCTCGTCCACGCGACCAGCAGCTTCTGCCCGTCGGGCCCGGTGAACCGGTCTCCGGCGGAGCTGCCGGTCTGGAACTTCCAGCCCTTGGGCAGCCCGATCGAGTACCCCTGGCCCCCGTCGTACTTCTGCGCCACCGAGGTGCTGCCGTCGTCACTGCCACTGGAGTTCGACGTCGAGGAACCGTTGTCGTCCGACGTGCCGGTGTCCCCCGAGTTCCCGGAGGTCGAGGCCGCCGCGGAGTCACCGTCCGTCTCCGTGCCGCCGCTCGTGTCCTCCTTGGTGGAGGCCCCCCCGCCGGACCCCGAACCGGAGCCCGAACCGGAACCGGAACCCGCACCCGTGCTCGCGCCCGAGGTGGCCACCGCCTTGGAACCGCCGCTCTTGCCGCTTCCCTTGCCGTCCCCGTCGCCGCCGCCCAGTGTGAGGGCGAGCACGGTGCCGAGCACCGCGAGGGCCACCACCACGGCGATGATCACCAGGGTCCGCTTCGGTACCACGTCCGTGATCGGGGCCCGGGGCACGGACCGTGGTGCCAGGTCCAGGTCCGGCGGCGGCATCACGGGCCACCCGGAATCCGCCTTGCCGGCGGCGGCACCGGAGAGAGGACCGCCGGTGGGACGCGCACCGCCGGTGGAACCGGCAACCGGGGCCGAACCGGAACCGGTCGGGCCCTTGGAGGCGGCCGCCTCGGCGGCGGTGCTCTTCGACCGGGCCACGGACGCGGCACCCGCCGCTCCCGCGGCACCGGCGGCCTTGCGCACGGACCGCAGCGCTCCGCGCAGCTTCTCCCCGGCCTCCTCGCCCCGCCTGGCCGCGGTGCCCTTCTCCTCCTTCGGCGCGTCCGGCTGCGGAGGCAGCGGGACGACCCGCGTGGCGTCGACGGGCGGCTCCTGCGGCGCGCTGATCACCGCGTTGAGCATCGCCCGTGCGCCGGCGTCGTCCAGCCGCTTGGCCGGGTCCTTGGTGAGCAGGCCGTAGATGACGTCCCTGAGCGGTCCCGCGTTCTTCGGCTCCTCCAGCTGCTCGGTCATCACCGCGGTCAGCGTGGCGATCGCCGACCCCTTGTCGTACGGCGGGGCACCCTCGACCGCCGCGTACAGCAGGCCGCCGAGCGACCAGAGGTCGGCCGCCGGGCCGGGCTTGTGACCGCGGGCCCGCTCCGGGGAGATGTAGGAGGGGGCACCGACGAGCATGCCGGTGGAGGTGATCGACGGGTCGCCCTCGACCTGGGCGATACCGAAGTCGGTGAGCACGACCCGGCCGTCGCCCTCGGCGATCAGCACGTTGGACGGCTTCACGTCCCGGTGCAGGATGCCCTCGCGGTGCGCCGACCGCAGCACGTCCAGGATCGCGAGCCCGACCTCGGCCGCGCGCCTGGGCTTGAGCAGGCCGTCCTCCCGGATGACCTCGGCCAGCGACTTGCCCTCGACCAGCTCCATCACGATCCAGGGCCGGTCGTCCTCCTCGACCACGTCGAAGACCGTCACCGCGCTGTTGTTGCGGATCCGGGCGATCGCCTTGGCCTCGCGCAGCGTGCGCGTGATCAGGCGCCGCTTCTCCTCCTCGTCGATGTTCGACGGGAACCGAAGCTCCTTGACGGCCACCGTCCGGCCGAGGGTCTCGTCCTCGGCACGCCACACCGTGCCCATGCCGCCACGGCCGAGCACTCGTCCCAGCCGGTACCGCCCGGCGAGAAGACGGTCACTGTTGTCCTGACGAGTCTCCTGACGGGAATTACCCGCCCGCTCCGCCTCCGACATGCGTCCCCTCATGCAACCCGCCCTGACAGAGCCTTCATTGTCCCTCACCCGACAAGTGCCCGACGCCCAGGGGCCCCCTGACCGCGCATCGGGGCCGACCGGCCGGAACCCCCGGTGACGAGGGCGTCACGCTCGCCGGGATGATGGGCCGCGACAAGGGAGGAATCGGGATGCCTTCGCTTCGGACACTGGTGGCCATACCGGTCTCTCTCGCCCTGCTTGCCTCGGTGGCGGCCGGGTCCGCGTCCTCGGCGGAGGCCACGGACCCGCTCCTGTCACAGTTCGTCTCCAAAGGCCGGGTGCCCGCCGCCGCCCTTCTGGAACACGACGGCGACGACGTCCGCTACGCGTCCGCCGGCCGGGGCATCTCCCGCGCCGACCACTTCCGCGCCGGCAGCATCACCAAGACCTTCATCGCCACCGTCGTCCTGCAACTGGCCGCGGAACACCGGCTGTCCCTGTCCGATCCCGTGGAGCGCTACCTGCCGGGGCTGCTGCGCGGTCAGGGCGCCGACGGGCGGCGGATCACCCTGCGCGCCCTGCTGTCCCACACCAGCGGAATCGCCGACTTCACCGGGATCACCCGCGGGGCCGTCCCGCTGACCCCGCTTCAGGCCGTACGCGTCTCGCTCGCCCTCCCCTCGACCGGTCCCGGCCGCTACGCGTACTCCAGCACCGGTTATGTCGTCCTCGGCATGGTCGTCCGCCGGGTCACCGGGCACTCCTACGCCGCCGAGGCGCGACGCCGCGTCATCACACCGCTCCGGCTGACGGGCACCTCCTTCCCGGGCGCGAGGAGGACACTGCCCGCGCCGCACGGCCGCGCCTACGCGGCCGACGGTTCCGACATCACCCGACTCGACCCGCGCGTGGCCGGCGCCGCGGGCGAGCTGGTGACCACGCTCGACGACCTGGACCGCTTCTACGCGGCGCTGCTGGGCGGCCGGTTGCTGCCCCCGCACTGGCTGCGCGAGATGCTCGGCACCCGTGCCGCGCACGGCGTGTACGGCCTGGGGATGTTTCCGGTGAAGCTGCCGTGCGGGACCACGGTGTGGGGACACAACGGCCGGATCGCGGGCAGCTACGTGCGCAGCGCCGCCTCGGCCGACGGCCGTCATGTCGTCACGTTCCGCGTGAACACGACGGCGGTCGCGGACCCGGCCCTCGAACCCGCGCTCCTCACGGCCAAGTTCTGCCCCCGCGGCCGGTAGGACCGGGCTGCCGCCCGCCGTCGGCGGCCTACCGCGGCACGATGTCCGGGGCGCCCAGGCGGGCCGCGTCCGCCGTCAGGTCGTCCGGCTGGAGCTGGGACTCCCGTTCCGCCTCCACCCGCTTCTCGTAGTGCTCGACCTCCCGCTCGATCTGGTCCTTGTCCCAGCCGAGGACGGGTGCCATCAGTTCGGCGGCCTCGCGGGCGCTGCGGGTGCCCCGGTCGAAGGTCTCGATGGAGATACGGGTACGGCGGGTGAGGACGTCGTCGAGATGGCGGGCACCCTCGTGGGAGGCGGCGTAGACGACCTCGGCACGCAGGTAGTCGTCGGCCGCCGTGAGCGGCTCGCCGAGAGCGGGGTCGGCGGCGATGAGGTCGAGGAGTTCGTCCGCCATCGAGCCGTACCGGTTCAGGAGGTGCTCGACCCGGGCGACATGGACGCCGGTACGGGCGGCGATCCGGGCCCGCGCGTTCCACATCGCCCGGTAGCCCTCCGCGCCGAGCAGCGGGACCTCCTCGGTGACGCACTCCGCGACCCGCATGTCGAGCCCGTGCACCGCCTCGTCGACCGCGTCCTTGGCCATCACCCGGTACGTCGTGTACTTGCCGCCCGCGACCACCACGAGCCCCGGTGCCGGATGCGCGACCGTGTGTTCGCGCGACAGCTTGCTGGTGGCGTCGGACTCGCCGGCCAGCAGCGGGCGCAGCCCCGCGTACACGCCCTGGACGTCGTCGCGGGAGAGCGGCACCGCGAGCACCGAGTTGACGTGGTTGAGCAGGTAGTCGATGTCGGCGCTGGAGGCGGCCGGGTGGGCCTTGTCGAGGTCCCAGTCGGTGTCGGTGGTCCCGACGATCCAGTGCCGGCCCCAGGGGATGACGAACAGGACCGACTTCTCGGTGCGCAGGATCAGGCCGGTCGTGGAGTGGATGCGGTCCTTGGGGACGACCAGGTGGATGCCCTTGGAGGCACGGACGTGGAACTGCCCGCGCTCGCCGACCATCGCCTGGGTGTCGTCGGTCCACACGCCGGTCGCGTTGACGACCTGCTGGGCGTGGATCTCGTACTCCCCGCCGCCCTCCACGTCCAGCACCCGGGCCCCGACGACCCGCTCGCCCTCGCGCAGGAACCCGGTCACGCGCGCGCGGTTGGCCGCCTTCGCGCCGTAGGACACCGCCGTGCGCACCAGGGTGGCCACATAGCGGGCGTCGTCCATCTGGGCGTCGTAGTACTGGATGGCGCCGACCAGGGCGTCCTTGCGCAGGGCGGGCGCCACGCGCAGGGCGTGACGGCGGCTCAGGTGGCGGTGGCGGGGCAGGCCCCGGCCATGCCCGCGGGCCATCGACATCGCGTCGTAGAGCGCGACGCCCGAGCCCGCGTACAGGCGCTCCCAGCCCTGGTGCTGGAGCGGGTAGAGGAACGGCACCGGCTTGACCAGGTGCGGGGCGAGCCGTTCCAGGAGCAGGCCGCGCTCCTTGAGTGCCTCGCGGACCAGGGCGAAGTCGAGCATCTCCAGGTAGCGCAGGCCGCCGTGGACCAGCTTGCTGGACCTGCTGGACGTGCCCGAGGCCCAGTCACGGGCCTCGACTATGCCGGTGTTCAGGCCGCGGGTGACCGCGTCCAGCGCGGTCCCCGCACCGACCACCCCACCGCCCACCACCAGCACGTCCAACTCGCGCTCGGCCATGGCCGCCAAGGACTCCGCCCGCTGCTCGGGCCCCAGTGTCGCTGTCCTCACCGCTGCCTCCCGCTCTGCCGCCATGGGTCATGGCTCGTCGTCGGTCGTCGGTCGCATCGGCCACACCCGGCAGGCGGGGCCCATGCCGAAAGTCTGACCGCGATGGCCGACTTCAGCCACCACGCGCCCGCAGCCTGTGGACAACGCTCACCGAACCCCCGGAAGACACACGTACACAATCCCACATAACGTTCATATTTACTCCTAGTCTGACATTGCGCTTCGCTCATCCTGTCTACAGGGCTTGCGCACCTGTCCCGCTTCGGTTACTGGGAAGGACGGCCCACGCCATGCCCGCAGACCTCGCCGTCATGGGACTCGGTCCCTACGGCCTGCCCCTCGCCCAGGCCGCCGTGGCCGCCGGCATCCCCACGATCGGATACGCCACCGGTCCGGAGGCGGGCTCACTCAGCCCCGCCGAGCTGCGCCGGATGCTCTCGGGGGGCTTCCGTGCGGCCAAGGACCCGGCCGAGCTGGGGCGGGTACGCACGGCCGTGATCTGCGCGCCGACCCCGCGCGGCGCCGACGGCGGACTCGACCTGAGCCGGGTGGAGGCCGCGGCCCGCACCCTGGCCGAGCGGCTGCGCCCGCACACCACGGTGATCCTGGAGTCACCGGTCCATCCGGGGACGACCGAGGACTTCCTGCGGCCCCTGCTGGAGAAGGGCTCGGGCCTGCGCGCGGGGCGCGACTTCCATCTCGCCTACTCGCCCAGTCGGGTGGATCCCGGCAGCCGCGACTTCACCCCGGCCAACACCCCCAAGGTCATCGGAGGTCTCACGCCGGCGTGCACGGAGTCGGCGGCCGCGTTCTACGGCCGGCTCACCGACAAGGTGGTACGCGCGCGTGGCCCGCGCGAGGCCGAGACCGTGCAGCTCCTGGAGACCAACTTCCGGCACGTCAACATCGCCCTCGTCAACGAGATGGCCGTCCTCTGCCATGACCTGGGCGTCGACCTGTGGGACGTCATCCGCTGCGCGGAGACCAAGCCGTTCGGCTTCCACGCCTTCCGTCCCGGCCCCGGCATCGGAGGCCACGGGGTCGCCCAGGACCTGTCCGGGGTCACCGGCCGCGGCCTGCGCATGGTGGAACTGGCCCAGCAGGTCAACACCCGGATGCCGGGGTACGTCGTCCAGCGCGCCGCCGCCCTGCTCAACGAGCACGGCAAGTCGGCCCGCGGCGCGCGCGTGCTGCTGCTCGGCGTCACCTACAAGGCCGACCTCGCCGACCAGCAGGCCACGCCCGCCCGCGAGATCGCGATCCGGCTGATGGAACTGGGCGCCTCGGTCAGCTACCACGACCCGCACATCGCGTCCTGGAACGTCCTGGACCGCCCGGTCCCGCGCGCGGACTCCCTCTACGAGGCGGCCGCCGACGCCGATCTGACGATCCTGGTCCAGCAGCACCGGACGTACGACCTCCAGGGCCTGTCGGTGAAGGCACAGTTGCTCCTCGACACCCGCGGGGCGACGCCGACGGGGGCGGCGCACCGGCTCTGAGCCCCGCTCCGCGGCCGCGGAGAAATCGCCAGGAGCGTTGTCACCGGCTCCTGTTAATCTCCCCTCACTCGCGTCGCACAGGTGTGCGCACGCCTCTTCATCTCGCTGTTCGCACAGTGATCCACCAGGGGGGATTTCCTGTCATGAGCCAGTCAACTCCGCCGCAGCCGCAGCCGCAGCCCGCCGACGGCAACCCGTTCGCGCAGCAGCAGGCGTCCGCGCCGTACGCCGCCCAGCCCGGCGCCGTACCCCCGCCCCCGGCGCCGCCCGCGCCTCCCCGGGGCAATGTCGCCCTCGGCCTGGTGGGTGCCGTCGTCGCGGCCGTGGCCGCCGCCGCCCTCTACGGCATGGTCATCGGCCTCACCAAGCACGAGATCGGCTGGGCGGCCGTCGGCGTCGGCTTCGTCATAGGCCTCGCGGCCGGCCGGCTCGGCGGCCGCAACCCGCTGCTCCCCGTCGCCGCCACGCTCCTCGCGCTCGGCTCCGTCTACCTCGGCCAGCTGGTGGGCGAGGCGATGATCGGCGCCGACCAGCTCGACCTGGGCTTCTCCGAGGTGTTCTTCCAGCACTTCGGTGTCGTCCAGGACGCGTGGAAGGAGACGGCCGACCCGCTGACCTTCCTGTTCTTCGCGATCGCCGGGTGGGCGGCGTTCTCGGGCGCCCAGAAGGCGGCCGCCTGACCGGCCCGCGGCGCACGAAGGGGCCGGTCACCCGTTTCGGGTGACCGGCCCCTTGTCCGTCGTGCGGGACCTACCGCTTGTGCTGGCTGTCCGCCACGGTCACCTCGACGCGCTGGAACTCCTTGAGCTCGCTGTAACCGGTCGTGGCCATCGCCCGCCGCAGTGCGCCGAAGAGGTTCATCGAGCCGTCGGGGGTGTGGGAGGGGCCGGTGAGGATCTCCTCGATGGTGCCGACCGTTCCGAGGTCGACCTTCTTGCCGCGCGGCAGCTCCTCGTTGACCGCCTCCATGCCCCAGTGGTGGCCCTTGCCGGGCGCGTCCGTGGCACGGGCGAGCGGGGAGCCCATCATCACCGCGTCCGCACCGCAGGCGATCGCCTTGGGGATGTCCCCGGACCAGCCGACACCACCGTCGGCGATCACGTGGACGTACCGGCCGCCGGACTCGTCCATGTAGTCACGGCGGGCCGCCGCCACGTCCGCGACCGCGGTGGCCATCGGGACCTGGATGCCGAGCACGTTGCGCGTGGTGTGGGCGGCGCCGCCGCCGAACCCGACGAGGACGCCCGCGGCGCCCGTGCGCATCAGGTGCAGGGCCGCCGTGTAGGTGGCGCAGCCGCCGACGATCACCGGGACGTCCAGCTCGTAGATGAACTGCTTCAGGTTGAGCGGCTCGTGCGAGGACGAGACGTGCTCCGCCGAGACCGTCGTACCGCGGATGACGAAGATGTCCACACCCGCGTCCACCACCGCCTTGGAGAACTGGGCGGTGCGCTGCGGGGAGAGCGCGGCCGCCGTCACCACGCCGGAGTCGCGCACCTCCTTGATGCGCGCGCCGATCAGCTCCTCCTTGATGGGGGCCGCGTAGATCTCCTGGAGCCGGCGGGTGGCCTCCTCGGCGGGCAGCCCGGTGATCTCGTCGAGCAGCGGCTGCGGGTCCTGGTGGCGCGTCCACAGGCCTTCGAGGTTGAGCACACCGAGGCCGCCGAGTTCGCCGATGCGAATGGCGGTGGCCGGGGAGACGACCGAGTCCATGGGGGCGGCCAGGAACGGCAGCTCGAAGCGGTAGGCGTCGATCTGCCAGGTGATCGAGACCTCCTTCGGATCCCGCGTGCGGCGGCTGGGGACGACGGCGATGTCGTCGAAGGCGTACGCCCGGCGGCCGCGCTTGCCGCGCCCGATCTCGATCTCAGTCACGTCTGTGGCCTTTCCCTCTTCGTTTCAGCGTCTTCCAGTATCGCCGACAGGCACGGCGAGGGCGGCCCCGGTGTGTCCGGGACCGCCCTGGAAAGGCCGTGCAGACTACTTGCGGCTGTAGTTCGGTGCCTCGACCGTCATCTGGATGTCGTGCGGGTGGCTCTCCTTGAGACCCGCGGAGGTGATGCGGACGAACCGGCCCTTGGACTCCATCTCGTCGATGGTGGCGGCGCCCACGTAGCCCATGGTCTGGCGCAGGCCGCCGACGAGCTGGTGCAGCACGTTGGAGAGCGGACCGCGGTAGGGCACCTGGCCCTCGACGCCCTCGGGCACGAGCTTGTCGTCCGAGGCGACCTCGGCCTGGAAGTACCGGTCCTTGGAGTACGACCGGCCCTGGCCGCGGGACTGCATCGCGCCCAGCGAGCCCATGCCCCGGTACGACTTGAACTGCTTGCCGTTGATGAAGAGGAGCTCGCCGGGCGACTCCTCGCAGCCGGCCAGCAGGCTGCCCAGCATCACGGTGTCGGCGCCGGCGGCGAGGGCCTTGCCGATGTCGCCGGAGTACTGCAGGCCGCCGTCGCCGATCAGCGGGATACCCGCCGGGCGGGCCGCGAGGGAGGCCTCGTAGATGGCGGTGACCTGCGGGACGCCGATGCCGGCGACCACGCGCGTGGTGCAGATGGAGCCGGGGCCGACCCCCACCTTGATGCCGTCGACGCCGGCGTCGACGAGCGCCTGGGCGCCGTCGCGGGTGGCGACGTTGCCGCCGATCACGTCGATGTCGACGCTCGACTTGATCTTCGACATCCAGCTGAGGGCGTTGCTGTTGTGGCCGTGCGAGGTGTCGACGACCAGGAAGTCCGCGCCGGCCTCGGCGAGCGCCTGGGCCCGATCCAGGGCCTCCGGGCTGGCTCCGACGGCGGCGCCGACGAGCAGGCGGCCCTCGGCGTCCTTGGCGGCGTTCGGGTACTTCTCGGCCTTGACGAAGTCCTTGACCGTGATGAGGCCCTTGAGAACGCCCTGGTCGTCGACCAGCGGCAGCTTCTCGATCTTGTGCTTGCGCAGCAGCTGGATGGCCTCGCTGCCGGAGATGCCGACCTTGCCGGTCACCAGCGGCATCGGGGTCATGACCTCGTGCACGCGGCGGGAGCGGTCGCTCTCGAAGGCCATGTCCCGGTTGGTGACGATGCCGAGCAGCTTGCCGGCCGGGTCGGTGACGGGCACACCGCTGATCCGGAACTTCGCGCACAGGGCGTCGGCCTCGGCGAGGGTCGCCTCCGGACGCACCGTGATGGGGTCGGTGACCATGCCGGACTCGGACCGCTTGACCAGGTCGACCTGGTTGACCTGGTCCTCGACGGACAGGTTGCGGTGCAGCACGCCGACGCCGCCGAGACGGGCCATCGCGATCGCCATGCGGGACTCGGTCACCTTGTCCATCGCCGCGGACAGCAGCGGGATGTTGACCCGGACGTTGCGCGAGATGCGGGACGAGGTGTCGACCGCGTTCGGGAGCACCTCGGATGCGCCCGGCAGCAGCAGCACGTCGTCGTAGGTAAGCCCGAGTGTCGCGAATTTTCCGGGCACTCCGTCGACGTTGGCAGTCATGACACCTTCCCCAAATGGCCTTGAACGGTGCGGATGTCCATGCTAACGGGAAGCACAGGCCCCAAATTCCACGGTACGACTCAGCTTCAGGCTTCGTATGTTCGTACGGAAATGAGCGCACGCCTGTTCATCGGGTGCGGCGAACCGTGCGGTTACTGCTCCGCCAGTGCGCGCAGCCGGCTCAGGGCACGGTGCTGGGCGACCCGGACGGCGCCCGGTGACATTCCCAACATCTGGCCCGTCTCTTCGGCGGTCAGGCCCACCGCGATGCGCAGGAGCAGCAGCTCGCGCTGGTTCTCGGGGAGGTTGGCGAGGAGTTTCTTGGCCCATTCGGCGTCGCTGCTGAGCAGCGCCCGCTCCTCGGGGCCGAGGGAGTCGTCGGGCCGTTCCGGCATCTCGTCGGAGGGGACGGCCGTGGAGCCCGGGTGGCGCATCGCGGCCCGCTGCAGGTCGGCGACCTTGTGGGAGGCGATGGCGAAGACGAAGGCCTCGAAGGGGCGGCCGGTGTCGCGGTAGCGGGGCAGTGCGAGGAGGACCGCCACACAGACCTCCTGGGCCAGGTCCTCCACGAAGTGCCGGGCGTCGCCCGGCAGGCGCGACAGCCGCGTACGGCAGTAACGCAGCGCGAGCGGGTGGACATGGGCGAGCAGGTCGTGCGTGGCCTGCTCGTCCCCGTCGACGGCGCGGTGGACGAGGGCGCCGATCGTCCCAATGGCGGTGACCGCCTCGTCGTCGCGCATCGGTCCATCGTGCCCTGCTGCCGTCGGCGGTGTGGCACCACGTCCGTCGTTGTGCACCGAAGCGTTATGAGCAGGTGCGCCGGAACTCATCCCTTGCGCCCTCCCCTTCCGCTCGAACGACTCGTCCCCGAGAGACTCCACACCTCAAGGATGCGGCATCAGCGCCGAAACGAGCAGCGGGCCCGAGGCGATCCGCCTTGCGGACCCCGCCCACCGTACGGTGGGCGGGGGCGTCCGGTCGGTCCGCGATCCCGCTGCGGCGCAGCTCATCGCCCCGCTATCGGACCAGTCCCCAGCGGAAGCCGAGGGCCACCGCGTGGGCGCGGTCGGAGGCGCCGAGCTTCTTGAACAGCCGCCGGGCGTGGGTCTTCACGGTGTCCTCGGAAAGGAACAGCTCGCGCCCGATCTCGGCGTTGGAGCGGCCGTGACTCATGCCTTCGAGGACCTGGATCTCGCGCGCGGTGAGAGTGGGCGCGGCGCCCATCTCGGCCGAGCGCAGCCGCCGGGGCGCCAGCCGCCAGGTGGGGTCCGCGAGTGCCTGGGTGACGGTCGCGCGGAGTTCCGCGCGCGAGGCGTCCTTGTGCAGATAGCCGCGGGCACCGGCGGCGACGGCCAGGGCCACGCCGTCCAGGTCCTCGGCGACCGTGAGCATGATGATGCGCGCGCCGGGGTCGGCCGACAGCAGCCGGCGCACGGTCTCGACACCGCCCAGACCGGGCATGCGCACGTCCATCAGGATCAGGTCGGAGCGGTCGGCGCCCCAGCGGCGGAGGACTTCCTCGCCGTTGGCCGCCGTCGTCACGCGCTCGACGCCGGGCACGGTCGCCACCGCGCGGCGGAGCGCCTCTCGGGCAAGCGGGGAGTCGTCGCAGACGAGGACGGATGTCATGACCGCCCTCCGCAGCTGATGCGCGTCACCTTGAGCCTCCAGGCTGGTACGGAATCGTCACCTGTGCGGTCGACCGTCTCGGACGCCTGCCCGAGCGCTTGTTGTTTCAACCGCCTCCGCACTCTCAACGACGGTCACTCGAAAGAGTTACGGGGCTGCGTGGCCTCTTCGGCACTCTACGTGAGGGGGCGGACACGGTGCAGACATGGACGTCAGACTCTCAACTTTTCATCACATCCAATGCCCCATTTAGACCTTTTTCTTCCCGTTTCACGGTGTCTGGGGCTAGATTCGCAATGAGTCATATTTTCATCTCTCTAGACCGGAGATATACGGTCATTGGCACCGTATCCGCCCAGAACGGCTACAAGGGGTCACGTAATGGCAGATTTCTCCCGCCTTCCCGGACCGAACGCGGACCTGTGGGACTGGCAGCTGCTGGCTGCCTGCCGTGGGGTCGACAGCTCGCTCTTCTTCCATCCCGAGGGCGAGCGCGGGGCGGCTCGGAGTGCCCGTGAGAACTCGGCCAAGGAGGTCTGCATGAGATGCCCCGTCCGCGCGGAGTGCGCGGCGCACGCGCTGGCGGTCCGCGAACCGTACGGCGTCTGGGGCGGCCTGACCGAGGACGAGCGCGAAGAGCTCATGGGGCGGGCGCGGAACAGGCTGGTGTCGGCCTCGACGACCAGCGGCGACTCCCTCCCTCGCACCTGAAAGCACCGACTCCCCCTACCTACCTGAAAGAACGTTTCTTCAGATCACTGGCACGCTGCCGATCGGGCCGCCCGTCGCCTCAGGCCCGCCGGGCCGCCCGGCCCAGCTGCCGCAGCGTCGCCGCCACGGCCGGCACCTGTGCCAGGTCGGGCAGCGTGAGGGCGACGATCTCCCGCACCACCGCGGGTTCCAGCGCCACCGTGCGCGCGCCCCTCGGGCGTACCGACTCGACCGCCAGCTGGGGCAGCACCGCGACGCCCAGACCGGCGCCGACCAGGCCGACCACGGCCGGGTAGTCGTCGGTGGCGAAGTCGATACGGGGCGTGAATCCCGCGCTCTCGCACGCCTGGACGAGCTGTCCCCGGCAGCGCGGGCAGCCCGCGATCCAGGGCTCGTCGGCGAGTTCCCCCAGGGCGACCGACTCCGCGCGTGCGAGCCGGTGCCGTTCCGGCAGCAGGCCGACCAGCCGGTCCGTCAGCAGCGGCCGTACCACCAGGTCGTCCCACTCCTCGGCGCCCGCCGCACCCTCGTAGCGGAAGGCCAGCGCGATGTCGCAGTCACCCGCGCGCAGCAGCTCCACGGATGCGGGCGGCTCGGCCTCCTCCAGGGAGACCCGGGTGCCGGGATGCGCCGCGCGCAGGGCGGCCAGCGCCGTCGGGACAAGGGTGGAGCTGCCGCTCGGGAACGAGACCAGACGGACCCGGCCGGCGCGCAGACCGGCGATCGCGGCGACCTCCTCCTCGGCGGCGGTGAGTCCGGCGAGGATCCCGGAGGCGTGCCGCACGAGTGCCTCGCCGGCCTGGGTCAGGCGCATCTCCCGGCCGTTGCGCACCAGCAGCGGGGTGCCCACGGAGGTCTCCAGCGCCTTCATCTGCTGGCTGACGGCGGGCTGGGTGCAGCCCAGTTCGCGCCCCGCCGCCGAGAAGGAACCGGTGGTGGCGACGGCGCGCAGAACACGGAGATGACGGGCCTCTATCACCCTCCGATCATAAGCCGGGCTTGGACAGCGCACCCGATAGTGCGTCGACGCTTTGAGCACGGTCCCGTACCGTCGGACCATGCAGCTTCTCTCGGTGAACCTCGGCGTCCCGACGCCGTCGCCCCACACGGACCAGAAGGACGGCGTGACCGGCATCGACAAGCGGCCGGCGGACGGTCCCGTGCGGGTGCAGGCACCCGGGCCGAAGGGGGTCGCGGGCAGCGGTCTGGCCGGGGACGCGGTGTGCGAGCTGCGCCACCACGGCGGCGACGACCAGGCGGTCTACGCCTTCGCGCGCGAGGACCTCGACGACTGGTCGAAGGAGCTCGGCCGGCCGCTGCCGAACGGCTGCTTCGGTGAGAACCTCACGACAAACGGGCTGAACGTGTCGGACGCGCTGATCGGCGAGCGCTGGCGGATCGGTTCCGAGGTCGTACTGGAGGTGACGTCCGGGCGCATCCCGTGCCGTACTTTTCAGGGCCATCTGGGCGAGCGGGGATGGGTGAAGAGGTTCACGCGGAAGGGTGCGACCGGTGCCTACCTCCGGGTGATCGAACCGGGTGAGATCCGGGCCGGCGACCCGATCGAGATCGTGCACCGGCCGGCGCACGGCGTGACGGCGGCGATGGAGTTCCGCGCCACCACCACCGAGCGGGAGCTGCTGCCCCGGCTCCTCGTGGCCGGCCACGCGCTGCACCCGGAGGCGCTGGCGCAGGCCCGGAAGTACGTGGCCGCGCAGCAGGACTGAACGGCCGTCACCCCCGGACCGTCCACCGGCGCTTCACCCTTCGGAAGAGCTGGTGCGCGCAACGGACGCCGTCAGTCCGGGTAACTACCCTTGGGCCATGACAACGGCTCTGATTACGGGATCGACCGCGGGGATCGGTGCCGCGTTCGCGCGGCGGCTGGCGGCGGACGGGCACAACCTCGTCCTGGTGGCACGGGACACCAAACGGCTGCGCGAGCAGGCCACCGAGCTGCACGACCGGCACGGCATCGAGGCCGAGGTGCTCACCGCCGACCTCGCCGAGGACACCGGCATCGAGTCGGTCGCAGGCCGCCTCGGCGACCGCAGGAGCCCGGTCGACCTGCTGATCAACAACGCGGGCTTCGGCAACAAGGGCCACTACCTGGACGTCTCGATGGCCGACGAGCTGAAGATGCTCAAGGTGCACTGCGAGGCGGTGCTGCGGCTGACCTCGGCCGCGGCCGAGGCGATGCGGGAGCGCGGGCGCGGCGGTGTGGTCAACGTGGCCTCGGTGGCGGCCTTCGTGCCCCGGGGCACCTACGGCGCGTCGAAGGCGTGGGTCGTGCAGTTCACCCAGGGCGCGGCGCGCGATCTGGCGGGGACCGGGGTCCGTCTGATGGCGCTGGCGCCCGGTTTCGTGCGCACCGAGTTCCACCAGCGGGCCGGGATGGGCACGGACAACATCCCGGACTGGATGTGGCTGGACGCCGACAAGCTGGTCGAGGCGGCGCTCGCCGACCTCGCGCGCGGCAAGACGCTGTCGATCCCGGACCCGCGGTACAAGGTGCTGACCGGACTGGCGAAGGTGACCCCGCACGGGCTGCTGGGCGGGATCACCTCGAAGACGGGGCGCAAGTACGGGCCGCGGTGACGGCTGAGGTGGCGCCGCCTCCCCCGGTGGGAAAATGGGCGTGACGGTACCGGACCCAGGGGGGCCGGAGGCGGCGGCATGACGTTCGTACAGCTCATCGAGTGCAGGACCAACCGGCCGGCCGAGATGGACCGGCTGATGGACAGGTGGGTCACGCAGACCAAGGGGAAGCGCACGGCGACGCACGCGGTGGTCGGCAAGGACCGCTCCGACGCGTCGCACGTCGTCGAGATCGTGGAGTTCGCCTCGTACGAGGAGGCGATGCGGAACTCGAACCGGCCGGAGGCCGACCAGGTCCTCAACGAGATCTTGGCGCTCTGCGAGGGGATGCCGACGTTCACGGATCTGGACGTGGTGCGCGACGAGCGGCCGCACACCGGCATCGCGGCCACCGCACGGCGGTTCTTCGACACGATCGCCGCGCCCGGCCCGCTGGTTCCACTGGACGGCCTGATCACCGAGGACTACCACGACCACGATCCGGTCGAGGGCCGGGACACCATCGGCATGGACGCGATGCGGCGCAAGCTGGAGATGTGGCGGGGCGCCTTCGACTTCTCGTTCCTCATCGAGGACCAGATCTCCCAGGACGACCGGGTGTGCACCAGGTGGCTCTGGACGGGTGTGCAGAAGGCGGCGTTCATGGGGGTGCCGAACACCGGCAGGCAGGTCACCATGACCGGGACGACGATCCACCGCTTCGACGCCGACGGGAAGATGGCGGAGAGCTGGTTGCAGTACGACCGGATAGGACTGCTGGCACAGCTGGACGCGCTGGACGCGCTGGCGAACTAGGCAGACGATCGAAGTACCCGCGAGGGGCGAAGCCCCCGTTCCCGGCGGACGACCGGGAACGGGGGCTTCATCCGTGCAGGCGCGTCGCCTCAGTGGGCGTGGCCGTGGGAGTGACCGGCGGCCGCCGGCTCCTCCTCTTCCTTCTTCTCGACGACCAGGGTCTCGGTCGTCAGGAGCAGGGAGGCGATGGAGGCCGCGTTCTCCAGGGCGGAGCGGGTGACCTTGACCGGGTCGATGACGCCGGCCTTGACCAGGTCGCCGTACTCGCCGGTGGCGGCGTTGAAGCCCTGGCCCTTCTCCAGCTCGGCGACCTTGGAGGTGATGACGTAGCCCTCCAGGCCGGCGTTCTCGGCGATCCAGCGCAGCGGCTCGACGACCGCGCGGCGGACCACGGCGACACCGGTGGCCTCGTCGCCGGACTTGCCCAGGCCGCCCTCCAGCACCTTGGCGGCGTGGACGAGCGCGGAGCCACCACCGGAGACGATGCCCTCCTCGACCGCGGCGCGGGTCGCGGAGATGGCGTCCTCCAGACGGTGCTTCTTCTCCTTCAGCTCCACCTCGGTGGCGGCGCCGACCTTGATCACGCACACGCCGCCGGCCAGCTTCGCGAGGCGCTCCTGGAGCTTCTCGCGGTCCCAGTCGGAGTCGGTGTTCTCGATCTCGGCCTTGATCTGGGCGACGCGGCCGGTGACGGCACCGGAGTCACCGGCACCGTCGACGACCGTGGTGTCGTCCTTGGTGACCGTGACACGGCGGGCGGAGCCCAGCACGTCCAGGCCGACCTGGTCGAGCTTGAGGCCGACCTCCTCGGAGATGACCGTGGCGCCGGTGAGGATCGCCAGGTCCTCCAGCATCGCCTTGCGACGGTCGCCGAAGCCGGGGGCCTTGACCGCGACCGCGTTGAAGGTGCCGCGGATCTTGTTGACGACGAGGGTGGAGAGCGCCTCGCCCTCGACGTCCTCGGCGATGATCAGCAGCGGGCGGGAGGCGTTGCTCTGGATGATCTTCTCGAGCAGCGGGAGCAGGTCCGCGATGGAGGAGACCTTGCCCTGGTTGATGAGGATGTAGGGGTCCTCCAGGACGGCCTCCATGCGCTCCTGGTCCGTCACGAAGTACGGCGACAGGTAGCCCTTGTCGAAGGCCATGCCCTCGGTGAAGTCCAGCTCCAGACCGAAGGTGTTGGACTCCTCGACGGTGATGACACCGTCCTTGCCGACCTTGTCCATCGCCTCGGCGATGAGCTCGCCGACCTGCTGGTCCTGGGCGGACAGCGCGGCGACGGCGGCGATGTCGGACTTCTCCTCGATCGGCCGGGCGGTCGCGAGCAGGTCCTCGGAGATGGCGGCGACGGCGGCGTCGATGCCCTTCTTCAGGGCGGCCGGGGAGGCACCCGCGGCGACGTTCTTGAGGCCCTCGCGGACGAGCGCCTGGGCCAGCACGGTGGCGGTGGTCGTACCGTCACCCGCGATGTCGTTGGTCTTGGTCGCCACCTCCTTCACCAGCTGGGCGCCGAGGTTCTCGTACGGGTCCTCGATCTCGACCTCGCGGGCGATGGTGACACCGTCGTTGGTGATGGTGGGGGCGCCGAACTTCTTGTCGATGACGACGTTGCGGCCCTTGGGACCGATCGTCACCTTGACGGTGTCGGCAAGCTTGTTGACGCCGCGCTCAAGGGCGCGACGGGCGTCCTCGTCGAACTTCAGGATCTTCGCCATGGGAGCGGTTCAGCCCTCTCGGAAAACGTGGGTGAAACGAGCCGCGCCCCCGACGCCCGGCTTCATAAGGTCGCGGGGGCCAGGGGCGCAGCTCAAAGCAGAATGTGCTTGGGGTGAACTACTTCTCGATGATCGCGAGCACGTCGCGAGCCGAGAGGACGAGGTACTCGTCGCCGTTGTACTTCACCTCGGTGCCGCCGTACTTGCTGTAGAGCACGACGTCGCCGACCTTGACATCGAGCGGCAGGCGCTCGCCGTTCTCGAAACGGCCCGGGCCCACGGCGAGGACGGCGCCCTCCTGGGGCTTCTCCTTCGCGGTGTCCGGGATGACCAGGCCGGAGGCCGTGGTCTGCTCGGCGTCGAGCGGCTGGACCACGATGCGGTCCTCAAGCGGCTTGATGGCAACCTTGGAGCTGGTGGTCGTCACGATCCGACCTCCCCCTTCGGAGATCTCACGGGGTTAACTGTCTGAGGTGGCGACCAGGTGGATCCGTCGTCGCGGGTGCCGGACCTGCCCGTCGCGTTGTTGGCACTCTCATCTGCCGAGTGCCAGAGCCGAGACTATGACCGGGATTAGCACTCGGTCAAGCGGAGTGCCAATTGGCCGCGGCGCGGCGCCGGAAATCGGTGACTCGGGCGGGCCCCGGACGGACGGGACCCAGGGTCTGTCCGACCTTTCCCGTCGTCGCCCGGAGGGCGGCGTCGCGGCGTCAGGTGCGTGCTCTCGGAGTGCCGGGCGTGGGCCCCGGTACTGAACCCCGGGTCTGCGCCCGGTGCGGCGAGCGTGCGTGCACGGCGTCGCACCGCAGACGGGACTTTCGCAACACGCCCCTAGAGGTAGTCCTCCAGCCGCCCCACCGTCAGGCCGTTCTCCTGGACCTGCCGGAGCAGCCGGGTCGTGCGTTCGCGCAGGGTCAGGCCCGTGGCCTCGTCCGGGCCCACCAGGACGATGTCGCCGGGGCGCAGCCGTTTCTCGCCGTGGCGGTAGGCGATGCCGTCGGCCGTCATGGCCGCGCGCCACAGGACCACCGCCGTCACCCCGCAGGCGGCCGCCGCGCGCAGGGTGGTGGTGTCATAGGTGCCGTAGGGCGGGCGGAAGAGGCGGGGCCGGATGCCGAAACGGGATTTCAGCTTCTCCTGCTGGCCGCAGATCTCGGCGCGCTGGCCGGCGTAGGGCAGGCCGGGCATGGCCGGGTGGTCGAGGGTGTGGTTCTGGACGCTCGCGCCGACCTCCTGGAGGCGGGCGAAGTGGCCGTAGCCGGGGCCGACCACGCTGTCGGTGAGGAACATGCTCACCGGGAGCCGCAGTTCACGGACCATGTCGACGAACCGGGGGTCCTTCTCGGCGCCGTCGTCGTAGGTGAGGAAGACGACCTTGTCGCTGGTGCGGACGTGGTCGACTACCGGCGGACGGGCCGAGTGGAGGGCGAGCGGGTGCAGCGGGGGGTGCGGTGCCGGCAGGAGGGGCGCGGTCAGGCCCCAGCGGCGGTAGGGCTGTTCGCCGGCCGGGCCGTGCGGCCGTACCCGGTCCGCCGCCTTCTTGCCCAGCCGTTCGATCGGGTCGACGGACTGGGCGCAGCCCGCCAGGAGGAGGGCGGCGGTCAGCAGCGCGGCCGTCGCCCTCGGCCTGCTCACAGGTAGTCCTCCAGGCGCGCCACCGCATAACCCTCGCGGGTGACCTTGTTCAGGAAGCGGCGCATGTCGTCGACCATCGTGCCGTCCCAGTCGTCCGTGCCCCGGAAGTGCGTGAGCACGATGTCACCGGGGTGCAGGTCGCGGTCCCACTCGCGGTACTCCCAGTGGTCGACGAACACCTCCTCGTCCCAGATCGGCGCGTACTTGATGCCGCAGGACTTGGCGGCGCGCAGGGTGTCGCCGTTGTAGTTGCCGTAGGGCGGCCGGAAGACCGTCGGCGCCCTGCCGAACTGCTTCTTCATGATCGCCTGCATGCCGCAGATCTCGTCCCTCTGCTCCTCGTAGGAGAGTCCTGGCAGGTAGGGGTGGGTCAGGGTGTGGTTGTTGAGGGTGTGACCCTCGGACTGCATCGTGCGGAAGAAGCCGTAGTCGTCCTTGACGAGGTAGTTGCTGAGGAAGGCGGTGTAGGGGATCCGCAGGTCGTTCATCATGCGCAGGAACCGCGGGTCCTTGTTCGAGCCGTCGTCGATGGTGAGGAAGACGACCTTCTGCCGGGTCGGGATCGTGGTGAAGACCGGGGGCAGGTCGTCCTCCTCCTGTCCGTCCACCTCGAAGCCGTCCCGTGCGGTGATCCGCGGCTTCACCTTCGGCGGGGCCGGGGCCCGCAGCGGGACCGCGTCCAGGCCCCAGCGCCTGGCGGCGGCGGCCAGGGCGGCGTGGGAGTCGGGGGCGGCGGCGGGCCTGTGCGGCGGCTGCTGGCCGGCGGCGGGACGGGCGATGGAGCCGGTGTCCGGCCCCGCGCAGCCGGACACCAGGGCTGCCACGGCCAGCAGGCCCGCCACACCCACCGTCAACCCTTTTTTGTCATTTTGTACGACTACTCGCATGGTGTCGGATCCTTCCAGGACCTCCCCCGGAACCGGGTCCGACACCGCCGCCGGAGGCGAACCATCCACCGACTGGCCGACAATGACCCGGTGAACGACCTCCTCGCCCCCCTCCTGACCGCCGAGGGCCGTGCCCTCCTCGCCGAAGTGCGCGGCACCGCGGCCGCCGACGAACTCGCCGTGGCCACCCGCCTGCGCCGCGCGCACCCCGCCGAGCTGGTGTCGGCGGCGCTCGCCCAGGCCCGGCTGCGGCAGCGGGCGGCGGCGAAGTTCGGGGACGCGGACGCGGACCGCATGTTCTTCACGCCGAACGGGGTCGAGCAGTCGACGCGGGCGAGTGTCGCCTCGTACCGGGCCGAGCGGCTGCGGTCGCTGGGGGTGACCTCGGTCGCCGACCTGTGCTGCGGGATCGGGGGCGACGCGATCGCGCTCGCGCGGGCCGGGATCCGGGTGCTGGCCGTGGACCGGGACCCGCTGACAGCGGCCGCGGCGCGCGCGAACGCCGACGCACTGGGGCTCGCCGGCCTGATCGAGGTCCGGGAGGCGGACGTGACGGAGGTGGACACGGCCGGCTACGACGCCGTGTTCGTCGACCCGGCCCGGCGCGGCGGCCGCGGCCGCATCTTCGACCCGGAGGCCTACTCACCGCCGCTGTCCTGGGCCGTCGAGGCGGCCCGCCGGGCCGCGCGCACCGCCGCGCTGAAGATCGCCCCCGGCGTCCCGCACGAGGCGGTCCCGGCGGACGCCGAGGCGGAGTGGATCTCGGACGCGGGGGACGTGAAGGAGGCGGTGCTCTGGTTCGGGACGGCGCCCGGGACGGTCCGCGCCACCCTGCTGCCCGGCCCGCGCACACTTCCCGGCCGGGGCCTGCCCGATCCCCGGGTCCGTCCCGTGGGGCGGTACCTGTACGAACCCGACGGCGCCGTCATCCGCGCCCATCTGGTCGCCGAGGTGGCCGAGGAACTGGACGGCGGGCTCGTCGACCCGACGATCGCGTACATCACCGCCGACACGCTGCGCGCCACCGCCTGGGCGACGCCGTACGAGATCACCGACCGGCTCCCCTTCAACGTCAAGAAGCTGAAGGCGCTGCTGCGCGAGCGCGGGGTCGGCACGCTCACCGTGAAGAAGCGCGGCTCGGCCGTGGAGCCGGAGGAACTGCGCAGGAAGGTCAAGCCGCAGGGACCGAACGCGGCGACGGTGTTCCTGACCCGGGTGGCGGGAGCGCCGACCATGCTCGTCGGCGCCCCCGCGCGGCCGGCTACCGGTGCTGGGCCGTCCTGAGCGACGACGGGTTCCGGTCGGTCGCCCGGCCGGACCTGATGGCCGCCGGGACCGGGTCACCGGCGTCCGTGCGCAGCGACAAGGCGCGCGCGGCCGGGGCGACGCCGTTGTAGTACGGCCGGTACACGAAGTCGTTCCCGCCGGCGCTGATCGACGAGCCGGCCGTGTTGAGCGCGCCCAGCGTGACCGAGCCGGTGTCGCCGAAGGCGATCACGGCCTGGGTGCCGGCGGACTCGCGCAGCAGGTAGCTCTTGACCCCGTCGGAGAGCGCGGGCCGGGAGGTCCACAGCACGGGCCCGTAGACGTTCATCGCCGAGCCCGCGGAGACGCCGTCCCGCCAGGAGCCGGCGTAGGCGACGGCGACCTGGCCCGGCGTGGTCCACCAGAACTTGGCGACGGCCACCGACAGCGCCTCGCTGTCGGCGCCCGTGACCGGGTAGTAGTAGTACGTCGACGGCCACTTGGTCATCGACGCGTGGGTCAGCGCGTACTTGGCGTCCGCCCCGACCGTGATGACCATGGTCTTGGCCGGGTTGAGGCTGTTGAGGTACGACTTCACCGCCGAGGTCAGCGACTTGCCGCTGGTCAGGACCACGCCGCCGGTGCTGCCCGCGCCGTCGGCGCCGGCCGCGGCGGCCGCCGGGAGCGCCGCCTGGTAGTCGGTGCCGCTGGCCAGGAAGACGTACGTCGGGCTGGTCGTGACCGTCTTCGCGGCCTTGACCGAGGTGTCGTAGCGGTCGGTGCCGGAGATCCGCTTGGGGACGTAGCCGAGGGACTTCAGCTGCGTGGAGACGTTGGTGCTGAGGACCGAGGTCCCGCCGACCATCCACACGTTCGCGCCCTTCTTCAGGGTGCGCTGCAGCTCGTTCTTCACCGCCGTGGACAGCCCGGTCTTCACGGTCGTCAGCACCGGCCCCTGCCGCTTGCCGGCGAGTGCGGTGGCGGTGGGCGCGTCCGCCGAGTCGTCCTGGCCGAGCAGGACGGCGGACTTGGCGTCCAGCAGGCCCGGCTCGCTCTGGCCGACGGTGTTCCAGCTCCAGCGCGAGGAGGCGACGACCGTGCCGTTGGCGTCGGCGCCCCAGACCCGGGCGGTGGTGTTCTTGCGGACCGGCTGCCAGCTGGGGTTGCTGCCCTCCCAGGTGGTCGGGACCGGGGTGAACGCGCCGCTGCTCAGGTCGAGGTACTCGGTGCTGTGCGCGTCGCTGTCGTTCGGGTTGGTGTGGACGTCGTAGAGGATCCGGGTGCCGGTGGGCGACCAGGAAGGGTTGGAGTACGAGCGCGTGTCGTCGGTGAGCTGCTTGACGCCGGTGCCGTCCGCGTTCGCCGTGAAGAGCTGGGAGTCCCGGACGAAGGCCAGCTTGCTGCCGTCGGGCGAGAAGGCGGGCTGCCCGGCGTCGCCGAGTACGAGCTTGACCGTGTCCGCGACCGAGTCGTAGACGTAGACGCCCGGGTCGGCGGAGCAGGCGCCGTTGCGGCGCTCGAAGGCGACCCGGCCGGTGGAGTCGTCCACGGTCGGGTCGGAGTCGCAGGCGGTCGACGGCTCCTGGGCGGTCGACAGCAGCGGGCCGGGGGCCCAGGCGCCGTCGGAGGGACCGTAGGCGAGCTGGCCGCCGTCGGAGAACACGACGTAGCGGCCGTTCCAGCCGTAGGTCAGGTCCGTGTAGCCGACGTTGTCGTTCCGCATGCCCTTGGCCGGGGGCAGGGTGAGCTTGGTGGCGCCGCTGGTGCGCACGCTGCTGATCGTTTGGTACGAGCCGGTGACGAACCGGCTGCCGTCCGGCGCCCAGGCGCCGTAGAGGCCCGAGGCGACGGAGGAGACGGCGGTGGCCGTACCGGTGGCCGGGTCGATCAGCCGCGGTCCGTCGGTGAGGATCCTGCCCTCGGTTCCCGGCCAGGGCCCGGCGTCGTCGGCGACGGCACCCGGCGCGAGCGCCAGGGTGCCCGTCGCGGCCAGTACGGCCGCGGTCGCGAGCGCCGCCGCACGGCGGCGCGTGAACATTCTCAAGTTGTCGACCCCCCATGGTCTGAACAGCCCCCGCACGGGGGCCGGGTCACTGTATGTGCCAACTAGTTGCCATGGGAACGGAGTTGTGGGTGAACAGCTGTGTGCCAGAAGGTTACGGAGCGCACTCACGCGCCCTGGCGAGCAGCAGCTCCCGCTCCCGCTCGTTGCGGGCCAGCCCGGCGGCCCGTTCGAACTCCGCGCGGGCCTGGGCCGTACGCCCGAGGCGGGCCAGCAGGTCACCGCGCACGCTGGGCAGCAAGTGGTAGTCGCGCAGGGCGGGTTCGGCCGTCAGCGGGTCCACGATCGCCAGGGCCGCCGCCGGCCCGTCCGCCATCGACACGGCCACCGCCCGGTTCAGCTCGACGACCGGGGACGGGGACCGGACCGCCAGCAGGCCGTACAGGGTGGCGATGGACCGCCAGTCGGTCTCCTCGTAGGTGTACGCGTGCGCGTGGCAGGCCGCGATGGCCGCCTGCAGGGCGTACGGTCCCGGGGCGCCCGTCGCCGTGGCGTCCGCGCGGGCCAGGGCCCGGATGCCGCGGGCGATGAGCATGCGGTTCCAGCGGCGGCGGTTCTGGTCCCGGAGCAGGACCGGCTCGCCGTCCGGGCCGGTGCGGGCGGCCGTGCGGGAGGACTGGAACTCCAGGAGCGAGGTGAGGGCGTGCACCTCCGGCTCCTTCGGCATCAGCGAGGACAGCACGCGCGCCAGCCGCAGCGCGTCCTCGCACAGCGAGGGGCGCAGCCAGTCGTCGCCGGCCGTGGCCGCGTACCCCTCGTTGTGGATCAGGTAGATGACGTCGAGCACGGAGCCGAGCCGGGCCTCGCGGTCCGGGCCGCAGGGGACCTCGAAGGCGATGTTCCTGGTGGCCAGGGTGCGCTTGGCGCGGACGATGCGCTGAGCCACGGTCGGCTCGGGGACGAGGAAGGCGCGGGCGATCTCGGCCGTGCTCAGGCCGCCGAGGAGCCGGAGGGTGAGCGCGGTGCGGGCCTCCGGCGACAGCACCGGGTGGCAGGTGGTGAAGACCAGGCGGAGCAGGTCGTCGTCGATGTCGTCCGGGTCGGCGGGTTCCTCCGGCGGGGCGGCCGTCTCCGTCGCGCGGCCGATCTCCGCGAGCTTGCGGGCGTAGTTCTCCCGGCGCCGGACCAGATCGACGGCGCGGTGGCGGGCGGTGGCCGTGAGCCAGGCGCCCGGGTTGTCGGGCACCCCGTCCCGGGGCCACTGCTCCAGGGCGGCGACGAGGGCGTCCTGGGCCAGTTCCTCCGCGATGCCGACGTCCCGGACGATCCGGGCGACGACGGCGATCACGCGGGGCGACTCCAGGCGGTAGACGGTCTCGATGGCGTGCCGGGCCTCGGCGTCGACGGAGGGCTGTGTGCTCACAGCCCTCCATTCGACACCCCCGGGCGGCGGTACGCCAGGAGGATCAGCCCGCCGCGATCTCCCGCACCTCGCAGGTCACCGTCCAGAACTCCTCGTGCACCTTCAGGAACCGCTTGGTCCACTCCAGGGCTTCGGCCATGTCCTTGCACTGCATGATCGCGTAGCCGCCGACGACCTCCTTGGACTCCGTGAACGGCCCGTCGGTGACGGAGATCTTCCCGCCCTCCCAGTGCACCCGGGTGCCCTGGGCGGTCGGCGTGAGCCCCGCGGTGTCCAGCATCACGCCGGCCTTGGTGATCTCCTCGATCAGCTCGCCCATCCGCTGCATCAGCTCCTGGCTGGGGCCTTCGGCGGGGGCGGTGTTCTCGTCGATCTTCACGAGCGACAGGTAACGGGGCACGGTGACTCCTGGGATTCCGGTGCGGTGCGGGGCCTCTCCCCGCATCTCACCCTTGCGTCGAACGCGCCGGACCCGGATCGACACGCGCGCCGGAATCTCCCGAAGTTTTTTTCCGCGCCCCTGCGCGGGGGCCGCGGGGGCCTACCGCAGCGACTTCCAGAGGTCGCCGGCCTCGGGTTCGTCGGCGATCACCCGGTTGGGGTCGGACGGGGCCGTCACCACCGGCATCATCACCGTCCTGACGTGGTCCGAGGCCAGGCCCTTCAGGCTCTGGCCGAGACGCATCAGTTCGCTGAGCGAGTCCAGGCCCGTGTCGGTGGTGAGGCTTGCGGTGACCGCGTCGGCGACCTCGTAGAGCCTGGCCGGGTTGGTCAGCAGGCTGATCGAGGCCATCTGGTCCAGCAGGGCCTTGACCAGTTTCTGCTGGAGGCCGATCCGGCCGAGGTCGCTGCCGTCGCCTATGCCGTGCCGGGTGCGGGCGAGGGCCAGCGCCGTGGTGCCGTCGAGGTGATGGGTGCCCTTCTTCAGGTGCAGGTGGCTGTCGTCGTCGTCGATGTCCTGGTCGGTGGTCACGGTGACCCCGCCGAGCGCGTCGACCAGTTTCGCGAAGCCCGAGAAGTCGATCTCCAGGTAGTGGTCCATGCGGACGCCGGTGATCGACTCGACCGTCTTCACCGCGCACACCGCGCCGCCCACCGAGTAGGCGCTGTTGAACATCGCGCCGTGGGCGACGGACGTCGAACCGCCCGAGGAGAGCGGGCAGGAGGGGCGGGTGACCAGGGTGTCGCGCGGGATGCTGACGACCGTGGCCCCGGTGCGGCCCGCGTCGACATGGACGACCATCGCCGTGTCGGAGCGGGCGCCCGAACTGTCGCCGCCGCCGAGCTTCTGGTTCTCCTTGCCGCTGCGCGAGTCCGAGCCCAGCACCAGGATGTTGACCGAACCGGTGGGCAGCGGCGAGGCGGAGACGGACGCGGCGGCCGTCGGCGTGGACACCGCCTTGGCCGGGCGGTCGTCGCCGAGCGCGCTGTCGATGTCGACGCTCTTGATGTTGTCGTCGAGGTGCCAGTAGACCCACCCCGCGCCGGCGACGCCCAGCGTCATGACCCCCGCCAGCGTGAGGCCGACGATCCTCAGCCTTCTGGACCGCCGGCCCGCCCGTCTGCCCGCGCCGCCTTGCTCCTCGTGTCCCGTCACGGGACAGGAACGTAAGTCCGAATTATTAGGGGACTGTTAGCACGAGTACCGCAAGGACGTTTTTCTTCGGAAAATCTCACCCTTCTCAGACGTGGTTCAGCCCGGGGTGACGGCCGGCACGGGATTGCCGCCGCTCCAGGGCGCGTTGAACCCGAAGGTCGCCCAACCCCCGTCCGGCGCGGTCCCGTCACCGGAGGCGTTCGCGCAGGAGACGGCCACCCGACCCTGGAGACGCCCGCACCACCCGTCGACGCGTCACCTTCCGGCCAGGCCCGCCTCACCCGCTCGCGGGCGCCGCCGTGCTCGCCCGCACCACCAGGCTGGTCGCCAGCTCCACCCGGGTCGCCGTGGTGGCCTCCGCCGCGCGCCCCATCTCCAGCACCAGCCGCGCCGCCGCCTCGGCCATCTCGGTGAGCGGCTGCCGTACGGTCGTCAGCGGCGGCCCCACCCAGCGGGCCACCGGCAGATCGTCGAAGCCGACGATGCTCACGTCCTCGGGGATCCGCAGTCCCAGCTCGCGCGCGGCCTCGTACAGCCCGAGCGCCTGGAGGTCGTTGCCGGTGAAGACGGCGGTGGGCCGGTCGGGCATGCGCAGCAGCTCCAGACCCAGCCGGTAGCCGGCGTCGTGGTGGAAGTCCCCGGCCTTGACCAGGCGCTGGTCGACGGGGAGCCCGGCGGTCTCCAGCGCGGCCCGGTATCCGTCCACCCGGGCCCGGCTGCACATCATCCGGGAGGGGCCGCTGATCGCCCCGATACGCCGGTGACCCAGCTCGACCAGGTGCCGGGTGGCGGCGAGGCCGCCCTGCCAGTTGGTGGCCCCGATGGACGGCACGTCCGGCCCCGGGTCCCCCGCCGGGTCCATCACCACGAACGGGATCGACCGGCTCAGCAGCAGCGCGCGCTGCGACTCGTCCAGCTCCGACAGCACCAGCACCACCCCGTGCGGCCGCCGCGCCGCCACCTGGTCGGCCCAGGTCCGCCCGGGGGTGAGCCGCCCGGCGCTCTCGCTGAGCACCACGCTCAGCCCGGCGTCCCGGGCCACGTTCTCCACCCCCCGGATGACCTCCATCGCCCAGGCGCTCTCCAGTTCGTGGAAGACCAGGTCGATGAGCGGCGACCGGGAGGCCTCGGCGCGCCGCCGCCGATAGCCGTAGGCACGCAGCAGCTCCTCGACCCGGGTACGGGTCGCCGGAGCGACGTCCGCGCGCCCGTTCAGGACCTTCGAAACAGTCGGAGCGGAGACACCGGCCTCACGGGCGATGTCAGCAAGCGTCGCCGTCTGCGTTTCTGCGGGCTTCGGAGGCGTCATGCCCGCGATCGTAACCCTGCACTCCCCCCTTGACGAAGACCCGCGCAGGCCAGGGATTCCCGGAACATTCGGCGCGATTTCCGAAACATTCGCCTAGGGCGTTTCCACTCCGGCCGACTCGAACCGCCAGCGGTGCACCGGCCGCTCCACCAGGTCGCCCGGCGGGTCGGGGAGTTCGGGCAGCCCCTGGTCGTCGTACGACGCCTGCCACCACGTGACGACCAGGACCCGGTCCTGCGGTGCCCGGAAGCTCTCCCGGCGCAGCGGAGCCTTCGCAAGGTCCCGTTGCCGTGCCCAGGCCAGCAGTTCCGGGCCCCGCCCCGCCACCGCCCGCGCCTCCCACATCAACGCGACCGTCACGTGTACAGGTTCTCCCTGCTGACCTCGTGCACGTGGTCGTGGTGGTGACGGCCCGGCACGTGCGGGTCCGTCACCGGCAGGGAGCTGTCCGCCGAGAGGTCCCAGCTCGACGCGGCCCGGTTGCGCGCCACCATCTCGGCGCCGAGCGCCGCCACCATCGCGCCGTTGTCCGTGCACAGCTTCGGGCGGGGCACGCGCAGCCGGATACCGGCCGCCTCGCAGCGCTCCTGCGCGAGCGCGCGCAGCCGGGAGTTGGCGGCGACCCCGCCGCCGATCATCAGGTGGTCGACGCCCTCGTCGCGGCAGGCCCGGACGGCCTTGCGGGTCAGGACGTCCACAACCGCCTCCTGGAAGGACGCGGACACGTCGCGGACCGGCACGTCCTCGCCGGCCGCCCGCCTGGCCTCGATCCAGCGGGCCACCGCCGTCTTGAGACCGGAGAAGGAGAAGTCGTACGCCGGGTCGCGCGGACCGGTGAGACCGCGCGGGAAGGCGATGGCCGCCGGGTCCCCCTCCTTCGCGTACCGGTCGATGACCGGACCGCCGGGGAAGCCCAGGTTCAGCACCCGGGCGATCTTGTCGAAGGCCTCGCCGGCCGCGTCGTCGATGGTGGCGCCGAGCGGCCGCACGTCGGAGGTGATGTCCGAGGAGAGGAGGAGCGAGGAGTGCCCGCCGGAGACCAGCAGGGCCATCGTCGGCTCCGGCAGCGGACCGTGCTCCAGCTGGTCGACGCAGATGTGGGAGGCGAGGTGGTTCACGCCGTACAGCGGCTTGCCCAGCGCGTACGCGTAGGCCTTCGCCGCGGAGACGCCGACGAGCAGCGCCCCGGCCAGGCCGGGGCCGGCCGTGACCGCGATGCCGTCCAGGTCCCGCGCGCTCACGCCCGCGTCCTTCAGCGCGCGCTCGATGGTCGGGACCATCGCCTCCAGGTGCGCCCGGGACGCCACCTCGGGCACCACGCCGCCGAAGCGGGCGTGCTCGTCGACGGACGAGGCGACGGCGTCGGCGAGCAGGGTGGTCCCCCGGACGATGCCGACGCCGGTCTCGTCGCAGGAGGTCTCGATCCCCAGAACCAGGGGTTCGTCAGCCATTGATCTCGGTTCCTTGTCCGGAAGTGGGTCCGTCGGCGGGGCCGCTGCCCGGTTTCGTCGTCAGGCGCATCACCAGGGCGTCCACGTTGCCCGGCTGGTAGTAGCCGCGTCTGAACCCGATGGCCTCGAAGCCGTACCGCTCGTAGAGCTTCTGCGCGCGGGTGTTGTCGACCCGGCACTCCAGCATGACCTCGGCGCACTCGAAGGCGGTCGCGGCCCGCAGCAGCTCGGTGAGGAGCTGTCCGCCCAGGCCGGTGCCCCAGTGGTCGCGGGCGACCGCGATGGTCTGGACGTCGCCGAGTTCGCCCTGGGCCGCCAGCCCGGCGTACCCGACGACCTGGTCGTCCGTCAGGGCGACCACATAGCGCCGGGTCGCCGCCGGGCCTCTCGCGTGCGCCAGTTCGGACCAGAACATTCCCCGCGACCAGGCGTCCTCGGGGAACAGGCCCTTCTCCAGCTCCAGGACCCGGTCGATGTCCCACCAGCGCATCTCGCGCAACTGTGCGGTCACTTCGGGGTGACCACCTTGTAGTTCCTGGGCACCTGGGCGTCCGGGCGGCGCAGGTACAGCGGCCGGGGCGCGGGCAGTTCCTCGCCCGCGGCCAGCCGTTCGACCGCGAGCGAGGCGAGGGCGGCGGCGGAGACGTGCTCGGGTTCGTGCACGACCGGGAAGGTGTCGGGGTAGAGCATCGCCCCCGCACCCACCGCGGGCAGTCCCGCGACCCGCTCGGCGATGTCGGCGGGCCGGTCGACGGCCGGGTCCGTGAGCCGGGTGCGCGAGTCGGCGTACGTCGCCCAGTAGACCTCTTTGCGGCGGGCGTCGGTGGCCACGACGAACGGGCCCTTCTCGATGTCGGCCGCGTAGGCGAGCGCGTCGAGCGTGCACAGGCCGTGCACGGGCACGCCCAGCGCGAGTCCGAAGGTGTCCGCGGTCATCAGACCGACCCGCAGACCGGTGTAGGGACCGGGACCGATGCCTGTGACGATCCCGGTGACGGCGTCCAGCTTGACCCCTGCCTCGGCGAGGACGCGGTCGACGGCCGGCAGCAGCAGCTCGCCGTGCCGGCGCGCGTCCACCTGGCTCGACGAGGCGATGACGGCCGCACCGTCGTGCAGCGCGACGGTGACGGCGGGGGTGGCGGTATCCAGAGCGAGCAAGAGCACGCGAACAGCCTACGGCTCCGGCGCCGCGAGCACGGCCGTCAGGGGCGGACCGTCACTGGCTGCTACGGTCTGTACGAAGTACGACATATACGGCGAGTCAGAGGTGGCGCACGTGGCAGGGACCAGCTCGGCAATCGTGGCCGGCCTCACCGCGGCGGCCGTCGGGGCGGTCGGACTCCTCGCCTACCAGGCCTCGGCCGCCGTTCCGCCCGGTCTCGGCGACAGGTCCACGTCGAGCCCCGCCCCCGGGGCACCGGCCGCGAAGGCGCCCCGGGACCAGCGCCATCCCACCGCCCTGCCGAACAGCTCCGGCACGGGTGAACGGGTGGTGTACTCGGTGGACGACGACCGGGTCTGGCTCGTCAGCGAGCGCAACCGGGTCGAGCGCACCTTCACGGTGAAGCCCGGCACGATCGACCCGCCCGTGGGCGCCTACTGGGTGACGTCCCGCTCCAAGGCGGTCACGGGCACGGACGGACTCCCCATCGAACACGTGGTCCGCTTCGCCACCACGAAGGACGGTTCGGCGATCGGTTTCAGCGCGGCCACCGGCACCGGCCCGACGGAGCCCCCGGACCCCACGGTCAGGACGGGCGGCATCCGCGAGACCCGCCGGGACGGCGACGCGATGTGGATCTTCGCGACCATCGGCGTCAAGGTCATGGTGATCCGCTAGTTCTCACCGGGGCCGCGAGGAGCGGCCCCGCAGGGGGCGCCGGGGGTACCCCGGCCATGAGGCTCGGAGGAACCGCGCGCCCGGCCCCCGCGCAGCCGCACCGACCCGCCGGCGGCCGGCCCCCCGCCTACGCGGCCCGGGTGCGCCGCTCGGCCGGCCGCGCGGGCGGCTCCGGCACTCTCGGCGGCCTCGACACCGCGTCAGCGGCCGCACAGGACGCCAGCAGCTCGCGCATGGAGACTCCGGCGGCCGCGGACGGCTGCCGTTCCGGGGGCTGGGACGCGGGCATGGACGCCTCCTGAGCTGCGGGGGCGGATGAAGTTAGGTACACCTAACCACGGGCTGGGTTCCATGTGACCACGCCCGCGTCACGAAACGCAATATCTTGCCGACGCCTCGTCGGAATGTTCACCCGCCGCTCAGACGGACAGTGTCCCCAGGTCCGCCGAGGCCCACCGCTCCCCGAGCCCCGTCAGGGTCACGTGCCGTACCTCGTCCGTGGTGTCCCCGACGGCCCGGTGGATCTGCACGACGAGCCGGTCCTCGGTCAGCTCCTCGACCTTGCCCTCGCCCCACTCCACGACGATCACCGACTCGGGCAGCGAGACGTCGAGGTCCAGGTCCTCCATCTCGTCGAGGCCGCCGCCCAGGCGGTACGCGTCGACGTGGACGAGCGGCGGCCCGTCCCCGAGGGACGGATGGACGCGGGCGATCACGAAGGTCGGGGAGGTGACGGCCCCGCGCACGCCGAGCCCCTCGCCCAGTCCGCGGGTCAGCGTGGTCTTGCCCGCGCCGAGTTCCCCACTGAGCATCACGAGGTCACCGGCGCGCAGCAATGCGGCCAGCCGGCGCCCCAGCTCCCCCATCCGCCCGGGAGAGTCGACGATCAACTCCGTGCCGTTGCCGGCCGCGGCCCCGGCCGGGGCGTCAGCCTGGCCGTGCCGTGCTGCTGGTGCTTCCATAGCCACTTACCGTAGCCCCTGCCGGCACGGCACCCGCGCGGGTGAGCAGGTCGGCGAGGCGGTCGGTGACCACTTCCGGGTGTTCCAGCATGACCAGGTGCCCGGCGTCCGGGACCAGCACCAGCTCGGCGTCGGGCAGCAGATCGGCGATGACCTCGCTGTGCTCGCTGGGGGTGACGAGGTCCTGCACCCCGGCCAGCACCAGCACCGGCAGATCCTGGAAGTAGGCGAGCGCCGCGGTCTTGTCGTGGTCGGTGAACGCCGGATAGAACTCGGCGACCACGTCGATCGGGGTCGACTCGATCATGCGCTCGGCGAACCGCTCGATGGCCGGGTCGACCTCCCGGGAGGCGAACGAGTACCGCTTGATGATCCCGGCGAACAGCTCGGCGGTGGCCCGCCGCCCCTTCTCCACCAGGGCCGCCTGGGTACCCAGCGCCTTCAGCACTCCGGGGAGCACCCGGCGCAGCGCGTTGACGCCGGCGACCGGCAGCCCGAAGTTGACCTCGCCGAGCCGCCCGGACGAGGTACCGACGAACGCGGTGGCGACGACCCGGTCGCGGACCAGTTCGGGGCAGTGCGCGGCGAGTGCCATCACCGTCATGCCGCCCATCGAGTGCCCGACCAGCACGATCGGCCCCTCGGGGACGGCCGCGTCGAGGACGGCCTTCAGGTCCCGGCCGAGCTGGTCGATGGTGAGCGCGGTACCGCTCTCGTGCTGGGCGACGCCCCGCCCGGAGCGGCCGTGGCTGCGCTGGTCCCAGTGCACGGTGCGGACGACTCCGCGCAGGGCCGCCCGCTGGAAGTGCCAGGAGTCCTGGTTGAGGCAGTAGCCGTGGCTGAAGACGACGGTGACGGGGGCGGGGGCCTTGCGGCCGAAGAGCCTGCGGCGGCGCGGGGAGACGGCCGGGCCGAGGTCGGGCTCCACCTCGTCCACCTCGTAGTACAGCTCGGTGCCGTCGTCGGAGGTCGCCTTGCCGGGCGTGCCGCGCAGGGTGCCGTACGGTCCCGCGGAGTCCAGCGCCAGCCGGGCCCTGCGCCGCATCCCGCGGCCGACGGTCATCCGCTCCACCGCGACCCCCGCCGCCGCACCGGCGGCGAGCACCCCTATGGCGGCCCCGGCGATACCGGTGACCTTGAGCCAGGTCCCGTCCGCCCCCGTGGCGGAAGCGACGGCCGCCGCGGCGTCGGCTACGGCCTCCGCACTGCTCTCGCTCACGTACTGCTCCTCTTCGCCGTACTGCAGTTCGCTCGTTAGGTGAAACGGGTGACACCGACGAGATGACTGCTGAGTCCGTTGCTGCTGGTACAGGTGTAACCGGGTTCCGGTGCCGCCGAACCCCTGAGGTCAGTTCCCGTCCCCTGGTTCCTGCCCACTCGGTTCCCCGTTCACGTAGACGCGGGGAACCCGGGTTCCGATGCGGGTGACGATTTCGTAGGCGATCGTGCCCGCGGCCTGGGCCCAGTCCTCGGCGGTGGGCTCGCCCCGGTCGCCCGGACCGAACAGCACGGCCTCGGAGCCGACCGGGGGCTCGTCGCCGCCGAGGTCGACGACGAACTGGTCCATGGCGACGCGCCCGGCGACCGTGCGCCACTTGCCGCCGACCAGCACCGGTCCGGTGCCGGAGGCGTGGCGCGGGATGCCGTCCGCGTAGCCGACGGGGACCAGCCCGAGGGTGGTCTCCCCGGGGGTGAGGTAGCGGTGGCCGTAGCTCACGCCGTGGCCGCCCGGGACGTGCTTCACCAGGGCGAGCGAGGCGGAGAGGGTCATCACCGGACGCAGCCCGAAGTCGGCCGCGCTGCCCATCTCGGGGCTCGGTGAGATGCCGTAGACGGCGATGCCCGTGCGGACCAGGTCGAAGTGGGAGTCGGGGAGGGTGAGGGTGGCCGGCGAGTTGGCGATGTGCCGCACCTCGGGGCGCGCGCCCCGCTCCTCGGCGTGGGCGAGCATCTCGCGGAACAGGGCGAGCTGCGCGGCGACGGAGGGGTGGCCGGGCTCGTCGGCGCAGGCGAAGTGCGACCAGAGCCCCGTGATCCGGACCAGCCCGGCCGTCTCCGCGCGCAGCGCCTCGCCGACCAGCCCGGGCCAGTCCCGGGGCTGGCAGCCGTTGCGCCCGAGCCCGGTGTCGGCCTTGAGCTGCACGCGCGCGGGGCGGCCGGCGGCCCGGGCGGCCGCGACGACCTCGCGCAGCGCCCACATCCCGCTCACCGACACGTCGAGGTCGGCCTCGATGGCCTCCCGCCACGGCCCGCCGGGGGTCCACAGCCAGCACATGATCCGCACGTCCGCGGGCAGCCCGGGGTCCGCGCGCAGCGCCAGGGCCTCCTCGGGGGTGGCCGTGCCGAGCCAGCCGGCGCCGGCCCGGACGGCCTCGCGGGCACACCGGACGGCTCCGTGGCCGTACGCGTCGGACTTCATCACGGCCATCAGGGCCGCGCCCGGCGCGAGGGCGCGCAGGGTCCGCACGTTGGCCCGCAGGGCGGCCAGATCGATCTCGGCGCGGGCGCGCAGGGGCGCGGTCGGTGCAGTAGCTGTCTCACTCATCGCGCCCCCAGTGTCTCAGAGGCCTCTGTCAGCCCTCCGGCACAGGCCCTGGTACGGGCCCCGGTCCTCCTCGGGTACCCGGCGGGCACCGGGTCAGGTGCCCGTCCGGTGCCCCCACACGTACACCTTGTCGCCCTTCTTCAGCACGCCCCACAGCTTCTTGGCGTCGCCGAGCTTGAGGTTCACGCAGCCCCACGAGCCGACGGTGGTGTAGAGGGAACCGTAGACGGCGTGGAATGCCTGGCCGCCGTCGAAGAACTGGGCGTACGGCATGGGCGAGTTGTACAGGGTCGACCAGTGGTTCTTGTGCCGCCAGTAGACGGTGTGCAACCCGGCGCGGGTCGCATGCCCCTTCCGCCCGCTCCTCATCTGCACCGGCCCGAAGACCACCTTGCCGGCCTTCTGCACCCAGGTGACCTGCCGATTGAGATCGACGCAGGCGACCCGGTACGACTTCACGGGGCAGTTCTTCCTGGCGTTCGGGTTCTTCTTGGCCGAGAGGAAGTTCATCTGGTACCAGGTCACGGGTCCCGCGAAGCCGGTGGCCGGCTTGATCTTGTGCGACTTCTGGAACTTCTGGATCTCCTTGCAGTCGGAGGCGGACTGCTTGCCGTCCGCCTTCAGCTTCAGCCACTGCTCGACCTGCCGCTGGTACGGCCCGGTCAGCTTGGAGCAGCTCACCTTGGCGACGGCGTCGCTGAGCGGCACGTACTCCACGAGGTCGTAGATCCCGGGTGGCGCCGCCTTGGGCTCGACGGCGTCCTCCTCGGCGCTGGGCCGGTACACCTTCGGCGCCAGCATCTGGTCGGGGGTGTCGACCTGCCAGGGCCGCCCGGGGCCGGGCGGGACCCCGGGCACCAGGTCCGACTCGGCCACGGCGGTGGGCGGTTGGTGCGCGGTGTCCGCGGCCACGCTCCCGGCCCCGAGGCAGATCACCACCGCGGCGGCGACCAGGACCCCCGCGACCCCACGCGCATGACGGACCCGGCATCGCGTGATTCGTCCATTAATCATGTGATCAGACAACCCTGCACGCCCGTGAATCCGGGGGAGCCGCGCGGCCGGGTCACCCGAGGGAGGGAGCGGGACGCGCCCCGTCAGGGGCGCGGGGACTGCGCGAACGGCCCCCACCGGGCCGCACCCGAAACACGACGCCGCGGCCTACCGCACTACCGGCCCACCGGCCTACCGCCCCCGGAACCCGGACGGGAACACGCCCCTCCACGCCGCTCCCAGCTCGTCCGCCACCGCGTGCGCGACCGTCGGCGCCCCCTCCGCCGCGAACCGCCCCGCGAGCCCGTGCAGATACGCCGCCGCACTCCCCGCGTCCCGCCCGTCGAGACCGGACGCCAGCAACGACCCCGCCAGTCCCGACAGCACGTCCCCGCTCCCCGCGGTGGCCAGCCACGGCGTCCCCGTCGCGTTCACCCGGACGGCCGCGACCCCGTCGCCCGGCGCCGCCACCAGCGTCGTCGCCCCCTTCAGCAGCACCGTCGCCCGGTAGGCCGCCGCCAGTTCCCGTACCGCCGCGAGCCTGCCGGCCTCGACCTCCTCCCGCCCCACCCCCAGCAGCGCCGCCGCCTCCCCGGCGTGCGGAGTCATCAGCGTGGGCGCCCTGCGAGCGCGCACCGCGTCCCGGTCGACGAGCCGCAGCCCGTCCGCGTCGACCAGCACCGGAACGTCCGCCTCCAGCACCTCGGCGACGGCGTCGGCGTCGTCGCCCACCCCCGGTCCCGCCACCCACGCCTGCACCCGCCCGGCCTTGCGCGGCCCCCCGTCCGACACCAGCGTCTCGGGAAAGCGCGCCAGCACCTCGTCGCCGGCGGGCCCGACGTACCGGACGGCCCCGGCCCCGCCCCGCAGCGCCCCCGCGACGGCGAGCACCGCGGCCCCGGGATAGCGGGCCGACCCGGCCACGATTCCCACCACGCCCCGCCGGTACTTGTCGCTCTCCGCTCCCGGCGTCGGCAGCAGCCGCGCCACGTCCACGTCCTGCAACGCCTCCAGCTCGGCCTCGGCGGGCAGTTCGAGCCCGATGTCGACCAGCCGCACCGAACCCGCGTACTGCCGGGCCGGATCGACCAGCAGCCCCGGCTTGTGCGTCCCGAAGGTGACGGTCAGGTCCGCCCGTACCGCCGTTCCCCGTACCTCTCCGCTGTCCGCCTCCACCCCGCTGGGCAGGTCCACGGCGACCACGGCGGCCCGCGACCGTTCCACCACGGCGGCCAGCGCGGCCGCCTCGGGCCGCAGCCCGCCCGTCCCGCCGATCCCCACGATCCCGTCCACGACGAGATCGCACCGCAGGATCAACTCCTCGGCGTCTGCCGCCAGTACGGTCCTGCCGCCGGCCCGGCGCAGCGCCGCGAGACCACCCGCGTGGGTGCGCTCCGGCGCGAGCAGCACGGCCACGACCCCCGCCCCTCTCCCGGCCAGCCGCGCGCCGGCGTACAGCGCGTCGCCGCCGTTGTCACCGCTGCCGACCAGCAGGACCACCCGGCTGCCGTACACCCGTCCGAGCAGGTCGGCGCAGGCGGCGGCCAGCCCGGCGGCGGCCCGCTGCATCAGCGCCCCTTCCGGCAGCCGCGCCATCAACTCCCGCTCGGCCGCCCGTACCGTCTCCACGCTGTAAGCAGTGCGCATGCCCCGAGTCTCCCCCGGAACCGCCGGGGCGCGCATCCGCCCGCCCCGTCCGGGTCACCCCTCCGCGATCACCACCGCCGACGCCACCCCGGCGTCATGGCTGAGCGACACGTGCCAGGACCGCACCCCGAGTTCCGCCGCGCACGCGGCCACGCTCCCCTTGACCTGCAACCGCGGCCGCCCGTTGTCCTCCACGTACACCTCCGCGTCCGTCCAGAGCAGTCCCGGCGGCGCGCCCAGCGCCTTGGCCAGCGCCTCCTTGGCCGCGAACCGGGCCGCGAGCGAGGCGATACCGCGCCGTTCCCCGCTCGGCAGCAGCAACTCCCCCTCCACGAAGAGCCGGGCGGCCAGCCCGGGAGTCCGCTCCAGCGACTCCCGGAACCGGTCGATCTCGGCGACGTCGATCCCTACCCCGATGATGCTCACCCGGGCACCCTACGATCCGCCCGCCCACCGCAAGCCGGTCCGGCCGTCCCGCTCACTCCACCGTCACCGACTTCGCCAGGTTGCGGGGCTGGTCGACCTCGTTGCCGCGGGCCGTGGCGAGTTCGCAGGCGAAGACCTGGAGCGGGACCGTGGCGACGAGGGGCTGGAGCAGGGTGGGGGTGGCCGGGATGCGGATCAGGTGGTCGGCGTAGGGGACCACCGCCTCGTCCCCCTCCTCCGCGATCACGATCGTGCGCGCGCCCCGGGCCCGGATCTCCTGGATGTTGGAGACGATCTTGTCGTAGAGGACGGACCGGCCGCGCGGCGACGGTACGACCACCACCACCGGCAGGTCCTCCTCGATCAGCGCGATCGGACCGTGCTTCAGTTCGCCCGCCGCGAAGCCCTCGGCGTGCATGTACGCCAGTTCCTTGAGCTTGAGGGCGCCTTCGAGGGCGACCGGGTAGCCGACGTGCCGGCCGAGGAACAGCACCGTCTTCTTGTCGGCGAGGGAGCGCGCGAGCGCCCGTACCGGCTCCATGGTCTCCAGGACCCGCTCGACCTCGCCGGAGATGTGCGAGAGGTCCCGGATCACGGCGCTCACCTCGTCGCCCCACTTGGTGCCCCGCACCTGGCCCAGGTAGAGGGCGACCAGGTAGCAGGCCACCAGCTGGGTGAGGAACGCCTTGGTCGAGGCGACCGCGACCTCGGGACCGGCGTGGGTGTAGAGCACCGCGTCGGACTCGCGCGGGATCGTCGAGCCGTTGGTGTTGCAGATGGCGAGGACCTTCGAGCCCTGTTCCCGCGCGTGCCGCAGCGCCATCAGGGTGTCCATGGTCTCGCCGGACTGCGAGATGGCGATGACCAGGCTCCGGGAGTCCAGGATCGGGTCCCGGTACCGGAACTCGCTGGCCAGTTCCACCTCGCACGGGATGCGCGTCCAGTGCTCGATGGCGTACTTGGCGATCAGGCCTGCGTGGAAGGCCGTACCGCAGGCGACGATCACGACCTTGTCCACCTCGCGCAGCTCGGCGGCGCCGATCCGGACCTCGTCCAGGGTCAGCGACCCCATCGCGTCGATGCGGCCCAGGAGGGTGTCGGCGACCGCCTTGGGCTGCTCGGCGATCTCCTTGAGCATGAAGTAGTCGTAACCGCCCTTCTCCGCCGCCGACGCGTCCCAGTCGACGTGGTACGAACGGACGTCCGCCGGGGCGCCGTCGAAGCCGGTCACCGTCACGCCGTCCCGGCGCAGCTCCACCACCTGGTCCTGGCCCAGCTCGATCGCCGACCGGGTGTGGGCGATGAACGCTGCGACGTCCGAGGCGAGGAAGGCCTCGCCCGCTCCGACGCCCACCACCAGGGGGGAGTTCCGGCGCGCGCCCACCACCACGTCCGGGTCGTCGGCGTGCACCGCGACCAGCGTGAACGCGCCCTCCAGGCGCCGGCACACCAGCCGCATCGCCTCCGCGAGATCGGTCGTGCCGGAGAACTCCTCCGCCAGCAGGTGCGCGACCACCTCGGTGTCCGTCTCGGAGGCCAGGTCGTGCCCGCGCTCCGCCAACTCGCCACGCAGCGCGGCGAAGTTCTCGATGATCCCGTTGTGGACGACGGCGACCCGGCCCGCGTTGTCGAGGTGCGGATGCGCGTTGGCGTCCGTCGGTCCGCCGTGCGTGGCCCAGCGGGTGTGCCCGATCCCGGTCGCCCCGCTCGGCAGCGGTCGCTCCGTCAGTTCCTTCTCCAGGTTGACCAGCTTCCCGGCTTTCTTCGCCGAGGCCAGTCCGCCGTCGGCGAGCACGGCGACGCCCGCGGAGTCGTACCCGCGGTACTCCAGCCTCTTCAGCCCGGCGACCACCACATCGAGCGCCGACTGCGCCCCCACGTATCCCACGATTCCGCACATGAGCGGCAGCCTAAGCGCCGCCCCCCGCTCGAACACGGCTCAGCATGCCCGAAATCGGAAATCATCCCGCCGTTCCCCGCGGTGCATCGGCTGCCCGGCACGGTCGCCCGGCGCCTACCACGGCCCGTGTCCGACCGGTTCGCGACCGCCCGGGAGGAAGCGATGACGAAGCTCGTGCCGCTCCCGGCCGGCGGGCCGGGAGCGGATTACAACTGGTTCGCCGCGTCCGCCCTCTTCGACGAGGTGGCCGACTTCGGGCTCCGGCATGTGACGGACGGGCGGAGCGTGATCTCGCGGCCGACGCCGCGTCGGGCCACCTGTTCCTCGCAGAGCTGCCCGAGCCCGACCGGACGAATGTCCTGACCGCGCTGCGTGACGTGTGCCCCGCTCATGTCGACGCCGAGATCGATCCGTCGCGGGTGACCGCCAGGATGGACGACCCGCAGATCTCCGCCGCGCGGGCCGGGTCGCGCTGCGCACCCGGCAGGCACGTGACCGACCCCACCCCCCACCCCGTTCAAACTCCGTTAACAATGGAACGTGATCTCTCCGGTCTCCCCGATGCCCCGGAGCGCCCACCGGCACAGGCCGGAGGCGACTCCCTACGTCGACCTCACCCGTTCCGAGTGGAGCGCGCTGCGGGACAAGACTCCGCTGCCGCTCACCGCCGAGGAGGTCGAGAAGCTGCGTGGCCTCGGCGACGTCATCGACCTCGACGAGGTGCGGGACATCTACCTCCCGCTGTCCCGCCTGCTCAACCTGTACGTCGGCGCCACCGACGGGCTCAGAGGCGCCCTGAACACCTTTCTCGGTGAGCAGGGGTCCCAGTCCGGCACCCCGTTCGTCATAGGCGTGGCCGGCTCGGTCGCCGTCGGGAAGTCGACCGTGGCCCGGCTCCTGCAGGCGCTGCTCTCGCGCTGGCCCGAGCATCCGCGCGTCGAGCTGGTGACGACGGACGGTTTCCTGCTCCCCACCCACGAGCTCGAGGCCCGCGGCCTGATGGCCCGCAAGGGTTTCCCCGAGTCGTACGACCGCCGGGCCCTGACCCGTTTCGTCGCCGACATCAAGGCCGGCAAGGACGAGGTCACCGCCCCCGTCTACTCGCACCTCATCTACGACATCGTCCCGGACCGCAAGCTCACCGTCCGCCGCCCGGACATCCTGATCGTCGAAGGGCTCAACGTCCTCCAGCCCGCCCTCCCCGGCAAGGACGGCCGCACCCGGGTCGGCCTCGCCGACTACTTCGACTTCAGCGTGTACGTCGACGCGAGCGTCGAGGACATCGAGACCTGGTACCTCAATCGCTTCCGCAAGCTGCGCGCGACCGCCTTCCAGAACCCGGACTCGTACTTCAGGAAGTACACCCAGGTCTCCGAGGAGGAGGCGGTCGACTACGCCCGCGGCCTGTGGCGCACCATCAACAAGCCCAACCTGGTGGAGAACATCGCACCCACCCGCGGCCGCGCCACCCTGGTCGTCCGCAAGGGCCCGGACCACAAGGTGCAGCGGCTGAGGCTCCGCAAGCTCTGACGGGATCCGGCCTGTTAGAAAGGCTTCATGCTGCATCTGCGCCTGATCACCCCCGCGGACCGCACGGACGACGTGGTCCGGCTGATCGAGAAGACGGTCGGCACCGCCCACCTCGTGGTCCTGCCGGGTGCCGCCCGCGACCCCGCCGGGGACGTCGTGATGTGCGACGTCGCCCGTGAGGCGGGCGACGAACTGATCCGCGCGCTCAAGGTGTTGGACCTCGACCGTACGGGCTCGATATCCGTCGAGGACATCGACCTGAGCCTGTCGCACCGGGCGGACGAGGCCGAGGCGCAGGCGCCGGGCGAGGGTGCGGACGCCGTGCTGTGGGAGGGACTGACGGAGGCGACCCACGAGGAGTCGACCCTGTCGGTCACCTACATCGCCTTCATCACCCTGGCGACGATGATCGCGGCCTGCGGTGTCGTCCTGGACAACGCGATCCTGATCGTGGGCGCGATGGCGGTGGGCCCCGAGTTCGGCCCGCTGGCCGGCATCTGCACGGCGCTGGTCCGGCGCCGCCCCCGCCTGGCGGTGCGCTCCCTCACCGCGCTGCTCGCCGGCTTCGCGGTGGCGATACTGGTGACGGTCGGCTTCACCTACCTCATGGACGGCCTCGGCCTGTTCACGAAGGTGCAGCTGGAGGCGGAGCGCCCGAACACCAACTTCATCTACCGCCCCGACGCGTTCTCCTTCGTCGTGGCGGTACTGGCCGGCATCGCCGGGATACTCTCCCTGACCTCGGCGAAGTCGGGCGCCCTGGTGGGCGTGGCGATCTCGGTGACGACGGTCCCGGCGGCCGCGAACGCGGCGGTGGCCTTCGCCTTCACCGAGTACCGCCAGGCCTGGGGTTCGACGGAGCAACTGCTGCTGAACCTGCTGGGCATCGCGCTGGCCGGAACGTCGACGCTGGTCGCCCAGAAGCTGCTCTGGAAACGCGAACGCCCACCAGCCTAGGGGCGCCGCGCCGTGACAGGTGCGGCGTCGCGGCCTGCGCGCGACCGGCGACGGCGAACCCGCGGTCCGCGACGGGCGTCCCCCGCCGCCCGGACCCGGCGGAAGAACCTAACCCAGCGCGGACTTCACGGCGTCGGCCAACCGTCCCGCCACCGACCGCGCCTGCTCGATGTCCGCGGCCTCCACCATCACCCGTACCAGCGGCTCGGTCCCCGAGGGGCGAAGCAGCACGCGCCCGGTCTCCCCCAGCTCCCGCTCCGCCTCCGCGACCGCCGCCGCCAGGTCCCCGGAGGTCTTCACCCGGGACTTGTCGACGTCGGGCACGTTGATCAGCACCTGCGGCAGCCGCTCCATCACGCCTGCCAGCTCCCGCAGCGACCGCCCGGTCTGCGCGACCCGGGCCGCCAGCAGCAGTCCGGTCAGCGTGCCGTCGCCGGTCGTCGCGTGGTCAAGGATGATGACGTGCCCGGACTGCTCGCCGCCGAGGGCGTACCCGTGCTCCTTCATCTCCTCCAGGACGTACCGGTCGCCGACCGCGGTCTGCACGAGGTGCACCCCCTCCCGCTCCAGCGCCAGCTTGAAGCCGAGGTTGGACATGACGGTGGCGACGACGGTGTCGGCGCGCAGCGCGCCCCGCTCCCGCATGGCCAGCGCCAGCACCGCCAGGATCTGGTCGCCGTCGACCTCCTCGCCGGTGTGGTCGACGGCCAGGCACCGGTCCGCGTCGCCGTCGTGGGCGACACCGAACGCGGCCCCGTGTTCGAGCACCGCGGCCTTCAGCTTGCCGAGGTGGGTGGAGCCGCAACCGTCGTTGATGTTGAGCCCGTCCGGCTCCGCGCCGATCGTGACGATCTCCGCGCCGGCCCGGCGGAACGCCTCCGGCGAGACCCCCGCGGCCGCGCCGTGCGCCTCGTCCAGGACGATCCTGAGCCCGTCGAGCCGGTTCGGCAGGACCGACAGCAGATGGGCGACGTACTGCTCGGAGCCCTCGTCGTAGGACCGCACCCGGCCGACGCCCGAGCCGGTGGGCCGCTCCCAGGGCTCGCCGTGCCGGTGGGACTCGTAGACCGCCTCGATCCGGTCCTCCAGCTCGTCGGCGAGCTTGTGGCCGCCCCGGGCGAAGAACTTGATGCCGTTGTCGGGCATGGCGTTGTGGCTGGCGGAGAGCATGACACCGAGGTCCGCGCCGAGTGCGCCGGTCAGGTGGGCCACGGCGGGCGTCGGGAGGACACCCACCTTCAGCACGTCCACACCGGCGCTGGCCAGGCCCGCGACCACGGCAGCCTCCAGGAACTCCCCGGACGCGCGCGGGTCCCGTCCGACGACCGCCTTCGGCCGGTGGCCCTCGAAGGTGCCCGCCTCGGCCAGCACGTGCGCCGCCGCGACCGACAGCCCGAGCGCCATCTCGGCGGTCAGGTCCGCGTTGGCGACGCCGCGCACGCCGTCCGTGCCGAAGAGTCGTCCCACTTGTCCTCCTGAAGAAGCGTCCTTGCTGCCAGGAAATGATGGCAGGCGCTTAGTCATGCGATCACACCAGCCTTTGAGCGTCTTGTGTCGTTATACGCCCTTGACCGGGATAAACGAACGCCCCGGTGGCACATGTGGCGTGCCGCCGGGGCGTTCGGAGTACGCGTCGAGCCAGAACCCGGATCCCCAGGGTCCGGCTCGGACGTGCGTACGGGCAGGCAGCGAGCGATTAACGCTTGCTGTACTGCGGAGCCTTGCGGGCCTTCTTGAGACCGGCCTTCTTGCGCTCGACCGCACGGTCGTCGCGCTTGAGGAAGCCGGCCTTCTTGAGCGGGCCGCGGTTGTTGTCGACGTCGGCCTCGTTCAGCGCGCGGGCGACACCGAGACGGAGCGCACCGGCCTGACCGGAGACACCGCCACCGGCGATGCGGGCGACGACGTCGTAGCGGCCCTCGAGCTCCAGCACCTTGAAGGGCTCGTTGACTTCCTGCTGGTGCACCTTGTTGGGGAAGTAGTCCTCAAGGGTGCGACCGTTGATCTTCCACTTGCCGGTGCCCGGGACGATCCGGACGCGGGCGATGGCGTTCTTGCGACGGCCCAGGCCGGCGGCCGGCTGCGGGTCGCCGAAGCGGGAGGCGAGGGACTCGGAGGTGTACTCGCCCTCGACGGGGACGTCCGTCTCCGTGGTGTAGCTGTCGATGTCGATCTCTTCGAGCGGCTGCTCGGCAGTGGTCTCGGCCACGATGCTCCTCAGATTCTCTTCAGTCTTAGGGGGTGGCCGGACTTACTGCGCGACCTGGGTGATCTCGAACGGAACCGGCTGCTGCGCAGCGTGCGGGTGGTTCTCGCCTCGGTAGACCTTCAGCTTGGAGAGCATCTGACGGCCCAGGGTGTTCTTGGGGAGCATGCCCTTGACGGCCTTCTCGATGGCCTTCTCGGGGTTCTTGTCCAGCAGCTCGTCGTAGCGGACGGAGCGCAGACCACCCGGGTACCCGGAGTGGCGGTACGCCATCTTCTGGGTCCGCTTGTTGCCGGACAGGTGCACCTTGTCGGCGTTGACGATGATGACGAAGTCACCGGTGTCGACGTGAGGAGCGTAGATCGGCTTGTGCTTGCCCCGCAGAAGGGACGCGGCGGTGGTGGCGAGACGACCCAGGACGATGTCCTGAGCGTCGATGACGTGCCACTGGCGCGTCACATCGCCGGGCTTGGGGCTGTACGTACGCACGGTTCGTAGCCTTCGCTTCGAGTGAATGGTCCTGAACAGGTCACCGAAACGATCACGACAGCCTGAGCCACTGCGGCGACGCATACCGCGTACGTGGGATTGCTGGTCATCGGCCCGGTGGACCGGTGTAAGGGCCCGTCCCGTGAGAATGAGCAAGCCAATACACAACGAAGAGTCAGCGTACCGGGGCGCCCCCGGACGGGTCAAAACGAGCTCGCGCACACATCGGCGCCGCGTGGCGGCACCGGGATGCTCCACCGTGCACCAAAGGTCCACTATCACCCTTCGTACTGTCGCACCGGTACCCCTCGACCCCCGTCTAAGATGCGCCCCATGAGCTATGGGCAGGGGGGACCCCAGTCCCAGTGGGATCCCTGGAAACCGCAGTCACAGCAGCCCTGGAGCGGCGGCGCCGACCAGACTCCGGACTGGGCCGCGCTCGCCGAGGCCTCGGAGACGCGCAACAAACGGCGCAGAGTGCTGTTCATCGGCGGCGGCGTGGTCGCCACTCTGGCGATCGGCACCGCCGTCGCCATGGCCGTGGTGTCCGCCAACGGCGACAACAAGGCCTCCGGCACGCCCAGCAACCTGCCCGCGACCGCCTCGCTGCCGAGCGAGTCGGCGGCCTCCGCGCCGTCCTTCGCGCCGACCAGTGCGCCGCCGCCGCTGGATCCCGAGGACTTCATATCCAGCGCGAAGCAGGACACGGCGCCGCTCAGCGCCGAGACCCTCTTCCCGGGCACCCAGCTGACCATGGGCGAGACGGTCTACAAGAAGGGCGCCACGGCCGAGACCAAGAAGTGCGGCACGGCCGCCAAGGGCACCCTCCCGAACGTCCTCACCAAGAACGACTGCACTCAGCTGCTGCGCGTCACCTACTTCAAGGACGGCGTCGCGGTCACGGTCGGCGTGGCGGTCTTCGACACCGAGGCACAGGCGGCCAAGGCCAAGACCGAGGCCGACAAGAAGGGCTTCGTCACCGCGCTGGCCGGCTCCGGCGCCAAGACCTTCTGCGCCTCGGGCGTCTGCCGTACGACGACGAACTCCTACGGCCGGTACGCCTACTTCACCACCGCCGGATTCCTCAGCGGCAAGGACGTCACCACCAAGGACACCAAGGTCTTCCAGACCGGCGACGACCTGGCCGAGTTCACCTTCCGGCAGATCCGCAGGCGCGGCGAGGCCCAGGCCTCCGCCGCGGCCGACGCCGGCCAGTGATCTCGGACACGTCGTCCGGTCAGGTCCGCTCCCAGGTGGCCTGGAGCACGGGCTCCTGGGGCCCGCCGCGCGCTACCGTGCGCGGCGGGGTGGCCTCGGCGGTCCTGAAGACCCAGGTGCGGTAGGACCAGAAACGGAACAGCGTGGCGATGCCGATACCGAGGAACTTGCTGACGTTGTAGGAGAGCGTGCTCTGCCAGCCGAGCCCGTAGGTGGTCGCGTAGAGCACCCCGTTCTCGATGACCAGGCCGACCGCGCTGAAGAAGAGGAACAGGCCCAGCTCCTTCCGGCCGCCGCCGTCGTCCCGGTCCTGGTCCCGGTAGGCGAAGTAGCGCAGGCCCACGTAGTTGCCCAGTACGGCACAGGCTGTCGCGATCACGCTCGCGCGCACCGGCTGCCAGTGGACGGCGGCCCTGATCAGGTTGAAGGCCGCCAGGTTCACCACGAATCCGGTGAGCCCCACCAGACCGAACTTCGCCACCTCGCGGTACAGGCTCCCCCACCGCGAGGGGACCGCGTGCCGCCCGCTCACCGTCCCGTTCGGCTCTGCCGGTGGCGCAGCCGCAGCCGCAGCGGCATCACCGCGGACTCGATCTGGGTGGCGAGGTTCATCTTGGACTCGCCCTCGGTGCGCTCCTCGAAGCGGATCGGGATCTCCACGGCGCGGTGCCCGGACCGGACCGCCTTGAACTTCAGCTCGACCTGGAAGCTGTAGCCCGCGCTGTCCAGCGTCCGCAGGTCCACGTCGCGCAGGGTGTCCGCCGACCACAGGTTGAACCCGGCGGTGATGTCCCGGATCTCGGTGCCGAGCACGGTACGGGCGTACCGGTTGGCGAACCGGGAGAGCAGTACCCGGTGCCTGCCCCACTCCTCGTCCAGCGAGCCGCCGGTCACGTAGCGGCTGCCCACGACCAGGCCCGCCCCCTCGGTCACGGCCGCGTCGATCATCCGCACGATGGCCTCGGCGGGGTGGCTGCCGTCGGCGTCCATCTGGACGACGTAGGCGGCGCCCTCCGCCAGCGCCGCGGTCATGCCCGCGACGTAGGCGCGGCCGAGGCCGTCCTTCTCGGTCCGGTGCAGCACGCTCATGCGCGGCCGCCCGGCGGGCCGGTCGGCGTTGTACTTCTCGGCGAGCTCCTCGGCGATCCGCCCGGTGCCGTCCGGGCTGGAGTCGTCGACGATCTTCAGATGCAGCCCGTCGACCGGCAGGCCGAGGACCAGCTCCGCCATCCGGGGCAGGTTCGCCGCCTCGTTGTAGGTCGGCATCACCACGGTGACCGGTGTGCCGTGGCGTCTGTCGAGCTCCGTCATGGTGTTCTCTTTCCCTCCCCCGGGAGGCCCGCGGTGGGCCTCTCCGCAGCCGGCGCGGGTCTGCCCAGCGCCCGGAAATGCCAGCCCGCCGCGGTCCAGCGGTCCGCGTCGAGCACCCCCCGCCCGTCCACGACCAGTGGCCGGGCGACCAGCGTGGCGGCGTGCTCCGGGTCGATCTCCCGGAACTGCGGCCACTCCGTCAGATGCAGCACGAGGCCGGCGCCGCACAGCGCCTCCTCGGCCGACAGTGCGTAGCCGAGGAGCGGGAACGCCTTGCGGGCGTTGTCCAGCGCCTCGGGGTCGTAGACCGTGACGTCCGCGCCCTCCAGGCGCAGCCGGGCGGCCACGTTGAGCGCGGGCGAGTCCCGGATGTCGTCCGAGTCCGGCTTGAAGGCCGCGCCCAGCACCGCGATGCGGGCCCCGAGCACCGTGCCCCCGCAGAGCTCCCGGGCCAGTCCGACAACCTTGTCACGGCGGCGCATGTTGATCGCGTCCACCTCGCGCAGGAAGGCGAGCGAGACGCCGAGTTCGTCGGCGCGGTGCGCGAAGGCGCGGATGTCCTTGGGCAGGCAGCCGCCGCCGAACCCGACGCCCGCGCGCAGGAACTTCCGGCCGATCCGCTCGTCGTGCCCGATCGCCTCGGCGAGGACCCCGACGTCGCCGCCGGCCGCCTCACAGACCTCGGCCATCGCGTTGATGAAAGAGATCTTGGTGGCGAGGAAGGCGTTGGCGGCCGTCTTGACCAGCTCGGCGGTCGGGAAGTCGGCGACGACCAGCGGGGTGCCGAGAGCCAGGACGGGCTCGTACACCGCCCGCAGAATCGATTCAGCACGCTCCGACCGGACCCCGAACACCAGCCGGTCGGGCCGCAGGGTGTCCTCGACGGCGAACCCCTCCCGCAGGAACTCCGGGTTCCAGGCGACCTCGGCGTCGAAGGCCGCGGCCAGCCGCCCGGCCGTCCCGACCGGCACGGTCGACTTGCCGACGATCAGCGCCCCGGGCGCCGCGTGCCCGGCGATCGCCGCGAAAGCCGCGTCGACGTGGGTCAGGTCGGCGCCCTCGGAGCCGGGCCGCTGCGGGGTGCCGACGCACACGAAGTGCACCTCGCCGAAGGCCCCGGCCGCCGCGTGGTCGGTGGTGAACCGCAGCCGCCCGCTCGCGGTGTGCCTGGCGATCAGCCCGGACAGCCCCGGCTCGTGGAACGGCACCCGGCCCGCCCGCAGTGCGGCGACCTTGTCCGGGTCCACGTCGACACCGAGCACCTCGTGCCCGAGCTCCGCCATGCAGGCGGCGTGGGTGGCACCCAGGTAGCCGGTGCCTGTGACGGTGAGCCGCATCCGGCGGCCTCCTTCCTTCCTCCGGGCGAGCGGCTACTTGCGTTCCAGGACCTGGACGACGACATGGTTCAGCCGGACCGTGCGCGTGGCCTTGAACTCCTTGCCGAGCACCGCGGCCGTCTTCGCGTCCTTGCCGGTGAGCGGGGGACGTCCGTCCGCGACGGTGGAGACCAGCCACAACCGGTCGACGCCCTTCAGGCAGCGGGCCGGGCGGTCGCACTCGGTCGCGCCGTACGAGCCGTTCTGCTGCGGAGTCCACTCCATGAGCACGTCCTTCGGGGCCTGGCGGTCCCGCAGCTCGTACGCCATGGCCCTGCGCTCCGACAGCACCCCGTTGAAGACCATGCCGTCGCCGGACCGCTCGCCGGCCACGATCGTGTTCGCCGCGCCCCGGTAGTCCGGCTCGGCGGCCAGGTCCTTCTTGGCGTCGCCGACGGCGGGCCACGCCGCGAGCACGTACCCGGCCGCCGCGGCCGTGACCAGCACCCCGCTCAGCACCTTGATCCCGGTGCCCCGGCGGGCCTGCGGGTCGAGCCGCCCGGTGAGACGGGTGAGCGCGGCGGCGACCAGCAGCGTCCAGGCCGGGATGGTGAACAGCAGATACCGCGGCAGGAAGAGGTGCAGCTGGTTGGCGGTGACGAAGGTGAGGACCGGTGGCAGCACGGCCCAGGCGGCGAGCAGCACCGAGTACCGCCCGGCCGCCAGCAGACCGAGCACGCCGAGGGCCATCACCGTCCCGCCGGTGACCCACGACCCGAACAGGGTGCCGGGGAACTGGATCAGATCGTCGGCCGTGGTGACGTTCCAGGCGATCTGGCCGCTCTGCCCGGTGCCCTGCGCCACCATCGGGAACGTGATGGACAGACCCAGCAGGGCGGCGGCCGTGAAGGCGTAGTGCGCGATGCGGTCGCCCCGCCGCCGGGCCAGCCAGACCAGCCACAGGTGCCCGGCTAGCACCGACATCGCCACCAGGTGGCTGAAACCGGTGCCCGCGATCGCGAGGCCGTACAGCGTCCAGCCCAGCAGGCTCGGCTTGTCCAGCGCGCGCAGCAGCAGCAGCGTGGCCAGCAGCGCGAACATGGTCGCGAACGCGTAGGGCCGGGCCTCCTGCCCGTACCGGGTGATCGCCGGGACCACCGCGAACAGCAGCCCCGCCAGCAGCCCGGTGCGCACCGCGAACATCCGGCGCCCCAGCAGCCCGACCAGCCCGGCCGAGACCGCCATGGCGAGGGCCCCCGGCAGCCGCAGCATCGCCGGTGAGTCCCCGGCGACGGCGATCCACAGGTGCATGGCCGCGTAGTACGGCGTGAAGACCACGTCGATGTGGTCGATCAGCCGCCCGAGGTCGTACCAGGACAGCGTGGACGCCCACCAGGTGGCGTGCTCGTCCCGCCACAGCTGGCGCCCCCCGAGGCCCGGGAGCACACAGGCGGCGGCGACCAGCGAGGGCAGCAGCAGGACCAGCCACGCGGAGCCCCGCCCGGCGGCGTCGGCGGACCGGCGGCGCCCGGTCCGGGTGCCCTCCGCGGATTCCGGGACAGCCCTCTCGTCAACCGGTGGTGTGTACGCCGTCATCGCTTCACCCAGATCCGGTAGGGCTGCTGCCCGTGGTCCCCGCCGGCGGACGGAACCACTGCCACGAGCCGGTAGTCGTCGTTGCCGCGCAGCACGGCGGGCACGGAGGCGGTCCGCAGCGCGATGGCGTCGTAGCCCTTCTTCACCTCGGCGGCCAGGGCGGTCCCCCGCCCCGCCTGGTGCCACTGCCCCGGGTCGGTGCGGGCGTGCAGGTAGTACGCGGAGATCTCCGGATCGTCGGACAGATAGCTGCCCTTGTCGTCCACGACCCCGCGCAGGGCGCCGATCATGGCCGCCGAGTCCGGCGGCCGGTACAGGTCGCGGGTCTGCGCCATGCCGATGACCAGCGCGGCGACGTAGACCATGATGCCGATCTGCGGATACCGGAAGTGGGCCCCCATCATCCGGGAGATGCCCAGGCCCGCCATCGGCACCGCGAAGAGCAGACCGAATCCGATGTGGATGTGCAGCGAACTGCCGTTGCCCAGCCAGGCCTGGTAGAGGGGGGCGAGCAGGGCGGTGGCACACATCGTCAGCCCCAGTGCGGAACGCCGGACCGCGCCCGGCGCGGAGCCCTCCGCCCAGGGCATCTCACCCATCCGGGCACGGCGGGCGAAGCCCACGGCCCCGATGACCGCGACGAACAGCACCACCCCGCCCCACTTGGCGCTCTCCTCCAGCAGGTGCCGCCCGCTTTCGGTGGCGTGGGCGTTCCAGCCGCTCGGCATGCCGGCCACCTGGACGCCCAGGAAGCACAGGGCACCGGTGGCCGCCGCGAAGAGCCCGCCCCGGGCGAAGGCGCCGGCCCCCCGGAAGCGGTAGGCGGTCAGCACGGCGAGCAGGGTCAGCGTCGGCAGGTACAGCGCCGCCGAGTACGCGGCGAACGGGGCCAGCGCCGCGAAGGGCACCGCCACCAGCACCGCCGCGGGGTTCGACTGGCGGGTCCTGGCCAGCAGCCACAGGGCCGCGGCGAGCAGGAACAGCGACAGGGAGTGCAGGGAGGCGTACCGGCCGGTGAAGGCGGTCGACTCCAGCACGGAGTACACGGCGGCGGCCGCGAGCCCGGCCCGCACGTTGAACAGCAGCCGGGTCGCGCCGAACAGCAGCGCCGTCGCGCCGAGCGCCCAGGCCAGGCTCAGCGTCCGGGCCCCGGCGAGGCCCAGCCCGGCGATCGGACCCGACAGCCGGCCGTCGGCCGTGAGGAACTTCGCCTCCTGGGCGAAGGCGCTGCCGTCCAGCCGGTACGACAGCCCCACCTGCACCAGCAGGATCAGTACCAGGACACCCCGGCTGATCCAGGCCGACCGGCTGTTGTCGACCGACCACGCCGACACCGGGACCTCGGGCAGCACATATCCCGGATCGGGCTCGGGGTCGGGTTCCGGCTCGGACTCGAGGACCGTGTAGTGCGGGACGTAGTACTCGGCGTACTCGGCCCCGGAGTCCTCCTCCGGGTAGGGCGGCCGCGCGTACGGCTGACGCCCGCCGTGGACGTCCTGCTGCTGGCCCCCGTAACCCGGACCACCGTAGGCCTGGCTTCCGGGGTTCTGACCGCCGTAGGCCTGCTGCGGCACCTGTCCTTGATGCTGTTCGCCGTAGTGCGGCGGATACTGCTGCTGCCAGTCCTGTCCGCCCGGACCCGCCCGGCCGGCGCCGGAGGGATCCTGCTGCCGCGTGGTCATGACCGGGGAACCTCGAATCCGAACGCGTCGTCAGCGATCAGCCGCTTGAACTCGGCCAGGGCCAGCGGGCTGCTCTGGATGCGCCAGTCGGCCCGTTTGGGGATGTTGAACCACAGGAAGCCGATGACGTCGTCGTCCGCCTCGACGCCCCCGAGCAGCGCACGTACGTCGGCCCGCCGCCGCTCCCCGGGCTCCGAGGAGGTCTCACTGATGAGCACGGGCTTGTCGGTGAACTCGGAGACCTGGCGCCGGGTCGGGCCGTACAGCGTGTCGAAGGTGTGGGCGCCGGTCGCCGTCCAGTAGCCGACGATGCCGACCCAGTCGACGTAGGCGTCGCCGGGCCAGTACGGCTTCAGCTTCACCGACGGCACCGGGTTGACCACGTTCGGGCTCCACACCCAGATCACGTTGGTGGCGCCCACGTCCTCGAAGACGTCGTGGACGTGCCGCCACGCCTTCACGAAGGTCTCGGGCGTGGTGTCCTTGGTGCCCCACGGGTACCAGTGGCCGTTCATCTCGTGGCCGAAACTGATCGCGACGGGCACGTTCGTCTCGCGGACACTGGCCGCGTACTTCTTGATGTACGCGTCCTGCGAACCGTCGGCGATCTTGTCGAGGCCGGGCTTGTACGGCTCCCACGACACGTACAGCAGACCGCCGTCGCCGAAGACGTTCTGGGCGCCCTTCGCGTTGAAGCCGTCGCCCCACGACGAATAGGAGCCGACCAGGTTCGGTTTCTTGCCGACGGTCTTCGCGAAGGCGTCGACCGGCTCGACGGAGCTGGGCGCGCCGTTCAGGGCGACCCCGAAGTACTCCTTCCGCGGGTGCAGCAGGGGTGTCACGTCATAGCGCGGGCGGGCGCCGGCGGCCCCCGCGGAGGAGCTGCCGGCGGGTTCCCGGGCGGCCTCGGCGGCGGGGTCGTCGCTGCCGCCGAGCACACCGCAGCCGGCGGCACCCGCCAGGGACATCAACGCCACACACAGCGGGAGGAGGGTCTTGCGGATCACGCGGGCTCACCACCCATGTGGTGCTCCTTCGGCTGGATCAGCGCACGCGCGACGACGAGCGCGTAGAACAGCCCGGAGGACAGGACGAGGGCGAAGTCCGGCGGGTAGCCGGTGAACAGCCGGTACACGGCGGCGCCGACCCAGACCACGGCGGTGCCGCCGCTCCAGATCCACAGGCCCAGCCAGAACCGGCGGGTCTTGTTCTTCTTCGCGTTCTTGGAACCGGTCGGCTGCCAGCCCATCCGCTGCTTGCGCAGGATGTCCCAGATCGCGAAGACATGTGCCCAGCCGTACATCATGCGGGCCGACCAGGCCTCCAGCCGGTACGGCGACCGGTGCCACATCGGGAAGATCAGAGTCGTGTAGACGATGCTGGGCAGCACCCAGACCAGATGCCGGACCTGAAGCATCTCGGGGCTGGCCACCAGCAGCATGATGGGCACGAGGGGCGCGATGAAGGTGAACAGCGCCGTGTGGATGTAGTAGAAGAAGCCGGACAGATAACAGAGACGGCTGGAGAAACGTATCTTCGCGTCCCAGAACTTCTTGCTCGCAAGCAGTGACATGGAGCCCGAGCACCAGCGGTACTGCTGGTTGAAGAAGGCGCCGGCCGCGTCCGGGCACACGCCCGTGGAGAGCGCGACCGGCACGTACCTGAGGTCCCAGCCGAGCCCGCGCAGGTCGAACCCGGTGTGCACGTCCTCGGAGTGCTCGATCAGCGTCGTACCGCCGTTGGTGTCCAGCGCCGCCCGCCGGTAGATCGCGCACGAGCCGACGCAGATGGCCCCGTCGCTGTTCTGCCGTGACACCTGCACGGACCGGTAGAACAGCTCCTGCACCGCCCCGGCCCCGCGCTCGATCCAGTTCTGCGAGTCGAGGACCCGGAAGTACTGCGGGGACTGCACGATCCCGATGCGGTCGTCCGCCTCCAGGTACGGCAGCAGCTCCTCCAGGAGGTCGGAGCGCGGGGTGAAGTCGGCGTCCAGGATGAGGACGTACTTGCCGTCCGACTGCCCGAACCCGAAGTGCAGGTTGCCCGCCTTCTTGAACCAGCCACGGTTCTCCCGGGTGCCGTAGCGGAAGCCGAAGTCCCGGGCCATGGCCGCCAGTTCAGGGCTCGCGCCGTCGTCGAGGACGAAGGGTACGCACACCCCGGGGTACCGGTCGGCCAGCTGCCGCACATGGGTCCAGGTGTTGTGCAGCACCTCGATCGGCTCCCCGCACACCGGCAGGAAGACGTCGACGCTGGGGTAGTCCACGGGCCGCCACTCGCGCACCAGTTTCTGGTGGTACGCGAAGTCGAAGCCCCGGGTGAAGCCGTTCACCCGCAGCGAGATCAGGTAGTAGACGACCGTGAAGAACAGCGGTGGCGCGAAGATCCACATCAGTGGACTGGCCTTCGCCAGCGACACCTGACTGACCGTCAGGCATCCGAAGCTGACGATCGAGGCGATCGTCAGCACCCACAGCCGCCGTTTGACGTACGCATACTTCTCCGCATGCGAGGGCGGCGCGGGCAACAGCCCCATCGACGCCCGGTCGGCGCCACGCCTTCCTCCGTGCCGAGCGGACCGGCGCCCCCCGGCGCCGGCCGCTTCGGACATGCGGGCAGAGTCAATGGATGACATTCCCACCCTCCGGGCCTTAGGCCCGATACATCCCCACCCCAAAAAACCCCTTCGAACAAAGGGGTCAGATTCGTGAATATATCTAAGGAGTGTGAACGACGTAAGGGGTTTGTGGAGCCTTACGTCCGAAAGGTCCGCTTGTCATCCAATATTTCCTTGAAGGGCGCACTCATTTAACACGTTTCACAACCGGCAGTTCCGGGCAGGAACCGCCGGTTCCGCGCTTCCTTGTTCCGCGCCGCCAGCAGTTCGTCCGCCGGATAGCCGACCTCCTCCAGGGTCAGCCCGTGCGGTCGTACGACGTGGACGGCCGAGTCCCTGACCCCCGCGGCCAGTACCTTCCCCGGCCACTCCGGCCCGCGGTGGCCGTCCCCCACGAAGAGCAGCGCTCCGATCAGCGACCGCACCATGTTGTGGCAGAAGGCGTCGGCCCGCACGGTGGCCGTGATGATCCCCTCGCTGTCCCGCCGAAGGCTCAGCTCCTGGAGCGTCCGGATGGTGGTGGCCCCCTCCCTGCGCTTGCAGTAGGCGGCGAAGTCGTGCTCCCCCAGCAGCCGGCCGGCCGCCTCGTTCATGGCGTCGACGTCCAGCGGCCAGTCGTGCCACAGGACGTGGTTGCGCAGCAGCGGGTCCACTCCGCCCGGGTGGTCGGTGACCCGGTACGCGTACCGGCGCCAGACCGCGGAGAACCGGGCGTTGAAACCGCTGGGCGCCTCCGTGAGCGACCACACCCGTACGTCCTTGGACAGACGTCCGGCCAGCCGCTTGAGCAGCTTCTCCCGCTGCTCCGCCCACAGTTCTCCGGGCAGATCGACGTGCGCCACCTGGCCGCGGGCGTGCACCCCGGCATCGGTGCGCCCGGCGACGGTCAGCTCGTAGGTCGTCTCCCCCGACCGAGTCACGGTCCGCAGCGCGTCCTCGATCTCCCCCTGCACGGTCCGCTTCCCGCCGGCCTGCTTGGCCCACCCGTGGAACTGGGTTCCGTCGTAGGACAGGTCGAGGCGGACACGGACATGGCCGGGCTGAACTTCGTCACTCACGGAAGAATCCTCTCAGGAACACAGCAGCGGGCCCGCCCCCCGAAAGGAACGGGCCCACCAGTGCGCCCCAGAGGGGCGCGGGGAACTGCGCGACCAGCCGCAACGGACCGGCAGCCGAAGGACAGCCTTACGCCTCCTTCGACTCCTCGGTCTCGTCGGCCTTGGCGTCCTCGACGACCTCGGTCTCCTCGACCTTGGTCTCCTCGGCCTTGACCTCGGCGTCCTTGGCGGAACGCTTGGTGGCGGCCTCGGCCTCGCCCGTCGCCTGCTGCGCGACCGTCAGCGCCTCGACCAGCTCGATGACAGCCATGGGCGCGTTGTCGCCACGACGGTTACCGATCTTGGTGATACGGGTGTAGCCACCCGGACGGTTCTCGTACCGCGGGCCGATCTCGGTGAAGAGCGTGTGCACGATGCTCTTGTCCGTGATGACCTGGAGCACCTGGCGGCGGTTGTGAAGGTCGCCCTTCTTCGCCTTGGTGACCAGACGCTCGGCGTACGGCCGCAGACGGCGGGCCTTCGCCTCGGTGGTGGTGATACGGCCGTGCTCGAACAGCGACTTCGCGAGGTTCGCGAGGAGCAGCTTCTCGTGCGCGGCACTGCCGCCCAGACGGGCACCCTTGGTGGGCTTCGGCATGGTTCTTCTCCTGTGTGTCTGCCCCGGCCGTGTCAGGTACCGGGGTCAGGAACCCGGTGAGCGGATGCCCACCGGCATACGACCGATCAGTACTGCTCGGTCTCCACGAAACCCGCGTCCGCGTCGTCGTCGGCGCCGAAGGCGTCGGCAGCGGCCGTGGGGTCGAATCCGGGCGGGCTGTCCTTGAGGGCCAGGCCCATGCCGGCCAGCTTCGCCTTGACCTCGTCGATGGACTTCGCACCGAAGTTGCGGATGTCCAGGAGGTCGGCCTCGGAGCGGGCGACGAGCTCACCCACGGAGTGGATGCCCTCACGCTTGAGGCAGTTGTAGGAGCGGACCGTGAGCTCCAGCTCCTCGATCGGCAGCGCCAGGTCGGCGGCGAGGGCGGCGTCCGTGGGCGAGGGGCCCATGTCGATGCCCTCGGCGTCGATGTTCAGCTCGCGGGCGAGACCGAACAGCTCGACCAG